>JAFQOR010000013.1 GCA_017403125.1 Alistipes sp. | reverse complement strand
TTTGCTACTCTTTTGCGTCCGATACAACAAAAAAGCAGCACCCCTTTGGGATGCTGCTTTGGAATTATCGTTGTAAACGATTAGAAGGTCTCCGAACCACTCTCAAATGTCTTGCCGGTGAAGTCAAGGGCTGAATTTACGCTGTCCTTCAACTCATAGAAGTTGGTGTTACCCTGGACATTAAAGTTAATATCGCAATAGTTGAAAGTGCTAGATGTAAGCTGAACGCTATACACCTTGCTTGTAGTTACGTTGGTATTGCCTGTGAACACAACCTTGTCGGTCCAGCTATTGCCATTACCCCAAGTCCATACAGCTGCAAGAGTACCTTCACTGTAGAAGATATTAAACTCGCTATTGGTAATCTCGAAGTGTGTACGTGAACGAACAGCATAGAAGTCGCCATTGAACTTACAGTTATTTACCTTGAGAAGCTTACCAGAAGCATGTGCAGCGTAGTTGATGCCGCAAACACCTGATGCTATGTCGGCCTTAAACTCGCAACCCTCAAAGTTAGTGGCTGAAGCGTAGATAACAACGGTAGCAGGGTACTTGTAGTTTGTACCTGTGAATGAGTTCTTTACTTTTGAATCATCGTTGATGTCGAACTTAATATCCTCGAATTTAATGCCATCAGCATAGCCATCGATATTTACGCGACCCTTGATAGTTGCCTTATTGTTGGCATCAGCCGACTTAATAGTAAGGTTTTTAGATGCAGGCTTAAATGTGCCCTCAAATACACCACCCTGCAAGAGGATAGTCTCGCCGTCGTGACCAGCCTTGATAGCCTCTTTGAGCTCATCTGCGGTGTAAACGTAGTTGTTCAAATCGGCATCACGTGGGAATACCTTGAAGCCGTCTGCGCCGGTGAGTGTGTATGCTGCGGGAGCTGCGAATGTTGCTGCGTCATCGCCAGTAGTAAATATTACCTGATAACCGGTGGTATTCAAAGTGTTTGCGCCAGTGAAGTTGATGGCATAGTTCTTAGATACCTTACGAGCGATAACGGGCTTCTGGGCAGTGATGGTTACGTTCTCGAGGTTAAGAGCGTACTCAACTGTACCATTAGCTCGGATACCATACTCGCGAGCATCGATATTAGTATTCTTGATAGTAGCCTGTGCATCGCCTACCGAGATACCGCTCTTGCAATTTACTACACCTGCGCGGTCGATAGATACATTGGCGGTGCTGCAAGATGTTAGCTGAACCAAAGAGTGCAAGCCGTTACCAGCGCAATCCTCAATCGTAACATTGCCTTTGAGTGAGCGGAACTTTGCACCTACTGTTACATCAACAGCAGCATCGTTAGCTGTGAAGCTACAACCCGTGATAGTTACATTGTCGGGATAACGTGTGTTGCCATTCTGCTCGTTACAGTAGATGAACGCATCGCCAAACCAATCGGCGTTGTCAGAGGTTACAAAGTTGATGTTCTTGAATACTGTTGTGGCGCCATTGTAATTCGTGCCACCAACAATGGTGAACGAACCATCGTAATTGTAGTAACGACCGTCGATTGTGATTGTAGCGTTAGCAAGCTCGGGAACATCTACACCACCCTTGATATCAGCAGCAAATTCGATAATGTCGCCATCTGCTGCGTTGTTGAGAAGATATTGAAGGCTTGCTTGGTTGTATGCATAGAGCTTATCACCGGGGAATACACGGAAGTTATCTGCACCGGTCAATGTATAAGTGCCGGTAGGAGCAACGAATGCTGCATCATCCTTGCCGTTGGTCAAAACTACCTGGTAGCCGGGAGCCTCCAACTCATTCTCGCCCAAGAAATTGATGGTGTAGTTGCCGGTGAAGTAGCGAGCGATAAAGGGAACAGTTGCCTCAATATTTACATCCTCGATGTCAAGAGTTGTCTCAACCGAAGCATCAGCACGTACGCCATAATCGCCTGCAACAATAGTAGCGTCCTTAATTACGCAGTTTGTTGAAGTACCAAATGAAACACCACCCTCGCTGGCATTAACCGAAATGCCCTCGAAGCGAACGCCTGTACAGCCATACAACTGTGCAAGAGAGTGCAAGTTTGATGCCGAAGCACGTGTAGTGCCGTCAGCTACACAGTTCTCTACCACGATGTTATATCCCTGACGGAAGCGCATACCTACAACGGTCTTGTCTGCTGCGCCCTTGAACGAACAATCCTTGATAGTTACGTTGTGCGGGTAGCGTACTGCGCCATCAGTGCTGTTCTGCTCAATGAAGTAGAGCGAATCATTTGTCTCGAAGTTGATGTTCTGTATAGTAATAGTCTCGGTGCCGGTGTGGCGCGAATTACCATCAATCGAGATAGTACCGTCATACTTGAAGCCGTTACCATCGATAATGATGTTCTCGCCCTCAACCTGCTCGGCTGTTACATTACCCTTGATGTCGTTTGCAAAGATGATTGTTTGACCATTCTCGAAGTTGTCAAGAGCCGTCTGAAGCTGTATTGCTGAATCAACATATACAACATTCTTCTTGATCTCGCCAGCGAAGTTGTCGTCGATAGTTACCTTAATCTCGGTAGCCGTAGTAAGCACGTTACCGATAACTGTTGTAAGGTAGTTACGCTGTACGGGGATGTCGGTGTTGAACACGGTGGTCTTAATCTCCTTGCCAGTAGCATCGTTCACAGTCATTGTGAACTGTATAGCCTTCTGTGTGTCTGTTGCGAGGATGTAGTCAGTTACCAGCGTGATGTGAGAGTTGCGCTTTGTAGTACCATTTACGGCCGTTGCAACCTCGGCATCATAACCTGCGTTATAGATGTGCGAAGCCATGTTTGTGCGAACCTTATCGATGTATTCGCCGTTGAACTCCTTCTTGACATACGCACCCGAGATAGCGCCAGTAACGGCGTTGAACTTGTCGGGGTTCAAAGCATTGTATGTAAATACTACGCTCTTGGGGTCGATGTTTGTGTTGAGCTCTGCGAGGTCGGTAGCAACGACACGAATCTTACCGTAGGGACGACGCAATACGATGTTCTGCGCAGCTGAGTTAGTAATCTCGATGTCCTCGATAGCAAAGTAAGCATCGCCAACCTCGTCGTTGATAGCCTCGTTGAATACGGTGATGTCAGCCAAGGTAGCGCCAATCTCGTGGCGAATACCATTAACCAACAACTGCTCCTTCTCGCTCAATGCTGCGCTGCCATTTGCTACGAAGTCGGCAAACACAACGAAACGATACTCGCGGTTGGGCACCAAGCGAAGGTCGAATACTACGGGCTCGTAGGCATCCTTGATGATTACCTGACGGTCCTTAACGGGCTTTGCGCCGTCATAAGACGCAGCAGCATCGTAAACCTCCAAGACGTAACGAAGGTCCACGTCGTTCCAATCCTGACGATAGTCGCCAGCATTGCCCTGCAAATAGTCGATAGCACCGAAGGCACTATTCAACTCTGCCTGTGTGTCAGCTGCACCATCCTTACCGGCACGTGTAGCCAGCTCGTCAGCCGAAACAGCAAGCTGAACGGTCACCTCGTCAGCGCCCACGGGGGCAACGACGTCGGGGTCGTTCTGGCACGATGCCAAACCAAGCACCAATGCCGCCAAAGCTAAAAATCTTGCTTTCATAAAATTAAAGGTTAATGTGAATAAAATAGTTGTTTGTTATGCAAAAATTATGTTCCTAATAATTTAGTTCCCTGTTAGCATTGTACACAGCTCACATATCTCAATTACCTTAATAAGAAGTTGAGGTGAGAGAGGCTAAATACCCCCCCCCTCAATGAGTTACGTTTGCTTTAACGTCTATTTTTCTGCTTATCAGTTAGTTATTCGCCAACTCTTTATATTACAAAGATAATGAAAAATCCATAAACTCCAAAAAAGTTATAATAAATTTTTGCATATAGCATAAATTTGCAAGTGCGATAATATACAAATAGTTATGAAAATGGCATGGGGTACGATATGAGGTTGATGAAGTGCATAAATAGGGCGAGGGCGGAACATTGCGTTCCGCCCTCGCCAATCTCTGTGTAGAGGGTTTTACTCCTCGCTATTTGTGCTATTGCTCTCCTCTGTTCCCTCGGTAGCATCGGCACCCTCTTCTCCCTCTGCAATCTCTTCAATGTGGCGTATGCTACTCTCGTCGCGATCGAAGATGTTGAGTTCCTCGTTGAAAATAGGGCTCTCGACGCCAAGGAAGTCGAGTACGCTGTGGAAGACGTGATACTGACCCACTTCGGCAAGAGGCTTGATTTTGGTGGCATCGTCGGAGCACCACACGATGAAGGGTACGATAAACTGTTCAATGGGTGCCATTTGTGCGGGCAGACCGTGCATGAACATGTCACCCTCGCCGAGCGACTCGCCGTGGTCCGACACGTAGAGCATGCAGCTGCGAATATCGGGAAGCTCGCGCAGAGTCTCGATAACGGAGTGCAGGATATAGTCGGTATAGACTATGGTGTTGTCGTAGGCGTTCACAAGCTCCGAGATATTGGCATCTGCCATCTCAACTTCACGACATTCGGGCAGGAAGTGCTTGAATTGCAACGGACTCTTCGAGTAGTAGATAGGGCCATGGCTGGTGCTGGTGTGAAGCACAACCAAAATCTTATCCTTGTCGCTGGCGAGAATCTCCTCCTTCAAGCCCGCAATAAGTATCTCGTCGTAGTTGGGGTCGGTGCCCGGATAGCGCTCTCCCAGCGCCTTATTGTCGTAGAACTTCTCGATAGTTAGGCGTGGCTCGCCCCAGTTGCTCGTGCGCCAGATGACGTCGGCACCACAGCGATGCAGATAGTTGGGCAGAATCTCATAACGGTCGTCGGTGGGCTTATGGTCCAAGATGGCCTTGACGCTTGCGGTAGTGTAGTTGTATGCCGAAGTGGCGATAAGTGGCGTTACGTCGTCGTTGGCAAGCAGCGGGTTGGTGTTGCGCTCGTAGCCATAGAGCGAGAAGTGGTCGCGACGTGCAGACTCGCCGATAACCAACACGACGAGGTCCTTGCCCTCGGTGGTAATCTTACCCTCGGGCAGCGGTATCTGCGGACGATTCATCTCTATCCACTGTCGCACATAGAGTATGGTGTTTACCGTGTATGACCAGGGCATAAGCAGACCTCCGACCTGTGTGGCGTGGCGGTCGATCCATAGGATATTCTTCTTGTTGGTATATGCTGTGCCAAAGGTTATGGCAAGCGTTGTCACGAAGCATATCAGGAAGCGCCATATCGACTTATACTTGATGCGCACCATGAAGATGAGAATGGCGGGGACGACACCCAAGAAGATGATGTACATGAGTAACCCCATAGAGAAGAATCCCGACGCCTCCGAGAAGCGCGTATTGAAGACGTTGCCCATCATCTCCTGTGAGATAATTGTGTGGTAGCCGTTGATAAAGTAGAGGCACAGCGCGTTACAGATGAAGGTGAAGGCGATGATGACCTTGCCCACGACACGTCCAAAGTAGAGCAGGATGTAGTAGAGCAGGAAGTTTAGAATCAGCATCAGGATGATGAAGCTGATAAAGAGCCATACGCCGTTGAAGTTGTCCGATGTATTCTCGAAGACTGCTTTGATAACCGGAATGTTATAGACAATCATCGTGAAGAGGCTCAATATGGCGCAGAGCGTGGTGATGCTTAAGGGACGTCGTATAAACTCATAAGTTTTTGATGTATATGGCTTTACTCTCTGCCACATATTGTTGCACGCGCGCTTCGTAGTGTCGTATGCCGAGCGACACTTATGCTTGATGTTCTCCATTACTTTCATCTCTATATTCGATTTATGACGACAAATATAGCGTAAATTATTCAACTAACACAAATTTTCCTTGTCGATTGCAATGGTGCACCCTAAAAATTGAGTAGCAGGTAGCGGGTAGCGTTGCAGATGCAGTTGTATATAGATAGCTCCACATAACAAAAGAGGAACAAGATTTTTTTTCTCGTTCCCCTCTCTCTGTCATGTAATCAGCACCTATGTCGATGCCTGCTGACTAATACTCCTCCTCGTTAAAGAAGAAGTCGTCCTTCGACGGGTAGTCGGGCCAAATATCCTCGATAGACTCGTAGATATCACCCTCGTCCTCAATCTCCTGCAAGTTCTCCAAAACCTCCAACGGAGCACCCGAACGAATAGCGTAATCGATAAGCTCCTCCTTGGTTGCAGGCCATGGAGCGTCCTCCAATTTCGATGCAAGCTCTAATGTCCAATACATAGCTGTTATCTGGTTTTATATGTTTGTATAAGCTGTTATCGTTGCTACTAACGCACTTATGTTGCGTTTTGGCGTGCAAATATATAAAATAATTTTATACAAACAATAGAAAATCAAAGAATTGTTTGAGCATCAATAGATTCGACCTTTTGACAATACTACGGAATCCATAGCGTCTCCTCCACCTCCAATCGCTCTGTGAGGCATCTGCCAAGCGTATAGAGGTAGTCCGAGAGGCGATTCAGGTAGCGTGTGGCGCTGCTGTCTATGGCATGCTCCTCGCCGGCTCGCAATGCGGCGCGCTCGGCACGACGACACACCGTGCGGCAAACGTGGCATAGCGAAACCTCCACAGCACCTCCTGGTATCGTAAACTTCTCGATGGGCTTCAACTCCGCCTGCATGCGGTCGATAAGCTCCTCGATTTCGACGATGCGCTCCTCGGCAATGGGGGCAATCTTACCCTCGCCACCTCTGCCTACGGCGAATAGTGCCGCCACGGTCATAAGTTGTGATGATATGCGTTGTAGCTCCTCGACCTTGTCGCCAAAGCGTGGTTCGGCGCGTAGCTTGTCGGTGAGCAGGGCAATGAATGACGAGAGTTCATCGACGCTGCCATACGCCTCGACCCGCAGGTCGAACTTCTTGACGCGCTCGCCACCGATAAGCGATGTCGAGCCCTTATCTCCTGTACGTGTGTATATCTTCATATCTAAATTGTTGTTATAGGCGGAATCGCTGTTTTGGAAGGTGGTTGTTGAAGAGGAGCAGGTAGCCTCTGTTATCCACCGATGTTGAGTGGTGCGCCTCGATAATGGCGCTGCATGCCTCCCAGCGTGTGGCGTCGTGGTAGGGGGCAATGATGCATAGTGTAGCTCCAATCTCGGTTGCTCGTTGTGCATAGTAGGCAAGATGGTCGGCTGCAACGTCGAGTGTCGCTATCAGCAGTGATACATCCTCCGTCAGCTTGTCGATACTCCACGACGAGTAGTCGCAAAAGGTGCAGAGATTTTGCAGTTGCAGAGCGCGTCTATGCTTTATGTCCTTGCATTGCAAAGCATCGTATAGGGCGTGGTCGTTGCTGATGGGCGTAGAGCGCATAAAAACCTGTCTTACAATGTTGTATATGTAGGGCGAGTGTACGCCGTGACCACGAAAATAGCGGGCACGACGCAGGCGCGACGAGAGGTGCTTCAACCCGTAGAGTCGCTGTTTGAGTGTTCGTCCCGAACGTTTCATAGTAGTGCTGTTTTACTTTTTCAACTGACCTGCCAATCGTCCTGTCGAGAAGGCTATTTGTAGGTTGTAACCTCCGGTGTTGGCGTCGATATCGAGTACCTCGCCGGCAAAATAGAGACCCTTGACTTTGAGCGATTCGAGTGTATATTTGTTTATCTCGTCACACGCCACGCCACCTGCCGTTACGACCGCAAATTGGAATGGTGCGTAATCTACGATTGGGAATACCATGCCCTTCAAAATCTTTACAAGGCGTAACTTCTCCGCCTCGGAGAGTTTGCTGACATAGGTTTTCGAGTGGAAATCGACCTCCTTGGCGAGAGGCACAACAAGCTGCTTGGGTACGAGTTTGCGCAGTAGCTCCGAGAAGAACTCCGATGGTTGCATCTCGCTAATCTCGCGCTCGATGCGGTTTAGCAGTGTCTCCTCGTCGAGCGCCGGTTTTAGGTCCACAACAATCTTCACCTTGCGCTCGTCGATGATGGCATCCACAGCGTCGCGGCTTATGCGTAGCGCCACGGCGCCCTCGATGCCACGCTCCGAGAAGCCCATCTCGCCAAACTCCTCCTGACGCAACTCGCCGTCGATGAATAGTTTGACGCCCACGTTTTTAAGCAGTAAGCCGTTGAGATACTCCTTCTGGGGATGTGACGTTACGAGCGGAGTGAGCGATGGACGTACCGGCTCAATGGAGTGTCCTACCGAGGCTGCAAAGTCGTAGCCGTCACCCGTCGAGCCTGTCGAGGGGTAGCTTACGCCTCCCGTAGCTACGATTACGTGCTCCGCCTCCTCGCGGCGCTCGAAGCCACGTGCATTTATGTACTTGATGCCCGAGACCTTGCCATCGATGGTAAGAATCTCTGTTACGCGGGTTTTGTAGCTTATCTTGACGCCCTTATCTTCGCAGAACTCAACCAACGCATTGGCTATATCCCATGCCTTTCCGCTCTTGGGAAAGACGCGTTCGCCACGCTCGATGTCGAGTTTGACGCCCTGTCGCTCGAAGAACTTTATCGTAGCGCGATTGTTGAACTCGGCAAATGCCACCGAAAAAAAGTCGCCATTGGTGCGTACCTTCTCTAAAAACTCCTCTGCGGGGCGGGCATTAGTCAGGTTGCATCGTCCCTTGCCCGTGATACGTATCTTGCGTCCCGCCTTCTCCATCTTCTCGACCAGAAGTACCGAGCGTCCGCTCATGGCCGCTGTGCCTGCCGCCATAAGACCGGCTGCACCTGCGCCTATAACTATTACATCGTACATATTATTTTTCGCTTTATTCCTTCACAAATTCAAGTGGGGCATATCCTAAACTACAAAGGTAGTGAAAAAACTTGAAAAATGAAAACTACACCCCGTTATTGCTCGACGAATATGCCACGCTCTCGGTCAAAACGAACGTTGTCGCGTATCGTATTGCGGTGCTTCGAACGGTAGTCGCGTATCCATGTCGAGAATGAACCGCTCTCCTCCATGAGCTCTATGACACGCACTCCGCTGTATAGCTTGTTATATACGGTCTGGTCGCCCGAAAAGTGTCCGTAGCAAAGCGCAATACCCTGATAGGGAACAACATAGTTGTTGTTGTGGTCGTGACCTACGAAGGTGGCTACTACATCGCCACAACTCTTCATCGCATCGAACATCCCGCTGTTGAATGTTGGTGCACACTCTGCCTCCTTGCGTATGCCATAGGCTACGTTTCTGGGGTCATCGTAGGCTATGCGATACTCGGGCAGAGGTATGTGGAAGAAGGCGTATGCCGGTAGTGGTGTGCCATTATTAAGTGCGGTGTAGTGTGCTGACATGGTGCGATACCACTCTATTTGCTCCTCCTCAATCCATCCGTAGCCCTTATACTCTTCATCCGGCGAATAGTCGTTGGAGTCGATGCAGTAGAGTAGCGCTGCAACACTCCTGCTCGTGGATGATGCTACCTCAATAACAATGTCGTCCAACTCGCCCGACATCATGGTGTTGAGCGAGTTGGGGTAGGAGCTTACGATGGTTGCTATCTCTGACGCACTAAGGTCCTCTTCGCGGTCATGGTTGCCTAAAACCACAACAAACGGTGTCTCGGTACGCGCTACGGCATCGAGCAGCGTGCGCCACCCCTTGACAGCGGGACGTCCCGAAACCACGTCGCCCGTGAAGATTACAACGTCGGGTTGCTCTTCACGTATAATCCATTCGAGGCGGGCTACCGTCTTTGCCATCTGGTCCTTGCGGTCTTCGCGTACGTGGGCATCTGTGAACTGCACAATCTTCAACGTGCCATCCTCTGTGAAACGTAGCTGTGCCGATACTTCTGCGATGCTGTATAGCGCTATGACAAGCAATACGAATATGTTGCGCATGGCTACTCTACGAAGAGTATTCGTTCCGGACCCTCGTATGGAGGCAGGGGTTTTGGGGTGTAGTCGGCATAACCGATAGATATTACCGACCATACTCTGTATCCTTCGGGAATCTCGGGGAGTATCTGCTTCACATACTCCTCGCTGCGCTGACTCGTGGGGTCGTCTTTGAGCGTTAGGTAGTCGCCCACATGTACCCAGCACGATGCCAGACCCTCATCTACAAGGGCCAACTGCAAGGTGTTTGCCATTATCGAGGCATTTGTCTGCCACATGGGGCTTGCCTCCTCCTCGCCAAGGATTACGATGGCAGCTCCTGCCTCTTCCAAAAGTGATGAGCCCCAATCGCGAAGACGCCCCAAGGCGTGAACCTTATCGAGGTTTGTTACCGCCATAAGACGTGTCGAACGGGTATTCTTTGATGATGGTGCAAGCAATGCAAGTTCCATTGCCGAGCGCAACTTCTCCACCTCTACGGGCTTGCCCGTATAGCGACGTGTCGAGCGACGCTTGCGTACTACTTCCTTAAAGTCCATAAAAATGTTATTTGTCTATGTTCGTTATCGTATAGTTGCAAAAGTAGTGAAAATTTTGTATATTTGAGCCAAATATTTAAGTAATTAACATCTTTATCCCCAATTTATCCCCATGAACGAGAAGATTACCGTTGCACTAATCTACGATTTCGATGGTACGTTGGCTCCGGGCAACATGCAGGAGTACGACTTTATTCCCGCCGTCGGCAAGAGCAATATGGAGTTTTGGCACGAAGCCAATACGCTTGCCGAGGAGCAGGATGCCGACCAGGTGCTGACCTATATGGCGCGTATGATTCAGGAGGCGCAGTCCAAGGGTTTGTCATTGCGACGTGAGGCATTCAGAGAGTCGGGTCGCAATGTCGAGTTTTATAAGGGTGTCAAGGAGTGGTTTGCGCGTATCAATGCCTATGGTGCTGAGCGTGGCATACGCATCCTCCACTACGTCAATTCGTCGGGCTTGAAGGAGATTATCGAGGGTACGGCGATAGCTCACGAGTTTAAGAATATCTACGCCTGCTCGTTCCTATACAATGTCGATGGCATTGCCTATTGGCCTGCTGTGGCGGTAAACTATACCAACAAAACGCAGTTTATATTCAAGATAAACAAGGGCGTAGAGTCGGTCTTCGATACCAAAGACGTAAATCGTTTTATGGAGGAGAGCAAGCGTCCGGTGCCGTTTAGCCGCATGATATACTTTGGCGATGGCACGACAGATATTCCGTGTATGCGCCTTGTGAAGAATTTTGGTGGACACTCTATTGCGGTCTATAATCCCGAGGAGGAGGGGCAGCGTAGCCACCTTAACGACCTTATACGCGACAACCGTGTAAACCACGTTTGTCCTGCCGACTACTCCGAGGGCTCGGAGATAGATGTCGTGGTTAAGACCATCATCCAGAAGATAGAACTCGACCATCGCCTCTCGGAGTTGGAGGTTGCCCGCACCGAGTAGCGTAGAGCTACGAAATTCGGGTTAGGTTAGTTGTTGAATATTATATTTTAGGTAAGATGCGAAGAGTTAAAACACTACTTGGATGTGTGGCCTTTTTGGTGGTGAGCGCAATCTCTACGCCAAATACTCTGTCGGCTCAATACACCTACCGCTTTCGCGACTCGCTCGGAAGCTACAAAGTGCAGTTTACGCCACACGAAACATCGAAGTATAGGGCAGCTTGGGTTCGAAAACCTGTCGTTGCGTGCACGCACGAGCTACGTGCAGGTCTGGGCTTCGCGAGTTTCCTCCCGGACATATCTTACACGACAGATGACATTTGGATTCCACAATTTAATAATGTGGCGAGCGAAGATACAAAAATTGCTCCCCCTCGATGGGTTACGCTCAACTTCGATTATGGCTATTGGTGTAATGAGTGGCTATACGTCGGAGCCTCGTTTACGTGGAGCGGTGGTTTTGCAAAGGAGTTCGCCGAGACCACATTCAAGCGTGTCGATACCTACAACTACAATGCGTTTGGGCTTATGCCCATGGTGCGTTTTGCATGGTTGCGTCGAAATATTGTTCAGCTATACTCCGGTATAGGAATAGGTGCTGCATTTTACTACTATGAGAAGCCTCAGTACCATAAGCCGCGTAGAGAACCGGGAGCATCATACGACGTTACCTTCATTGGTATAAGTGTTGGTCGCAAGTGGTTTGGTTACTGCGATATAGGTACCGGTACGCGCGGTGTGATAAGCATGGGTATAGGGTATAGGTTTAATGCAAAAAATAGGAGCGAGCGATGAAACGATGGGCTATATTACTTCTAATAGGGTTATTTGCTCCGTATGTGTATTGTGTGGCGCAAGTGCAGATAACCGACGATGAAATAAAGCAGAGGAGTGCAAGTTATGTTGTCGAGGAGTATTATGCTCCGACATCTGATAACCCTGCTACGTGTGACAGGGATTGGGAGTGTGTCGAGAGCGTGAATGTAGTGCCTCAAAAGGCGAAATCATCGGCAGATACGCAACACAACTTCCGCATAGGCTATGGCGTGCCCGGTTTGGTGTCGTTGGCTATGTTGTATCCTCCGTTGATGGACGACCGTGAGTTGCTCCCAAACCATGTGTTCAAGAGCGATAGGTTGGCATCGTATCGTTACAGAGAGGGTAACGAGCGTGTGTTGGCAAACCTCACTGCCGAATACTCGATGCATGTAGGCTATCGTGTGCGCATAGGGTGCAAAGGTGTGTTTGCAGCATCGTGGCAAGCACAACGCCACATCGTAACAGATGAGTTGCTCTATCGCGACAATACCTACTACGTGGCGTTGCTCGTAAATGTACGATTCGATTGGCTCTGTCGCAATAAGTTGCAGATGTATTCGTCATTTGGAGCGGGTATAGCGTCGCGCTTTCATCGCTCGATGGGAGTCGTAGTTCCAATGTACGATGCTACGTTCGTGGGCTTGGAGGTTGGCAGAAAGTTCTATGGTTTCTTCGAGATTGGCAGTGGCGCAAGTGGCGTTTTGCGTGCCGGAGTAGGTTTTAAGATTGCAACAAAGAGATAATACGTATTATGAAGCGATTTATGATTAAATATTTGTTGGGCGTGGTAGCGTCCGTTGCGATGTTCTCATCGTGCGTTGTCGATCGCGAATACGACGACCACCATACGGACATATTCGCAAACGTCGTATGGAACGTTGCATGGGAGGATTTCAACCGCATAAACGATATGCTGGGGATGATGATAGAGTACGACGATGCTATCTACAATGGTGGCGACATCGAGGCGTATAAAGAGCGTCACAACATCACAAAGATAGAGACGCATGGCAATGTCCACCACCTCCACCTCGCACCGGAGAGTGGTCGCAACTCCACCCGATACAACACCTACTATACTATAAGCACCAACGCGTGTTCGTTTATGAACGGTGGCAAGTGGTATATCAACCGTCATGGCGCATGGAATTGCGATGCTGTGATTACGTCGCTTGGCGAAGGCAACTTCTCTCTCGACATGCGCAGCTTGTCGTATGACCGTGTAACGGGCGAAGCAAACCTCGTTGTGGGGTATGATGCTGCGGGTGGTTTCGAGGAGGGCGGTGTAGTAAAGTACGAAGGTAAGATTGCGATTATAGATTATGCATGTAGCGAATCAAAGCCCCTATACCTATCATCCTACATTAGACATATCACCTACAACGATAAGTGGGAGCCTCATGTTGGATTGATATATGTCGAGTGTCGTGATACACGCTATGATTCGTGGGATAAGGTCAGAGTCGAGTACTCGAAGAATCTGCTTTTTGTTCACACCGACCTATTAGAGTCCGAATAGATATAAACAATACTATTATATTGAAAATGAAGATTGTATTTGCAACAAATAATGCGCATAAGCTCGCCGAGGTTAGGGCGGTGCTTGGCGATAAGTACGAGATTGTAACGTTGAGCGATGTCGGCATTATCGAGGATATTCCCGAAGATGGCGCTACGCTCGATGAGAATGCCTCGATTAAGGCGCGATATGTCTATGAGCGCACGGGCTTGGACTGCTTTGCCGACGATACGGGCTTGGAGGTCGAGGCTCTTGGTGGGGCTCCGGGGGTACACTCGGCGCGCTATGCTACGGATGGTCACGACTTTGCCGCCAACAACCGCAAGCTGCTTGCTGAACTTGCGGATAAGGCGTGTCGCAAGGCGCGTTTCCGCACCGTTATATCGCTCATACGCGGTGGCAATGAGCAACAAGTCGAGGGCATTGTCGAGGGTCGCATAGCCATGCAGGAGGCGGGCTGTGGTGGCTTTGGCTACGACCCGTTATTCATTCCCGATGGTTTCGACGTAACCTTTGCCGAGATGTCGCCCGAGGAGAAGAATGCTATCTCGCATCGTGGACGCGCCGTTGCGGAGTTGGTAAAGATATTATAGGGTGGATACACCTCTTGCTTTATGGTAATGATGCAGAGAGCACCGCTCTCTGCATCATTATCTTTGCTATCTACTTCTACTTCGTTTCTACCGCTGCCAATAGCGCTTCGACATCCTCTTCGCGTGTCTCCCAGCTTGTGACAAAGCGGACGATGCTCTCCTCCTTGCCGCGCGGACCCCAATAGTCGAACGTGGCAACCGCGTGTAGGCGATCTATGAGGTCGTTGGGTAGGCGCAGGAACTGCTGGTTGGTGGGTGACTCGATAACAATCTCGTAGCCCTCGCTGCGCAATCCTTCGCGAACTCTTATGGCAAGCTCCACGGCGTGTCTGCCTATGCGCTCGTATAAGCCATCGCGGAAGAGAGCCCCAAACTGTATGCCCAACAGACGCCCCTTGGCAAGCAGTGCACCATGCTGCTTAACCAATGGAAAGAGGTTGCGGCATAGGGAGTTGTTTGTGATTACCACGGCTTCGCCAAACAGTGCTCCCGACTTTGTGCCACCAATATAGAAGGCATCGGCACATCGAGCGATGTCCGATAGTGTGAAGTCTGCACCCTCGGCAGCAAGAGCATAACTCATGCGCGCACCGTCGATATAGAGAGGTATGTCGTGGCGATGACAGGCGTTGCTCAACGCACGAAGCTCGCGCAACGAATATATCGTGCCATACTCCGTAGGCTGCGATATGTAGAGCATGCCGGGTGCTACCATGTGTGGATATGTGGCGTCGGCATAGAACTCCTCGATGTAGCGTTCTACATCCTCTGCCCGTACCTTCCCGTCGTAGTGGGGTAGTGTCAGGACCTTATGTCCCGATGCCTCTATTGCTCCCGCCTCGTGTACGGCGATATGTCCGCTTTCGGCAGCCAAGACCCCTTCGTGGCGTGCGAGGATGCCATCGATGATTGTGGCGTTGGTCTGCGTGCCACCCACCAAGAATATTACCTGTGCGTCGGCACACCCCGTAGCCTTGCGAATCAGCTCTCGTGCCTCGGCGGTGTAGCTGTCGGCACCATATCCCGGTGTCTGCTCTCCATTTGTGCGTACAAGGGCATCCATAACTTCGGGATGTGCGCCTGCCATATAATCTGAGTCGAAGTGTACCATAAACCTATTTATTATATTACTGAAAAGGGTGCCAAGTTTTTATCTCTGGCACCCCATATTTTCAATTGGCTCTCTATGGATTAGAGGTTGAGCTTGGCGCGTACGGCACGAAGCATATCCTCGGTCATAGACTCCAAATCCCACTGTGGTTTCCAACCCCACTCCTCGCGTGCGCAAGTGTCATCCAACGAGTTGGGCCAGCTGCGTGAAATCTGATCCTTGACGGGATCGACGTTGTACTCCATCTGGAAGCCGGGCACGTGGCGCTCAACAACCTCGCGAATAATCTCGGGAGTGAAGCTCATAGCAGCGATGTTGAACGAGTTGCGGTGTTTGAGCTTCGAGGGGTCGGCCTCCATAAGCTCTACCGTGGCGCGCAGTGCATCGGGCATGTACATCATATCCATATAGACGTCGGGTGCGATGTTGCAGACAAACTTATTGCCCTTGGCAGCCTCGTAGTAGATCTCAACTGCATAGTCCGTAGTACCGCCACCGGGGAGGGTAACGTTTGAGATGATACCGGGGAAGCGTACCGAACGTGTATCTACGCCAAAGCGTGTGTGGTAGTAGTTCGAGAGTAGCTCGCCCGTAACCTTACATACGCCATAGATTGTGTTGGGCTGCATGACCGTATCCTGCGGAGTCTTGTCGCGGGGGAAGTCGCCACCAAAAGCACCGATTGAGCTGGGGGTAAATACCGCACAATTCTTCTCGCGAGCAATCTCCAACGAGTTCTCCAAAGCACCCATGTTGATACGCATTGCCAACTGGGGGTTCTTCTCGCCGGTAGCCGACAAAAGAGCTACGAGGTTGAAGATAGAGTCAATCTTGTACTTATCGACAAGCTCGGCATAGCTCTTGGCATCGAGAGCGTCGAGGGCCTCGAACGGACCAGCCTCTGCCAATACGGCGTTGTGCTTAACGTCGGTAGCAACTACATTCGATGCACCGTAGATTGAGCGAAGATATGGTACCAACTCAGATCCGATCTGACCGCCGGCACCCAAAACCAAAATGCGCTTCATTGATTAGTCTATTGTTAGTTTTAATGTTTTAGGTTCGTCTGTACTGCACGCAAAAACTTACTTGCGCAAACCAACAACAAAAGTAATCAAAATTTGTAAATCTTGTTGCATCTATCCCATTTTTCTTGCAAAAAAACTTATTTTTTCGAAATTATCTACTTTCGTTTTTTTAGTTGTCATATTGATGGATAGGTAGGAGTGCCCCGCAATGTAGCAGGATATGGGCATTACCAACCTTTTTTCTATTGAAAATTTGTATTATCTTTGCTCCACAGTATTGGCGTATGGAGCAACTACTCGAATATGGATACATAGGGCTCTTTGTAGGCTCGTTTCTCGCAGCTACGGTCTTCCCGTTCAGCTCCGATGTGTTGCTCGTGGGTATGCTCATAGCCGGTGCCGGGGTGGTACCCACCGTGATTGTTGCAACCATTGGCAATTGGCTTGGAGGACTCACCTCTTATTGGTTGGGCTGGCTTGGCAAGATGGAGTGGATTGAGAGGTGGTTTAAGGTTAAGCGCGAAACCATCGAACGCTACCAGAAGAGCGTCGAGAGGTGGGGCGCGTGGTTGGCTCTTCTCACGTGGCTACCCTTTGTTGGCGATCTCTTTGCCATTGTTCTTGGATTCTTCAAAGTGAAGTTTATGCCCGCAGCATTCTGGATGCTCATTGGTAAGGGGGCTCGATTTGTGGTGTGGGCTATTATCTACAAATATGCCTCGCACCTGCTCTAAAAGGTGTCTGTATTATCCCGATGTTTGCATAAGTGCGATAAATACGCTATATTTGTAACGTATTGTGACTACAATTGTGTAATACGAAAAACCTTAAAACATAGATTAAATTATGAAAAAACTCTTTACCTTAACCCTTGCCGTGATGAGCTTTGGCGTGGTATGCGCGCAGCAGGACAAGGGTGGAATCTCGGACGACATGTTGCAGCAGTTGCGCACCGAGCATGTAGCATCACAGGCAGAGAAGGCGGCACGTAATGCTTTGGCTCACAATCCCATTCCCGAACTTGCTGCAAATGCCGATAACATGGCGATGATCGATACTCACTTCTCACATCGTGTAAAGACCAAGGGTATCACCGACCAACAACAGTCGGGTCGTTGTTGGCTCTTCACGGGTCTTAATGTTTTGCGTGCAAAGATGATAGATGAGCAGCAGCTCCCTTCGATGGAGTTCTCGCAGAACTATCTCTTTTTCTACGACCAGTTGGAGAAGTGTAACCTCTTTTTGCAGGCGGTAATCGACACTCGTCATCTGCCTATGGAGGATCGTCAGGTCGAGTGGCTCTTCAAGAATCCGTTGAGCGATGGCGGTCAGTTTACGGGTGTGTCGAACCTTATTATGAAGTATGGCGTTGTGCCTTCGAATGTCATGCCCGAGAACTACCAGAGCAACAACACAACGCAGATTGCCAACCTCCTCAAACTCAAATTGCGTGAGTATGGTCTTGCCCTTCGTGCACAGAAGGATCGCCGTGCCCCCATCGCCTTGAAGATGGAGATGTTACAGGAGATATATGGCATGCTTGTACGAGCCTTTGGTGAGCCTCCCGTCGAGTTTGAGTGGACGCGTTGCGATAGCGATGGTAATCCCGTTGAGACCAAGCTCTATACTCCCAAGTCGTTCTACGAGGAGTACTTCGGTGGCATCGATCTCGAAGAGGACTTTGTAATGGTTATGAACGACCCCACGCGCGAGTATTATAAGGTGTATGAGATTGAGTATGACCGCCATGTTTATGATGGTGACAACTGGGTATATCTCAACCTCCCGATTGATGAGGTTAAGGCTTTGGCTATCGCCTCGATAAAGGATAATACGGCTATGTATTTCTCGTGCGACGTCGGCAAGTTCCTCGATAGTAAGCGTGGTATGCTCGATATAGCAAACTTCGACTATGAGTCGTTGATGGGTGTCGAGTTCCCGATGAACAAGGAGGAGCGTGTTCGCACTTTCGCAAGTGGCTCATCGCACGCTATGACGCTTATAGCCGTAGATTTAGACGACGAGGGTAATGCCAAGAAGTGGATGGTAGAGAATAGCTGGGGTGCGGAGTCTGGTTACAAGGGCAACCTCATTATGACCGACGAGTGGTTCGAGGAGTATATGTTCCGCGTTGTGGTTGATAAGAAGTATATCCCCGAGGCTACGTTGCGTCTGTTGAACCAGAAGCCTATAATGCTTCCTTCGTGGGATCCGATGTTTGCTCCCGAGATGTAGCTGTATGGCACAAGAGATTGAACGAAAGTTTTTGGTTGTGGGCGAGTATAAATTATTCGCCCACAACTCTATGCGTATCATTCAGGGATACATCGCCACGGGACTGCGCACCGTACGTGTGCGCATAGGCGACAATCGAGCATGGCTTACCATCAAGGGCCCGTCACACGATGGCGGAGTGTCGCGCTACGAGTGGGAGCGGCAGATTGATATGGAGGGTGCACGCGAACTTATGAAGTTGGCAGTGGGTGCCGTCATTGACAAACGTCGCTACTACGTGGAGTATGAGGGTCACACCTTCGAGGTCGATGAGTTCTATGGCGAGAATGAGGGGCTAACCATTGCCGAGGTTGAGTTGCAGAGTGCCGACGAGGAGTTTGCGCGTCCCGCATGGCTTGGCAAGGAGGTTACGGGCGACAAGCGCTACTACAACGCCCGTCTGCGCGAACATCCCTACCGAGAGTGGAACGACGAATACAATCCATAGCAGTATCGTGAAACGATAGTAATGTGGTAAAAAAAATGAGCGGATGAATAAAAAGTCTATTTTGTCGTTCTTTGTTACGATAAGGCATCATCAACTTCCGCTAACGAATTATCTCATCAATGGGCAGTACGCAAGGTACAACCCATCGCCTCGAAGTTCGTTGAGCCTTGTATCCAATACCCTCTTGCAACAACTCTGCTTGCCCTAAAGGTACTCATTTACGCCGAGTAAACTCCGCTTTTGGGGGCGTAATCCTAAAACAAAATCTTTTTATTCAACCGCTTAACTAAACGTGGGTGACTAAAAGTAAATTAGTCACCCACGTTTGTTTGTAATATTTAGCCTTGCGGATTAGAGAACGATCTCCTTGCCGATGTAGTTGCGCAAGTTTACATCCTTCTGGCAACGCTCTGCGTATGAAGCGTCCTTTGCAATAGCGCTCTTGAGCTGTGCAGTTGCAGTAGCCATATCGCCCTGCTTGGTAGCGATAACAGCACGCAAGTAGTCAGCCTTTGCAGTGTTGTCGTTAGCGATGAACTGCTTTGCAGCTGTGTAATCAGCGTTCATTGTAGCTGCGATAGCGGCGTTGTAGCCGTCGAGCTGTGACTGTGCAGCAGCGTAGTTACCCTCGGCAGCAGCAGCCAAAGCCTTGGTCTCGGCAGTTGCATTTGCAGTGTAACCCTTGGCAGCCTCGGTGTTGCCATTCATAAGGTTAGCAAGAGCGAGGTTGTTGTTGATCTCCGATGAGTTGCCACCAACCTTTACAGCATCGTTGAATGCTGCAAGAGTCTTTGCTGCCTCGCCAGCCTCTGCGTAAGCTACGCCAAGGTTGTTGTAGATAGTAGCGCTCTTGTATGTCTTTGCAGCAGCCTCCAAAGTAGCGATAGTCTCGTTCAAAGCGAGCTTGCGAGTTGAAGCGATGTGCAACATCTCCTTATCGTCGAGCTCGGCGAACTTGCCACTACGTACCAAAGCGATCATCTCGTCATCGGTCTTGCCGGTGATGTCAGAGCTGTTTACGAGCTGTGCACGACGCAACTGGGGAAGGATCTCCTTCTTCAAAACGTCGAATACCTGTGAGAGGTTCTTGATCTGGTTCTCGCGATCCGAAGATGAATCGTAGCTGTTCAAAACAGAGATGATAAGAGCCTTATCCTCGATGTCCGATGCCATAACGAGCTCCTTGAAGCCCTCCCAGTCCTCACCATAAGATGCGGCGTCGAGAGTGATACCTACCTCCTTCAAAAGCTTCTCGGCAGCCTTCTGACCTGACTTGCTACGTGCAGCAGAGAGCTTGTCATTGAACTTCTCGGGACCATCGGGTGAAGCGTAACCATTAACATAGATGTTCTGCTTGATGCGGTCGTTATCCTTCTGCTGCATAGCCAACTCCTGGAATGCTGTAAGCTCGTCGCTCTTCTTTGCCTTGTTGGTCAAAGATGAAGAGTTGATAGCGTACATGTAGTTAGCCTTGGTAACCTCGGTGATAACATTCTTGTAACCGGTCTCCATGTCCTGCATTGCAGCAGCAAAGTCCAAGTCGCGCTGCAAAGTGTTGATACCCTCGGCGATGGTCAAGCCAAACTGTCGCTTCAACGCATCAGCCTCGGCACCACCGGCAGCCAAGATAGCAGCCTCCTCCTTGGTGGGAATAGCGCCATTGTTGAGGTTTACCAATGTGAACTCCTTGCATGCACCCTTGGGGCACTTAATCTCGGCACGAAGCTGAAGCTCGCTGCAAGCCATACGCTCGTCGTAGGGGAACGATACGTGCATGGTGTAGTTGCCACCCATCTTCTTGTCGATAACAGTGTAGTTATCATCAACCTTCGAACCCTGGAAGTACTGTGTAGTACCAGCTACCTCACCACCCTCGAATACGATTACGGGAGTAACCTTCAATACGGCCTTGGCATTGAAGTACTTCTCGGGGAAGGTAACATTAACGTCAGCCTCAACCTTGCCGTTGTTGAGCACCAACACCTCGGGAGTGCAGGTTAGCTTAACGTCATCCTTGTTCTTTGCCATCTTCTTAAAGCAGTTGCAGCCTGTAAGGGTAAGAACTGCCACGGTGAGCACAACGCTCATCTTGAAAAGATTCTTCATAATTAAATGTTAAGTTAAAAATAAGTTATTCTAAATAATTTTCTATTTGCTCTTTATTCTTGCTAACGCCTCGTACCATACATTTATTATATATATATAGATATGGTACGATGGCGTCATGCTTTTTTTTGTCGATTGCGATGCCGTACGACTACTTGTCGCGACGCGGACCGCGGGGTGCCTTCTTCTCGCCACCCTCACGAGGCTTGCGCTCGCGGGGCTCGCGCTCTACCCAACCCTCGGGCTTGGGCAACAACGCTTTGTGTGAGAGTTTGAGCTTGCCTGTCTTCTGATCCTTGGCGATGAGCTTAACCTCGATCATATCACCCTCCTTCAAGCCTGTCTCCTCCATGGTCTCGAAACGCTTGTAGTCAATCTCCGAGATGTGGAGCAGAGCATCCTTGCCGGGAAGAATCTCTACGAAGGCACCAAAATCTACAATCGAACGAATCTTGCCGTTGTAGGTCTCGCCAATCTCGGGTACGGCAACGATAGCCTTGATGCGTGACAATGCAGCATCCAGAGCCTCCTTGTCCTGACCAAAGATGTCCACGATGCCCTTCTCATCAACCTCGGTAATGGTGATGGTGGTGCCTGTGGTCTTCTGTATCTCCTGAATAACCTTACCGCCCGGGCCGATAACAGCTCCGATGAAATCCTGCGGAATGGTAATCTGTACGATGCGGGGTACGAAAGGCTTGTAGTCCTCGCGGGGCTCGGCGATAGTCTCAACGAGCTTATCGAGGATGTGAAGACGACCCTGACGCGCCTGCTCCAAAGCCTTTGCCAATACCTCGTACGAGAGACCATCAACCTTGATATCCATCTGTGTTGCGGTGATACCGTCACGAGTACCTGTAACCTTGAAGTCCATATCGCCCAAGTGGTCCTCGTCGCCCAAGATATC
Organism: Alistipes sp.; assembly: GCA_017403125.1. Taxonomy (GTDB): domain Bacteria; phylum Bacteroidota; class Bacteroidia; order Bacteroidales; family Rikenellaceae; genus Alistipes. The sequence continues at coordinate 111,058 of JAFQOR010000013.1, read as the reverse complement.
CGATAATACTGCCCAACGACCTGTTGCAGAGTCCGAAATAAGACCCATGGCAATACCCGATACGGGCTTACGCAACTTGACGCCGGCGTCCATAAGTGCCAACGTGCCGGCACATACGGTTGCCATAGATGACGAACCGTTAGACTCCAAGATGTCCGATACAACGCGCACTGCATAGGGATTCTCCTCGCCCAGGGGTACCATAGGCTTCAATGCACGCCATGCCAAGTGGCCGTGACCAATCTCGCGACGGCTCAAACCACGTGCGGGACGCGCCTCACCTGTCGAGAAGGGTGGGAAGTTGTAGTGCAGAACAAACTGCTCGCTACCCTGTACCAAGACCTCATCCTTCTGCTTCTCGTCGAGCTTTGTGCCGAGTGTTACGGTTGTGAGCGACTGTGTCTCGCCACGAGTAAAGATTGCCGAGCCGTGAGCGCCGGGCAGGTAGTCGATTTCGCACCAGATAGGACGAATCTCGTCGGTGCGACGACCGTCGAGACGCTTACCCTCGTCGAGAATCATGTTACGCATAGCCATCTTCTGCACGTCGTCGTGGAAGTATTTGTGGATAAGCGGAGCCTTCTCCTCCAACTCCTCTTCTGTGTAACGTGCAGCAAACTCTGCCTCCAAAGCGTCGAAAGCATCCTGACGCTCGTGCTTCATGGTGCCGCTCGTAGCAATAGCGTATGCCTTGTCGTAGAGCTCCGAGATGATAGTCTGACGAAGCTCCTCGTCGTTGGTCTCGTGGCAGTACTCGCGCTTAACATCCTTGCCAAGCTCCTTCATGAGCTCAATCTGAACGGCGCAGTGTTTCTTAATCTCCTCGTGTGCGAACTTTATGGCGCCGAGCATAACCTCCTCCGATACCTCGTTCATCTCACCCTCGACCATGAGGATGTTGTCGATAGTACCGCCAACCATGATGTCGAGGTCGGCGCGCTTCATAGCCTCGAAGCCGGGGTTGATTACGTACTCGCCATCGATGCGTGCTACACGTACCTCCGATATGGGACCTCCGAACGGAATGTCCGATACGGCGAGAGCTGCCGATGCTGCCAGACCGGCGAGAGCATCGGGCTGAATATCTTTTTCTGCCGAGATGAGGTTTACGGTAACAAAGACCTCGGCATGATAATCTGCGGGGAAGAGGGGGCGCAAAGCACGGTCGATAAGACGTGCAACGAGAATCTCCGAGTCGCCAGCCTTGCCCTCACGCTTCATAAAGCCACCGGGGAAACGACCACACGACGCATACTTCTCTTTATACTCCACCTGCAAGGGCATGAAATCTGTACCCTCCTTGGCATCTTTTGCAGCAACAACGGTACCCAAAAGCATCGTGTTGCCCATACGTACAACCACCGAACCGTCTGCCTGCTTGGCAAGCTTGCCGGTCTCGATCATAATCTCGCGACCATCGGCAAGGGTGATTGTCTTCTGTACAGCATTGTACAACTTGTTAGCTTCCATAAAAATCTTAAAAAAAACCTCTTAAAAATTGACGTCAAAAAAATATATAGCCTAAACTAATTTCAACATAAATGAAGGCAACGCCGAGGTGCTGCCTTCATTGTTTGCACAATCTTACTTACGAAGGTTGAGCGTCTTGATGATTGCGCGGTAGCGCTCGATATCAACCTCCTTCAAGTACATGAGCAACTTGCGACGCTTACCAACGAGACGCAACAACGAACGCTGCGTGCCGAAGTCGTGACGATTGCTCTTCATGTGCTCGGTAAGGTGGTTGATACGGTAGGTGAATAACGCGATCTGGCTCTCGGGTGAGCCTGTGTCGGTTGTTGACTTGCCGTACTGGCCAAACAACTCCTGCTTCTTTTCAGGTGTCAAATACATAAAAATAAAGTTTTTATGGTGCGTTTCCCGTATCAAATTTCCCGAGGATAACGCCCCTGGTTCCACTCCACGACAGATCATCCTTACCTTGATCCTGCCGGAGCGTGCGGCAAAGATATATCAATTTTCGAAAACAACAAAACCTTTTTCAAAGAAAAAGAGTAAAATTATTTTATCGAGCACCGATTGTAGCATCGACTGATTGGCAAAATATGAAAAAATAGGTCGAAAAACAGGAGAATGTGAAGCGATGAAACGAGTGGAGTAGGGAACAAAAATCGGTTTGTTGCCTCTATCCTTTTGTGCTATTCGTTTGCATCTAACTCGCAGTGTGGTATCTACATATGGGACAGTTTTGAGGCGTTGCGAAATCTGCATAACCACATGCATATTCGACTATTTTTCGCATGCGACGAAAAAAAATCGATTTTGCATGCACTATTTAATGAATTATTATTACCTTTGTTGGCTGATTTTGGAATAAACTACATTATGGTTTTGCGTGCGAAAAACAGTGTTGTGCCAATGGCAATGTTTGTCATTGTGTGCTTGTTGTGTGCATGTCAGAACTCCAAGCCCGAATTTGTAAGTATTGAGGGTGAAGCACTTGGAACGTTTGTTCAGGTAAAGTGCAAAACTGTGGATGACGCTTCGATAATAAGCAATATAGTTTCGGAGGTGGATGGCGAGGCAAAGAGGTCGATGTCGATTTTTGATCAGACGTCGCTCATTTCGCGAATCAACCAAAATCAAACCGACACGCTCGATGCGCATATCGAACGCAATTTGGAGGTTGCTCGCGATATGTATGAGTTGGGTGGCGGCGCCTACGATGTAACGGTCAAGCCTTTGACCGAGGCGTGGGGGTTTGCGGGCGATGTAGATGAGTTTGTTGAGCCCAACATCGACTCGTTGTTATGCTTTGTGGGTTTCGATAAGATTGCGGTTAGCGATGGTAGAATCATCAAAACGGATGCTCGCACGCAACTTGACTTCAATTCGCTGGCAAAGGGCTATACGGTAGATTTGGTTGCCGAGGCTCTCGAAGAGCGTGGTATTGATTGTTATATGGTTAATATCGGTGGTGAGGTGCGATGTGCGGGAACAAATGCTCGCGACGAGCAGTGGTCAATAGCCATCGAGACGCCTTACGAGGGGAATGTGGCTATGGACTCCTTCGAGAAGATTATATATGTTTCGGATTGTGCTGTGGCAACTTCGGGTAACTATCGACGCTTCTATCTCACGCCCGACGGACGTAAGGTGGCGCATACGATAGATCCTATCTCGGGGCGCAGTGTCGTGAGCGACCTGCTCTCGGCAACGGTTGTGGCACCAACGTGTATTGTGGCGGACGCTGCGGCAACGATGTTCATGGCTATGGGCTCGGATGGAGGTGCCTTGGAGCTTGCTCGAAGGTGTGAAGAGGAGCGCGGATGGCTCTACTACTTTATATATGCCGATGGCGATGGCTATCGCATTGAGTGTTCGGATAAATTCAGAGAGTAGGCGAAGTATGAAGGCGTTGCTGCTGTATAACATAAAGGCGGGCAAGGGAAAGATTGCCAAAAGGGTAGATCGCTTGGTCGAGATTTTTGCAGAATCGGGCATTGCTTTACGTCCCAAGCTCATAGAGTTTGGTTGCAATCCGTTCGATGGCGACGAGGATGTGGAGTTGGCGGTAGTTTGTGGTGGCGATGGCACCATAAACTATGTTGTGAATATGATGCGTGACAAGGGACTCGACCCCGTGCTCGGTATCATTCCGGCGGGCACGGCAAACGACTTTGCCGGAGCTATAGGCATGCCCAAGGATGTGTATAAGGCGGCGCGAAAGATTGCTACGGGCAGTGAGCGCAGGGTAGATTGCGGATATGTCAATGGTCGCCATTTTATCAACGTGTTGAGTTTTGGTGTGCTTACGACAACCTCGCAACAGACCACCGACAAGGAGAAGCGCATGGTGGGTAAGCTGGCATATATTCGAGTAGGACTTAAAGACCTGTTCACTATGCACCGTATTCATCTGCACGTGAAGAGCGACAACGAGGAGTTTGATACCGATGCCTTGATGTTCTTGGCTTTCATTGGCGAGACGGCAGGACGCTTCCGTTTGGCGCGTAAGGCAAAGATTGATGATGGCTTGCTCGATGTGCTAATTTTGGAGCATCGTAATATCTTTGCCACGTGTTGGAATATGCTGCGCTACCTGTTTGGTGGTAACCCCAAGGCTGTTAGGTATATACAGACCACAACATTGGAGGTTGCGGCAACGAGTAAGGAGCGTACCGACGTAGATGGTCAGGCGGGCCCCGACTTCCCGATGGATGTAAAGTGTAGCATGGGAAGCATCAAGGTGCGTTGCTGATGGAGTGACATCAGAGTGGTGAAGTAAATAGAGGAGAGTTATCCTAAAAGATATTAGATACATGAAGCAGGATGGTATTAAGCGAGCCTCAATCGAGAAGCTCAAATCACGTTTCGAGACGGCATACTACTCGGAGGATATGGTTATCACTCCGTTGGTGATGTTTCGTGAGCTCGACGACCTTACGGCACTCATTCAAGGCGTCTCGATAGGCGTTACTGTGAGTGGTACTGCCAAGATTAAAATCAATGGCAAGTTGCACGAGTTGCGACCCAATACGCTCTTTATCTTCAACGAGAATACCGTCATCGAGCAGGTTAAGGCGTCGATACGTTCGTCGGGGTATATGGTAACCTACTCGCGTCAGTATCTCAATAGCATACATGTCGATACGCAGGATCTTATCTCGATATATCACGGCTTCTTGGATGAGCCGTGTGTGCAGATTGAGCCGCAGGAGGCTGCCTACATCCACGACATCTCGAAACTCATGCGTTCGGTGTTGTGTGACTATGCTCCCACGCCCAACCGCGAGAAGATTATCAGCTCACTCTTTGCTGCTATGTTCCACTACGTTATGGGCATCTTGCAGCAGCACAGCCTTCCCGGCACGGGCAAGGTCAGCAATCGTACCGACGAGCTCTTCAATCGTTTTCTCGACCTGTTGCGCGAGCATTGCAGTACCGAGCGCAGCGTGGAGTTCTATGCCTCGAAGATGGGCATCACGCCCAAATACTTGTCGCTCATATTGAAGAAGAAGAGTGGTCGCAATGCCTCGAAACTTATCGACGAAGCGGTGGTATATGAGGCAAAGCGTCTGTTGAAGTATTCGGGTATGAGCATACAGGAGATATCGGAGAAGCTGAATTTTGCGTCGCAATCCTTCTTCGGCAAGTACTTCAAGCAGCGTGTAGGTGTATCCCCGTCGCGCTATAAGGTGTGGAATGGTCGCACCGAGGAGGCTATTGCCAACGAGGTGGCGATGGAAATGGACAATATGGCCGACGACGCGGAGTAGAGAGATTGGCGCTACGAAGGTGTTTGATTGAGGAGTAGATGGTGATGGATGGTGGCGCAGAGCAAAGCAAAGTAAAGTAAAGTAAAGTAAAGTAAAGAAGAATTTAGGTGTGCAGACACAAAACAATAATAACTAAATAACTTAAAGTTTATGAAAAATCTGTTTAAGACACTTGTGCTTATTATGGCACTTGCGCTGCCCTTTGCAGCAACCACCCGTTCGGCGGCTGCCGAGCCCATCAAGGGTCAGGTGGTGGATGTACTTGGCGGTGCTCCCGTTAAGTGGACACTCACTGCCGAGTATAAAGGTGGCGACATTTTCGAGGTTACCTTCTCGGGTGACATCAAAGATGGATACCATGGCTATCCGTTGTCGGATATGTTCTCGGCGCCTCTCTTCTCGTTCAAGAATGGCACTCTCGTTGGTGACATGCGCGAGACCGAGCCTACGGTAGAGGTCACCGATGAGTTTGGCGATGTTGTGGCTCACTACCACCACAAGATGGTCTTCATCCAGGATGTTAAGGTAAAGGCTGGCGAGACTGTCGAGGGTACTATCGACACCAACATCTGCACCGACGCTACCAACCAGTGCAAGCAGAGTTCGTTCGACTTCTCTATTAAGCTCGACATTCCTGCTGCGGCAGAGGCTGTTACTGCGCCCGCTGCTACCAAGGAGGCCGCTGCCGAGGAGACTGCTGCCGAGGATGTTGCCGCTGTTGAGCCGGCTGCTCCCAACGCAAATGCTTGGATGGTAAAGGGTAAGAGCAAGGGTAACGTCACCGAGTTGGAGTTCCTCTATATCGTATCGGCTGCCGATGTTAATGGTGGCTACGTAGCACCCAAGTTTACGTTTGGCGACCGCGAAATCGAGATGATTGATGCCGATATCGACATCAATGCTATCGCGCAGAACGACACTCTTCGTTTCAAGAGTATGCCTTTCGAGGCTAACATTGGCGATACCGTTAAGGGTCAGATTATCGTTGCCAATAACAGCTACGACTACGAGATTTCTGTTCCCGATCAGTCGAGCGCTGCCGATGCCAAGCTCGATTGGGGCTCTATCATCACAGCTATTCTCTGGGGTTTTGCGGCACTTCTCACGCCTTGCGTATTCCCCATGGTGCCCATGACCGTATCGTTCTTCATCAAGGGCTCGCAGACTCCTGCACAGGGTCGTATGCGCGCTTTGCTTTACGGTTTCTTCATCGTTGCACTCTATGTGCTTCCTATTGCGGTGCTTATCATCATCTCGAATGTTTCGGGAGGTGAGAATCTTACTGCCGACATCTTCAACTGGCTCTCGACACACTGGGTTCCCAACCTTATCTTCTTCCTTATATTCATGATATTTGCTGCATCGTTCTTTGGTGCATTCGAGATTACAATGCCCTCGAAGTTGGTGAATAAGAGTGATGCAGGTGCCGATAAGGGCGGTTTGCTCGGTATCTTCTTCATGGCCCTTACGCTCGTTCTCGTATCGTTCTCATGTACAGGTCCTATCGTAGGTACTGTTCTTATCAGCTCGACACAGGGTGGCGACGTCTGGATGCCTATCATCACCATGGCAGCATTTGCTTTGGCATTTGCTCTTCCCTTCACGTTGTTGGCTTGGTTCCCCTCGATGTTGAAGAATATGCCCAAGAGCGGTGGTTGGTTGAACTCGGTTAAGGTTGTCCTTGGTTTCATCGAGGTTGCTCTCGGTTTGAAGTTCCTCATGACTGCCGACCAGACCTATCACTGGGGCTTGCTCGACCGCGAGATCTATTTGGCTATCTGGATTGTAGTGTTTACACTCCTCGGCTTCTACCTCTTGGGTAAGCTGCGCTTTGCTCACGACGACAAGGTTGAGCACATCTCGGTTAAGCGTCTTGCAATGGCTATCGTTGTCTTCGCATTTGTGGTATATATGATTCCCGGTATGTTTGGTGCTCCGTTGAAGGGTATCTCTGGCTACTTGCCTCCTATGAGTACTCAGGACTACCAGGTTGATGGTACGGTTAAGAATCCTAACCTCAACCACAAGTATGGTGAGTTCCTCCACATCCCGCACAACATGAAGGGTTACTTCGATTTGGATGAGGCTATTGCAGCTGCCAAGGAGGAGAACAAGCCTATCTTTGTTGATGTTACGGGTCACGCTTGTAACAACTGCCGCGAGATGGAGAACCGCGTATGGAGCGACTCTCGCGTGATGCAGACCATGCAGGATAAGTATATCATCTGCGCACTTTATGTCGATGATAAGACAGGTCTTGCCGAGGCTGACTACTTTGTCAATGAGCGTGGCGTTGTCATGAAGGAGTTGGGTCGTAAGAATGCAGCTATCGCCATGGAGCGTTGGGGCGTAAACGCACAGCCCGGTTATGTGCTCCTTACTCCCGATGGCGAGGCTATGCTTATGCCTAACACCATTGGTTACGAGCCCGATATCAATGCCTTCCTCAACTACTTGAATGGCGGTCTTGATAACTTCAATATGGGTATTTCGTACGGTAATGGCGAGTTTACGGGTACTGTAACAGTAGCCAAGTAATCCGGCTTAACGCATAATTATGGAAGAAGCCCGCGCAATAACTGCGCGGGCTTCTTCGTTCATACACTCGCTGCGTATCAAGTGCTCGCTATGTGACCCAAGTGTTCGCCATGGCTATGTATAAGCTCAATGAGGATAATTCTATAAAAAAATAGGATATTAGTTGCATTATTCCAATATTTTTTCATATCTTCGCACGCTCTTATGTGTGTAGTGTTCGATGTCAAATGGGTGGTGTCGCGTGGGATGTGCAATAAACGGGGGCAATCTGCGTTATGTTACGCAGGAGAGTAGAGAATAAATAAACCAATTAAATATTAACATTTTTACTAATTAACAACTCTACAACAATGAAAAAGTTTTTTTCAATGATGGTGGTTTTGGCTACTGCTTTCACTTTTGCAGCTTGCGAGGACAACGAGGATCCTTCACCAGCCCCCACCCCTGAGAAGGAGCAGCTTGCTACTCCCGAGCTCAGCGTATCGGATGTTACCACTACGGGCTTTACCGTAAGCTGGTCAGCTATCGAGAACGCAGCTAACTACACAGTTCTTATCGATGGCGCTAACTCGCAGACTATTAGCGAGACTACCGTAACCTTCACCGGTCTTACATCAGGTGAGCACACCGTAGGTGTTAAGGCTATGGCTGCTGCCGGTTCAAACTACTCTAACTCTGAAATGGCTACTATCAAGCAGTCTGTTGAGGGTTCAAACGACTGGTTCGTGCAGGAGATTTACACTCGTAACATTCCCGAGGAGATTATCTATGATTGCAACTACATCTTCATCAAGTGGAGCGGTAGCAACCTTAAGTCTGTTAAGTACGCAGTTATGGATGGCACAGCGTCGGAGAGCGCATCAGACGAAGATGTAATTGCGCAGATGCAATTCGGCGAAGGCGATTGGATTGAGATTATCAACAGCGAAGGCTTTATTGAGTTGAACATGCCTACTACCCCCAACACAAAGATTGAGGTTGCAGCCTTGGCAACTGATGCCAACGGTCAGACAATCTTGGAGCGTGATATGATTACTACCGGTGCTCCTTTGGCACAGCAGAGCGATTACTATGGAACTTACACTGCTACTTTCAACAAGCAACTTATTTGGGATGAGGGCGCAGATGGATATTTGACTCCTTCGTTCAGCGAATGTGCAGCTTACACTCGTACACTTGTTATGGAGCCTTATGAGGCCTCTACCGAGCAGGGTCCTGTTGAGATGGTCCTGATTACCGGTTTCAGCGAGATTAATCCCGAATACCCCGCACTCGCATCGGTAGATGCTGCCGGTCTTCTGTATATCAATGACTATGTTGCAGTAGGTGAGGCAGATGCTGATGGCTATGTTCCCACATGGTTGTCAATGGGTGAGGATCTTGGTGTATATTCATTCGGTGCTGGTTATGTTATTGCTCCGGCTGAGAATGGTTTCGATGCAGTGGGTTATACAGGTCGCAACGGTAACGGTGAGGATGTTAAGGTTGCCAGCATGGAGATCTACGCTCTTAAAGGAAGTAACCTCAATATCTATGCACAGGAGGTTCCCTTTGTGCTCAAAGCAGGTGACTTCACATTGGTAAAGACTGAGGCTGCTCCTGCACGTGCAGCTGCCGGTTTCAAGTCATTCGACTTCTCTAACCTCAAGTCATACGTTACTAACGTTACTTTGCAGTAGTCTGAATTAGATTATACTATGCGAGGTTGCACCTGTGCAACCTCGTTTTTTTTGTTGGGTTGTGGCACGAAAATCGAAAAAAGTTAATCAAACTTGGTTTTGTTACGAAAATTTGCTATATTTGTAGTTGCAAAAACGTGTGACTATGGATTACGTTAAGGAGTTAGAGAAGTATGCACCCGCGCATCTCGATGCACAGGTGGCAAAGGAGGTTGCCAAGATTAAGATGGCTGCCCACAGAAATGGTAATGTCGATGTGTATAAATTCTGCTATTCGACAATCGACCTTACGACGCTTTCGTGCAACGACTCGCAGGAGTCGGTACAGGCCTTTGTGCGCAAGGCTGTGGAGTTCTACGACAAGTATCCGCATATTCCTAACGTAGCATCCATTTGTGTATATCCCCCCTTTGTCGAGACCGTAGGCTTGGAGATTGATGGCACGCCCATGCGCATAACAAGCGTTGCCGGCGCTTTTCCTGCATCGCAGAGCTTTGTCGAGGTCAAGGCGTTGGAGGTTGCTATGGCCATTGAGAATGGTGCCGACGAGATAGATATAGTTCTCAACCCCGGTATGATACTCTCGGGACACTATGCCGAGGCGGCAAGCGAGGTGGAGTTGTTGCGCGAGGAGGCCCGCGATGTGGTGTTGAAGGTCATCATCGAGTCGGGAGCGTTAAAGACCCCGGAGCTTATACGTACCGCATCGTTGCTCTCGATGTTCGCAGGAGCCGACTTCATAAAGACATCTACCGGAAAGATTGATGTGGCAGCTACGCCCGAAGCCGCATTCGTGATGTGTCACGCCATCAAGGATTACTACAACCTTACGGGCAGAAAGGTGGGCTTCAAGGCGGCAGGTGGTGTTCGCACACCCGAGGACGCAGCGCTATACTACACTATCGTCGAAGAGGTGTTAGGCGAGGAGTGGCTCACGCCCGATTTGTTCCGCATTGGAGCGTCGTCGGCTGCGAATAACCTAATATCGGCGATAGAGGATAAGGATATTAAATACTTCTAAACCGAATTACAACAACGGCATCAGCTGCCGATTATCCATAACGAGGCCGACTAAAATTCCTTTTAGTCGGTCTCGTTCGTTGTGGAAAAAGGGTAGCAAAAGGGTTGTGAAAGGGTAGCACAAGGGTAGCACAAGGGGAGTGAAAGGGTGTGGCGCGCTGTCAAGCACGCAGTGCGCCGTCAAAGCGGCTCTGCCTTCGTTGTTCAAGCGGCTCTGCCGCGCCCTCTATACACTCTCCTCCATCCTCTTAACTCCGTTCTCCCCACAATAAAAGCACTTCGCAAGCTAATCCGCCTGAACATGCAAAGGGCTGCCCATCAGTTGTGATGGGCAGCCCTTTGCGAATCTTTCTTTTTTTACTTATTGCATACCTCGCTCAACTCCTCGAACATTGCAGCGTAGCTTGCTACCATATCGCGACGAAGAGCTGCATAGTGCTTCTTCGTGAGTGAACGGTTCTTGGGCTCGGCGGGGTTGTTTGCCTTGCAGTAGAGAGCATTGCGCAACTCAACGCTCTTCTGCATGAGCTCCACAATCTGCTCCTCCTTGTTAGGCTGAACAAAAGCAGCCATCTCGCAGTCAAATACAAACTCCTCCAAGCGGTAGTCAATCTCCTTCTTTAACAGTCTTAAATTTGCCATATTTATATCGTTTTATAGATTTTGCCAAATGCAAAGATAGTAAAACGAACTCTTTTATGCAAATTATTTTTGGGGATATTCTGCAAATTGGTAAATATAAGCCTTTGACAGTGACGAAAAATATGCTTACAACGCTTTGCGGAATCTATTGCGGCCTGTCACCCTCGGTCGAAGCTCCTGCGTCGATGATAATACCATCCCATTCATAGACCGTAACCATGTTGTGGTGATGATTGTGATGTTTGTGGTGGCGCGGTTTCTCCTCTGTAAGCTCCTCGATAATGATAATTTCGGTGGGCTGTTGTGGCAGAGGGCTATATTCGCGTACTATCTCTGTTTTATCCTCGGTGAAGGTCACAACAATCGTAGCACGACGTAGGGGTGGCAACACATCGCTCTTGATGTAGGCCCATGCCGTTTTGTCGTGTTTCAGGTTGTTATCTATGACCATTGGGGTTGCCTTGCCCTCGACCATCGATGTCAGCTCCTCGCGGTTTGCAAGCGTCGAGTGCTCGATGCCATCTGCCGTTGCACTCCACGGCTCTACGTGCGACGAGAGCGTGACACTCGACTCCTGCAATCCATAGCGCTCGATAAGCATCATGCCCAGCTCCTTGGCACGTTCGTGTGCCAACTCGGTGTTGAATGTTGTGCTGCCGTCGGGCGATGCGTAGCCCGTGACGGCTATGCCCTTGATGTGGCGTGAGGGCATGTTGCGGCACTCGGCAAAGAAGCTGTCGAGCGAGGCAAGGGCGTCGTCGTTGTGGTCGTAGCCCGTGGTTACGTCCGAAGAGTTAATCTCGAAGTGTATCTCATACGCGTTGCTCTGCGGCTTGGTATTTGTCGTGGTATAGCGATGCACAATGTAGTCGCCATCGCGCCACTCCTCCTCCTTGATTTGTGTGGTGTTTGTATTCTGTGCCTCGGCTGTTGCCATTGGCATGAGTGCCGCAGCCATAACTGCTACTGCGATACTCCGTTTTGTAAAGCTCATCATACGAATCTCGATATTGGTTTATTGCTCTCTCAATCCAAGAACTATACCGCGCATATTTCCTAAAACCGAAAATAATTGCTACCTTTGTTATATATTTGTGGCTGTTATGATAGTTAAGGCAAACTGTAAGATAAACCTCGGACTGCGTGTCGTGCGCAAGCGCGAGGATGGCTACCACGAGTTGCAGAGCGTGATGATGCCCGTAAAAGGGCTATACGACGAGATAACCATAGAGCGTGTTGATGGCGATGGTGTCGTGGAGTTTCGTCAGCGAGGTATAGCTGTGGATTGCGATGCAGAGCGTAACTTGGTGGTGCGTGCAGCCCGCCTTATGCAGGAGCGCTATGGTGTCGGGGGTGTGAGCATAACGCTTGATAAACGTGTGCCCTTTGGAGCAGGTCTCGGCGGTGGCTCGTCGGATGCTACGGCGGTCATCATTGCCATGAACGAGCTATTCGGATTGTCGTTGAGTAAGTTGCAGCTTTCGGATGTTGCTGCAATGTTGGGTAGCGATACGCCATTTTTTGTCTATAACACACCGCAATATTGTACGGGACGGGGTGAGATTATGCGTCCCATAAAGCTCGATTTAGAGGGGTTGTATCTTGTCGTTGTAAAGCCTGCGGAGGGCGTATCCACCGCCGAGGCGTATGGCGGTGTTAAGCCTGCGCAGCCCGAAACCGAGCTATGCGAGCAGCTAATGCACAGTGTTGATAGGTGGCAGGGTAGCGTGGTTAATGACTTTGAGCGACACATATTCGAGTCGCATCCGAATATAGCGATACTTAAAAGCGAACTCTTGGCACGGGGTGCTATCTATGCCTCGATGTCGGGCTCGGGCTCGGCACTCTTCGGACTCTTTCGTGAGTTGCCCTCTCTTGATTTCGGCAGCGACATATTTGTTCATGCCGAGAAGATAGAGTAAAGGCTATTCTGCGCCATTCATGCCATTGTGATTGCTTGACGCCTGCACGCTCTCTTGTGCGGGCGTCTCGCTCTCTATCGTAATGGCACGTGCTTCGCGGTCGGCGCGGCGAAGGGTGTATATGATATGCACAATGCCTATGACAATAATTGCGCTTGCGGCAATGTAGATGCTTGTGTATGAAACAGATGAATCCAAAATCTCTTCGAGAGGCTTATCCTGATACGATAGCACTATCAGGGCGTAGGCTATGGCATTGTTGCACATGTGTAGGATGATGGGTGCTATGATTGAGCGACGCAAAAGATATGCGTAACCAAAGACTATGCCCGATACGAAAGCGCTCAACGTGACGACGTTTATGCCATGCGAGAAGGCGAAGACTGTGGCAGCAAGAAGAACTGCTATCGAGGGTGGCATGTTGTGCTGGAAGAGTGAGATGAGTCTGCCACGGAAGATGTACTCCTCGAAGATTGGCGCGAGAACTACGGTCGTGAGTAGCGTCCACTCGCCATTATGGAATGTGCGGTCGTCGGCGGGCAGATGCTCGGCAAGAGGCATGAGTGCTATCGACATGGCGATGAGAAGTATCACTCCCCAGAGTATGGTCGTGGGGTCGAAGCCGGCACGGCGGTGGCTAATGGGGATGATAATCTTGTAGGAACTGCGTTCGTAGCGTGTTACGATGAGGTAGATTAGCAACATCGAAAAGAAGTAGGTTGCCATGAAGCCAAAATCGGTATATGCACCACTCGGCGTGGTTATGCCATCGAATTGCATGGTGCATAGCCCCACGACAAGCGTTGCCAACATGGCAACTATGGCGACAACAATTACGTCGCGTATGATGTGAAATAATCGCTTCATTTCTGTTCGATAGTTTGTTGCTAACTTCTATTTGTGGTTTTGCTCTGCACGGTGTGCGACAAAAATCAAACAAAGATACGTTATTTTCGTTAATGGTAGGCGATAATCCGATAAAATTTACTATTTTTGTCCGGATATTTTTTTAGCGATAAGATAACAAAGAGTAGTAGAGATGGCAAAAGTTGTAGCATTGGCAAATCAGAAGGGTGGCGTAGGAAAGACTACAACCGCGATAAATCTTGCAGCGTCGGTGGCGTTGCTCGGCAAAAAGGTGTTGCTTATCGATGCCGACCCGTAGGCAAATGCAACGTCGGGCTTGGGCTTCGACATCAACCTCGATGGCATCTACGAGTGTATCGTGGGTGAACGTCGTGCCGAGGATGTTATACTTCACAGCGCCGATGTAAAGAAGTTGTGGGTGTTGCCCTCGTCGATAAACCTTGTGGCCGCCGATACCGAGCTCCCGAATATGGAGGATGCTCACCATGTCGTACGCCGTATTGTGGATTCGGTGCGCGATGCCTATGACTACATCTTCATTGATTGCTCGCCGTCGCTGGGTTTTACTACTGTTAATATCCTCACGGCTGCCGACTCGGTGTTGGTGCCCGTGCAGTGCGAGTATTTGGCGTTGGAGGGATTGAGCAAGCTGCTAAATACCATCAAGATGGTTAAGGAGAGGCTAAATCCGGAGCTCAAAATCGAGGGCTTTGTTCTTACGATGTATATGCGAAACCGACTGAATAATCAGGTTGTGGGCGAGGTGCGCGAGCACTTTGGCGAGTTGGCATACGAGACTATCATTCAGCGCAACATACGCCTCGGTGAGGCACCGTCGCATGGTAAGCCTATAATGCTCTATGATGCTTCGGCTACGGGCTCGGTGAACTATCTGAACCTTGCCCGCGAGTTCTTGAAGCGCAATCGCAAATAGGCGGTGTGAAGTTTTTTTTAGGAATCAGTTAGAGTAGAAGTTATAATGACATCACAGAAGAAGAGAGGTTTGGGTCGTGGCTTGGATGCCATATTTGGCACGGCAAATCCTGTGCAGCAGGCAAAACCTATGTCCGAGATGGCGGAGGTGGCTATTAGCGATATTGAGCCCAACCCATTGCAGCCGCGTCGTGAGTTCGACGATGAGGCTCTTGCCGAGCTCTCGGCATCGATAGCACAGCTCGGTGTTATCCAACCTATCACGCTACGTCGTCGAGCCGATGGCAGATACACCATTATCAGTGGTGAGCGTCGCTGGCGAGCATCGCAGATGGCAGGGTTGGAGAGCCTGCCTGCCTATATTCGTGATGTCGATGATGAGAATATGCACACAATGGCGCTCGTAGAGAACATACAGCGTCAGGATTTGAATGCCATTGAGATAGCTTTGGGCATGAAACGTCTTGTCGAGGAGTGTGGATTGACGCAGGAGGCTATGGCCGACAGAGTGGGCAAGAAGCGCTCTACGGTGTCGAACTACATGCGTCTGTTGAATCTTCCGTCGGAGGTGCAACTCGCCCTGAAAGAGGGCCTTATCTCTATGGGACATGCCAAGGCTATTGCCGGCATGGAGGATGCACAACAACTCAAAGCGCTGAAAAAGTGCATTAAGCGAGGCTTGTCGGTGCGTCAGGCAGAGCAACTTGCACGTAAGGTTGCAGATGGTGGCACAAAGCGTGCAACAGACGACGAAGAGTACCCCGAGGCATATACACGTCTTGTGGACGAGTTGGAGCGTGTGCTCTCGGAGAATATATCTATCAAGCGTACCAAGACGGGTGGCAGTCGCATAACCATCGAGTGTGCAAACGATGGTGAGGTGGAGATGCTTATCAAACGTCTGTCGAGTGTGAAATAAAGTGGGGTAGTGAAGCGTTAGTCGAATAATGGTATTACGTCGAGCGATATATCTTGTTTTGGTGTTGGTTGCAACTTTTACGTCTGCAACCGAACTCTCTGCGCAGGAGTATAGTCGCACACGCACCCGAGGCAATGTGCGCACCATAAACCAGGGCGGTTTGGTGCCTATCGACTCGGTGGCGTTGCGTCGTGCCGAGGCCGAGGCTGCGGCTCGTCGCGACTCGTTGTACTATGGCATCCTCGACTCGGTTGCAAGCATCGCGCATGAGGGCTACTCCTACCTTACCGACGATATGCGTGACTCGATACGTCATACCGTAGCCGAGCAGTTGCACCGCGATTCACTTATTCGCAGTCGCGGTGATAGTGTCACGGCAGATGGGCGCCGCGTACGCCTGAATAAGAAGGGTGAGGTGCGCAAGCCATTCATTAGCGACTCGATGGGTTTGTCGAAGATGTGTTGGCTGTCGTTGCCGCTGCCCGGTTTCGGACAGATATACAACAAACAGTATTGGAAACTCGGAATATTGTATCCTGTCGTCGGAGCATCTATTGGTATGTTTGTCCATGAGACCAAACAGTTTAAGCCGCTCAAAAAGGAGTATGATCAATATCTTGTCGATCATGGATATATGCGCACTCCCGAACTCGACGAGTTGCAAACCAAGATGATTCGCCACAATACACGTCGTCAGATCTATGCCGGTGTGGCTATCGCCACCTACATCTACTTCATTGGCGACGCTGCGATTAACTATGCGACAAACGATGTATCGGACGTAAAGAAGGCTACGACGCTATCGACAATATGTCCGGGTGCAGGTCAGATTTACAACAAGAGCTATTGGCGCGTGCCGATAGTCATTGGCGGTCTGGCATCTACGATATATACCATCGACTGGAATAACCGAGGATATAAGCGTTTTAAGACGGCATATACGTTGCGTGTCGATTACGAGAATAATCCGGAAAAGTATCCCGGAGGCTCGGCGGATGAATTTCGTGGTGCCTACTCTGCAACGTTCTTGAAAAACCTTAAAGATAGCTATCGTCGTAACCGTGACCTCTGTATCTTGCTTACGGCGGGTGTCTATCTGCTAAATATCATAGATGCCCATGTCGATGCCCATCTTCAAGATTACGATATATCCGATGATCTGTCGATGAATGTCGAACCATACTTCGACTATACGCCCGTAGGCTCGCACCCAACGATGGGCCTCAATCTGAGCCTTACGTTTTAATACGTTGTATCGAAGTCTGTTAGATGGCGTGACGTCGTAAGATAAATATCCGAAAACCCCATGAATTATAGAAGAATCGCCAACACACTACTACTACTACTACTGATTGCAATGCTCGTTGTGGCAATACCTGCCGAGGCTAACGATGACATAAAGCGTCCCAAGCGTCGTACCAAACAGTTTAATAGCAAAGAGAATATCGAGGCCGACCGTCAGCGCATTGAGGGTAGCGCAATAGATAGTTTGACTACATCGACCACTGCCGATAACGTTGAACCGCAGGTTGTCCAGAAGCGCCGTGAGAATACTCCGCAGCAGATCGACTCGTTGCTTGCTATGTGGCGTGCTACGAATACCGTTGAGGCGTATGATAACTACTTCAACGAGTTTCATGCCGCCTCTGTGGCTATTGCCGATAGTCTCGATACTACTAATCAGGATACGCTCTACGTAGCCCGTATGCAGGCACTGATGTCGCCCATACCATTGTATTACAACCACGCAGTGCGTGATGCCATAAATCGTTTTACGTCGCATAACTTCGCCCAGACACTCTCCTATGCCTACTACTACTTCCCGCTAATCGAGGAGGAACTCATAAAGGCGGGACTGCCTATCGAACTCCGAGCCATGGTGATTATCGAGTCGGGGTTCCGCTCAACCATTGAGTCGAAGAGTGGCGCTGTGGGAATATGGCAGTTTATGCCCGCAACGGGTAAGCAGTATGGTTTGGAGATAAACTCGCTCATAGATGAGCGTTGCAACCCAATACTCTCTACGCGTGCAGCGTGTCGATACCTTAAAAACATGTATGAACTCTATGGCGACTGGACACTCGCCATCGCGTCGTATAACTGTGGTCCGGGTAATGTGAACAAGGCTATCGAACGTGCCGGAGGAGAGTTGGGGAGCTTCGATGGTTCATTCTGGGATGTCTATGAGCATCTGCCCAAGGAGACACGCGACTATGTGCCGCGCTTTATGGGTGCTACCTACGCCTTTGCCTACCATAAGGCTCATGGCATCGAGGTGCCACTGCCACCGATGCCCCTTGCTGTCGATACCGTAACTATCGATCGTCCTATGCACCTCGAACAGGTCTCATCGACCATTGATGTGGAGCTGTCGGTGTTGGAAATGCTCAACCCGCAGTACCATATGAAGATTATCCCCGCCACAACGCGCACCTATACGCTTACGCTGCCTATGGAGCGTATTAGCGACTTCGTAGCACACGAGGCGGAGATATATGCCAAGGACTCGATGTATCTGAAAGAGTATGTCGTACATGCAAATATCGAGAAGAAGCGTGCCGAGGCACCGCCGGCAAAGTATCATATCGTAAAGAAGGATGATACGCTCGGAGCTATCGCTCGCAAGTATGGATGCACGGTCAAGCAGCTCGTTGCGTGGAACAATATTAAAAACCCCGATGTGTTGAGTCTGGGTCAGAAAATACGTGTCAGCGCACCCAGATAACCCTATGATACACAGTATATTGGATTCGACAACGACTATTGTCGCTCCGGCTACTGCCGAGGGTGGTGCAGTCATGGTCATACGTTTGAGTGGCGAGGATGCAATATCAATTGCCGATGCCATGTTTCGTGGTCGTACGCCTCTTGCCGATGCCGAGGGATATACGCTACATTATGGACGTATCGTCGATGGCGAACGTGTTGTTGATGACGTTGTTGTTGCACTCTTTCGTGCGCCTCACTCCTATACGGGTGACGATACTGTGGAGATTACGATTCACGGCTCGAAGTATATTTCGCAGGAGGTCATACGCCTTGCCGTAAAACATGGTGCACGTGTGGCTACGGCTGGCGAGTTTACACGACGTAGCTTCCTTGCGGGAAAGATGGATTTAAGCCGTGCAGAGGCCGTTGCCGACATCATTAGCTCCGATACCGAGTGGTCGCACGATGTGGCGTCGCGCCAGATGCGTGGTGGCTACTCCTGTCGCTTGGCATCGTTGCGTGAGCAACTGTTGAGACTGTGTTCGCTGTTGGAGCTCGAACTCGACTTCTCGGAGGAGGATGTGGAGTTTGCCGACCGCAAAGAGTTGGAGCAGATTGTGGAAGATGTGGCTACGCAGCTACGCAGCTTGGTAGAGTCGTTTAGGTTGGGTAATGTGCTTAAAAATGGCGTTATGGTTGCTATCGTTGGCGAACCAAATGTGGGTAAAAGCACGCTGCTTAATGCGCTTGTTGAGGAGGATAGAGCCATGGTGTCGGATGTGGCAGGTACTACACGCGATACGGTTGAGGCTACAACGGTGATCGATGGTGTGCGCTTTCGTTTTGTCGATACAGCGGGTTTGCATAGTACCGATGATAGACTCGAACAGATGGGTATAGAACGAACACAACGCGCTATGGACGAGGCTCATATTGTGCTCCATATTGCATCAGTCGAAAGACCTGTCTTTTCGGCGGTCATGCCAAAGTCGGGGCAACACTACGTGCGTGTGATAAATAAAATAGATAAGGTTTCGACGTGCGAAAGTGCCGATGCGCACCTCATGTCGGCGAAGGATGGCAGAGGCGTCGAGGAACTTAAAGCGTTGTTACGCTCTACGGTCGATACGGCTACGCTAAATCGTAGTGATGTGCTTGTTACTAATATGCGCCATTACGAGGCGCTTCATAGGGCGTTAGAGGCGCTTGGCGATGTTGAGCGAGCCCTACGTCACGGATTATCTGGAGATTTGTTAAGCGAGGATTTGCGCAGGGTCTTGCACCATTTAGGCGAGATTACCGGCGAGGTCACCTCCGACGACATCCTCCACAATATCTTCTCCAAATTCTGCATCGGCAAGTAACTAACGCCCTCTAATGCACACTAATAAACGCTAACGCCCACAAATAGCAACAGAATTTCCCACAAAAATAGACGAATAAATCCCGAAAGTTTTTCGTATCTAGTAACCTTTGTCAAGACGGCTCCGGCCGTCTTTTTTTTGTTTGTGTATTGCATAGTTATAGCACTACTGTTACCTTATATTTATAAGATTGTTTACAAACTTTTTAACCAGAATCCCTTACTCTGGAAAATTTTTATTATTTTTGTATGTTGCAAGGTTTGTATCCGCAAAGAAATTTGACAATTGTCAGAAGTTGTCAAAAAATATGTAGAGATTTGCAACCATAAGGATGATAATAAGTTTAACATATAGCATTTGTAGAATATAATTATGCCAAATCCATATTTAACTAGATTAAACTCGTTTGGGAAAAGACGCCCGACAAACCTAACCTGTATCAGCCTTTTTAGTGGCGGTGGAGGTCTTGATTTAGGTGCTTACCTTGCAAGGTTTAAAACTTTATTAGCTAGCGATGTGAAGCCATCATTCATTCAAACGATTAAACACAATTTACCAGAGGTTAAAATATATTCTGAAGATGCAATGCTGTTAACTCCTAAATTACTTCGAGAGATATCTACTTTAGGAGAGGCTGATTTGGACTTAATGATGGCGGGTCCTCCATGCCAATCTTTTAGTATTCTAGGTAGAAGAGGTGCACTAGAAGATCCAAGAGGTCAGTTAACAGTAAAGTATATAGAGCTGGTAGCAGGAATGAGCCCAAAAGTATTTGTATTTGAGAATGTTCCTGGGTTGTTAAATGTTAATAATGGAGCTGATTTTCAAAATTTGTGGCGTTACATGCAGGATACAACGGGTTATCAACTCTTTATTAGAAAGTGTAACGCATATGACTATGGAGTTCCTCAGTCCAGAGAAAGGGTAATTATCGTAGGCTTTAGACCAGATATTGATTGTTCACAATTTGAATATCCAACGAAGCCTAGTGGTAAATTCACTAGTAATTTACCACATAGAGTTCCAAGCGCTTGGGCACTGGAGGATATAAACGACCTCCCAAATCATACAATTAGAGTTCATAGCCAAAAGGTAAGAGAACGTTATGAACAAGTTCCACAGGGACAACGATGTCGCACTGATCACACGGATCGAATCGACCCAAATGTTCCATCAGGTACTGTGTTAGTTGGTTCGTCTGCCGGCGGAGGTAGACCTCACATACACCCATATGAGCCTAGAGTAATTACAGTAAGAGAGGCTGCTAGGTTGCAGAGTTTTCCTGATTGGTATGAATTCTGTGGCTCTACAACAGACCAATATAGGCAAGTTGGCAATGCTGTCCCCGTTCTTATGGCTTACGAGATTTTTTCGAATATTAGAGAAATTTTAGAAAACCAATAATTATGTATCCCAACATCCCATTTAGTGGTCTGTCTTGGCCATTAACACAACATGCAGGAGTGATCTCTGAAGAAATCATTAGAGGTCTTATTTCCGCTTGTATGCTGTGTAATGGACAATCTGATGCAGAAACTATAAACAGATATTTAGTTGATAACAATTTGTTAACTGCAAATTTCAGAGAGGATAGTCAAAGGGTGGACGCATGGAGAGATTATCAACAAATTTTAAGCGAATTTGGTTTGATATATTCTACTAATATAACTAGAAATGAAATTATACTTACTCCGATTGCGATAGCCTTTGCGGATGGTGAAATTTCATACTCGGAATTAATAACATTACAAGCTTTAAGATATCAATATCCTAATGGACATAAAACACAATCTAGTCCGTCATTAAAGCGTTCGTATGAGGATAGTTTTCATCGTTCTTATGATTTTAATACATTCGCAGAAATGCAGGCTAGTATGGGTATTCTAATTAGACCCGTTGTTGCCATATGGCAAACTCTATATGGTTTGTATCTACAAGGAGAAGATGCGAGAATAACTATCGATGAGATGCAAACATACCTGGTTAGGTGTCTTAAAAATAGTGATGTGTCTCTATGTATTGAATGTATTATTAATGCTAGACATACTTCTTTTCGTTTAGAGCCGTTGCATCGAGCTCGAAGAAATATGCAGGATTGGATTAAAATACTAAATCAAACTCCGTTATTTTATAGTGACAGCAATAGAAATTCGTTTATCGCATTATCTCAGTACTCAATAGACCATGCTGAAGAAGTTAATGCTATTTGTGATCACCTATGTAAACCAGAGTCATTTTGGGTGTTTACTAATTCTCGCGACTTAAAATTTAGTTGGTTTGATTTTTATGGCAACATAGATCTGGGCACCAAGTGGATCCCAGATCAAGAAATGCCATCTTCAAACCATATTGAAGACAATGATATATCTACTCAAAGAGATCCAATCGATGAGCCGAGAGATATTGTACTTCATCCATTTAAACCATTGCGCGAAATAGATAATAATAACCATAAACAAATAGTGTCAATTTATGACTACAAGAAATCAAGAGAGGGGTACAAGCTACATGATAATATGGTAAATATTATTGCTAACAGATGCGTCGATAAAGGAGCCGATGTATATTATGATTCAAAAACGGTTGATCTTTTTGTTAAATTTAAGGATTCAGAGTTTATTGTAGAAGTAAAGAGCATTACACCATCAAATTTCATCGCTAGATTAAGAACTGCAATTGGTCAAGTTAATCAATATGATTACTTTATGCATCAAGGAAGTGATATTAGAGGACGGCTTGGATTAGCATTTACTGCAACTATTCCAAAAAGTGATTGGACTGTGCCATTTATTACAAATCATCTGAATATGGATTTGTTGTATTTAGAATCAAATGCGCTATCAATTATTAGCAATAACGCCTTATCTAGAGAATTATATGGATAAACTAAACAACTCGTGAGCAATCCTCACGAGTTGTTATTTTATAGCCTTTGAAGTGGTTAGCCACACTAACCGGTTGGATAAAGCAGTAAGTTGGTTAGTCTCACTAACCGGCTCCAAACCTTATCAAGCTGACTACAAATTGAGTAAGCGTATATCTATTCTCACCGATTATGCATAGTGAGGGGCGTTGTGGTAATGAGGCTTTGCCTCTAATGAGGCAGGTGCCGACGATGCCTACTTTGGGGATACGACATACTCGCCCTCGATGAAGAGTTAGTCGCGGTGGTCGAGATGTTGATTGGCGCTCGTAGCATGGCTATGCCGTGGAGTTGCCAAATTCGGTAATGAAATAATGGGCAGCGAGGCATCTGTATATGCTTTGCTGCCCATTGTGTAGTATTTATAAGATGTTGGTTGTCAAGACTGTGCGCGTGTGTGGATGCGGATTACTTCGAATCTATACACTCGACAACCATTGGCACTACTTCGCGGGTTCCCACTTGCAGCGTACGGGCGATACGATTGCACCCTCATCTTTTAGCTGCTTCATAGCCTTATCAACCTCTTTGCGGTCTATGCCGCTCAACTCTGCAATCTTGCCTGCGTTCATAGGCTCACCTGCCTCCTTCATTGTCTGCAATACTCTCTCCTTTGTCTCCATAGTTTCTAATTTTTATATGTTTCTATAATAGTTGCTCTCGCGTAGCTCCTGCGTAACGGTCATGTAGGACCTTTTGCCATCGATATAGTCGGCATATATTGCTTCGACATCGCGACCTTTGAGTATCGCGCACTTGCCACACCATTCGCAGTTGTGGGTGCACCTCCACTCACTCTCTACGTAGGCTCTGCGCTGCTCGGGTGTCGATTCCTCAATTCGTGGTGCCATTGCTTGTTATATGCTTGCGGTTAAGGTTAAATTAGTAATGTGTTTGACCATTTCGCACGGTGCAAATATAGTGCAAAATCCGCGATTTGCACCATCTATTCTATACTTATTTCATATAGTGTGATAAGCTAAACTAATATTGGGCGCAGGCATGCTATTTTGCTATTTTCGTTAGTCACGGAATAGTGCTCCCGACATGGCAGCGCCACCAAAGTGCAACGATTCAAGGTAGGCAATTTTGTCGGGCGTAACACCTCCGAGTGCTACGACCTTATCATCGATGATGCCCTTGCATGCAGCTTCGTGTAATTCGTCGTGGGTGAACGCCGACGTGTAGCCCCACTTCGAAATGCTATCGAAAATCGGGCTTAAAAAGAGGTAGTCGTACCTATCCTTGTATCGTACGACCTCCTCGAACGAGTGGCACGAACGGGTGCGCGAGCCGTGGTAGCTCTCGGGAAGATGTGTGATGTTTCTGTTTATATGAACGCCACGCAGAGCATAATACGCATAGAGTTCGTAGTAGTCGTGGATAACTATTTTCGACCTCTGCGTAGGCGAAAGTTGTTCGAGAAGATGTCGGCAATACTCGATTCCCGCCTCGGGCTTTCTGAGGTGTAGGATGTCGATGCCGTCGGCAAGAAGTCGCCGGATGGTGGCGACTTCGTTGTCGATAGCATGGGGTAGTGTTATTGCGATTATACGCATCGTCTCCTTATTTAAGCTTTGCGATAATCAGGTCGGCAACTCTCTTGCCCGATAGAAGCATGCCACCGAAGATGGGTCCCATGCGCGGTGTGCCGCTCACAGCCGATGCTGCCATGCCGCATACGTAGAGACCGGGGTATATCTCCTTCGTGCCATTTACAACCTCCTGCTCTCCCGAAACTACATCCAACGAGCGTTCGCCAATTACGGCGCCTGTGTCCGTGGCGAGCTTAATGCCATTTTTGCGAGCTACGGTACAGCACATCTCGCTGTCGTGTCCCGTGCCATCTACCACGCAACGAGCCAAGATATTAAGTGGATCGACGTGCAGCCCCTCGCGCAGTACGGGAGTCCAATTCACGACAACGCCACTTACCACATTGTTCTTGAATATCACATCCTCTACCGAGTAGCAGTTGAAGATGGTGGCTCCTTCGTGTACCGCCTTGTAGAGCAGTGCCGAGGTGCTCTCCACAGAGTCCATAACGTAGAGGTTATCCTCGTAGCTCTCGTAGTTTATGCCAAACTCCTCGACAATGTGCAAAGCCTCCCTCTGTACGACAATCTGGTTAAACATCATTGCTCCGCCCCACATGCCTCCTCCGGGCGAAAGTTTCCTGTCGAATAGTGCAACTCTCATTCCGGCCTTGGCAAGATAGTAGGCTGCGACAATGCCCGATGGCCCTCCGCCGACAATAGCTACATCGAGCTCTAAATTTTTCTCCAACTTGTCGAAATAGGTTGAGATAATACCTCTTGAAACTCTTTTTTCAATCATAGTGCTAATTTATTTTTGGGGTTATTGATTTGTCTATTGGTTTTCTTCGCATAGCGTGTGGCTAATCTTCATTGCACAGAAGTTGGGACCACACATGGTGCAATATCTACCTCCGATATTGTTCGAAGTCTTGTAATACTCCAAAGCCTTTTCGGGGTCGAGACTAAGGTTGAATTGGTCTTTCCACCTAAACTCATAACGCGCCTTGCTCAATGCGTTATCACGAACTATGGCGCCTGGATGCTGCTTTGCAAGGTCGGCTGCGTGAGCTGCCAACTTAAACGCAACGACCCCTTCGCGGACATCATCTTTGTTGGGAAGTGCGAGGTGCTCTTTGGGCGTAACATAGCAGAGCATAGCTGTGCCATACCATCCAATCTGTGCGGCGCCGATTGCCGAAGTGATATGGTCGTATCCCGGGGCAATGTCCGTTACTAATGGACCGAGTGTGTAGAACGGAGCGTTGTGGCACTTGTCGATTTGTCGCTCCATATTCTCCTTGATTTTGTGCATCGGAACATGTCCGGGGCCCTCGATAAAGACTTGAACACTCTTTGCCCACGCTCTCTCGACAAGCTCTCCCATTGTATCCAACTCGGCGAACTGTGCTCGGTCGTTGGCGTCGTAGATGCTCCCCGGTCTTAACCCATCGCCCAATGACAGTGCAACATCGTATCGAGCCGCTATATCGCAAATGTCGTCGAAGTGTTCGTAGAGGAAACTCTCTCTCTGGTGGGTCTGGCACCACTTCGATATGATGCTACCACCGCGACTTACTATGCCCGTAAGGCGGTCAGCAGCCAACATGATATTTTTTAGGCGAATACCACAATGTATGGTAAAGTAATCTACGCCCTGTTCGCACTGCTCGATAAGCACATCGCGATATATCTCCCACGTAAGATCCTCGGCTTTGCCATTAACACGCTCCATAGCCTGATAGATGGGTACGGTGCCAATGGGTACCGGACTATTGCGCAGAATCCACTCGCGTGTTTCGTGGATGTTTGGTCCTGTTGATAAATCCATAATGGTATCCGCTCCCCACTTGCAGCTCCATATTGCTTTTTCAACCTCCTCCTCAATGCTCGATGTGGTAGCCGAATTTCCGATATTGGCATTTATCTTTGTCAGAAAGTTTCGACCAATAATCATAGGCTCTGCCTCGGGGTGATTGATGTTTGCCGGTATGACTGCACGACCCTCGGCAACCTCTTTGCAAACAAATTCGGGGGTGATGTGTGTGTCTATGCCAAGCATCTGGCAATTCATATTCTCGCGTATGGCCACATACTCCATCTCGGGCGTGATAATCCCCTTTTTCGCGTAATACATTTGACATACGTTGTTGGCATCACTATGTGCCCTCTCTTTAATCCACTCTTGGCGCAGAGGTGGCAGACCCCTGTTCAGGTCGATATCTATGCTACCATCGCCGTATGGGCCGGATGTGTCGTAGATATAAATCGACGGATTGGGCTTTTCGACGCGAACACCATCTTTAATTGTGACGGTGGGCGTCTGTGTAACCATACGCATGCCAACTCTGATGTTCGGATGTATGATTCCATTCATATAAACCCTCTCCGAACCGGGATAGGTGATTTTCAAATCAGTTTTCATGATTTTTTATAATTGGTTGTTACTTAATGTTTTGCTTTATAATCTGTGCGATGTTCTGCATCTCGTCTATCGGGTTGTCAGCCTTTAATACCGAGCCACTCAACGCAACACCATCGACTTGGCATTGCATAAGTGCAGTAATGTCATGCCGCGTGATGCCACCGATGGCTACAAGAGGGGTTGTTATCTTGGCTTCGCGCATGTGGCGTATAATCTCGCAATATCCCTCGATACCGAGCGTGGGTGCAAGTCGCTCTTTGGTTGTGGTGAAGCGAAAGGGCCCGCATCCAAAGTAGTCGGGAGTAGAGCTATCAATATGTCGTAGAATATCCTCAAACGAATTGACCGTCGCCCCGATAATATACTCGTTGCCGAGCATCTCCCGCGCCTTCGATATGGGCATATCCTCCTTGCCTAAATGTACTCCATCGGCACCTATGCGTTGTGCGAGCGCCACATTATCATCAATGATAAACGTCGCGCCATAGTCACGGCAAAGACGTTGCACTGCGAGTGCTGCCACCTCCCAGCTCTCTGCATCAGCACCCTTCATGCGTAGCTGTATCCATCGACAACCACCCTCCAAGGCCAATCGTGCCGAGTCGATGTAGTCGTAACGGTTGGTGTGGTGTGTAATAAATTGCAGGCGATAGTTATCACTCTTCATAGATTTGCATTTTTAGTGGTTCATAAAGGTGGTTTACCGGGCCAAAGCCCTTGCCTATGGCAATATCTGCTCCCGCTTCGATAGCCCTGTTGATATAGGATTTTGCCATGCCGACAGCCTCCTCTAACGCATAGCCGTGAGCCATGTAGGCAGCTATGGCAGAGGAGAGTGTGCAACCCGTGCCATGGATGTTGTGAGTGGCAATGGTCGGAGCTGTGAAAGTGGTAACTTTTGTGCCCTGCGAAGTATGTTGATAAAGAGTGTCGCTCTTTATGTCGCCCTCCTCGTGTCCCCCTTTTAAGAGAACTGCCTGTGCCCCAAGCGAGATTAGGTAGTTGGCAGCTTGTGCCTTCTGCGCGGTGGTCGATACCGACATTGCTGCGAGTGCCTCCATCTCCGGAATGTTTGGGGTAATTAGCCTTGTCATGGGCAACAATCGCTGTTTGATAACCTCTTGTGCCTCTGCCGAGAGCAGGCGATGTCCGCTGCTCGATACCATCACGGGGTCTAAAATAATCGGAACATCATACTCTTCGAGGGCATCAGCCACGGCATTTGCAATCTCGGTATTTGAGAGCATACCTATTTTAATAATGCAGGGAGCAATATCTTCGATTACGGCGCTAATCTGGTCGAATACCATCTCGGGCGCAATGGCTAATTGGGCGCGTACGCCTTGGGTGTTCTGTGCGGTGATGGCTGTGATAGCCGTAGCGCCATAAATGCCGAGGGATGAGAGTGTTTTAAGGTCGGCCTGTATGCCTGCCCCTCCCGATGAATCCGAGCCGGCAATGGATAATACTACGCGATAGCCTCTTTTGCGTGAAGCGTGTGTGTCGATACGTTCAACCTCGTTGTTGCTAACTTTTAGGCTCATAATGTGCTAAATTAAAAGTTCTACAACGGGGTGTCTGAAAAAGAAAACGCATACCCACTTTTACGGGGTATGCGTTATGATATTATCCACAATTCCTACGGCAGTACTAACTGCATCAGGTTCGAGGGTATAATCTCAGCCAATCAAGGCACCCCTTTGTCTATGCAAATATAGACATAATTTCGGTAATACCAAAATTACGAGGATAAATTTTCGATTTATTTCTGGATTACGGCCCTATTGCCTAAAAGATTGTAGCATCTACCTCTTTGTCGTGATAAGCACCACGCCGTTTACGCCACGGAAACCGTAGATGTTCGAGTCCTTGATTATCTCGACGCTCTCTACGTCATGCAGATTTATGGCGTGAATGTTGGTATCAACACCGTCGCATAGAATCAGCACCTCCGATGTTCCCAATATCGAGTTCGAGCCACGAAGATAGAGGCTGTTCCCGACCTTTTGGAGGGCAGGGTAGCAGATGGCTATTGCGTCTATGACATTCGTACAACCTGTTGCACGCAGTCTGTCGCCCGATATTCCCGATGTGAATTGAGTGCTCTCACGACGCTTAACGTATCCAAAGCCGATGTTGGCTATCTCCTCGTCCTCGTTGGCGTTGTAGGTGGACTCGTTGTTGATAGTTATCTTTATACCGCGCCGACCCTCGATGGGTATCTCCATTGCCATCCTCTTATAAGTTATGAGCAACGTGTCGTTCGGCTCAATGTTGGTAAGACCAAAGCGCCCCCTCTTGTCCGAAATCGTAAATTTGTCGCAGTTTTTAACCTCGACACGCGCCTTGATACCCTTTCCTTCGTTGTTTATAATCAGCCCATTAAATGGTGTAGGCTCGCTCTCTGCACCATTCGCCACCGACTGTGCCATGAGAGGCGTAGCTATCACAACAAGCGCTATTACCAATGCTATTATGCGTGTGAAACGTATCATACTAAATTCTATTTTGGTTCTATTAACACCATAAAGGTAAGCAAAAATAATAAATTGTGAGTCAATATCCAGAAAAAAATAGTATTTCTTAAATAATTTAATTATCTTTGTGGTGTAGAAACCGTAAATTCCTAACATTAAAATAATAAAACATTATGAAAGAGGCTATTGCAATTCTTGCTGGTGGCGGTCCCGCGCCCGGCATTAACACTGTTGTAGGTAGTGTTGCCAAGACTTTTTTGGCAAAGGGTTACAGAGTTATCGGTCTTCATTTTGGTTATTCGGGACTCTTCAATCCCAATCCTCGTTGCGAGGATCTCGACATGTTCCGCGTAGATTATATCTTCAATCAGGGTGGCTCGTACCTTACTATGAGCAGATTTAAGCCCACAGACGAGGATTTCGAGAAGAACTTTAATATCGACTTCTTCAAGGATAACAACATCAAGCTCCTTGTGACTGTTGGTGGTGACGACACTGCATCTACTGCTAATCGCATTGCAAAGTTCCTCGAAAGAAAGCAGTATCCTATTGCGAACATCCACGTTCCCAAGACCATCGACAACGACCTCCCGTTGCCCGCAGGTATGCCAACTTTTGGCTACCAATCGGCAAAGAATGCCGGTTCGGTGATTGGTCGTGCCGTCTATAACGATGCACGCACTTCGTCAAACTGGTTTGTTGTTGCTGCCATGGGTCGCTCGGCAGGTCACCTTGCCTTTGGTATTGCGTCGGCATGCCACTATCCCATGATTATCATCCCCGAGATGTTCAACAAGACAAAGATTACTATCGATAAGATTATCAGTCTTATTGTATCGTCTATCGTCAAGCGTAAGATACTCAACATGGACTATGGTGTAGCCATGGTTTCGGAGGGTGTGTTCCATGCGTTGGATCAGGACGAGATTCTCAAATCGGGCATTAACTTCTCTTACGACGACCACGGTCATCCCGAACTTGGAAAGGTGTCGAAGGCCGAGATGTTCAACACGCTGTTGGAGAAGCGATGCAAGGAGTTGGGTATAAAGGTTAAGTCGCGTCCTGTGGAGATTGGCTACGAGGTACGTTGCCAGACCCCTTGTGCATTCGACCTTGTATATTGCTCACAGCTCGGTATGGGCGTCTATAAGCTCTTCTCGGAGGGCAAGTCGGGTTGTATGGTCTATATCAGCCAAGAGGGTTACGTATCACCTCTCTACTTGAAGGATTTGCAGGATCCCGAGACAGGTAAGATTCCGCCTCGTTTGGTAGATATCAATGCCGATAAGATTCATCAGGTTATCGACAACCTTATGCACTATATTACCGAGGAGGACTACGAGGCAGCAAAGCTCTATCTCGCTAATCCCGAGGAGTATGATTTCCGCAAGATTTTGAATTGGTAATAGGGCGCCAATTCGGCATAACTACCAACAAGGGGCTTCACCTGAAAGTGAAGCCCCTTGTTTATTCGGCTACATAATTGTCTTGCGGGTGGGGTGTTACTCTGTCGTGCCACTGAACGATACGGGGAATACGCCACACGTGAAGTCAAGCTCCATACCCTCGTCGTTAATATTGCCTATAAGTCCCGTAATCGTGTACTGCTCGAAGGGACCACCCATGGCATATGGTATGATGTTGTCGCCCGAGAGGGTATATCCGTTATCGCTCTTGCTGTACTCTACGCCCGAGATTGTCATGTTCAGCTCCAAGGGCATAGCCTCGGCAAACTTTGCACCATACATAACAATCTCCATTGTTGTGTCATCCAGAAGCTCGTATGAAACCTTCACGCCCTCCTTCGTAAATGATGTACCATCCATCTGATCAACGGTCATCGAGCCTACATACTCTGTTGCAGGTTTAGGCTCGGGCATGGGAACCTCCTTTTGAAATGTATCCTCCTTCTCGCACGATGTTGCAAGTGTCATAGCGCAGAGTGCACCAAAAAAGTAGTTAAGTGTTTTCATCTGTAATTATTGTTTATTAAATATTTATGTTCAATCGTATGCCATACTGCATGGGTCTGCCCTTCGAGAAGAACGACTTGCCTACCGACTTAAAGTAGAAAACGTCGTACTCGGTGTTGGTAATGTTGTACCCCCACAGCGAGAGCGTCACGTTGCCCATATGTGCCATAACCTGAAATCCGAGTAACATGTAGAAGGGCTGCGATAGGGTGTTTGACTCGTCCCAATAGATGCGCCCCACGCCTCGCCAATCGGCAGCAAAACTTATAGCATCCAGAATGTTGTTGTTCAGGTTTAGGCGATACGACGCCATGAGCGATAACGTATTTTGTGGCGCATAGGGCAGATAGCGTCCCGAATAGTCGGCAGTGCCATCGTCGTAGTTGCGGAACTTGGCATTTGTGTAGCCATAGTCTGCTGCGAGATCCAACCCCTTGTAGCTATACTTCGCCGATAGCTCCACGCCATAGCTGCGTGCACGGGCGGCGTTGCTCATCATGCGTCCCGTATTGTTGCCCTTGGGAAGCACCGTTACCTGCTGGTCGAAACACTCTATCCAGAAGAGCGATGCGTCGATGTTGAGCCTTGCTATGGGTGTTAGGTGCGCACCTATCTCGAAGTTCCAACTCGTTTCGGGTTTGTAGCGTGTGGCACTTGCCGTATCGTAGGTCGTTGTTCCCACTGCCGAGTCGAGCTTTATGCCCAGGTCCTTCATCATGCCGTTCATCATCTTCACCTGCAAGATGTCCGAGAATATCTGTGTGTTGAAGCCTCCCGCCTTGTAGCCTCGCGTCACGGTGGCATATAGCGAGCCACGGCTCATGTGATACTCGGCTGCAATCTTGGGCAGTAGTTCGAAGAACGATTGACGCTCTTTGCCGCGAAAGACGGTATGTATGGTGCGATATTCGTCCTCCTCCTTCATCGTGAGGTCAAATTTGTAGTCGATGTCGCCCCACGAATCGTAGCGCATCGAGCTACGCTCATAGTCGAGGCGCAGACCCGCGATAAGTCGCCATGCACCAAGCTCGATTGTTGATTGATGATATAAAGCTATGCCGTATGTAGGTATTCGAAAGTCGCTCGATATTAGGAAGCTGTCGTTGGGTATAATTATGTTGTTATCGGGGAAAACCGTGTGTATGCCCTTGTTGGCATTTTGAAGTATCAGCTCATCGATACCATCGCGTTTGAAGGTTACGGGTGACGACATCTCCAACCACTTGGCAAAACCAAAGGCACCACACAGCCACTGCCAGCGATGCTCCTTGTCGGCATTACGTATGACTATCTCCTCGGTTAGGGTGTGCTCGGTCTGCATCTGTTGCAGCGTGAACATGTTCTTGGGCGTGAAGTCCTGGTCGAGAGTCATGGTATCATCGAGAAGCTGGTAGCTTGTTACGCTCGACAGTTCTATGTTATCATCGGTGTACTTTACTACGAAGCCCTCGTTTATCGTGAGGCGCTCATATCCGGCAGGGTCGTTATAGGCTATCGCGCCATAGCTCTTGGTCTCCATGTCGTAGGGACGGTATGCGTAGCCACCTTCGGAGGTGTATGCTGCTGTGATGCTATTCTCGAACCGCCATCTTCTATTGGTATTCCATATCATGCGCAAACGCAGTGAGCCCTGGTTGCCTCGGTCGCATATCTCGTCTGTATGTTCGTTGCGAAAGAATCCTCCATCGTGGGCATAATTTGCAGCTATCGACAGAGCGAACCTATCCGAGGGTTGGGTGTAGTAGGCTGCCGAGGCGCGTGCCGAACTCAACGTGGCATACTCGGCCATGAAGCGTGCTCCCTGCCACACTTCCGGCGATAGGGTTGTTATGTTCATCACGCCTCCCGATGTATTGCGCCCATACAGCGTGCCTTGTGGTCCGCGCAGTAGCTCCACATGTCGTATGTCGTAGAAATCGAAGTCGTAGCTATTTTTATTCATTACCGGCACGTCGTCGATTGTTACGCCCATTACGGGTTGGTCGATGCGTGAGCCAAAGCCACGAACGTAGATTGATGATGTTATGGATGAGCCATACTCCGGCTGGTAGAAGTTGGGCGCGATAAGCGAAATATCCTTTATGGATGCTACGCCACGTTGCTCCAATCCGCGCATCGAGAGCGACGTTGCGGATATGGCCTTTTGGCGATTGTAGTCGTGTTTGAGCGATGCCACAACCTCCACCTCTTCGATGCGTAGGGTGTCGATTGAGGGCTCTGCCAACTCTGGCTCGGCATGTGAGGGCTCCGCTGCTAATAGTGATAATGTTGCCAAAAGTACTTTCATGGCGCAAAGGTACTTCGAATTGTCTGTTGTCGCAACTCTCATTTATGAGAGTCTCGATGTCGGATAAGTAGAATCGCGTTCTATTTATAATTATAATATATTTATGCTCCCCGCATCCCTACCCCCAAAAAAGATAGGCGCTAAACCTTGGGGTTCAACGCCTATTCCTTATGATATATTTGCTATTAGAGCGAGTTATCTACAAGTATGTAGGTGCCACTGAATGTAACGTGGTGGGTATCAAGTACCATCTCGTTGATGGGGTCGTAGAGTTTTACGGTAAGTGTCATCTTGCCATCCTCTACAACAAGCTCGCCATCTGCATAGTTCCAATCTTCGGCTACGGTGCCATAATCGTTGTTTAGGCGATAAATGCTATAACCATACATAAATTGGTCGCCACGACCGGTGTTAGCCATGTCGAGTGTGTAGGTGCCGTTGGGTACCTGCAAGCTACCATCGTCGGCCCTCTTCGAGAATACATCCACGAAGTAGTATGTGGCGTTAGGTGTATTGAAGTCGTAAACCTCGTAGTTGCCTTGTGAAGACGATAGGTGCATTTCGCCATCGGTCAGGGCGATGTAGTAGTTGTAGTCGCCACCATCGCGGTTTCCGTAGTAGATGCCACATACGTTGGGCATCTCCACAGTAATGTCTGCACCCTCCTCATAGGCACGCTGGTTGATGGTTACGGTAAACGACTTTTCGCCATAGGTGACCTTAATAGCGCCTGTGCGATTCTCCTTTGCGGGGTTCTCGGTTACCTGGAAAGTAACAATGCCTGCCTTGGTGCTATCCACCCAGATAATCCAGCTTGCAGCTGTCGTAGCCTCTACATTAAGACCGGGTACGGGGTTCTCCAAAGTGTAGGTTATCTCGCCATTGCCACCCGTGTGGTCGAAGATAAGTGCGCCGTCCGATGTGAGCGAAAGTTCGGGTTCGGCTCCCGGGGTGGGTGTAGGCTCCTCTTTTACGATAGAGTTGTTATCCTCGCATGCCGTAAAGAGCATTGTGGTTGCGAAGATAAGGTAGAATAGGTGCTTCATAAAGCTAAAAATTAAGGTTTATTGTATATAAAAATTATTTCTCGGACGCAAATATAGTATATTTTTCGCACATGGCATACATCTCGTCTAAAATATTCCGGAATTACTCCGTAACAATTCAAATAATGTACTGTGTGTGCATGTATTGGTTGGAGCAAATATCGTTGTGATATGTGAAACAAAAGATGTATGGCAATAAAATGACAAACTGTGCCAAACCATACCGTATCGTTCGTGGATTATTTGCAACATTTTAGTGCATAGCTTGTATCGAATTGTCAAATAAATCCATAATAATGGGAAATTGGTTGTTCGTTTTGTACAATTTTTCGTATATTTGCCGAATATTACCGAACACTACTAACCTTGTAATGAAAGTACTGGCTATTTGTGTGGGCAACGCGGGTGCAATTTTCTCCATCTACGAACGTATTATAGATGGCCTTGCGGAGTATGCCGACGTGGATGTGCTTACGTCCAACTTAGACATAAAACTATCGGAGCGTGTGGGCAAGGTCTATAAAGTCCCTTATAGTCGCCTTATGCGTAAGATATATCGACGCACGCTTCTTTATTTCGAGGCTGTGCCTACGTGTGAGCATTGGGCAAAGTGCGCGTTGAAACAGATAGACAGGGACTACGACATAGTGTTTGCCATAACATCGAGTGTGCCTCTAACACCCATTGTGGCAGGTCGGTGCATTGCCCAGAAGTTGGGCAGTAAGTTCGCAATATACTCCGTAGATGCCATTCCGGGTCCGGGAGGGTGGACCAAGCCACGTAGGTATCGTAGCGAGTTGAAGATTGTCAAGCGTTGTTTTTCGGCTGCGGACTATGTGTCGTCGTCGAATGGCCACATGCTCAAATTTCAGCTCACGACATTTGCTCCAAAGCCTGGATTGATTACGAATGTACACTATACGCCATCGTCATCGCGTAGCTACGAGTGCCCTGCATCCACCGAGGATGTCTTGCTCTATACGGGTGCAATCTACGGTCTTCGCAACCCGGAGTATATGCTCGATGCTTTCCGCCGTCTGCTCACTGTGCGCCCCAATGCGCAACTCGTGTTGCTTGGTACGCGCCTAAAACATTGCTACGAGCGATATCTACACAAAACCTACAACCAAGAGGAGATTGGACATGTTCACATTCTGCCCTCGACAAGCGACCTCGAACCATACTATCGTCGTGCCAAGGTGCTTATTGATATGGATGGTGACCGTGAGGAGGATCCGTTCATGTCGAGTAAGGTTATTGTCTATTTGAATGTGAACAGAGTGATTCTTACCGAGACGGGAAGTAATACCCCTTCGCGCGAGTTGTTTGCCAACATGCAGACCGTGGTGCAGGCGAGCCATAATGCCGATAGCGTGTTTGAGGGCATGACACGTGCATTGGAACTTGCCGAACAAGATTTGGATTATAGCGAGCGCCAACCATTGATTGAGAAGTTTTCGTCGCAGCACGTATGTTTGTCGCTATGGGGAGATTTTCAGCGTTTGTGTAGCATAAAAGAGGAGGATATATCATAAATTTTTGTATCTTTGTCCAATGATACATATAGAATATTCGTAATCAAATGAGAATACTTGCAATATGTAACGGGGACAAAGGCTCAACATTTGCCATTTTCGAGCGCATCATCAATGGTCTTGCCGAGCATGCCACGGTAGATGTGCTTACCGATAACCTCTCTATCGAAGTCTCGGAGCGTGTGGGTAGGGTGTATAAGGTGCCCTATGGTCGCTTTATGCGAAAGATATATCGCCATACGCTTGTGAACTTTGGTGCGCTGCCCACGTGTGAGCGTTGGACGAAGCGTGCGTTGAGTCGGATTGATGAAAACTACGATGTGGTATTTGCCATTACGGCAAGTGCTCCGCTCACATCGATTGTAGCGGGTAGGCGCATTGCCGAGAAGTTGGGTTGCAAGTTTGCGATATATGCCGTGGATGCAATCCCCGGTCCCGGAGGGTGGAACAAGCCACGAGAGTTCCGAGGTAAGATGAGGGTTGTGAAGCGTTATTATGCCGCTGCGGACTATGTGTCGTCGTCGAATGGCCACATGCTCAAATTTCAGCTTACGACGTTCACTCCTAAACCCGGTCTGGTAACCAACGTGCACTTTACTCCCACCACGCCACAGCGACACACCTATCCAATATCTACCGAGGATGTGCTGCTCTATACGGGTCTAATCTATGGACTTCGTAACCCGAAGTATATGCTCGATGCTTTTCGCCGTCTGCTCACGGTGCGTCCCAATGCGCAGCTCGTATTGTTGGGTACGCGCCTAAAACGTCGTTACGACCGTTACCTTCGTAAGAGTTACAACGACGAGGAGATGAAGCATATTCATATTCTACCTTCGACAAGCGACCTCGAACCATACTATCGTCGTGCCAAGGTGCTTGTTGATATGGATGGTGACCGCGATGAGGACCCATTCCTGTCGAGCAAGGTTATTGCCTATTTGAGCGTAAACAGAGTAATACTTACCGAGACGGGAAGCAATACCCCTTCACGTGAACTGTTTGCCGACATGCAGACCGTGGTGCAGGCGAGCCATAATGCCGATAGCCTCTATGAGGGTATGACACGTGCTTTGCAGCTTGCCGAGACCGAACTCGATTTTAGTGAACGAGAGCCGATGGTCGAAAAGTTCTCTGCGAAGCACGTATGCTTGGCTCTCATCGAGGATTTTCGACGTTTGTGTGGCGTTGAGTAGCGTACAAGGTGCGTTCGATTAGATTCGAAAACAAATTGTTTGTTGTCGAGCAACCTGATTCATAGAACATTCAATAAAATATTTTGCATTAACTAAAACTACAATATCATGGAAAAGCGTATTTTGATTACGGGTGCTACATCGGGCATTGGTCGTGCTACGGCACTCCGTTTGTCGGCTCCGGGAGTGGAGATTATTATTACGGGACGTCGTCGCGAGCGCCTCGAAGAGCTTAAAAAGGAGGTGGAGGCGCGTGGCGCAAAGTGCTTGGCGTTGAACTTCGACGTGCGTAGCGAAAAGGAGTGTATCGAGCACCTTGCACCTCTGGGCCGTGTAGATGTCTTGGTAAATAATGCTGGTCTTGCTGCCGGTTTGGAGCATATCGATAAGGGTGATTCTGCCGATTGGGATGCAATGATTGATACCAATGTCAAGGGCCTGCTCTATGTGACCAAGATTATAAGTGGCGCCATGGTAGAGGCCGGTAAGGGTGGACATATCATCAACATCGGCTCGATTGCCGGCACCGAGCCCTATGAGAATGGGGCCGTCTATTGTGCCTCGAAGCATGCCGTTCATGCCATATCGCAGGCTATGCGTGCTGACCTTCTCTCGGCAGGCATCAAGGTAGGAGAGGTGCGCCCGGGTATGGTCGAGACCGAGTTCTCGGAGGTGCGTTTCCATGGCGACAAGGAGCGTGCATCGGGTGTTTACAAGGGAGTTGAGGCATTGCAGGGTGAGGATATTGCCGAGGCTATATGTTGGATGCTGTCGTTGCCGGCACACATGAATGTGAACGATATTGTGCTTATGCCTACATGTCAGGCAGGAGCATACTATACCTATCGCAAGTAATACTTAATATAAGGATGTGTAATATGAAAATTTTCAGAGTATTGATGCTTGTGGCTATGCTTGTTTCGGCAACTGTCGTTGGTGGTTGCAAGGAGGATAAACCCGAGCAGGAAGTTGTGCTCTCGACCATAAGTTTCGATATGGAGCGTTTTGCTGTTGAGGCTGCGGCGGGAGAGTATGCCATAGGCTACACAATCGAAAACGAGGTGCAGGGCGCAGAACTTAATGCCAAAACCTCGGTTGATTGGATTGAGAGTGTCGAGGTGTCGGACGATAGCATCACAATTAGTGTTACGCAGAACGAGGCACGTGAGCCGCGTTTTGCCGAGATAGAGTTGAACTATGCGGGTACTCGCTTTGCGCTTCATGTCGAGCAGTATGAGTCTTCGCGTCGCTACGATCTCTTCGCAATGTATAACGATGCCGATATTCCGTATCGTATCCCCTCAATTGCTGTTACCCAGGATGGTACATTGCTTTGCGTTGCCGACTATCGTCACAGCCGTACCGATATTGGTGTTACGCCCTATGGACGTATCGATCTACATATCAATCGCAGCTACGACAATGGTATTACGTGGGAGGGTGTAACGACACTCATCAACGGCAAAGGTGAGGGGTCGGAGGACTTTATGCATGTCGGCTTTGGCGACCCATGCATCGTTGCCGACCGCGAGAGTAATCGTGTGTTGATGATGTCGTGTGCGGGCAACGTTTCGTATCAGAATGGTACGCGCGATAATCATCAGTGTATAGCTCGTTTTTATAGCGAGGATGGAGGTCGCACATGGAGCGAGCCGGAGGATATTGCCGAGAGCATCTACTCGCAGTTCGACGATTGCGCCTATGGCCCTGTCAAATCAATGTTTGTGGCATCTGGCAAGATTCATCAGAGCCGCCACGTAAAGGTTGGTGAGTATTGGCGTTTGTATTGTGCTGTGCTTGTGCGTAATAAGTCGGGTGTGGCTATGAATTATGCCCTCTATTCCGACGATTTTGGTGGTAGCTGGAAGGTCGTGGGTAATCTGCTCGACCCTCCGGTGTTGAACAGCGCCGACGAACCTAAAATTGAGGAGTTGCCCAATGGTAATCTGCTCATCAGCTCGCGCTGGCAAGGTGGCCGCTACTATAATATCTTCGAATTTACCGACATCGAAAATGTTAAGGGTACGTGGTACGGACAGATATTTTCGGGTCATGGTAACGATGGCGTTTGTGCCGAAGACAACTCCACCAATGGCGAGGTATTACTCATCCCTGCGGTGCGCAAGAGCGATGGCCAGAGGGTGGATGTGTTATTGCAGTCGGTGCCCTTGGGCCCCGGACGTAGCAATGTGGGTATCTACTACAAGGTGTTGAGTTCTGCCGCAGATTACGATAGACCGAGTGTAGTCGCTGCAAATTGGGAGGGCGTATATCAAGTTACCGAGCTTAACTCGGCATACTCGACCATGGTGCTGCAACACGACTTGCGCATAGGCTTCTTGTGGGAGGATACGACCTACTGTTCGGGTGGTGGAGGTTATGGAGGATATACCATAGCCTATGAGTGCTTCCCATTGGAGCGTATTACCGACGGAAAGTATATGGTTGCGGCAGATGCTATCGGTCGATAGCCTTCGTATGGCGATATAAAAAAATAGAAACGAGTGCTACTCGCCGGGTGTGGCGGGTATGTGATAGCTCCTCAACTCCTTGTTGAGGAGCTTCTCTTTGCCACATACGCAACTGTCGAGTAGGGCGTGAAACGCTGCCGAGTGGTTGTGGTGGCGTGTGTGACACAGCTCGTGCAGAATGATAAACTCGCGTAGGTGTTCGGGCAGTGTCATTATGTATAGCGATAGCGATATGCTGTTTTTACCACTGCATGAGCCCCAGCGTGTATGTGCCGACGATATGCTGAGGGCACTATATTGGAATCCATGTTCGCGTGCGAGGCGTTCGACTAATGGGGGAAGGGTGCATCGCGCTTCTCGGCGTAGGCGCTCTATGTCATCGCGTGTGAGTATGGGGGTGTTGTTATTACGCTCGGCAATGCGTCGTCGTGTTGCCTCAATCCAGGCTATCTTTCGCTCGGCAAAGTTGATGGCTGTGCTACGTAGCGTGAATAGTGGATATGTGAGGCGCAGTGTTGCGTCACGACGCACGGCAAGACGAATTGAGCGTGCACGCAACGAGCGCACACACTCAATCATGCCAAGTTTTGGATGGTGGACAATGCTCATCAGTCACCTATGCGCTGACGTACTACCTCGAAGAGCATGATAGCTGCTGCTGCCGATACGTTCAGCGACTCGGTGTGACCGATAAGTGGTATGGCGAGCTCCTCATCGCAGAGTTTCAATACCTCCTTCGAGATGCCCTTATCTTCGGCGCCCATGATTATCGCGGTAGGCTTGCGGAAATCGGCGTCGTAGAGTAGCTTGCGGCTCTTCTCGGTGGCGGCAACTATTTGGAAACCCTCGCTCTGCAATGTTTTCAGCGTGTTGCGTATCGAACCCACGCGACATACGGGGATGTTGTTGAGTGCACCTGCCGAAGAGCGTATGGCGTCGGCATTCACCGGAGCCGAGTTTTTGAGTGGGGTTATTAGGCCGTGTGCTCCGGCACACTCTGCCGAGCGAGCTATGCCTCCGAAGTTGCGTACGTCGGTCACGCCGTCAAATACCACGATAAGGGGTGTCTCATCTTCGGGGACACGCTCCAAGATGTCGTTCAACTCAACATACTCTATGGCTGCCATCTGTGCCACAACACCCTGATGATTGCCACGTGTAAGACGGTTTAGCTTCTCTACGGGCACCTCCTGCCAACGCAGATGATGGCGCATCATAAGCTCTTTGAGGTCGGTCATGAGTTGCCCCTCTGCGCCCTTCCTTATATATATACGTTCTATCTGCTTGCGCGCCTCTATGGCCTCGGCAATGGGTCTGATACCAAAAATTATATTCTCCATAGTTCTAACTTTGTTCCGTAATCTCTAATTCATAGGACGCCTTCTCCCATTCGTGCATGAGATGGTCGTAACGCTCCTTTAATGTCGCGTAGGCGGCATATTGCTCGGCATCGTAGTTGGTGGCGGCAGCCAAACGCTCGTCAAACTCCTTTATGCTCTGCTCAACACCTGCCAGCTCCTCTTCGATGCTTTCGACAGCTTTGCGCAACTTGCGCAGCAGCTTCTCCTGCTCGCGTTTCTGCTCATAACTTGCCTTGCCTCCCGTGCTCTGTGCAATAGGCGTTGCCTCGCTCTTTGTGTTTGTTGCAGGGCGCTCACGGCGCTCGATATCCTGCAACGACTCCACCTTGCGCTTTTCGAGGAAGTAGTAGATGCCTCCGAGATACTCCCTCACGCCACCGTCGCGGAACTCATATACGCGCTCGACAAGTCCGTCAAGGAACTCTCTATCGTGCGAAACAACCACCACCGTGCCGTCGTACTTTTGCAGCGCACTTTTCAGAATATCCTTCGAGCGCATATCCATGTGATTCGTAGGCTCGTCGAGTACCAACAAGTTGTATGGCTCCAACATCAGACGTGCCATGGCAAGACGCGAACGCTCGCCTCCGGAGAGCACCTTTACCTTCTTGTCTATATCCTCGCCTCGGAAGAGAAAGGCTCCGAGGATGTCGCGCAGACGTGTGCGTATGTCGCCTACGGCAACGCGATCGAGGGTGTCGAATACGGTGAACTCACCATCCATCAAATCATCCTGATTTTGGGCATAATAACCTATATTGACGTTGGCTCCAATCTTTATCTCTCCCTCGGTCTGCTCCAACTCGCCTATGAGCATGCGGGCAAAGGTCGTCTTGCCTTCGCCGTTGCGACCAACGAGAGCAATCTTCTGCCCACGTTCAATGGTAAACTCGGCATCGGCAAATATGCGCTTCTCGCCAAAGGCCTTGCCCACGCCCTTTATGTCGGCAACAATCTGCCCGGAGCGTGGCGCTGGCGGGAACTTGATATTCAAACGCGAAAGATCCTCCTCGTCAATCTCGATACGTTCCAAACGTTCGAGCTGCTTGACGCGCGACTGCACCTGATTGCTCTTTGTGGGCTTGTAGCGGAAACGTTCGATAAACTCCTCGGTCTTCTCGATTAAACGTTGTTGGTTTTGGTATGCCGCCATCTGTTGTGCACGGCGCTCGGCGCGCAGCTCAACGAACTTCGAGTAGGGTACTTTGTAGTCGTAGGCTCTGCCTAACGATAGCTCTATGGTGCGCGTTGTTACGTTGTCCAGGAAAGCACGGTCGTGCGATATGAGCAATACGGCGCCGTTGTAGCTCTTTAAGTACTCCTCCAACCACTGTATGCTCTCTATGTCGAGGTGGTTTGTAGGCTCGTCGAGAAGGAATATCGACGGGCGTCGCAACAGCAACTTCGCAAGTTCGATACGCATACGCCAACCACCCGAAAATTCGCGTGTGGGACGCTCGAAGTCGGTGCGCTTGAATCCCAAACCGAGTAGCGTGCGCTCAATGTCGGCTTCGCGTGTGTCGCCTCCGAGAATATGGTATCGGTCGTTGGCTACGTTGAGGCGATGTATCAGCTCCTCATACTCCTTCGACTCGTAGTCTGTGCGCGAGGCAATCTCGGTTGTCAATCGTTCGATTTCGGCCTCGATGCGTAGCACCTCGTCAAAGGCCTTTGCAGTCTCGGCAGCGAGTGTCGTTGTGTCGGCTACGCGCATCTGCTGTGGAAGGTAGCCAATTGTGCACTCCCCATTGATGCTTACCGCACCCTCGGTAGGTTGCTGCTCGCCGGTGATGACACGCAGTAGGGTGGTCTTGCCCGCACCATTCTTGCCCACAAGACCTATACGGTCCTTGGGGTTAATCAGAAACGATATGCCATCGAAGAGCGTCCAGCCGCCGTAGCTTATCGAAATGTTATCGAGCGATATCATTTATAGGTGTGTTGTTCTACTAAATAGTGTGAATAAGTGTTTGGTTTTACGAGTTAAGCATGTCGATGATTGCCTGCTCGGGGCTCTCGGCACCAAATACCGAACTGCCGGCAACAAGGGCCTCGGCGCCGGCATCGAAGAGCAGGCGTGAGTTGGCTGCCGAAATACCACCATCCACCTCGATTATGATGTCGTTGAGGCCGCGTTCACGCCTCTTTGCATCGAGATATTCGCACTTGGCAATCGACGAGGGCATGAACTTTTGTCCTCCGAATCCGGGCTCCACGCTCATTACAAGGATGAGGTCGAGCTGGTCGAGCCACTCGTCCAAGACGTTGGGCTCTGTGCCGGGTTTAATCGATATGCCGACCTTGGCTCCTGCCTTGCGGATAAGGTCGATACACTCCTGTATCTTCTCTGTTGCCTCGTAGTGGAAAGTGACGTAGTCGGCGCCTGCCTCTACAAAGCGAGCTACATACTTCTCGGGCTCGGTAATCATGAGGTGTACGTCCAATACCTTCGATGTTGCCTTGCGTATGGGCTTCATCACAGGAAAACCAAACGAGATGTTGGGCACAAATACACCATCCATAACATCGATGTGTACCCACTCCGCCTGTGAGGCGTCGAGCATTTTGATGTCGCGTTCCAGATTTCCAAAGTCGGCTGATAGTACCGATGGGGCAATTATTCGTTTCATGGTTATTTTAGGTTTTAGCTATTTCGAGTAATTATTCGACAAATTTACAAAATTTGTTTCAAATAAGCGACGCAAATCTCTGAATTGTTTCGTATCTTTGCAAAAATAGAAACCTAAAATAGCTTTTTATGATAGTATATATCCTGATTATAGCGCTTTTGTTGGTTGCAACCGTTGTCTTGGTTGTGGTGTGGCGGCGCGATGTGATGCGTGCCGAGGCGGCGCGTATAGAGGCTGTGCGTTGCCAGAGCGAACTGCTCGCGGAGCAGCGCCGAGTTGAGGAGTTGCAGTGTCGCATCGAGGAGGTGGGCGCAAAACTGCGCGAGGTGGAGCGCAACTTTGCAAAGGAGCGCGACGAACATATACGTGCTACGAGTAGTGCCGAGGCTCTGCGCCAACAACTCGACGAGCAGCGCCGTATGCGCGAGGAGGATGAGAGTCGTATGAAGAGCGAGTTCCGTAATCTCGCAAATGAGATTCTTGGTGAGCAGTCGCATAATCTGCGTCAAACAAATCGCGACTCGATAGACCTGCTGTTGAAGCCATTTAAGGATAATATCACCGAATTTCGCGAGCGTGTCGAGCGTATCTATGCTGCCGAGAACGAGCAACGTGGTGCCTTGAAGGCAGAGCTTGACAACCTGCTTAAACTCAATATGCAGATGACCTCGTCGGCGGCAAACCTTACGGACGCTCTGCGTGGTAACTCAAAGGTGCAGGGAGATTGGGGCGAGGCATATCTCGAAACCATCTTGCAGAGCACTGGTTTAGTGCGTGGTATTCACTATCATGTGCAGCAGAACTTTAAGGATGAGGAGGGCTCGAATCTGCGCCCCGATGTGGTGCTGTCGCTACCCGAAGAGCGCTCGATAGTAATCGATTCGAAGGTGTCGCTTACGGCGTATGTTCGCTATACCGAGGCGGAGGGTGAAGGCGAGCGTCGAGCAGCATTGGCAGAGCATGTTCAGTCGGTCAAGAAGCATGTAGCCGAACTCTCGGCAAAGGAGTATCAGAGGTTGTTGTCATCGCCCGACTTTGTCATTATGTTTATCCCTACGGAGCCGGCATTTTTGGAGGCGTTGAAGGCAGATAATAC
This sequence comes from Alistipes sp., assembly GCA_017403125.1. Lineage (GTDB taxonomy): Bacteria > Bacteroidota > Bacteroidia > Bacteroidales > Rikenellaceae > Alistipes. The sequence goes on along the minus strand of JAFQOR010000013.1, from coordinate 66,270 downwards.
GATATGGGCAGATGCCTATGCCAAGAAGATCATAATATCGTCGCCTACCAACCTCTTTGCGCTGTTGAAGATGGTGGGTGACATGTGGCGCCGTGATGAGCAGAGCCGCAATCAGGCAGAGATTGTCGATAAAGCCACTAAACTCTACGAGCAGCTTGTCGTCTTTACCGAGCAGTTGGAGGGCGTCGGCACGGCACTCGATGCTGCAAAAGTTAAGTATGACGAGGCGTATAAGCGTCTGCATACAGGCAATAACAATATAGTTCGTTTGGGCGAGAGGCTGCGTAAGTTGGGGCTCCCCACCAAGAAGCGCCAATCTCAAAAGGCCCTTGCAGCTGCCGATGCCGATGAGAGTGATGTAAAGGTGGATCAGATGAAACTCCCCGAAGATACTCTCCGCGAATCATAGTGGCGGCTCTCCATATACATCTTTATGCGCTCCTCGGTGGTCTTGGGTGCACGGCGTACTATGGTCGTAGCTTCGCGCACATCATCCCCGCTCCGTTAATGCCTTTCGCTCATTTCTGTTCGCAGTCTTCTCGTTTGCCGAAAAAATGTTGTAAACGGATTGCGGTTTGCAAAATATTTCGTACATTTGTGGGTTATTGTAGTAAGCATCTAAATACCCGACATAGCGTATGATTAAATCCATGACCGGCTTCGGTAAGGGCGAGGCCGTTGTAGATAATAAAAAGTTTCGTGTGGAGTTGCGTTCGCTAAACTCCAAGCAACTCGATTTGAATATCAAGATTCCGAGTAGGTATCGTGCCGCAGAGGCAGAGGTGCGTAGTGTCGTTACGCAGTTGTTGCAGCGTGGCAAGGTTGATTGCTTCGTGTCGTTCGAAACATCGCAGGCCGAAACCTCGGCTCATATCAATAGCAACATGTTTGCAGCCTACGCCACGGAGCTTCGTAAGGTGTGTGGCGAGAGTGGCTTATCACCCGACGATGCGGCGATAATGAGTGCAGTATTGCGCATGCCCGATGTTGTGGCAAACGAGGAGTGCGAGGTGTCGGATGCAGAGTTGCAAGCTATTGTTGAGGCTACACGCGAGGCGGCAATGCAGCTCGATGCGTTCAGAGCGCAGGAGGGTGCGATACTTATTGCTGATTTGTTGAAGCGTATCGACCTTATCGAGCAATATCGTCACGAGGTTGAGCCTTATGAACAGGCACGAGTTGAGGTTATAAAGAGCCGTATTCGCGAAAATATTCAGAAACTTGCCATTGATGTCGATAACAATCGCCTTGAACAGGAGATGATATTCTACATCGAGAAGCTCGATATAACCGAAGAGAAGGTGCGCCTCGATAATCATTGTCGCTACTTCCGCGAGGTGGCAGCCGATGAGGAGGCACCGGGACGCAAACTTGGATTTATTGCACAGGAACTTGGGCGCGAGATTAACACCATGGGCTCGAAGTCTAACGAGGCTAATATGCAGCGTCTCGTGGTTCAGATGAAGGATGAGTTGGAGAAGATTAAGGAGCAGGTACTAAACATCTTATAGTTTGAGATTATGGACGAAAGATTGATTATATTTTCGGCTCCGAGCGGGTCGGGTAAGACAACAATCGTACGTGAATTATTGAAACTATTTCCGCAGTTCGAGTTCTCTATATCTGCTACGTCGCGTCTGCCACGTGGCGAGGAGAAGCATGGCGTAGATTACTACTTTTTGACTAACGACGAGTTCCGCTCGCGTGTGGCAAATGGCGAGTTTGTGGAGTGGGAGGAGGTCTATGCCGGCACCTGTTATGGAACGCTGCGTAGCGAGATGGAGCGTATTTGGGCAAAGGGCAATATTATCATCTTCGATGTTGATGTGATGGGTGGTATCAACCTCAAACGTCTGTTTGGCGACAAGGCATGTTCGATATTCATCATGCCGCCCTCGCTCGAAGAGCTTGAACGTCGTCTGCGTGGTCGTGGTACCGATGCCGAGGAGGTTATTGCCAAGCGCATAGGCAAGGCATCGTTCGAGTTGTCGAAGTCAAGTGAGTTCGACTTTACGGTAGTCAATGATAAGCTCGACGAGGCTGTCAAGGAGGCTACTTCAATTATTAGAAACTTTATAAAGTAAGAGTTGAGATGAAAAAACGTATGTTGCTATATTTTGGCTCATTTGACCCTATTCACAATGGTCATATCGCGTTGGCGGAGTATGCTCTCGACAACGATTTAGCCGATGAGGTAGCACTGATAATATCGCCGCAGAATCCGTTTAAGACGGATGTGTTGCAGACTCCGGAATATACGCGCTACGAGATGGCGGAGCTTGCGTGTAAGGAGTCGCGTTATGCCGAGCGTATTAAGCCCTCGGTGGTAGAGTTTGTGTTGGAGAAACCCTCCTATACCATAAACACACTTGATTTTCTGCGCAAGAATAATGGCGACGAGATGGAGTTCTCGATTATCACAGGAAGTGATATTTGGGCGCGTTTCGACGAGTGGAAGGAGTATGAGCGCATACTCAACGAGTATAAAATATATGTCTATCCTCGTAAGGGTTATGCCGTTGAGAAGTTCCGTGAGCGTGTGACGATATTGGAGGATGCACCATTCGTGGAGTTTTCATCTACACAGGTGCGTGAGCGCGTCGAGCGCAAAGAGGATATCTCGATGATGGTATCTCCATCGGTATGTGACTACATTGTGAAGAATCAGTTGTGGACTGTTGAGGGTCGCATTGTGCGTCTTACGTCGATGATTGATGGTGGAGATAAGCGTCCGGAGCTATATATCGAGCGCGGTAAGAGTTATTTCCAGCGCAATGAGTGGGGTAATGCCATCAACGATTTCAATCGAGCAAAGGCTATCGACCCCGAGAATAATGAGGCGCAGCAGCTTCTCGATATGGCGTATGAAATATTGTCATTCCGATACAAAGATATTTACAACCCATAGCGAGTATGATTGAGATTGATGAAAAGATAGTGAGTCTTGACCTCTTGCGTGAGTGTTTTGCTTGTGACTTGGGTCAGTGTCGCGGTATCTGTTGTGTCGAGGGCGATTCCGGAGCTCCGCTCGATATCGAGGAGGTTGATATTTTGGAGGAGGAGTGGGAGAACTATGCCCCCTATATGACGGAGGAGGGGCGTCGTGCTGTTGAGGAGCAGGGTTTTATGGTCGTTGATACCGATGGCGACTACACAACCCCTCTGGTCGATGATGCGGCGTGTGCCTATGCATTCGAGGAGAATGGAACGACCTATTGTGCCATCGAGCGTGCCTATCGCGAGGGACGTTGCTCGTTCCAGAAGCCTATTTCGTGCCATCTCTATCCTATTCGCGTAACACGTTTTCGCAATGGCTCGGTAGGCTTGAACTACCACCGATGGGCGGTGTGTGGCTCGGCGCGTGAGTGTGGTAAGAGGTTGGGATTGCCGGTATATAAGGGTTTGAAGGAGCCTATAATACGCGCTTTTGGCGAGGATTTTTATCGTCAGTTGGAGTTGGCAGAGGAGATGCTCAAAGATGCTAAATAGCTAATGATGGAGATTACGATAACGAAAAACAGTGTTGGTGCAGGTTACTTGCGCCTGTTGCTTGTCGGGATGATGATGTTCGTGACAAGCGGCGTTATGGCGCAGGATGTGGCGCAAGAGGAGTTGGAGGCGACCATTACCGATACGCTTGCTGTGGTTATGCCACAGGATAGTGTGACAGTTGCCGTTGAGGAGCCGCAGCCTGTGCGTAGAGTTCATACGTTGGGTCAGGTGAGTGTCATAGATACGTTGCCTACCGAGAATGAGGCGTTGCGTATCATTCTTTTCAACGACAATACTTGGCGTTATGTGCTTACGAGCGACTATCGTCAGGACTCAACAATATTCAACGACCATTGGGATACGTCAAAGACCCACGCCTATTCGGACGTGCCTCTCGACTCGTTGCCCGAAGCTGTTGCCATACAGCTTGTGGATTCGTTGCAAGGCTATCACTATCCCTATATGGGTAAGATGAGTTCGCGTTATGGTCCACGTCGTGGACGTCAGCATCAGGGTGTGGATTTGCCATTGAAGACGGGTGACCCCATCTATGCGGTATTCGATGGCAAGGTGCGCCTTTCGAAGTCGGCTGGCGACTACGGAAATTTGGTTATCATACGCCACAACAACGGTCTTGAAACCTACTATGCCCACCTTTCGTCGCGCGATGTTGAGGCGGGTGATTGGGTAGTTGCGGGACAGCAGATTGGTGCAGGCGGTAGCACGGGGCGCAGTACAGGCCCGCATCTGCACTTCGAGGTAAGATACCGTGGTCAGTCGTTCGACCCGGAGCGTCTCTTCGACTTTACTACGGGCGAGTTGCGTCGTGCGGAGCTGCTACTCAAACGTCGCCATTTCAGCATATACTCGAAGTATGAACAGAATTTCAGCGACGAGGAGGAGGTGGCAAAACAGGAGGAGGCAGAGCGTAAGGCTGCTGCTGCCGTGCAGTACCACACTGTGCGCTCGGGCGATACGTTGGGTGCGTTGGCAATAAAGTATGGTACCACAGTAAACAAGATTTGCCAGCTGAATAACATCAAGTCCACGTCGATTTTGCGTATTGGACAACGATTGAGAGTTAAGTAGCGGTTGGTTGAACAAAGATGAATTAAGGCTCCGATGCCGATGTCGAGATGACGTGCGTCGGAGCCTTAACTATGTGGCTATGTGATGTGTAACGTTACAAACCCTTCTCGAATTGTTCCAAAAAGCGCTCTTTGTAGTTCTCGCCAAGAGGTATATACTCGCCATTGTCGAGGAATATGCGTCCCTTGGTATAGCTACTTATGCGTTTAAGGTTTATGATATATGAGCGGTGTACACGCATGAAACTCTCTTGTGGTAGCTGTGCCTCCATATTCTTCAAGCGGAATAGGGTGGTAATGGTTGAACTGCCCTCGATGTGTAGGCGTACGTATTCGCCTGCGCTTTCCAAATATACGATGTCTGCAATGCGCACTAACTGTGTCTTGTAGTCTGCCTTTACCGAGATAAACTCCTTGTCGGCACTCTCTGCCTCGATTTGAGCTATGGTGCTCTCTGCCGAGTGACATCGCTCTACAAGGTCGGCAAGCGAGATGACCTTCTGTGATGCTTTCGCAAACTCCTCGTAGGTGAAGGGTTTTAGGAGATAGTCTATGGCATTTAGTTTGAAGCCTTCCAGAGCAAACTCGGCATGCGCCGTGGTGAATATTACATAGTGGTTGCCGGGCAACGCGCGTACGAAGTCTATGCCGTTAAGGTCGGGCATGTTGATATCGACGAAGATAAGGTCGATGCTGCCCTGCTCAACTATTGCTTTTGCCTCGACAGCACTGCGACACACGGCTACGAGTTCCAGATGCTCGGTGCGTTCGATAAAACTCTTGATTTGACGCAGAGCCATCGGCTCGTCATCAATTGCTATACATCTTACCATATTATCTGTTTATTTTATCTAAATTCGGTTTTGGTGTTAATTGCCAACTTCGCAACATATACCGCATTGTTGGATTTGTCTATCTTCAGCGAGTAGTTGTTGCCGTAGAGCAGTTGTAGTCGTTTTGTGAGGTTGCTCAATCCTATACCGCTGTTTTGTGCTCCGTGAGAGTGGTGGCGGCTGTTTTCGACTTTGCACTCCAACCATCCGTTATGGTGCGTAATATCGATATGAATATAGGATTTACGGTTGTAGCTGATGCCGTGCTTAAATGCGTTTTCCACAAGTACGATAAGCATTAGCGGAGGCAAGGCTATCTTGCGACACTCAACCATGTCGGGCGTTGTAAGCTTAATATCCACGTCGTCGATATAGCGTATTCGCATGAGCTCTATGTAGTTGTGTAGGAACGATACCTCCTTGTCGAGTGTTGTTTGATGCTCGCCAGAGTCGTAGAGTACGTGACGCATCATCTGCGAAAGCTCTATGACGCTACGCTTTGCCATTTCGCTGTCGAAGTCTATCATGGCATGAATGTTATTCAGCGTATTCATCAAAAAGTGGGGGTTTATCTGGTATTTCAGATACTCCATCTGTGTTTCGATGTTCTCGCGTTCGAGTATAGCCATGCGCTGCTCGGTATCGAGTGCTCGATAGTAGAGCTTAATCATGGAGTTCGCTCCTGCCATGAATATGCCGAGCAGGATGTTCCAATACCACTCCAAGTCGGTAAACGATGCTCTGTTGCGTAGGTCGGCGTCGCTCTGCCAATAGCGGAAGTCGAGAATCTCTATGGCTCCGAATATCACGAAGAGCATGGCGAGCAACAGCACGCTATACCAAATGTAACGGTTGCGTAGCAGTAGGCGTGGAGCGAGGATGTTGTTATTGACGATAAATATAATAAGGTATGGCGACACCTTGCCCCACGAGATGATAACCTTGTTGAAGTCGATGTCGGTCTCGGACATCATCAGGGTGTTGAGGATGGGGATGAGGAATATGGCAATCCATACAAGTGTATAGACCATATTCTCACCAATCTTAAAACTTCGTATCGTTCGCATATATCCCATACGTTGCAAATTTACGTTTTTTGTGCCAATAGTCAAAATAAACTATGATTAAATAAATAAGTTTGATGTTTTGTTCAATAAAAATATTACCTTTGTTCGAGGCTTTGCGATACGCTCGAAATGTGTATGGGCCGAAGTCTGGGAGTGTAGAGTGAAATTGAAAAAAAGGATATAAACGTATGCTTAAAGGTATTCTCTTCGATATGGATGGTGTGTTGGTCAATAACCTCGAAATTCACCGTCAGGCATTTGCCGAGTTCTTCCGAAGATATGGTGTCGAGCGCAGTTTCGATGATTTGAATCGAGTCTTTGGCATGGGCAACGACGACATTATGGGTGAGCTTATGCCACGCGATGTTGTTGAGCGTGTAGGCATTCGTGAACTTGGCTACGAGAAGGAGGCTATCTATCGCGAGATATATGCCCCGATTATCGAGCCACAACCCGGTTTGTGCGATTTCCTTGCGGAGTGTGAGGCGGAGGGTTTACGATGTGCTGTGGGTTCGTCGGGATATAAGCCGAATGTCGATTTCGTGTTGGATATGTGCGATATTCGTCGCTACTTCGACGCCACGGTGGCAGGTGACCAGGTTAGGCACTGCAAACCCGACCCCGAAATCTACCTTACGGCAGCGTCGAAACTTGCACTGCGTGCCGAGGAGTGTGTGGTGTTTGAGGATGCCGAGGCGGGTATCGAGTCGGCAAAGCGTGCGGGAATGAAGGTTGTGGCGCTTGCTACGACCTTCGACAGAACGTTCCTCGAAAAGACCGATGCCGACCTTATCATTCGCGATTTTAGGGATATTACCGTAGCTCAACTCCGTAAACTTATCGAGGGTTAGACCCTTTCCAAGAGGCGACGGATAGGGCCTATGCGTAATAATGGGTAGAAGAGACGTGCAGGAATAATGGCGCATATCGCCACCACAAGTTTGGTGAATATGCCGGGAACAAGACGACGGCGACCGCGCATCATGGCTTTCACACCGCGACGTGCAATTTTGTCAGCCGGTGTCATGATTCCAAGACGTACGAAGCGTCGGCGTAGCTTGTCGTCGAGGCGATAGAAGGGTGTATCTACGGCACCGGGAAATATAGCCGTCACGCTCACGTTGTAGGGGCGAAGTTCATACCATAGTGCCGAGGCGAAGCTCTTGATATACGATTTTGTGGCGCTGTAATGAGAGATTGTAGGGTAGGGCATCCATGCCGTCGATGACGACATGAGGAGTATGCGACCCTTGCGACGTTGCTTCATGTCATTGCCAAAGTAGCGACACAGAAGCGTTGTTGTGGTGCAGTGCAGGTCAATGATTGCCTCCAAACGTTTGGGGTCGGTAGCTGCGAGTGTCGAGAAGAGTAGCATGCCGGCGTTGCATATCAGAATCTCCACTTCCCAGCCGCTATCGGTGCATCGACGATATAGCTTTTCGGCGGCATCTCGGGCAGTGAGGTCGATGTCGATGGTGTGGGCCATGACACCGTATTGGTTGCGTAGCATCTCGGCTGTCGATTCAAGCTCTTCGGTTTGATTGCTTACGGCTATGATGTTGTAGCCACGCTTGGCAAGCTCCGTAGCGTAGCAGCGCCCTATGCCCGATGAGGCACCTGTGATAAATGCATAACTCATGGCGCAAAGATACAAATTTAATATCTTTGTGGTGCGAATAGTAGAGTAAAATTATGGCAAAAAAGATAGAGAAGACCAACGCGGCACGCCTTTTAGACAGGGCGAAGATCGCCTACGAATTGATTCCTTATACGGTTGATGAAGATAACCTTGCTGCGACACATGTCGCCGAAGAGCTGGGTGAGGATATTGCCACGGTATTCAAAACGTTGGTGTTGCGTGGTGACCGCACAGGGCTATTCGTATGCGTTGTGCCGGGCAACCATGAGGTGGACTTGAAGGCTGCGGCGCGCATATCCAAGAATAAGAGTTCGGAGCTTATCGCCATGAAGGAGCTGCTACCTACGACGGGATATATTCGTGGTGGCTGCTCACCCATAGGCATGAAGAGACAGTTGCCAACCTACATCCATCAATCTGCTCTCGACTACGAACGTATATACATAAGTGCGGGTGTTCGTGGCTTGCAGATAGCCATCGACCCGCGCGACCTTATAGCCTTTGTGCAAGCCGACGTAGCCGACATCTCGCGACCGATGTAGGGGCGAGTATTGTTAGGTGTAAGTTGGATATGGTACGCTCGGTTTTAGACTATCTTCTTACTCTGATACCCTCCATTTCGTAGGCATACTCTATTGCGCGATTTATCTGGTCGAGGAAGGGTTTGCACTTGCGGAATTGTTCTGCTGTGTACTCCACCCAATCCTCTCGCAGAAACCACTCGTTGGTCACGGGGTGCGATATACATAGCTCCTTCAAGCGTAGTAGATACTCATATTGAGGCTCGACGCGATATCCCGAGGGCGTGCGTTTCAGTGATGCGGCACCATTCAAACCAAACCCACTTTGCTCGATATTTTGACTCATCTCTGCGGCATTGTCCTCTATCTCTTCGCGTAGGCTTCGCAGTACGTAGGCTTCGTGACATACGTTGCCTGCTGCCAAAAACGAACCTTCGCCCCATGTGTTACCCTTGGGTGATATGTGCAGATAGTAGCCACCATAGCCACTCCTCTTGCCTCCGCGCACGATAAAGGCACTGAAAAAGTCCTTGTAGGGCAACTTGTCCTTCGAGAAGCGTATGTCGCGATAAATGCGATAGGTGCTGTTAGCTACGCCGACACCGTCTAACGTATTGTCGAACTCCGAAATGAGTGTGATAAGGCGTTCGACATTCGCATGGTGCTTATCCAGAGCGTATCTATATCGCTCTTTGTTTGCCATGAACCACTCGCGATTATTGTTATCGTGGAGGTCCGAAAGAAATGATAAAACCTCTTTCATATCTATCTGCTTTTTACAGAAGAGGGTGCCTAACTCATAAGTTAAACACCCTCAAATTGCACTATTGGAACACTACCACGCGAAGAGAGGATACTCGTTCATCATGGCGTTTACGTCCTTGCGTACAGCTGCGATGTTCTCCTCGTTCTCGGGGTCAGAGAGTACGCGGTCGATAAGCTCGGCAATGTAGTCCATCTTGTCCTCCTTTACGCCACGTGTTGTGATGGCGGGTGTGCCAAAACGCAAGCCCGAAGTGGTAAACGGAGTGCGTGAGTCGAACGGAACCATGTTCTTGTTGGTGGTGATGTCGGCTGCCACCAAGCACTTCTCGGCGAGCTTACCCGTCAGTTCGGGGAATTTGGTGCGCAAATCTACCAACATGAGGTGATTGTCGGTGCCGCCCGAAACAATCTTGTAGCCACGCTTTGTGAGAGCCTCTGCCAATGCCTTCGAGTTCTTGACTACCTGCTGCTGATACTCCTTGTACTCGGGAGTTAGAGCCTCGCCAAAGGCAACTGCTTTGGCAGCGATAACGTGCTCCAACGGACCACCCTGAATGCCGGGGAATACGGCAGAGTTAAGAATCTGCGACATCTTCTTAACCACGCCCTTGGGAGTGGTGTAGCCCCACGGGTTGTCGAAGTCTTTGCCCATGAGGATGATACCGCCACGAGGACCACGCAATGTCTTGTGGGTTGTTGATGTTACGATATGAGCGTACTCTACGGGGTTGTTCAGCAACCCTGCTGCGATAAGACCTGCGGTGTGAGCCATATCCACGAGAAGCAGAGCACCCACCTTATCAGCGATTTCGCGCATGCGCTTGTAGTCCCACTCACGTGAGAATGCCGAAGCACCACCCACGATAAGCTTGGGCTTGTGCTCGATTGCCAAACGCTCCATCTCATCGTAGTCGATGTTGCCGGTCTCCTCCGAGAGCTTGTAGCCAACGGCGTTGAAGTACATACCCGACATGTTTACCGGCGAACCGTGTGAGAGGTGACCACCGTGCGAAAGGTCAAGACCCATGAATGTGTCTCCGGGTTTGAGGCATGCGAAGAATACCGCCATGTTAGCCTGTGCACCAGAGTGGGGCTGAACATTAGCATACTCGGCATTGTAGAGCTTGCAAATGCGCTCGATAGCGAGATTCTCAATCTTATCAACAACCTCGCAACCACCATAATAGCGAGCAGCGGGATAGCCCTCGGCGTACTTGTTGGTGCATACCGAACCCATAGCAGCCATAACCTGGTCGCTAACGAAGTTCTCCGAAGCGATAAGCTCGATGCCCTTTGTCTGACGTGAACGCTCCTCGGCAATCAAGTCAAAAATCTGTAAATCCTTGTTCATTTTAAGTTATATTGTTTTAGTATTAAGTATTATTCAATACCTTGTTTCCAACTAACAAAGATATGAAAATAAATTGTAAAACCAAAATTTTTTACCGTCGATTATCTTTTATTACGCTAACGCGCTTCCATTGGAAAAAATTTTATACCTTTGCGCAAAGTAAGGGGGTGCTAACCTCGTTGTTGGCTATCATGCGGAGAGTGTGCATGGTATGTTGGCATGGGTGTTGGCTGAGATTAAACCCATTGTACCGGATACGGGTAATGCCGAGACCGGGATTGGACATATCTTATAAGACCCCTTTTCAACTTAATTTAATAAATTAAAGGTATGAAAAGGATTTTTTATTTTATGGTGTTATGCGGTTTGTCATCCGCAACACTCTCGGCGCAGAGTCTGCCGCCAAAGCTCGACACAACCAAAGTATATGAGATGGAGCTTGTCGAGGTGCTTGCTACAAGAGCTACGAGTAGCACACCCATAGCTCACGAGAACCTCACGCAGGATGCTATTGTACGCAGTAGTTATGCTCTCGACTTGCCATCGGCACTCGCGCTTACGCCCTCGATGGTTGCCACCAACGAGACGGGCGTGGGCATTGGTGCAACATCCATACGACTGCGCGGTACAGATGCCACGCGCATAAATGTCACAATCAATGGTGTGGCGATGAACAACCCCGACTCGCACTCGGTATATTGGTACGATACTCCGGACCTTATATCGTCAGTCGGAACTATTCAGGTACAGCGCGGTGCGGGTGTCTCGACGAATGGTAGTGGAGCCTTTGGTGGTGCTGTGTCGATGACGACCGATGCGCTTACACCGGACTTTCGTGGTTCGGCGTCGCTCTCCTATGGCTCGTACAATACCAATAAACAGGCGTTGCACATATCGTCGGGACTTATGCGTGAGCATTGGGTTGTCGATGCGCGACTTACGCACATCGGTTCGGATGGATATATCGACCGAGGCTCGACCGACCTAAAATCGTATATGGCGCAGGTGGGCTACTATGCCTCAAAGACCAAGGTCAAGCTGCTATCGTTTGGTGGTGTAGCCAAGACCTATCTAACCTACAATGGTGTGTCGCGTGAAGATATGGAGTTGTATGGTCGCAGGTATCACACGTCGGGGCAATACGTAACGTCGTCGGGTGAGCATGTATTGGCAGATGGAACGCACGTCGCATACCACGACGACGAAACAGATAACTATCTGCAAATCAACAATCAGTTGGTTGTAAACCATGCGTTTAACGATAGATGGTCGCTCGGCTCTACGCTATTCTATACCTATGGCTATGGCTACTATAACCAATATAAGGATGATGCTTGGCTCGCCGGGTATCTAAACCTCGCAACAGATATCGAACAAGCAGACCTTATTCGTAGCAAGATTATGCGTAACCACCTTGGAGGCGCTAATCTCGCAGCAACATATCGCAGCAATACACTATCGCTTACGGTTGGTGGCTCGTGGAGCTACTATACATGCCCGCATTGGGGTGAGGTGTCGTGGGTTGATGGCATGAATAGGGCAGATGTTGCCGGACGTTGGTACGACAACGATGTGCGCAAGCAGGATGCCAACCTCTTTGCTCGTGCCGATTGGTCGTTGCTCGGAAGCAATGCCCACAACGAGTTGCACCTCTTCGGTGACCTGCAATATCGCTATGTGCACTACGAGGCTTGGGGCGTAAACGACAATGCAATATGGGGTGACGAGGGTGTTACGATACAGCCTATCGATGTTGATAAGCGCTACAACTTCTTCAATCCGCGCCTTGGATTAAGCTACCGCCATAAGCGACATAATCTCTTTGCATCGGTTGCTATTGCGCATCGCGAACCTACACGCTCCGACTTTACGGATAGGCATATGTTTGCTGCTGACGATAGCTATCCTAAACCAGAGAGATTGACAGATTTCGAGGTTGGTTATAACTATACATCACCTCGACTATCACTTGGTGTAAACCTATACTATATGTTGTATCACAATCAGTTGGTCGCTACGGGTATGGTGAACGATGGTGATGATGCCCTAAATACGAATGTCGAGCATAGCTTCCGCCGTGGTGTTGAGCTTATGGCGTCGTGGAAGGCTACGAAGTGGCTGACGCTGTCGGCAAATGCCACACTCTCGGAGAATAAGATTCGCGACTATGTCGATGAGTTGAAGGATAGCCCGACCTACGGAACTAATCTCGGAGATATGACCATATCCTACTCTCCCTCGGTCGTAGGTTCGCTCTTCGCCGATTTCCACATAAAGGGTTTTAGTGCTGTGTGGCATACGCAGTATGTAGGCAAGCAATACTTTACGAACAACGAGATTGAGGCGCTCTCGCTCGATGCCTACTGCGTTACAAATCTTGATTTGGGATACACGCTCTCGATGCGTGACGAGCGCTCGGTGCGTTTTGGTGTGGCCATCTACAACCTATTCTCGGCGGAGTATGAGTCAAATGGCTATGGCTACTCCTATATGTGGGATGGTGTTCGCTACGACGATGCCTTCTACTTCCCGCAAGCACCTATCAACGTGCTTGCCAACGTAACCGTAAGTTTCTAAAACTCTATTAGTAATAATCTTCTATATCGCTATGGATTGGTCGCTTGTTCTGCAAGTTGTGGGTACGACACTTGGTCTTATCTACTTGTGGTTGGAGTATAAGGCAAATATATGGGTGTGGGTGATTGGTGCCATAATGCCCATGGTGCATGGATGTCTGTATCTGAATGCGGGTATCTACGCTGATGCCGCCATGCAGCTATACTACGTTGCTGCGGGCATCTATGGTCTTTTGGTGTGGAAACGCCATTCGAAACATGGCGATGGAGGTAGGATTAAACATACGCCGCATGGGTGGATAGCACCGCTTGTAGCGGTCTATGTGGTGCTGCATATCGTTCTATATTTTCTGCTTACGGAGTTTACCGACAGCCGTGTTCCGTTACTCGACTCTATGTCCACGGCACTCAGCATTACGGCCATGTGGATGCTTTCACGCAAGTTGGTCGAGCAGTGGTTGGTGTGGCTTGTTGTAGATATGATTAGCGTTGGTCTGTATCTATACAAAGATATTCCCATTACGGCGGCACTCTACATGCTCTACTGTGTGCTTGCGGTGTTGGGCTATTTGCGTTGGCGCCGAGTGGCTCGAAGCAACGCGAATTAGTCGTCGGACCCTAATACGCGGTTGTGGCGATTGAATAGCGCTGCAACGACAGCAAGCACAAGGGCTATTAGCCCATTGACCAAAAAGCCGAACGAGGGCGATGTGGTGTGAAAGAGTCGATTGAGTAGCGCTACAATTACGGGTGCAACGAGTATGGCAAGATAGTTTACGACCATCGTGAGCGATAGGGCAAAGGTGGCAAGATGAGGCGGCGCATTTGTAGCCGCCTTGTCGTATATTATAGGTTGCATAACACCATATCCCAATCCGGTGAGTATTGCTCCGGTGCAGAGCGTGATGAAGCTGTGGTGGGGTAGCGCCATGATTAGTAGCCCAATGCCCATAATAGATAGCGACAACATATTGACTCTTCGCCCAAAGATGCGCACTATGGTGTTCAGCATGAATCCTGGTGCCATAATGGCAAGAAAGAAGAGCGATATTATTGCGCCAGCCGTGGAGGCGTGCATATTACTCCGTTCGACGACATACGATGTGTTGAAGGTGACGATGAGCGACAGATAGGTGATGGCGAAATAGAGGAGCATAAGGCCGGCTATGACGCCTCGGTTGAGTTGTTGCTGACGATTCTGTGCACCTTCGCGTGGCTCAGGCGCAGGTGTGGTGTGGCTCAATGCCGGAATCAGAAGCAGAGTGATGGCAGGTAACAGATAGACCGCAAAACTCAAATGCCACTCTACGTCGGCAAGGTAGCCTACGGCAGCTGTGGCGACGACGAGCGTGAGGTTGTTTACCGCCGAACTTATACCAAGTTGCTTGACGCGGTAGTCTCCTGTGAAGTAATCGACGACAAGTCCCGTAGATAGAGGGATGATGATGCCGGCACCAACGCCCAGAAGCACGCTCGTTATGATGAGCTCGTTGAGCGTTCGCGACAGCATACACCCTATGCCACTCAAAAGAAATATAGAGGTGCCAAGAACGAGCATGCGAATCTTGTTGCCCTTGACCGAGCGGTGTCCCGATATAAGCATAAAGGGTATAATCATTAGCGACGGTAGCGACTCCAACATCTGTACATCCAGTTCGCTTGCCGATGGGAATATCTTATCTATGTCATCGAGGATGGGAGATATGGCGAGTCCGGGGAGAGATACTATCGCCGACACCGACCATATAGCGATTACCGCAACCAGCGGCATCGCCCCTTTTCCGGTATTTACTTTCATCGCTTTGGAGTTTATATGCTCCATAAGCAATCATCAAGCCACAGACTCATTATACGAAAAGAGCCGGCTAAAATACCTATTAGCCAGCTCCTCTCTTATCGTGTAATCTATCGCTCGCCTACTCCCTTATGCATCTTACGGGTAGTGCGTTGGCGCGGTGCATCGAACGCGATGTGTTCATGCCGTTCCATGTGCGACTCTCGGTGTTGAGGTCGAAGTAGAGAGCTACGCCATTGTCGCCATCTGTTGTTGTTGTCCAGTAGTATCCCGACCAAGGTACGGGGCGTGTGGCATCATCGTTCATAATATCCAACTTGCCATCGAGGTAGTTGCGACGTCCGGCAGCGGCAAAGAAGTAGCTCTCGCCCGTCGTTCTATCTTCCAGATGCCAACCATACATCTTTTGGGCCTCCTGCCATGCCATGTCATCATCGGCTGTGCGTATGTCAAGACTCGCAAATACCGAGCTGTCGGGCAGACGCCAACCGGCGGGGCAGGGATCCTGCTCGCTCTTTGACGTACCGTTCCACAGCGAGTCGTCGTGCGAGTTGTAGAGCCAATCATAGCTGTTATTTGCGTTACCGAGGATGATATATGCAGGGTGCGCTGTGCTCCACTCTTCGGTGCCACACTCGGCTGTGTTCTCGGCGTATTTTAGTGAATACTCCTTGTTGGCGTAGTTGTATAGAGCTGCGTCGCTGTTGCCATGAAAGTCCCATCTCTGCGGTCCGGGTAACGGGTTTTTGTTGCCCCATTGATAGTAAAGACCATAAGATTGCATGATTTTCTCCTCGTTAGCCTCCCCCTCGCTATTGCAGTTGGCGCCGAGGTTGCGATTCATCATTGTCTTGCCATTCAGGGTAGCTACATCCAACGTGGGGTCGGTTGTCGTAATCCAAATGTGCCAGCTCCATATAATCTCGCCATCGCTATTGCGTGCCGCGATAACGGCATTGCCGGGGGTAACCTCGTTGGTGGGTGTATCGTTCTCGTCCACAGCAGACTCTACGTAGAACGAAGCCACGCCATCGCGCAGATCGAGATACTTGATGAGGTCTTTGCTCGACTGCCATACAAGCTCCACCTTTTCGGTTGCTAATGCGGTGTTGTTGCCACCCACGTATGGGTTGAACTTATAGCGCCTATCTGCCTGAAAAACTACATAGCAGTTTGCGGGCGTTGAGGTGAAGTCGATGTCGTTATGCGGAAGTATTGCCACATATATTGTCAGGGTCTTAACGCTGCCCGTAGGTGTGTATCCCGTAAGCGATATGTCCCCTTCTGTTGCTTCGTCGTTGTCGAACGATGATGGTGCAGTAACACTAATGGTACCGGTGTACATGTCGATGCTATCGACACTCCATCCCGCAGGTTTTGACGTAACCTTTATCGAGGTGATATTGTGCGTGTCGAAGGTTGTTGAGCCACTCTCGCCGGGCTTGGTGAGAAGGATGCTCTGTGAGGGAACTTCGAAGAGTGATACCTCGCTCTTGCTACACGCCGTAGCCGTCACGGCGAGCATGAGAAGGAGGATAAAACGGAGTCTATTTGACATGGTTTTCATATTGTGTATCATCTGTTATTACTATTTTAGCTCTATTTCGCCAATCGAGATATTAAGTTCGGGATAGCACTCCGACAATACGCTGACTATGACATCAGCTTCGGAACTCGACGTAAAGGTGCCAATTATAAACTTGCCATTGGCGCGCGACAGCGACTTGCCGGCCGCTATCGAGTCTATAAGCTCACGAAGGCTCTCATCCAACTGTTCGGTCTCGATGTTTATGGTGTATCGCATACCCGTAATAGGTGTCTGTATGCCAATATCGTCATCGCTTGCTGCGCTGATGTTGGTCATTTCGCCATCAATCCACACACAAATCTCCGGAGCTTTGAAACCCTTATCGCGTAGGAAGAGTTGTGCTTCGTCTGCCTCGGCACGTGTGGCGAAGCCTCCGGCATAGTAGCAGTATTTGCCCTCGTCGTTCTTGGCGATATAGAGCGGCTGCACACCCTTGAACAGGGTCATAGGTTGCTTCGAACGGAAGGTGCCAAGCAGTATGCGATAGATGGTGCCACGCTCATAGACCTTCACTTCGGGCACGGGATTCTTATCGTTGTAGTGGTTTGTGCGTCCTATGGTTATGGGCGAGTAATCGAGGAATAGACGACGCTCTACGGTTATTGGGAGATGGCGGTACTCGATTGCTGCCATGTTGTCGCGCGCTGTGATTATCGAGTCGCGTGACTGCGACAAGCCCAGAGCCTCGGCAATCTCTATCTCGTACTCGGTGAGCGTAGGATGACCTACAACATAGTGCATCAATGCGTCCGAATCGTAGATGCCGTCGTTTGCCGAGCACTGCTGCTGCATGGTGTTGAACTCCTCTGCGGAGCTGTCGAGCAGGTCGTAGTTGTGTTGCATCTCCATGATATAGCCATAGGCATAGTACTTGGCATCAAGGATATGATTCCATTGGCTATGGATGACGTTATTAAGTGAGTCGGCGCGCTGGCGCAAATCGTAATATGAGGTCAGTATGCTGTCGGCTACCACCTCGTCGGTTGCAGCCATATACTCCTCGGCCGCACCTCGCATCTTGCCATATATGGCGCAATAGTCGTTGCCCAACTCCGCCATCTCTATCTCCTCATTGTGTGCACGGCGCAACTCTGCATAGTCTGCCTCGGAGAGCAACTCTCGGAAACAACGATTGTCGATAAGGTTGGCGTATGTGGGCTCTGTCTCCACGATGTCAATGTCGTTTGTTGCGATGCTATCGGCCTGCATGGCATCGGTCTTCACCTCCTCTTCTATCTCTTCTGCGAAGCCCTGCTCGAAGTGGCGCATAACCCACTCGCGCTCCATGTTGTTAATCGAGTTTGAGAGCGCTCCTATCTGTGTGCGCAGAGCAAATACCTGCTGTTCGAGAGAGAGTATCTGGCGCGAGAAGCTGTCATGGTTGATTATGAGTGTCGAGTCGCTACGTCCGTGCTCAATCATCGAAACGAACTGATGTCGTGTTTGGGCTATCGCGCTGCTTATCGAGTCGCTACGTCCCTGCAATACCTCGCGCTCTCGCACCAATGTCATATAGTTGGGGTCGTTGGCAAGATCGCCTATCGTTGGCTTCTGTGAGCTGTGTAGTGCATCGGCAGTAAGCGGTAGAGCTACGGTAAGTAGCAGTAGTAGTGATGTAGCTATGTATGAGTAGTGCCTCATTATCTTATATTACTTCTTAATTCCTTTAATATGCGTCTATTACGCTTGTTTATCTCCACGACTTCATGAAGAAGAGCTGGATGAAACCAAATATCTCCAAACGACCAATCAACATCAGCATCGTAGAGGTAAATTTAAGGGCTGCCGGCAGGTCTGCATAGTTATTCATCGAACCCACCTCGCCAAAGCCCGGTCCCACGTTGCTTAAGCATGTTATCGAGGCGGAGAAGCTGGTCATGAGGTCATAGCCAAACATCGCGTAGATGATTGTGCCTATTAGTGCCAGCATGATGTATGCCACGATAAAGGTCATAATTAGGCTCAACACGCCATCGTCCTGCACCACACCATCAACCTTCGTGCGGATTACGGCATTAGGGTGCTGTTGCAACTTGATACGGTTGCGTAAGACCTTTATTGCTATCAGCAAACGGTCAATCTTCATACCACCAGCTGTAGAACCTGCACAGGCGCATACCACCGTGCAGAACATTAGCAGTATGATGGCTAATGGTGTCCACAGGTTGGTATCAGCCGTGGCAAATCCCGATGTCGTGGTGTAGCTTACAACCTGAAACGATGAGTGGCGTATCGACTCTCCAAACGAAGAGTATATGCCGTCGTGATACAGACTGATAGCTATGACTACCGATACAATAATCAGCATGCCTATGTAGGTGCGAACGACCTCCGAACGGAAAATATTGTTTTTGCGTCCGGTGATTGTGGCGTACAATATGCCGAAGTGGATACCCGCCAGCACCATGGCGCCAATGAGTATTGCCTCTATGGATGCGCTATCGTAGAAGGCAATAGAGTCATTCTTATTGCTAAATCCACACGTTCCACATGCCGACATGGCGTGTGTGGTAGCGTCGAACCATCCCATGCCATTGGATTTGAGTAGCAGGGTGGTGATAAGCGTGAGACCTGCATATACGAAGATAAGTATGCGGATGATAACATTCGAGCGATAGTGGAAGTTGTCTTTGGCAATGGTCGATAGCTCTACGTTGGAGAGCATGTGTCGGCTCTTGCCAAGCGATGGGAGGATTACCAACGCAAACATAACTACACCAATACCTCCTATCCATGCCGACGAGGCGCGCCAGAAGAGCAGACCCTTGGGTAGAGCCTCAATGTCGTTAAGTATGGAGGCACCGGTTGTTGTAAAGCCCGAAACACTCTCGAACCATGCGTTTATAAGCGAGAACTCACCACCCCATATCAGATAGGGAAACATGCCGACGACGCACGCCACAAGCCACGAACCTACGACAATAGCATACCCCTCTTTGGTGCTCAACTCCTCGGTCCTATCAACAAATATAAGGGGGAAGATACCGAGTAGCGCTGTAAGGAATGCCGAAAGAAGCAACGGATAGTAGCTCGAGTCGTAGCCATTGAGCATCGATACCGCAGCCGACGCAAGCATAAATGCAGCGATAAACTGCAATACCATGCCGATATATCGTATGACAACCTGTAACCTCATTGCCTTGGTAGGGTATTATCAGAGCTGTTGTTTTTCTGTTATGGTTTTGATGCGTTCGCGCATTGTCTCCAACTCGTCGCGACACTTTATAGTGTTGTCGAAAGGCATCTTGTAGGTTATGAAGTTGCCTAAACTGCGATTCATGCGCAAGATGGGCTTAATGAGGTAGATGCGCATAAAGTAGTAGAACATCAATACCACAACAAGCATCACGACCAACGATATGAATACGGGTGTCACGGCACGCTGTGCTGTATGGCTGAGCTGATTCACATCGTTGCCGAGCAAATCCTGCGAGTCTGCCATGAAGTTGGTGATGCGCTGTGCTAAATCCATGTACTCGTCGTTGTATTGGTCGATGTACCAATTGTGAGTGTTGTAGGTCGTTGTAGAGTCAATCTCTCGCATCGCGCGCAACTCGGCATGCACTTGCCCGGTAGCATATTCGCGAGCAAGCGTGTTCACGCAGTTCGAACTCGAACGTAGCATGTCGGCAGACTCTTTCGAGCTCTTGGCTATACGCTCGCAAGCGATGTTTATGGATTGGTCAAGTTCGTTGATAGAGCTCTTGCACTCGTTGATGTAGAGTGGTGAGTTGTTGCGCATGACAGCCATGTGGATAATGGCGTTGTTCTGCTTGTTTAGCGCGGTAATCATTTGCTCTGCCAACTCGATATTTTCGCGGCTGGCATCCAAAATCTTTTCGGTGTCGTGACCTACGCGCTCCAACTCAAAGAGCGACATTGCACCAGAAAAAATGAGTAACAGTATGATGCTCGTAAAGGCAACGCGCATACGACGCGACATGCTGTTTATGCTGAAAATCTTTGCAATCTTCTTAAACATCTCGTTGGTTGTTGATTCTATGTTTGGCTAAATCCCGACAAAAGTAATACTTTTGTGCGAATTATCCAACTATTCTGCAATGAATATCTCCATTGCCGTCGAGATGCTCCAACTCAACCTCGGTTATGGTGTTCACCAACTCCGGTGAATAGCGGGTGACAACTCGCAGATAGTTATCCGTATAGCCAAACATCATGCCTTCGCGGTCGGTGCTCTCGAACAGCACCGGGCGTTTGGTACCAAGATACTTTGTTGCAAACTCGCGATAGAGTTTGCCGCAGAGCTCTTCGAGGCGCGCTACGCGCTCGGTAGCAATGCCCGAACGCACCTTGTTCGGCATGCTGACTGCGGGTGTTCCCGGTCGCTCTGAGAATGGAAAGATGTGGACGAACGACGCTCCAACCTCCTCCAAGAGGCGGTAGGTCTGCATAAACTCCTCCTCGCCCTCGCCCGGAAATCCTACGATGACATCGACTCCAAGAAAACTGTCGGGCATGAGCGAACGAATCTTGGCAATGCGGTCGCGATAGCGCTCGGCAGTGTAGCGACGACGCATCTTGCCGAGTATCTCGGTTGAGCCGCTTTGGAGTGGAATATGGAAGTGAGGCATGAATTTAGGTGATGCTGCGCAAAACTCTATAATCTCGTCGGTTATAAGATTTGGCTCGATGCTCGATATGCGATAGCGTTCGATGCCATCGACGCTATCCAATGCACGCAACAGGTCGATGAATTTTTCGCCCGTTGTGCGCCCGAAATCACCGGTGTTCACACCTGTTATAACTATCTCCTTCTGACCGGCTGCGGCAATCTCTTTTGCCTCGACTACGATGTCCTCTATGGCGATGTTGCGACTGGCGCCACGGGCATAGTGTATGGTGCAGTAGGCGCACTTGTAGTCGCAGCCGTCCTGGACTTTCAGAAACGAGCGTGTACGTTCGCCCGAAGAGTAGGCGGCAAAGAAGCGCGTAAGGTGCTCGACATCGCAACCATAGACCTCGGTTTTGTCCTTGTCGGCAAGCTCTACTACTCGTTGATATAAATCCCCTTTATCGTTATTGCTCAATACAATGCTTACACCATCTATTTCGGCTATATCGTTTGGTTTGAGTTGGGCATAACACCCCGTAACGGCTATTATGGCATTGGGGTTGCGACGGTGTATTTTGCGAATTATGTTGCGGCATTTTTTATCGGCATGCTCGGTAACCGAGCAGCTGTTTATCACAGCTACGTCGCACGCCTCCGAGGGCTCTACTCGTGTGTATCCTCCGCGCTCGAACTGACGGGCGAGGGTCGATGATTCCGAGAAGTTGAGTTTGCAACCTAATGTGTGAAAGCTAACACGTTTCTGAGTCATATCCGTTATTCAAAGTTGTTGTACAATCTTAAAAATCGAGGGCGAAGTTACAAAAAGTTGCACGATTCTTAATAAAAGATTTCGCACAATCGTGAAAAAAAAGTAAATTTGCACGCTTAAGACAATATAGTTTAGAAGGGTGGAATCGATTATTTACGACATATTTGCCTATGACTTTTTGCGCAACGCACTTATAGCCTGCATCTTGTCGGGCATAACATGTGGCATTGTCGGTAGCTACGTAGTAGCTCGCCGCATGGTTTTTCTGTGTGGAGGTATTACTCACGCATCGTTTGGCGGTTTGGGTATTGCCCTCTATGCGGGCGCCAATCCTGTTATCGGAGCTTTGTCGTTTGCTGCGTTGTCGTCGTTGGGTATCGAGTTTGCATCGAGGCGAGGTCGCATGCGCGAGGATTCGGCGACGGGCATTATCTGGTCTGTGGGAATGGCTACGGGTGCGCTCTTCATGTCGTTGCGACCGGGCTATGCAACCGACCTGACAAGCTATCTCTTTGGCAATATATTGTTGGTGGATAGCAACGACATAATCTACCTATCGTGGCTCACTCTGTTTATTGTTGTGGGGGCAATAGTGTGGTTGCGAAAGTTGATGTATATGATTTTCGACGAGGAGTATGCTCGTAGTCAAGGTGTATGGGCGGTTGCGTCGTCGTATGTCATGGCTATCGTTATTGCCATAACCATTGTCCTATCTATCAAGGTCATGGGCATAATTCTGCTTTTGGCGTTGCTTACCATGCCTGCCGTAATATCCAACACCTTTACCAAGGACTATCGTTATATAGCTTTTTGGTCGGCAGTAATAGGTGTTGTAGCGACCATCGCGGGCTTTGTATTTAGCTATATTTATGACCTCCCTACGGGAAGTTGCATAATATTCATCCTTACAGGTGCGCTTATTTGCGTAAAAGTTCTAACTTTGTACCGTAAAACCATAGTCAATAGATGAAAAAGATACATAAACTTGTTCTCAAAGCCTATTTAGGTCCGTTGTTGGCTACATTCTTCATTGTGGAGTTTGTGCTGATGATGAACTTCGTATGGCGTTATATCGACGACCTTACGGGCAAGGGCTTGGAGGTAAGTACGATTGTTGAGTTGTTGGCATGTGCAATGGCAAATATGGTCCCTCTGGGTCTGCCATTGGCGATGCTTCTCTCGGCTATTATGGCTATGGGTAATCTGGGCGAGCACTTCGAGCTGCTGGCTATGAAGTCGGCGGGTATGTCGTTGCCGCGAATACTTGCCCCGCTGATTGCATTCGTGACGCTTGTCTCGGTTGGAAGTTTCTTTGTGGTAAACAACCTTGTTCCGTTTGCCAATCAACGTATGTACGATATTTTGTTCGATATACGTGAGCAACGCCAGGACTTGGAGTTTAAGGATGGAATGTTCTTTAATGGACTGCCCGACATGAGTATTAGGGTGGGACATCAGGATGAGAAGACCAAGCTTTTGACGGATGTCATCATCTTCGATACGCGCGACGAGAGTGGCAACATGACCACGACGCTTGCCGATTCGGGCTACATTCACATGGCTCCCGACAAGAGTTATCTCTACGTTACGCTCTATAATGGCGATACCTATGAGCATGTTCGTAACACCCGTTGGTACGACCAGAATACGCTTCGTCACCACGAGTTTGTAAACCAAAAGGGTACGTTCCCTGTTGCCAAGGTGGCTCGACGCGAGGGCGACCTTTCGAAGGAGTTTAGCGAGGCGCAGACTCGTAATATGTCCGAGTTGGAGGATTTGCGCGACTCGTTGCTTGTGCTTATTGAACGAAGCAATGCGGGCTCCTACTCGCCACTCTTCAAGCAGCAGGTGTTTAGGTACGACACGTTGCTCATGGCGGGAGATAGCATCAAAATTGATAGAAGCGAGTACAAGCCCTTCAATATCTACGATTCGCTCACAACGCTTTCGATGCGCGACCATGCGAAGGTTTATAGCCGTGCCAACAACACGGCACGCATCGCACGTGGCTCCTATACCTACGACGAACATAGCTCGAAGGTGTATCTTACGCAGCTCTATCGTGTCGATAACGAGTGGCACCGTAAGCTCACGCTGCCTATCACCATCATCCTATTCTTTATGATTGGAGCGCCGCTCGGAGCAATTATTCGTAAGGGAGGATTGGGCATGCCCATCGTAATTTCTGTCGTATTCTTCGTCATCTACTATGTTATCAGTACCTTTGGCGAGAAGTTGGCGAAGGAGGGTGTGTGGGATTCGCTCTACGGCATGTGGTTGCCTGTGGCTGTACTTACGCCCGTGGCAATATATCTTACCTACAAGGCTACTAACGACTCGTCGTTGCTCGATACCGATTGGTACGACGTGCGCATACGCAAGTTGCGTCGTCGCATATCGAAGTATATACCCGAGTGGATGAAGATAGGTAAGCATAAGAGGCGTAAACGTAAAAACAAAAATAGAATATAAATGGAGGCCAAAGAGTTGCGTATAGTATTCATGGGTACGCCCGAATTTGCTGCCACATCGCTACGTCAGCTATGTGTGTTGGGGTACAACGTTGTGGGTGTTGTAACTACGCCCGATCGACCTGCGGGGCGCGGGCAGAAGATGCACGAGAGCGATGTTAAGCTCGTTGCCAAGGAGTTCGGATTGCCTATTTTGCAACCGGAGAAGTTGCGCGACGAGGAGTTTCTGGCGACTCTCCGCTCATGGGAGCCCGATTTGGGTATTGTCATAGCTTTCCGTATGTTGCCAGAGGTGGTTTGGGCTATGCCGCGACTCGGCACCTTCAATCTTCACGCATCGTTGTTGCCGCAATATCGCGGTGCAGCACCCATCAATTGGGCTATCATGAATGGCGAGGAGTACACGGGTGTGACAACTTTTATGCTTAACCACGAGATAGATAAGGGCGATATCTTGGAGCAGAGCTCCATCCGTATCGAGCCGCAAGATAATGCCGGCACGCTTCATGATAGGCTTATGGTGCTTGGCGAGGAGTTGGTGCGCTATACCATTGATAAACTCGCTTCGGGCGACTTCGCCTGCATCGACCAGGGTAATTTTAACGACAATGAGTTGATGCCCGCCCCAAAGATTTTCAAAGATGACTGCCGCATAGACTGGTCGTCGTGTGGCTGCGATATAGTTAATAAGGTCAGAGGCTTGTCGCCATATCCTGCGGCGTGGACGCCTATCTTTATAGGAGATGCGGAGGTCGGCTCCATGAAACTCTTCGAGGTGCGTTTCGAGGCAGAGAGTAAAGAGTGTGGCGTGGGTAGTGTCGTAACGGATTTGAAGAGCTATTATGGCGTGCGCTGCAAGGATGGTGTGATATATCTCGAATCACTTCAATTAGCCGGTAAGAAGCGCATGTCTATCAAAGAATTGCTCTTGGGGTGGCGTGATGCCGCTCAGGTCAGCTTCGTGGAAAAATAGGGTAGCGTTTGCTATCTGTGCAAACCATTAACGTAGGAGATGTTGCGTAGGCTCGGTATAGTGGTCGTGGCTGTTGTAGCGCTCATGTGGAGTGCTACGCCATGCTCTGCGCAACACTATGTCAAGCTCAATGGTCTGTATGCCTGTGTCGGTATCATCAACCCACAGGTAGAGTTTCGTCTTTCGCAGCACTCCACATTCCAGACCGAGGCTGTCTATTCGCCGTGGCAATCAATCAATGGTCATCCGATGCACTTTGGCATCTTTCTTAATGAGTATCGCTACTTTATCAAGGAGAGCAATCACGGTTTCTATGTTGCTGCCAACGCCGGATTCATGGCATTCAAGATGTCGAAACCGGAGCTGCGAGGTGGGCATATCGAGTTTCAGAATCGCTATTGCAAGGGCTATGGCTATATGCTCGGTCTTGCCATTGGCTACGAACACAGGTTTGCAGAGCGCTGGATAGTGGATGTATTCTTCGGCTATTCGTTTATGGAGAGCCGCTATAATGGCTACTCTATGGATGGTGTAATCGACATGTATCCGCATCGTCCGGCATGGAAGGAGCCTTCGTCGCCCGACCCCTTTAATGGCTCGTCGGAGTGGTTGCCCAACAAGATTGGTGTGTCGATAGGCGTAATGATTTTCGACCCCGCAAAACGAAGATAGCGAGAAAGACTATATACGTGGTCAATGATATGTATTCTCCGCATGGGTAAAAGCTATGTTGGGAATATAGTGCTTGCTAACATCATCAAAGTAGTTATAGGCATGTAATTGTGGAAACAAGCCGTGTATGCCACAGTGATTACTCTCGCTAAATAACTTGTAAACAAACGATAGGTCGCCAAAAGTCTATGGGCGACCTATCGTCTGTTTTGCTATGTGGGCAACGATGGCTACTTGCCTTGCTGCATTGCGGCTGCTATACGATACTCGTCGATAATGCGGTTAAGCTCGTGGTTCTGCTCACGCCATGTCTTGATGGCATCGCAGTAGTCGCTATAATACATGCCACGCACAATCTTATCCTCCCACTTGTCATACTCCTCCGTAAGCTGCAAGAATGTCGCTCGGTCGTTGATGGAAGCAGCATCAGCCATGGCGGGAAGATAGGTGTTTACAACCTCCTCGACGCACATTGCGTTAATATCGTAGCCCGGCGCTAACTCCTCGGTCTGCTGCTCCGCCGATTCGTCACTCTGCTTGCTGTTGCCACCGCCACATGCAACAATAAAGAGTACTGTGGCAAGTAATATGTGGTATCTCTTCATATATGTTTGAATACTAAAAGGTTAGTTGCACTTTGTTTCGCAATATACGCAACGTATCACTCCCGGCTCGAACTGCGACTCCTCGAAGCGTGAGCGCACAGGCTCATGGTTCGAGATACAAACGGGGTTGGGACACTTGCAGCCCTCTATAAACCTGCCACCGTGGTCTGTGGTGCGACTCTCGTCGCGCTGCCACTCCAAGAGTCGCAGTATGAGTGCCATGCGCACAAACTTGCCATTCTCGACCTGACGGAAGTAGGCTGCACGCGGGTCGCTATCGACATCTATGGCTATCTCGTTTACGCGAGGTAGCGGGTGAAGTACTGCCATGCGCTCCTTGGCGCCACGCATCTTCTTGGCATCGAGGATAAAGCAGTCCTTTACGCGCTCATACTCTGCCATGTCCGTAAATCGCTCCTGTTGCACGCGCGTCATATAGAGTACATCGATATTGCCAATTACGCTCTCGATGTCATTCGACTCGGTGTAGGCTATGCCATAGCGGTCGCATACCTCGCGC
The DNA here is from genome assembly GCA_017403125.1 of Alistipes sp. Lineage (GTDB taxonomy): Bacteria > Bacteroidota > Bacteroidia > Bacteroidales > Rikenellaceae > Alistipes. The sequence goes on along the minus strand of JAFQOR010000013.1, from coordinate 38,972 downwards.
TTGATGTAGTCGGGCAGAGCTAACTCCGGAGGGGATATAAGCACGAACTTCGTGTTCTCGTAGCGCGCCATAGCTTTAATTAGCGAATGTACAGTGCGACCATATTTTAGGTCACCTACGAAGCCTATTGTTAGATTGTTGAGTGTCCCTAACTCACGCTTTATTGTAAGTAGGTCGGTCATAGTCTGCGTGGGGTGGCTATGGCTGCCGTCGCCTGCATTGATAATAGGTGTGCGCGATACCTCGGTGGCTGCTAACGGAGCACCCTCGATGCGGTGGCGCATGGCGATGATGTCGGCAAAGCAGTTGATAACACGTGTGGTATCCTGCACCGTCTCGCCCTTCGATACCGACGACGAGCGTGCATCGGCAAAGCCAAGGACGTCGCCTCCAAGCTCCATCATAGCCGCCGTAAAGCTTAATCTCGTGCGTGTGCTCGGCTCGTAGAAGAGTGTTGCGAGCTTCTTGCCACGACATGCGTCGCTATATTGCTCTCGGTTGGCTATGATATCCTCCGCCAGGGCGATGATATCGCTAATCTCCTGTACCGATAGGTCGGTGGGGTCAATCAGGTGTTTCATAATCTGTTGTGATTCTACCGCGCCAACTCCATATTCGTGTGGCGATATGGGGTTGGCGAAGTTGTAAGTGTCGAAATTAAATTACTTAATCCAGCTCTCGTCAGAGGGGTTGCTGCGGAATTTTAGGATGCGCTCCTTATCCTCTGCCTTGATGTAGCCCTCGTCGGCTGCAACCTCCACCAATGCGTCGAGATTTGACAACGAGTAGTTCTTGGCATTTGCTGCCGCCAAGCGATCCAGACCCTTCTGCATGCCGTATGTGAAGATGCTCACAATGCCAAGTACTTCGGCACCGGCACTACGCAAAGCCTCGACAACCTCGATACAGCTACCTGCCGTAGAGATAAGATCCTCGACAACAACAACCTTCTGTCCCTTCTCCAACTTGCCCTCAATCTGGTTACCACGGCCGTGGTCCTTCGAGCCAGAGCGAACATATCCCATAGGTAGGTCGAGAATTGTTGCGGTGATTGCGGCATGGGCAATACCTGCCGTAGATGTACCCATCAACACCTCAACCTCGGGGTAGTGTTTGCGAATAAGCTCTGCCAAGCCCTCCTCCACATGGTTGCGAACCTCGGGGGCAGTGAGGGTAAGACGATTGTCACAATAGATGGGGCTCTTGATGCCGCTTGCCCACGTAAAGGGTTGTTCGGGGCGCAAAAATACTGCGCCTATCGAGAGAAGGTCTTTTGCAATTTTCTTTTCCATAATTCAGTTATTTAGGGTGTTAATATACTCTTTTGCTACTCTGCAAACTCGCGCATGCAACGCTCATACGCTGCAACGGGGTCAGCAGCAGCAGTGATGGGGCGACCTACGACAATAAAGTCGGAGCCTATCTCCTTTGCACGCTCGGGGGTTGTTACACGCACCTGGTCGCCCACGTCGCCATCGGCAAAGCGAACACCGGGAGTTACGGTCATAAACTCTTTGCCACAAGCATCCTTGACCATGGCGGCCTCCAATGGAGAGCATACAACGCCATCCAACCCCGCAAGTTTTGCGTTCTCGGCATACTTAACGATAGTGTCGTTAATCGAGGCTCCGATAAGAAGCTCCTTCTGCATGCGCTCCTCCGAAGTCGAGGTAAGCTGCGTTACGGCAATAAGCAGTGGACGTGTGCCATCCTCGCGTGTAAGACCCTCGATGGCTGCACGCATCATATCTACTGTGCCGGCAGCGTGAACGTTGGTCATATCTACATCCAAATTGCGAAGTACCGACATAGCCTTCTTTACGGTGTTGGGAATATCGTGAAGTTTTAGGTCGAGGAAGATACGGTGACCGCGAGCCTTGATTGTGCGAACAATCTCGGGACCCTCGGCATAGAAGAGCTCCATGCCAATCTTCACGAAGGGCTTGCGTCCTGTGAACTTATCAAGAAAGGTTAATGTCTGCTCCTTGCTGCTGAAATCGCATGCAATAATTACATCTCTCTTACTCATGTTATAATCTTGTTTTTTTAGTTTTATGCTACTTTACAACTCCAATAATGTCGCGCAGACGCTCGATGCCGAGTCGCTCCATCTCTTTGGGTAGAGCCTCGATAATCTCTTTTGCTGCGTAGGGATTTTTAAGGTTTGCTGCGCCTACCTGAACGGCTGTTGCACCCGCCATCATCATCTCTATGACGTTCGATGCAGAGCTCACGCCACCACAACCCATAACGGGAATCTGGCAGGCGTTGCTAACCTGATATACCATGCGCACTGCAATGGGGAAGATTGCATCACCCGAAAAACCACCCATCTTGTTGGCGATAACCGGACGACGACGCATGGTGTCGATGCGCATACCGAGCATCGTATTGATTAGACAGATGCCGTCGGCGCCTGCATCCTCGCACGCACGGGCAATGGCTACTATGTCGGTAACATTGGGGCTCAACTTTATGAATACAGGCTTGGTAGTTACGCTCTTGACACGACGTGTAACCTCGACGGCCGATTCGGGTTGTGTACCAAAGCTCATGCCTCCATTGTGGACATTCGGACACGATACATTTACCTCGATAATCTCGACCTGCTCCTCTTTGTCTATTTTTGCACAGCACTCCTCATACTCATCCAACGAGAAACCGCTGATGTTGGCAACGATAGGTTTGTGGAATATCTGGCGGAGGTGGGGTAGCTCCTCCGAGATAACTTTGTCGATACCCGGATTTTGCAAGCCTACCGAGTTAATCATACCCGATGTGCACTCTGCGATACGGGGTGTTGGATTACCGAAGCGAGCCTCACGTGTGGTGCCCTTGAACGATATGGCGCCCAAGCAATCCAAGTCGTAGTACTCGGCAAACTCCCTACCAAAGCCAAAGGTGCCGCTCGCGGGGATTATAGGGTTGTCGAGCTTAATGCCGCAAAGCTCGACCGAAGTGTCGTATTTTACCATATTATCTCTTCACGTTTAAGTACCGGACCGTCCTTACAAATGCGCTTGTTGCCATATTTGGTTTTGCATGAGCATCCCATGCATGCTCCAAAGCCACAACCCATGCGCTCCTCGAAGCTGAACTCGGCATCTACATTCGTTGAGTCGTATAGTGCTTTGAGCATGGGAATAGGACCGCAAGCATAGATGTAGTCGAACGTGAGGTTGTGTTCTTTAATTGCGTCTGTAACAAAGCCTTTGGTGCCAACCGAACCATCGGCGGTCGAACAGAATACATCGACGCCCAAGGCTCTGAATTCGTTAAAGTAGAATACCTCATCGGCTGTGTTAAAGCCTATGATGACCATGGGACTTTTGCCCTCCGCAATAAGCCTTTTGCAGAGGTTGAAGAGTGGTGGAACACCAACACCTCCGCCAACCAAGAGTGGACGCTGTGCGTTGTTTTCGGTCGAAAAACCGTTGCCCAAGCCCGTGAGAATATCGAGCTCGGTGCCGGGCTGCATCTGCTGCATCTGACTTGTGCCACTGCCTACCACCTTATAGATGATGGTTATGCTCTTATCGTCGTAGTCCGAAACAGAGATGGGGCGACGGAGGAACTTTCCGGTAAGTTCTATGTTGATGAATTGTCCCGAGTGGGTAATATGTTGCGTGTCGCCCTCCAACACCATACGGTAAACCGTAGGTGTTAGAGCGACGTTGCTGACGATTCTATATACTCCCTTCTTATACATTATTCTGCGTCGATGGTCGATACACCCAGCGTAATCTCCTCCAAGACGTCGAGCAATACGCTCACAGTCTCCAAGGCGGTAAATATAGTAACGTTGTTCTCGACGGCGCAACGACGAATGTCGTAGCCATCAAGACGTGCGCTATGCTGGTTTATATCGATAGTGTTGATAACATAGTTTACGTGACCCTTGCGTATCGAGTCGAAAATCTCTGTCGATCCCTCGCTGAGCTTTTTGAGCATGCGTGTGCGAATACCATTTTCACGCAGATATTTTGCCGTACCGCTCGTAGCCTCGATGTTGAATCCGAGCTCGTAGAAGCGTTGTATAAGCGGAAGTGCGCGTGGCTTATCTGCATCGGCAATCGATAGGAATATCGTGCCATAGTTTGCAATGGTCATGCCCGACGACTGCAACGACTTGTAGAGCGCACGTCGCAACGAACTGTCATAGCCGATAGCCTCACCCGTAGATTTCATCTCGGGCGATAGGTATGAATCGACGCCACGAATCTTGGCGAATGAGAATGCCGGGGTCTTAACATACCAACGTCTCTTCTCATCTGCAATAACCTTATCTACGCCTTGCTCTTTAAGCGACTTGCCGAGCATCACGTTGGTTGCGATATTTGCCATAGGCACGCCCGTAGCCTTTGAGAGGAATGGTACGGTACGCGACGAACGCGGGTTTACCTCGATAACATAGACCATATCGTTGTCGTCGGCAATAAACTGAATGTTGTAGAGACCTATGATGCCTATCTCCTTACCTAAACGGATGGTATAGTCGATAATGGTCTCTTTAACCTTCTGGCTCACGCTGAACGTGGGATATACGCTTATCGAGTCGCCCGAGTGGATACCGGTACGCTCGACATGCTCCATGATGCCGGGGATGAAGACATCCTTGCCGTCACAGATTGCATCTACCTCCAACTCCTTGCCCATGATATACTTATCAACCAACACGGGTTGGTCTTCGTTTACCTCAACAGCTGTTTTCAGATAGTGGCGCAGAGCCTCCTCGTTCGAAACAATCTGCATGGCACGACCACCGAGCACATAGCTCGGACGCACCAAAACGGGGTATCCGATGCGCGTTGCCGCTGCCACACCGCGCTCGATGTCGGTTATAGCCTCGGCATCGGGTTGCGGAATACCGGCCTTGCGCATGATAGCCTCGAAGCACTTTCTATCCTCGGCATTGTTGATAGCCTCGATGCCCGTGCCAATAATTTCGACACCGAGATCTGCCAAAGGCTTGGCGAGGTTGATAGCTGTCTGTCCTCCGAGCGATACCACTACGCCGGTGGGCTTTTCCAACTCGATGACGTTCATTACATCCTCCACTGTCAGAGGCTCGAAGTAGAGCTTGTCGCTGGTGGTGTAGTCCGTAGAAACGGTCTCGGGGTTGTTGTTGATGATGATAGCCTCGTAGCCTGCCTCACGGATTGCCCAGATGGCGTGTACGGTAGAGTAGTCGAACTCTACACCCTGTCCAATACGAATAGGTCCCGATCCGAGCACTATAATCTTCTTGCGGTCGCTTACTATCGACTCGTTCTCCTCCTCATAGGTTGAGTAGAGATAGGGAACCTCCGATTTGAACTCCGCAGCGCACGTATCAATCATCTTATATACAGGGAAGATGTTGTTCGCCTTGCGAAGAAGGAATATCTCCGACTCGGTCATCTCCCATACTTTGCCAATATACTTATCGCTGAACCCAAGACGTTTCGCATCTTTGAGTACCTCGACATTGCGCACGTTCTCCTTAACGGCGCGCTCCATCTCGACAATGTTCTTCAACTTTTCGAGGAAGAATAGGTCTATCTTGGTGTTGTCATATACGTGAAGAAGGTCCACACCGCGACGTATAAGCTCTGCAATGGCGTAGATACGGTCGTCTGTGCCCTTGCGGATATATGCCAAGATACCCTCTACCGACATCGTGTCGAACTTCTTGTGGTAGATGTGGCAAACGCCTGTTTCGAGCGAACGAACAGCTTTGAGAAGACCCTCCTCAAAGGTGCGACCGACACTCATAACCTCACCCGTAGCCTTCATCTGCGTGCCCAACTCGTTCGACGCGTCGCTAAACTTGTCGAAGGGGAATCGCGCAACCTTGGTTACGATGTAGTCGAGCGTGGGCTCGAAACTTGCAGGGGTGTTGGCAATGCGAATCTCGTCGAGAGTCATGCCCACAGCAACTTTTGCCGTAACTCGTGCAATGGGGTAGCCACTTGCCTTTGATGCGAGTGCCGACGAGCGGCTTACGCGGGGATTAACCTCGATGATAAAGTATTTGAAAGAGAGTGGGTCGAGTGCGAACTGCACGTTGCAACCGCCCTCGATTTTGAGCGCGCGGATAAGCTTCAAGGCGCTTGAACGCAGCATGTTATACTCCTTCGATGCCAAGGTCTGGCTGGGGGCAACCACGATTGAGTCACCGGTGTGAATACCTACGGGATCGACATTCTCCATCGAGCATATAGCAATAGCCGTGTCGTTCTTGTCGCGCATAACCTCAAACTCAATCTCCTTGTAACCCTTGATACTCTTCTCGACAAGAACCTGGTGGATGGGCGATAGAGCCAATGCGTTACGCATGACGTCACGGAGTTCATCCTCGTCGTCGGCAAAACCTCCGCCCGTACCGCCAAGTGTAAATGCGGGGCGCAATACTACGGGGTAGCCAATCTCCTTTGCCGCCTCAACACCCTCCTCGATAGAGTTTGTGATGCGCGAGGGAATAACGGGCTCGCCAATGCGCACGCAAAGCTCCTTGAAGAGCTCGCGGTCTTCTACCTCCTCGATAGATGTGAACGAGGTGCCGAGAATCTCGACGCCGCACTCCTCCAAGATACCCTTCTTGGCGAGCTGCACGGCGAGGTTAAGACCTGTCTGACCTCCAAGACCCGGAACAATGGCATCGGGGCGCTCATAGCGGATAATCTTGGCTACGTATTCAAGTGTCAGGGGCTCCATATATACCTTGTCGGCAATATGGGTATCGGTCATGATGGTTGCAGGGTTAGAGTTTACAAGGATAACCTTATAGTCCTCCTCCTTCAATGCAAGACATGCCTGTGTTCCGGCATAGTCGAACTCGGCGGCCTGACCAATTACAATAGGGCCAGAGCCGATCACCATTACTTTCTTTATATCTGTTCTTTTAGGCATGTTTTTGCTCCTCCATCAGTTTAATGAATTTGTCAAAAAGGTATGAACTGCTCGCCTCGGGTGTGCAGTCGGGTTGGTATTGCACCGAGAAGACCTTATCGGTCAATGACTCGATACCTGCAATGGTATTATCGAGTAGGTTGCGGTGCGTGACACTTAGCTGTGTGCCCTCCAACGACGCCTCGTTAATTACGAAGTTGTGGTTCTGCGATACAATTTCGAGCTTGCCGTTTTCGAGGCACTTTACGGGGTGGTTGGCGCCGTGATGACCAAACTTCAAGCGCTCATTCTTTGCACCGTAGGCCATGGCGATAATCTGGTGTCCGAGATCCACGCCAAAGATTGGCAATCTGCCACGCAGCGTCTCGATGACCTTGCCTACCATAGGCACATCGGCAGGGTCACCTGGACCATTCGAGATGAAGATACCATCGGGGTTGAATGCCATAATCTCCTCGGGTGTCGAGTCGAACGGAACTATGGTTACGTTGCATCCTTTGGTGTTGAGCTGACGTATAAAACTATACTTAATACCGCAGTCGATGGCTACAACATCCCACTTATGGTTGGGCGTACGTGAGAACCAGCGCTTCTTGCAACTGATACGCTCCACCTGATTGTGCTGTGGGGCACTTGTGCGAATGAGCTCCATCGCCTCCTCCTTCGGGGTGTCGATATCTACGATAACCGCCTTTTGTGTGCCCTCCTCACGGATGATACGCGTAATCATTCGCGTATCTACGCCGTGAATAGCCGGAATATCGAGCTCCTCGAAGGTCTCGTTCATGGTCTTTGTGTAGCGGAAGTTGCTGGGGGCGTCGCAAAGCTCACGAACAACCATGCCGCCCATCGTGGGAAACTTACTCTCGAAGTCCTCGTCCATGAAGCCATAGTTACCCATCAGAGGGTAGGTCATCACTACAATTTGGTCAGTGTACGTCGGGTCAGAAATAATCTCCTGGTAACCCACCATCGAGGTGTTGAATACGATCTCGCATACCGTTGTGCGGTTCGAGCCGAATCCATAGCCGGGAAACTCCTTGCCGTTTTCAAGTACAAGTTTCTTGGTAAAGGGTCTCATTTACTTGTTATTTTATATTGTTTATAGTTTATATTATTTGCTGTTATTTTCGTAAACTATGTTGCCTCGATGTATGGTCATTACTACGTCGCCAACCATATCGCGACCATCGAACATTGTCACCTTGCCCTGCGAGAAGAAGTTGCGGCTATCTACCGTCCACTCTCTATCTGTGTCGAGAATCACAATGTCGGCACGATCTCCTACGTTGGCTCCGCCACTGATGCCAAATACTTTTCGGGGATTGATACTCATGATTTCGATAAGGCGTTCGAGGCTTATAACACCCCTTCTAACGAGGTGTGTGTTGAGTGCTGCGAATGCTGTCTCCAAGCCGACAATGCCCATTGCGCTATCCTTCAAGCCGCGCGACTTCTCCTCCAAGGAGTGGGGGGCATGGTCGGTGGCAATCATGTCGATTGTGCCATCCTTGATTCCCTCGATAAGCGCTGCTCTGTCCTCTGCCGAACGTAGCGGCGGATTCATCTTCCAGCGAGCGTCCTCCTCCAAATCCATGTCGGTAAATATCAGATAGTGAGGCCCCGTCTCGCACGTAACCTTCACGCCACGAGCCTTTGCCTTGCGGATTAGCTCTACGGTCTCCTTTGTCGATATGTGGCATACGTGATAGTGGCAGCCTACGCGCTCGGCAATTTCGATGTCGCGACGTACCTGCTCCCACTCGCTCTCCGAGCAGATGCCCTTGTGCCCGTGCATCTTTGCATATTCGCCATCGTGGATGTAGCCACCTTTGAGGAGCTCTTCGACCTCGCAGTGTGCTGCGATAATCACGTTGTTTCGGGCTGCCTCGGTCATTGCGCGTTCCATCATCTCGTCAGACTGAACACCGCTACCATCATCCGAGAAGGCGCAGACTTTATCTTTGAGTGAGGCGATATCGACAAGCTCCAAACCTTTGCGCTCTTTGGTGATTGCTGCATAGGGTAGCACCTCGATTTTGGCATCACGGTTGATAATGTCCTGCTCTACGGCAAGCGTCTCGACGCTGTCGGGCACGGGGTTGAGATTGGGCATGGGGCATAGCGTGGTATAGCCGCCACGCGCACCGGCCATCGTGCCCGTGGCGATGCGCTCCTTGTAGCCAAAGCCTGGTTCGCGAAGGTGAACGTGGACATCCACAAATGCGGGTGCTACGATCTTCCCCGAGGCATCTACGATGGTGTCGTTTGGGGTAGTTGCTATGTCTGTTCCAATCTCTGTGATATGTCCGTTTGCGATGACAATATCGGTTTTGCCCATGCTTTTAGCGTTGAGCAATTCTCCTCCTTTAATAACTAATCTGCTGTTGTTCATATAAAAAAATAGGCGGCCAAAAGCCGCCAAATATTAAATCAAACAGTGAAGACAAAGAGCCGAACGTCGGCGATAGGCCTGCGCCTGCGCCGTAATCTGATTCAACGAAAAAAGATTCTTTTCAACTGATTGTCTCATCATTTCAATACGTTTTGGCAAAGGTAAGCATTTTTTATCAACCGTACAACTTTTCGCTAATATTTTTTGTGTGTTTTTTCAGAATCTTCGGAGTTTTGCTAAATGTTAAAAAAAAGTTGAAAAAAGGGTCGCGCGCGTTTTTTATTAAGGAAAATTAGTTGTACCTTTGTCGTATGAACAATCATAACCCAAAATTGAACCTTTGTGTAGAGCAACCAGCGACAGTTGGATGGGCGTTGGCTAATGAACACAGACGTGTTAGAGGTCGATCGTCGGCTATGTCGAACGGCGTATGTTCTGGAATAGGGAGTATGTGTGTTCAATTTTGTGGGTTGATTGAGGAGTATTAGGACCGCTGACACGTGTAGTGTGGGCGGTTGTTTGTTTTTTTTGTTAGAGAGAAATAAGAGTTAAATTACAAAATATCAATACTATGAAAGTTGCAGTTATTATGGGTTCGACCAGCGATTGGGATATTATGAAGTCCGCTGTCGAGACTTTGGAAGAGTTGGGTATCGAGTACGAGAAGCGCGTTATCAGTGCACACCGCACCCCGCATCTCATGTTCGAGTATGCTACCACGGCACGTGAGCGAGGCATAGGGGCTATCATCGCCGGTGCGGGTGGCGCAGCACATGTGGCAGGCGTTACGGCGGCATTAACCACAGTTCCGGTTATCGGTGTGCCTATCAAGACATCGGCGCTCGGCGGTATGGATTCGTTGCTATCGATTGTGCAGATGCCCGGTGGTATCCCTGTATCTACGACCGCTATCAATGGTGCCAAGAACGCCGCGCTCATAGCCGCTTCTATTTTTGCGCTTACGGATAAGGCACTCGAAGAGCGTTTGATAGCCTTCCGCAAGGCTCAAACTGATAAGGTGCTTGCTTCGGAGTTGTAATCGGCGAGTAACGAAAACCTGAAATCGAATATGAAGAATCGTCGTATTTTTGTTGAGAAATATCCCCGTTTACAGGTCGAAGCGGAGAACTTGCGAAATGAGCTTAATACCAATCTCGGATTGAAGATTAAGCATCTGCGCTACATCAATGTCTATGATTTGTTTGGCTTCTCGGATGAGTTGTTGGAGAGGTGTCGTTATAGCGTTTTTGGCGAGATTGTAACCGACAAGGTTACCGATGAGTGCGATCTTGCGGGTTGCAATTGGCTTGCGGTGGAGTATCTGCCCGGACAGTTCGATCAGCGTGCTGCGTCGGCGGTGGATTGTGTACATCTAATCGAGCCAAATGCCGATGTGCGTATCAAGTCGTCGCGCCTCTATATCTTCGAGGGTAATCTCTCGAAGCGTGCTATGGAGCGTATCGAGAAGTACTGCATCAACAGTGTTGAGTCGCGTCGCAAGGACCTAAATCAATTGTCGGAGAACGAGAGTAACGTTGTTAAGCCCGTATTGGCTCTCGCCGACTTCCGTAAGATGGAGAGCAAGGAGGAGCTGGCGGCCTTCTGCAAAGAGAGGGGTTTGGCAATGAATGCCGATGACCTTCGCGAGGTGGTAAACTACTTCCGTGAGGAGGGTCGCGATCCTATGGAGACGGAGTTGTGTATCTTGGATACCTATTGGAGCGACCACTGTCGCCATACAACTTTCACTACCGAGATTGAAGAGATTACAATCGACGAGTCGTTTATGAAGGCGGAGTTCGAGGAGTCGCTCGACCTTATGCGCGGTATTCGCAAGGAGCTCGATCGCGAGCAGAAGAGCCTCTGTCTTATGGAGCTTGCAACCATTGGTGCGCGCTATCTGCGCAAGGTGGGTAAGCTTGATGATATGGAGCAGAGCGAGGAGAATAACGCATGCAGCATCTTTGTAAATGTCGATGTAGATGGCCAGATGGAGCGTTGGCTCTTGCAGTTCAAGAACGAGACTCATAATCACCCCACCGAGATTGAGCCCTTCGGTGGCGCTTCAACATGTCTTGGTGGCGCCATCCGTGACCCATTGTCGGGCCGAAGCTATGTCTATCAGGCGATGCGTGTGACGGGTGCCGGCGACATCTATAAGCGAGTAGATGAGACGATGGAGGGTAAACTCCCGCAGCGTATCATCTCTACGAAGGCTGCGGCAGGCTATTCGAGCTATGGTAACCAGATTGGTTTGGCAACAACCCACGTTCGAGAGATTTATCACCCCGATTACGTAGCAAAACGTATGGAGGTGGGTGCTGTTGTGGGTGCTGTTAAGGCAGAAAATGTTCGCCGAGAGAGCCCTGCGCCAGGTGATGTAGTGTTGTTGCTTGGCGGTCGTACGGGACGCGATGGTGTAGGCGGTGCTACCGGCTCGTCAAAGGAGCATACGCTGACCTCGTTGGAGGAGTGTAGCTCGGAGGTGCAGAAGGGTAATGCTCCCGAGGAGCGTAAACTCTCGCGCTTGTTCCGCCGTGGTGACGTAACACGTCTTATCAAAAAATCGAACGACTTTGGTGCCGGAGGTGTGAGTGTTGCTATTGGCGAGCTTACCGATGGTTTGGATATCTATCTGCATCGTGTGCCGGTAAAGTATAATGGACTTAACTCTACGGAGCTTGCCATCAGTGAGTCGCAGGAGCGTATGGCTGTTGTTGTCGAGCGCAAAGATATGGAGCGATTCATGGAGTTGTGCCATGAGGAGAATGTCGAGGTTACGCACGTTGCTGATGTTACGGATACACGTCGTATGCGTATGATTCATGGCAATCGTATGGTTGTGGACTTGTCACGCGACTTTATCGACTCGGCGGGTGCCAAACACTACACGAAGGTGAATATTGGCAGCGTTGAGCAGCGTAATCCCTTCGAGCGCGAGGTTAAGGGTCGCTCGGTTAAGGAGCGCATGAAGAATAACCTGTCGGATGACAATGTGGTGTCGCAGAAGGGTCTTATCGAGATGTTTGATTCGACAATTGGTGCCTCGACCGTACTTATGCCCTTTGGCGGTCGTACGCAGACCACCGAGACACAGGTGTCGGTACAGAAACTGCCCGTGGGTAATGCCTTTACCAATACGGCAAGTATTATGTCGTTTGGTTACAATCCCCATATTGCAAAGTGGAGTCCGTATCATGGTGCTGCCTATGCTGTCGTCGAGGCATGCGCCAAGGTCGTAGCTGCGGGTGCTCGCTACGACAAGATGCGTTTCTCGTATCAGGAGTACTTCGAGCGCATGACCGATGCTACGTCGTGGGGTAAGCCTATGGCGGCATTGCTTGGTGCCTTGAAGATGCAGGTGGCATTGGGGTTGCCGTCGATTGGCGGTAAGGACTCGATGAGTGGCACGTTCCGCGATATCAATGTTCCACCAATGTTGATGGCATTCGGTATAACAACGGTAGATGCGCGCGTGGTTATCAGCCCCGAATTTAAGCGCCCGAATAATAAACTTTATGTTATTCGTCATACGCCCGAGGCCAACTACATGCCTTCGGTTGAGCAGTTGAAGGATAACTTCGACTTCGTGTCGGATAAGATTGCCGAAGGTGTTATCCTATCGGCATATGCCGTGGGCTTCGGCGGCATTGGCGAGGCGGTTGCCAAGATGTCGTTCGGTAACAATATAGGCGCAAAGTTGGAGTGCGAGGAGCAGATGCTCTACGATTATAGCTATGGCTCAATCTTGGTTGAGAGCAGCCGTACGCTTAATCACCCCTCGGCAGAGTTTATAGGTTACACAACCGATAAGGAGTATATCGAGGTTGCGCGTACGAAGCTCTCTATTGCCGAGCTTCTCGAAGCCAATACTCGTAAGTTCACCGAAATTTATGCCGACAAGGGCGAGAAGGGCCATGTTGTTCGTGCAAGTCGTGGCGCAAAGCGCGTAGTTGAGTACAAGGGTGAAAAGGTCGATAAGGTTAAGGTCTATATTCCCGTATTCCCCGGCACCAACTGCGACTACGATACGGCTCGTGCATTTGAGCGTGCCGGTGCCGAGGTTGAGATTTCGGTATTTAAGAACCTTACGGGCGAGGATGTTTTGCAATCTATTGCCGAGATGAAGGAGCATATAGGTCATTGCCATATCATGGCACTCAGCGGTGGCTTCTCGGCAGGTGATGAGCCCGATGGCAGCGGTAAGTTTATTGCCAACGTGCTAAATAATGGCGATGTGGCGGAGGCTATTCATGCCCTTTTGGATCGTGGAGGCTTGATGCTTGGTATATGCAACGGTTTCCAGGCCTTGGTTAAGTCGGGATTGTTGCCTTACGGACGTCTGGGTATGGTTTCGGCGTCGTCGCCTACGCTCTTCCGTAACGATATTAACCGCCATATATCGCAAATCGTATCGACACGTGTCGGTACCACGGCATCACCGTGGCTCTCATCGTTCAAGGTTGGCGATATTCACTCGATAGCTGTGAGTCATGGCGAGGGTAAGTTCGTGGTTAGCGACCAGATGGCGGACGAGCTATTCCGCAATGGTCAGATTGCATTCCAATATGTCGATATGGATGGTCATCCCACGACCGACTCGCCGGCAAATCCCAATGGTTCGAGCTTCGCTATCGAGGGTATCATCGATCCGTCTGGTCAGATTCTCGGCAAGATGGGACATACGGAGCGTTACGAGCGCGACCTTATGAAGAATATCCATGGCGAGAAGGTGCAGGATATATTCTCTAATGCAGTAAACTACTTTCGTAAATAGTGTGTGCCATGAAGGAGTTGAAACTTTTGTACGAAGGTAACAGCAAAATAATATACGGATGCGATGTGGATGGGCATGTGGTAATTCGTTTCAAGGACGATGCCACAGCCTTCTACAACATCAAGCGTGCGATAATCGAGAACAAGGGCAAGATGAATTGCCGCATTTCGTCGATGGTTCTTGGCTATTTGAATAGCCATGGCGTAGCCACCCATTTTGTAGAGCAACTCAACGATACCGATCAGTTGTGTCGGTGTGCCAAGCATATGGCTTTCGAGGTTATCGTGCGTAACGTCATTGCCGGCTCTATGGCAAAGCGCCTTGGTCTGGATGAGGGTCTGACGCCCGAGAATGTGATTTTCGACCTCTGTCTGAAATCGGATGAGTTGGGTGACCCGCTTATCAACGACCACCACGCTGTGGCATTGGGGTTGGCGACCTACGACGAACTTGCAACGATATACGCGATTTCGGCAAAGATAAACACGCTGCTTTGCGAACTGTTCGACAAGGCGGGTATCTCGCTTGTCGATTTCAAGATTGAATTTGGACGCACCGCCGTGGGTGACCTTATTCTTGTCGATGAATTTACGCCCGACACATGTCGCCTGTGGGACAAGGCCACGGGGGAGCGTATGGACAAGGATCGTTTCCGCCGAGATTTGGGGCATGTGCGCGAGACCTACGAAGAGGTAGCTTCGCGTTTGGCAAACATTCTTAAAAAGTAGTAGAGGAGTATGTTAAAGGATTCATTGGATATATATGGTGATGACCTGCACGAGGAGTGTGGTGTCTTCGGTATCTTTGGCGTGGACGATGCGCCGAATCTTGCCTACTATGGTCTGCATGCGTTACAGCATCGTGGTCAGGAGGCTTGTGGCATCTCGGCATTTGATGGCGAAAAACTCAATACGGTGAAGGGCGAGGGTTTGGTTACCGAGGTCTTCAATCACGATAAGTTGTCGAAGCTGTCGGGCCGTATCGCTATCGGTCATGTCCGTTACTCTACAACAGGTGGTGGCGGGGCAAACAACGTGCAACCCTTCTCGTTTAACCACCACACGGGCGATTTCGCATTGGCTCACAACGGCAACCTCGTAAACTCGCGTGAGTTGTCGCGTTATCTCGAAGTGCGTGGAAGTTTGTTCCACTCGTCGTCGGATAGCGAACTTCTGGCGCACCTCATCAAAAAGGAGAAGAGCGAGGATAAGCGTATAGATAATATTATCGAGGCGTTGAATATGTTGGAGGGAGCCTTTGCCTTCCTTATCATGACCAAGAATCGTATCTATGCGTGTCGCGATAAGCATGGTTTGCGCCCTCTCTCTATTGGTAAACTTGGCGATGGCTATGTTATCAGCAGCGAGACATGTGCTTTGGATATTGTTGGTGCGGAGTTTATACGCGACATCGAGCCGGGCGAGGTTGTTACTATCGACCACCATGGCATACGCTCGAACTACTATTCGCGCTACCAGCGCCACTTGATGTGTGCCATGGAGTATATCTACTTTGCTCGCCCCGATAGCGATATCGAGGGGTGTAACGTGCATAAGTTCCGCAAGCAGACAGGTCGCTATCTATATGAGCAGTCGCCTATCAAAGCCGACGTGGTTATAGGTGTGCCCGATTCGAGTATAAGCGCTGCTATTGGCTACTCCGAGGCGAGTGGCATCCCCTATGAGATGGGTCTTATCAAGAATAAGTACATCGCCAGAACATTTATCCAGCCCTCGCAGCAGATGCGTGAGAAGGGCGTGCGCATGAAACTTTCGGCTGTACGCTCGCTGGTCAAAGATCGCTCGGTGGTTCTTATTGATGACTCGATAGTGCGTGGTACAACATCGCTACGCATCGTGCGCTTATTGAAGGAGGCGGGAGCGCGTGAGGTGCATGTGCGCATTGCAAGTCCTGCAATCACCAACCCCTGTTTCTATGGTATCGATATGTCCACACGCGAGGAGTTGTTGTGTGCTACAAAGACCAAGGAGGAGGCGCGCAAGGCTATCGAGGCGGACTCGTTGGAGTTCCTCTCGGAGGAGTCGCTGTTGAAGGCGGGCAACCGCTCGGAGTTGTGTATGGCATGCTTCAATGGGTGCTATCCAACATCGTTGTATCAAAACAAAAAGTAAGAGTAATAATATATATAATACATAGGTATGGCAAAAAGTTACGAAGAGGCTGGTGTAAACCTCGAAGCAGGTTACGAAGTAGTACGACGCATCAAGTCGCATGTGGCATCTACAAAGCGAGTTGGCTCGATGGGCAATATTGGTGCCTTTGGTGGTATGTTCAACCTTGCCGAGCTCAATATCAAGGAGCCGGTGTTGGTTAGTGGCACCGATGGCGTAGGTACCAAACTGAAATTGGCATTTGAGATGGATAAGCACGATACTATTGGTATCGATGCTGTTGCAATGTGCGTGAACGACGTATTGGCACAGGGTGCCGAGCCTTTGGTATTCTTGGATTATGTTGCCGTTGGTCACAACGAGCCCGCCAAGGTCGAGGCTATTGTTGCTGGTGTTGCCGAGGGTTGTCGTCAGGCTGGTTGCGCATTGGTAGGTGGCGAGACTGCCGAGATGCCAGGTATGTATGGTAATGGCGAGTATGATATTGCCGGCTTTACGGTAGGCGTTGTTGAGCGCTCAAAGCTTATCGATGCCGGTGAGCGAGTTAAGGTTGGTGATGTACTTGTAGGTATCGCTTCAAGCGGTGTTCACTCTAACGGTTTTAGTCTTGTGCGTAAGGTCGTTAGCGATAATAATCTCAACCTTTTCGATAGCTACCCCGAAATCGGCGACCGCAAGTTGGGCGAGGTGCTTCTTACGCCCACACGCATCTATGTTAAGCAGGTGTTGAAGGTTATTGCCGAGTGTGATGTTCACGGCATCAGCCACATCACCGGTGGTGGCTTCGACGAGAATATCCCCCGTATCTTGAAGGATGGTCAGGGCGTTGAGATTAAGGAGGGTAGCTGGGAGATTCTCCCCGTATTCCGCCTATTGGAGAAGTATGGTGGTATCAAGCACCGCGAGATGTTCAATATCTTCAACATGGGTATTGGTATGGTCATAGCTCTCGACGAGAGTGATGTCGAGCGAGCTATTGCGCTGTTGGAGGCTTCGGGTGAGCGTGCTTCGGTCATCGGTCGTGTTATCGAGGGTGAGGGCGTTAGCATCATCTAATAAGTTTCGGGTATGAGACGTGCGAAGTTAGCGGTTTTTGCGAGTGGTAGCGGTAGCAACTACGAAGCTATCGTTGAGGCTTGTAGGGATGGACGTATCGATGCCGACGTGGTGTTGTTGGTGTGCGATAAGCCCGGTGCCAAGGTGCTCGAAAGAGCAAAACGTTATGGTACCGAGAGTTTTGCGTTCAACCCCAAGGACTATGCCTCTCGCGAAGCCTACGAGACGGTGCTGGCTACGATGCTCGACGAGCGTCATGTGGACTATGTCTGTCTTGCGGGTTATATGAGAATTGTAGGTCATGTGCTTTTGGAGAGATACGAGCAGCGCATTGTGAACATTCATCCATCGTTGCTGCCGTCGTTCAAGGGTGCTCATGCTATTCAGGATGCAGTGGATTATGGTGTTAAGATTTTTGGCGCTACAACCCACTTTGTGGATGAGACGCTTGATGGTGGTCGTATAATCGACCAAGGAGCTATAGTCTATGAGGGCAACGACATTGAGGAGCTCACGATGCTGATTCACAGTATCGAGCATAAACTCTATGTCAAGACAATAAATAAACTTATAAATAAGAAATACTAAACCAAAGTATATGAGAGCGTTAGTAAGCGTAAGCGATAAAACGGGCGTTGTCGATTTTTGTAACAACTTGCGTCGTCTTGGTTGGGAGATTATTGCCACGGGAGGCACTATGAAATTGTTGCAGGATAGCGGCATCGAGGTTATTAACATTAGCGATGTTACGGGTTTCCCGGAGATATGTGATGGTCGTGTCAAGACGTTGCATCCCAAGGTCCATGGTGGTCTTTTGGCTCGTCGTGACGACGAGAGCCATTTGCAGGCTCTGCGCGACAATGCCATTGAGTTTATCGATATGGTATGTGTGAATCTCTATCCCTTCTGTCAGACCATCGCCAAGGCAGATGTAACTATGGCCGATGCTATCGAGAATATCGATATTGGAGGACCTTCGATGTTGCGTTCGGCAGCAAAGAACTATCGAGATGTAACCGTGGTGTGCGATCCCGAGGATTACAAACTTATCATCGAGGAGATCGAGAAGGGCGGAAATACTACGGTAGAGACACGTCTGGCGCTCTCGGCAAAGGCATATACACACACGGCAGAGTATGATATGTGCATTGCTACGTATATGCGTGCGCAGGCAGGTCTTCGTGAGAAGCTGTTTGCGTCGTTCGATCTTGTGGAGTCGTTGCGTTATGGCGAGAATCCGCATCAGAGTGCAAAGTTCTATGCATCGCAGGAGCGCGTTCCCTACTCGTTGGCTACGGCAAAGCAGCTCAACGGTAAGGAGATGTCGTACAACAATATTCAGGATGCTAACGCGGCATTGAACATCGTGAGAGAGTTTTCGGAGCCCTTCTGTGTGGGATTGAAGCACATGAACCCGTGTGGCGCAGCAATCGGCAAGGATATACGTGAGGCGTGGGAGAAGGCATACGAGGCCGATAAGGTGAGCATCTTTGGTGGCATTGTTGCAATCAATCGCGAACTCACGAAGGAGGTTGCCGAGTTGATGAAGCCTATCTTTTTGGAGATTATCATGGCGCCGTCGTTTACGGATGAGGCATTAGAGATTCTCACCACCAAGAAGAATCTTCGCTTGTTGCAGGTGGATATGAGTGCCGCAAATATCGAGCAGACGCAGTATGTTACGGTGAACGGAGGTCTTTTGGTTCAGAAGCTCGATACCGAAACCAAGGAGATTGTTGCTGATATGTGTGTGACGGAGCGCAAGCCAACTGCAAAGGAGTTGGAGGATATGAACTTTGGTTGGCGAATCGTTAAGCATGTTAAGTCGAATGCCATCGTTGCTGTCAAGGATGGTCATACTGTTGGCGTTGGTGCGGGACAGATGAACCGTGTAGGTTCGGCAGAAATTGCGTTGAAGCAGGCGCAAGCAGCGGGCTTTAACGAGGGTGTTACGCTTGCTTCCGACGGTTTCTTCCCCTTCGACGACACCGTTACACTTGCCCAGCAGTATGGTGTTACGGCGCTTGTGCAGCCTGGTGGTAGCGTGCGCGACGAGGATTCGGTAAAGAGAGCTAATGAGTTTGGAATGACGATGCTCGTGACGGGCATGCGCCATTTCAAGCACTAATTTAAGACGGGAGGTGATGCCTACTTTCTGTGAATGGGTAGGAAAGTAGGCGTTGCCTTGTCAGGTATAAGGAGTATAATATCAAATTTTTTTTTTGGATGAAGATATTAGTTGTAGGTTCGGGTGGTCGTTGTCATGCAATTGTGGAGGCATTGTCGCGCTCGCCCAAGGCCGAAAAGATATATTGCGCTCCGGGCAATGCCGGTATAGCATCGCTTGCGGAGTGTGTGGCGATAAAAGATACCGATGTCGAGGGCTTGCTTGCGTTTGCAAAGAGCAATGATGTTGAGCTTACGGTCGTTGGTCCCGAGGCTGCGTTGGCTGTGGGTATCGTAGATAGATTCCGTGAGGCGGGTCTTGCGATATTTGGTCCAACGAAGGCTGCTGCCGAGATTGAGGCAAGCAAGGATTTTGCAAAGCGCCTGATGAAGAAGTATGATGTACCTACGGCGGACTACGCAACATTTACCGACTTCGAGGAGGCTTTGTCGTATGTTAAGCGAGGTACGCTGCCCACGGTCTTGAAGTACGATGGCTTGGCAGCCGGCAAGGGTGTAGTTATTGTCGAGAGTATGGAGGAGGCAGAGGCTACGTTGCGCGACATGTTGCTCGATTCGAAGTATGGCGAAGGTAGGGTAGTTATCGAGGAGTTCCTCACGGGCGAAGAGTTCTCGTTGATGTGCTTTGTTGCGGGTGATAAGATTTGCCCTATGCCCGTAGCACAGGATCACAAGCGTGCCTACGATAACGACGAGGGCCCCAATACCGGCGGTATGGGAGCCTATACCGAGTTGCCGTTTATATCTGACGAGGATCATGCCTATGCTATGCAGTACATCATGCAACGTGTTGCAGATGCGATGGTTAAGGAGGGTACGCCCTTTACGGGTGTGCTCTATGGAGGTCTTATGAAGACCCCTAATGGCATCAAGGTCATCGAGTTTAATGCTCGCTTTGGAGACCCCGAAACCGAGGTGGTGCTGCCGCGTTTGAAGAGCGATGCTGTTGATTTGTTTATGGCGGTAGCGCGTGGTGAGCAGCCCGTAGCAGAGTGGAGCAATCAGGCTACGCTTGGTATTGTGCTTGCATCGAAGGGCTACCCCGGAGGCTACGACAAGGGCGTTGTAATTCGTGGTCTGGATGGTGTGACATCGAAGGTGTATCACATGGGTACAGCCATAAAGGATGGCGAGTTGGTGACTGCCGGAGGACGAGTGATGATTGTTGTTGCAGAGGCTCCGACTCTTATCGAAGCACAACAAAAGGCTCGTGCCGACGTTAATAAAATTGAGTGCGACAACCTATTCCATCGTACGGATATAGGTGCCAAGGCATTCAAGTAACTATTTAATAACGGATTGAAAATATGATTATAAAAGGTAAAGATTTATCAACATCAATCAAGGAGGCGCTCAAAGTGCGCGTTGGCGTGCTTAATGAGCAGTATGGACGTACTCCTAATCTGACAGTGATTTTGGTGGGCGATGACCCCGGAAGTGTGTCGTATGTTACGGGTAAGGCGAAGGCTGCAACCGAGATAGGTATTCGAAATACGACAATTCGTCGTGAGGCTACAATCTCGGAGCAGGAGCTTTTGGATATTATAGAGCAGCTAAACAACGATGACGATGTAGATGGTGTCCTCGTTCAGTTGCCGTTGCCCAAGCATATCAACGAGAATAAGATTATTGCGGCTATCTTGCCCGAGAAGGATGTAGATGCCTTCCATCCGATGAATGTTGCGAAGCTATGGCTCAAACAGCCCTGCGTGCTTCCTTGTACGCCCAAGGGTATCATCAAGTTATTGCACTTCGCCGGTGTGGATATTGCTGGTAAGGAGGCTGTGGTTATAGGTCGCAGCAATATCGTAGGTCAGCCCGTAGCCAAGCTCCTCTTGGATGCTAATGCTACGGTGACTGTTGCTCACTCGAAGACAAAAAATCTTGCGGAGGTAGCTCGTCGTGCCGATATTTTGGTTGTGGCTATTGGCCGTGAGCGTTTTGTGACTGCCGATATGGTAAAGCCGGGTGCTGTGGTTATTGATGTGGGTGTTAATCGTGATACGCGCACCGGCAAGCTCTGTGGCGATGTCGATTTCGAAGAGGTGCAGCACGTGGCGGCAGCCATCACCCCTGTTCCGGGTGGCGTAGGTCCCATGACCATTACATGTCTAATGGAGAATACTGTTGAGGCATTCGTAAATAGAATGAATAAGTAAGTTACTAACCTAAAATATTAAATTATGATCGAGAGATATAGTCGCGAGATTATGCGCAAGGTGTGGACCGAGCAGAATAAGTTCGATGCCTACCTTCGTGTTGAGATTCTGGCTTCGGAGGCGTGGAGCCAGCTGGGTGTTGTCCCCAAGGAGGATGTTCAGAAGTTGTGGGATAACGCGTCGTTCGACATCAATCGCATCTACGAGATTGAACAGCAGACACGCCACGATATTGTTGCCTTCACACGTGCCGTGAGCGAGACTCTTGGCGAGGAGCGCAAGTGGGTGCACTATGGTCTGACAAGTACCGATGTTGTCGATACGGCTAATGGCTACCTGTTGAAGCAGGCAAATGCTGTGCTTATGGATGACTTGGAGCGCATGTTGGAGGTGTTGCGCAACCGTGCTATCGAGTTCAAGGGTACGCCCTGCATCGGACGTACACACGGTATTCATGCCGACATTACGAGCTTTGGCTTGAAGTGGGCATTGTGGTACGAGGAGATGAAGCGCAATCTAACTCGCTTTGTAGCGGCATCGCGAGCCGTAGAGGTGGGTAAGATTTCGGGTGCTGTGGGCAATTTCGCGAATATCCCTCCCTTCATTCAGGACTATGTTTGCGAGAAACTCGGTATCGAGAGTGCAAACATATCTACACAGGTTATCCAGCGCGACCGTCACGCATACTATATGGCTACGTTGGCTGTTATTGCATCGAGCATCGAACAGATGGCGATGGAGATTCGTAACTTGCAGCGTACCGAGGTGCATGAGGTCGAGGAGTCGTTTGGCAAGGGTCAGAAGGGTTCGAGCGCTATGCCTCACAAGCGTAATCCTATTTCGAGTGAGAATATGTGTGGTTGTGCACGTGTTATGCGTGGCTACATGGCGGCGTTCTACGAGAATGTTGCCCTGTGGCACGAGCGCGATATCTCGCACTCATCTACCGAGCGTATCATTCTTCCCGATGCTACGATGTTGCTCGACTATATGTTGAATCGCTTCCGCGGCATCCTCGAAAACTTGGTTGTATTCAAGGATGTAATGCAGGAGAATATCTATCGCACACGTAAGGTAATCTTTGCACAGCGCGTGATGAATGCTCTTATCGAGAAGGGTTTCTCGCGTGAGAAGGCATACGATACGGTGCAGCCTGTTGCCATGCGTGCGATGAGTGAGCGTGCCGACTATCAGGAGCTTTTGGCGGAGACGCCCGAGGTTATGGCGGTGCTTTCGCGTGAGGAGCTCGACGGTTGCTTTACGTTGGATTACTATCTGAAAAATGTGGACTTCATCTTCGAGAGGGTAGGCATAGAGTAGGTAGTAGTAACGCTTTGACGATTGTGGCCGACCATGAGCAATTGCTTGTGGTCGGTCCTGTTTTTAATAAGGATAGCTATACGAGAGGGTAGAACATAGTGGTGATAGTGTTGAAAAAATTTGGTCATTACATAGAAAATAATTATCTTTGCGAAAGAGATTTGTTAAGTTATGCAGAAACTCTACATCATAGCGGGTTGCAACGGCGCAGGTAAGACCACGGCATCATACACCATGTTGCCAGAGATGTTGCACTGCCACGAGTTTGTCAATGCCGACGAGATTGCTCGTGGCTTATCTCCGTTTAATCCCGATAGCCAAGCTATCGAGGCGGGCAGACTCATGTTGCGTCGTATTAACGACCTGCTTGAAGATGGTTCCGACTTCGCATTCGAGACGACACTTTCAACGCGCACATATCAGAAATTCATCGACCGAGCTCATGAACGTGGCTACTTTGTATCACTCCTCTATTTTTGGCTTCCAACGCCCGAACAGGCTATTCAGCGTGTGGCGAAGCGTGTGAGCCTTGGAGGACACAACATCCCCACAAATACCATATGTCGTCGCTACGAGAGCAGCATGCGTAACCTTACGAAGCTCTATATGCCCATTTGTGACTATTGGGTCATATACGATAACAGTACAGCCGAGGGCGTGAAAAAGATTGCCTATGGCTCGAAGAGTGAAATAAAGGAGATTGTTGATCCGTTAGCGTATAATAAGATATTGAGCTATGAGTGAGTTTGAAATTAGAGAGTTACAGGAGCGTATCGATGCCGGAATTTTGTTGGCACAACGACGCCTTATCGAGCGTACGCGCAAGGATAATGGTGATTTGGTTGTGGTGCGTGATGGCGAGGTCGTGCGTCTGCATCCCGACGAGTTGAGATAGTAGTAGGGCGAAGGAACGTAGTGTAACTTGGTGATTCACAGAATAAGATGAGAGATGGTGCGCAGTGCATCATCTCTCATCTTTGTGTTATGTAGGAGGCTGTGGAATATTAGAGCCACTTCTTAAACTTGAAGAACCAATAGGTCAAGCCCGAAACTATAAGCATCAATGCAATTGCCCATACGTAGCCATACTCCCAATCCAACTCGGGCATAAACTTAAAGTTCATACCATACATACTCGCTACGAGCGTTGCGGGCATGAAGATTACCGCTGCCACCGAGAATATCTTAACAATCTCGTTCTGCTCGATGTTGATAAGGCCAAGCGCAGCATCCTGTATATAGTCCAGACGCTGGAAGCTGAAATCTGCGTGGCTGATAAGCGAGTTTACGTCTTTTAGCATCAACTGCAAACGAGGGTATATATCGTTGGGGAAGCGCTCCGAACGTAATATGCTTGACAATACACGCTGACGGTCGAAGATGTTCTCGCGCAGCAACATGGTGTTCTCTTGCAGGGCGTTGATGCGATAGAGCACCTCCTTGTCGATTTTCGAGCCGCTGCTTATCTCCTTACTTACGGCGGCAACCTGCTTGCCTACCATCTCCACGAGGTCGGCGTCGTAGTCGATACGTACCTCCAATAGCGAGATAAGGATGTGGTAGCCGGTAGAGTAGCTGCGGTAGTTCATCTGCAAACGCTTCTCTGCCTCGCGGAATGTGCGGAACTCTGCCTGACGTACCGATACCAGCACACCCTCGTTCGAGATAATGAAAGATACGGGTTCAACGGTGAATGACTCGCCCTGTGGTACGAAGAAGTTTGAGTTCGAGATAATAGCATTCTCGGTCTCGGAGTATTTTGATGTTGATTCAATCTCCTCGACCTGCTGTTTGGTTTGTAGGCTCAACTCCATGAAGTTCTCCACCGCCTTCTGCTCCTTTATCGAGGGGCAAAGAAGATCGATCCAGAGGATGTCATCGAAGCCGAGCTCGTCGAAAAGATCGGGATCGGCGTTACGTATAATCTTGTTGTATTGCTTCAGATAGATGGTGATCATATCTCCTCCAAAAGTTTTATTTTGTAATATTCAACTTTGGCCCTATTTAGGCCTTTTTGAGGCGGAATACAATAAAACGCCTCATCTGTCGGAGGTGTAAGTCGCACGACAATGTGCCGCACGGCTTACTAATAGGATCGCGGAACCACCCTCAATCCAGCATCCCAGAACTTTTTCAGGGCGCGGTGCTTCTCCTCGTCGAGGATAAAATCTATGTTGCGTGTAAGATATTCGTAGGCTGTGATGCCACCATCGTTGCCCATGTGGTCGGACTCGGTGATAGCCTCCCAGATATGCTCAACACCAAATGTTAATGCGTGCTGCAAGGCATCACGGACCTCGTAAGATACACCCTTGCGAGCTACCCATACGGCAAAGGCAAAGGGCAATGATGTCACAGAACGCCACTCAACGGCGAGGTCATATACGTAGCGGAAACGATTTTCGTAGTTGAATACCTTGTCGCCAATGAGCAGGAATGCCTCCTCGGGGGCGTGACACTCAACACGGGTATAGTCATCCAGGTGTAACCACTCCGGAGCTATGTGCCACTTATGTTCTGCTAAATAGCCGCACAGCTGTACAGAGGTGCGTGAGTGCGAGTCTAACCATATGCGCTTAACCTTTTCGATGGGCACATCGCTCATGATAGTAACGGTGCGAACGGCACCTACGGCACCTATGCAGTAGTCTGTGATAATGTCTGTTTGTGTGAGTTGTGGTACAACAGCCGATGGTAGAAGTGCTATGTCGGCTCGACCCTCGATATAGTTGCGTGCGCAGTCGGCAGGAGGTGCCAAAAGGAGATTGGCGCGCAGGTTATCTGCGTGCTTTATGCCATAGACGAAGGGTATCGTATTCAGATACGATACGGCAGTTATTGTTGGAATGATAACCATCGTCCATAATTGTTTCCTCTTGATTTTACATGTGTGAACCCTCGTTTAAGCCCACTATATCGAAAGCAAAGTTAGTGCAAATTTTTCAAGCAGCCAACTTTTTTCGACAAAAAGTGGCGTTATGGATGGCTTTTTGCGATATGTGCCGCTATTTTAGAGTTTCGGAAAGCTATTTTTTGTTGAGTTTACACCTCTTGAACAGCGGTCGTTCGCCCCACTCTTTTCTATATAAACATACGTATGCCAAGAGGCTTGCTACAACACCTATGACCGAGCCAAATAGAATATCTTCTGCAAAGTGTTGCGATAGGTACACGCGCGAGTATGCAACCAACCAACCCATAATCAGCCATGTGATTTGAAGCCATCGGTATTTGGCGGGTGTTATGGCAATGAAGCAGGTAAATAGTGCAAACGCTGCTGATGTGTGTCCCGAAGGGAAGCTGTTGCAGGCGGTGTTGAGCGTTACGTCATCAACGACATTCGGCAGTTCTACGTCGTGCTCGTAAAACAGCAAGGCGGGTCGTTTGTGCGCAAAACCAAACTTGAATGGCTGTGTGATAAGAAACGCAAATATCTGTGATAGGACTATGTACCACCCTTTGCGGATGTTAAGCAGGACTATTGCGATACCCAAACCAAGAGGGATGAGTGTGCCCATGTAGGTTATTAGCTTGAAGAATACGTCCAATCCGGGGTTGTGAAAGCTGTTCAGCATGATGTGGGTCGCAAGCTTGTTATCCAAGAGTGTGGTAACAAGCAGTAGCGTCCAAATGATGCTAAACATTATCAGCATCGAGCGGCTATTTGAAAGGAACTCTTTGAGCGCTTTTCTCATTATCTTGAAGTTTGGTTTCGTTAATTACGTGGCAAATATAGTGAAAAAGATCTATGCAGTGGTCATTTGGAATAAAAAAGTGGCGTTTGCTTGCTTTGTTGTTAGATTAAAGTTATTGCAAGATTTCTGACTTCTACTCTGTTACAACGTTCGCATCGCGCTATCATAATAGATAAGCACTATGGCTCACAATGCTCTTTGCCACCATCTCCCCCTGATTTAGCTAACGCGCATAAACTATTTATCGGAGTCTATTTAGGGGCTTTTAATATAATCATTATAATAAGGTGGTAAAAAATGGAGTAGTGTCAAAAATGCAATATGTGTAAAATACTGTAAATGAATAACATACCCCCCCCCAGAAGATGAAAAAGTCCAAAAAATGATACTTTTTTCCAAAATAATTTACTATATTTGCAAGCGTGTTTTTTTCTTGATGGTGGGCTGAATTATATTTTGCATGCGAATGGTTGAGAAGTGAGAATTTTGTGTATGGTTTGATGCCGATGACCGGAATCGAATCTCACGGAAATAGAGGGTATGTTTGTTAATTCATAAACATCCATTTATACATTTCGTTTTGCAGGGTTGTACAGGTTGTTATCATGTGTGTGAACAAACTTTTAATTATTATAGGTATGAAGACTAAACTATTTTTGTTGTTATCGTGTCTGTTTACTCTGGTTGGATGCGGTAAGGAGGATGATGTGCAGCCTGGCACAGAACCAGAGGTGGTTGAAAAATCGTTATCACTTGTTTCGCAAGGAGAGATGTCATTCGGAACAGATGGCGCGACTGACAGCAAAATCATTTATGAGCTACTTGGGGTAGAGGATGGCACGCTGCCGGAGGTTGAGTGTGATGCTGATTGGATTACTAACATTCGTAGTGCAAAATCGATTGTCTTTTTTGACGTTGCTCCCAATAACTCGGCCAATACTCGTAGCACAAAGATTGTATTGAGCTACGAGGATCTATCTTGCAGTGTCGATATTAGTCAGTCGGGTTTATCTGCAGAAGTCGATGTTGAGCATCGTGCCGAGGTTCTCAATGGTGAGTATTGTGGTCCGTATGCGGGATGTATATCATCTCCGAATGCCAATTACTTCGCTATTCTATCTATGAATGGTACTACCGGCTTTTCACACCTCTATATAGATCAGTACTACCGTTTCGACTTCTACTCTGATAAGGAGGTTGAGTCTAATGAGAAGGCATCAATTCCTCATGGTACCTATCGCCTCGATAAGGAAAATCTCGGTAGTGCATGGACATTCAGCCATAGCTATTCTACTCGCTTGGAGCCCAAGGTGGATGGCTCATATGTCGAGAACTACTTCACGGATGGTATTGTTGTAGTATCGGAGAATAGTATTGATGCAATCCTTACGCTCGATAATGGCGAGGTTCATCATGTTGTTTATAACGGTAGTCTCGAACTTGAATATATAGTTGTCGAGAATAATGGCCCGTATAGCTGGCTTGAGGACGACTATAGCTTTAACCATACCGGTGGTATCATTCGCTTGTTGTACTACGGTGACTTTACGGTTGGTGCCAACTGGGTAGTTCAATTGTTAGAGTGTCAGAACCCTATCAACGGAGACTATATGTCAATCGACTTGTATAGTTCTGCAAAGGGCTTTGTTGCTGATAATATCTATGGTACTTACACCGCAGTAACCAAGGATGATCCTATGCAGGCAAATACATTTATCGCAAGTTCTTCATGTTATAGTGTTGTTGAGAATGACTATATCAAACCTCGCGCAGGAGCTCCCCTTGTGGATGGTACTATATCTATCGAGCGTGATGGTTTGGATGTTGTAGTCGTGTTTGATTGCGTAGATGATATAGGCAATAAGATTACAGGTACATTCAGATGCGTTCAGTTAGAAATGTATGATAAGACGACAGGTTGCTAAATAAACCACTCAACGAAGTTGAGAAAATAAATATTTTAGCTTGGGGGAGTAGTGCATATGCTATATTCTCCCAAGCTAAATTGTTTATGGATGTTAAGAGGTGTGACGTGAATCAGCAAACAAACCATCTATTCCAGAGTGATTCTATGTTGGTGGCTTTCGCCAAGAGGGAATATTTCGGCGTTCCACACCTTTTTTTTTACTCGGTTACAATGTTCGATCGCGCTATCATAATAGATAAGCACTATGGCTCACAATGCTCTTTGCTATCATCTTGCCCTAACCTCACCCCTCCCCACACCATAATCTTGTGTGCTATTGCTTGATGCCTTGTGAGAGAGCTTCATGGGGCTGGTAGGCTCTATTGGTGTCCATACAAAAAAATGGGGATGGCAATTTGTTTAGCCATCCCCATGGTTTTGGGAGAAACAAGCAATCCTACTTGTTCTTCTTATCGTAGCGTTTTGCGTAGCGGCTCATAAACTTATCCACACGACCGGCGGTGTCCACCAACTTCATCTTACCTGTGTAGAACGGGTGAGATGTGTTAGAGATTTCCATCTTATACACGGGATAGGTTTCGCCGTTCACCTCGATGGTCTCCTTTGTCGAAACGGCGGACCTGCACAAAAACACGTGGTCGTTCGACATATCCTTGAACGCCACTAAACGATAATTCTCCGGATGAATACCCTTTTTCATTTCGTCTTTTTGTTATAATTAAGTACTTAATTCGGGCGCAAAGATAATACTTTTTATCTTTCCTGCAACAAATTGACCTAAATAAATTTAGTTTTTCTTAAATAATTACACTTTTCACCGCGTTTCGAAGTGCTCATTCCTCGTCTTGTGGCGGTGTGTGTTAGCCTCTGATACTCTATTTGTCGAGGTGGCGTTTTAGATACCAGCGTATGGTGTGGCGTAGCCCCTGGCGGAAATCCATCGTGGGCTCCCAACCTAACTCCTCGCGTATCTTCGATGCATCAATCGCGTAGCGCAAATCGTGACCTGCGCGGTCTTCGACATACTTGATGAGCGATAGGCTCTCACCGCTCTCTCTGCCAAGCTCCTCGTCTGTTATCTCGATAAGCAGCTTTACGAGGTCGATATTTGTCCATTCGTTATTGCCGCCTACGTTGTAGCTACTGCCCGCTATGCCATGGTGAAAGACTCTATCCAGCGCCTCGACATGGTCGCCAACATAGAGCCAGTCGCGCACGTTGCCTCCTGTGCCATACACCGGTAGAGGCTTGCGCTCGACGATGTTCTCTACGAAGAGCGGAATAAGCTTCTCGGGATATTGCGCCGGCCCGTAGTTGTTTGAGCAGTTGGTGATGACGGTGGGCATGCCGTAGGTGTCGTGATAGGCGCGCACGAAGTGGTCCGACGACGCCTTCGATGCCGAGTAGGGCGAATGTGGGTCGTAGCACGACATCTCGCTGAACTTGCCTCCATCGAGAGGTAGAGCGCCATAAACCTCGTCGGTTGATATGTGGTGAAAACGCTTGCCCTCGAAGTTGTCACTCCACGCTTTGCGTGCCGCCTCCAAGAGCGTAAGCGTGCCTATGATATTATTGTGCGCAAAGACCATAGGGGCACTTATCGACCTATCGACATGGCTCTCGGCGGCAAGGTGCATCACGCCATCGATGCGATACTCTTCGAAGACTCTTTCAACGAGCTCCCTATCGGTTATGTCGCCCTGAACGAAGGTGTGGTTCGGACGTGTCAAGATGTCCTCTATGTTGGATATGTTGCCCGCGTAGGTAAGTTTGTCGAGCGTGAAGATGTGGTAGTGGAGGTACTTCTCCACAAAGTGTCTTACAACATGGCTACCGATAAAGCCGGCACCACCGGTAATCAATATATTGCGTTGTTTCATATATGGTTGTGGCTAATGCTGCCTCTTAATCATTTCAATACACTCTGCTAACGTCTCCTGCCACGGCTTTATTGCTGTGGGGTATATCGCGTGGGTGTGGCTCTTGTCGAGAACAGAGTAACGTGGGCGTAATGCTTGCGTCTTGCACTCCTCGGAGCTACATGCCACTACGTTGCATTGAAGCTCTGCGAGGCTTGCAATCTCTTTGGCAAAATCGTACCATGTGCATTCGCCTTCGTCGGTGAAGTGATAGATGCCCGACATGGTATCTATATCTCCTTGTTCGATGATATGAACTATGAACCGCGCTAACGATAGTGCGGATGTTGGCGTGCCTCGTTGGTCATTGACCACATGCAGTGTGGGCTGCTCGGCGCCAACTCTCAATATCGTGCGGCAGAAGTTCTTGCCCCACGGAGCATAGAGCCACGAGGTGCGTATGACGATGGCTCTATCATATCTCAATGCCTCTCGTTCACCCTCTGCCTTGCTGCGACCATAGCTGTTTATAGGGTCTGTTGTGTCGTCGATACAGTAGGGCGTATTGCGATGAGTGTTGCCTCCAAAAACGTAGTCGGTGGAGATGTGGATGAGCGTAGCATTATGCCTGCTACACGCCTTGGCGAGTATGCCTACTGCCTCGCCATTTATCTGCATAGCTTGCTTCGGTTCGCTCTCGGCTCTCTCGACATCGGTATATGCTGCGCAGTTTATGACAATATCGATATTGTGTTCGGCAATGTAGCGCTCGACGCTATCACGGTTGCATACGTCCAATGTGTCGTGCGACGGAGCATGATAGTTGCTATGCGCATCGCGTGGCATCGCCATGATGGCGCGACCTAACTGTCCGTTGCCCCCGGTGATAAGGATGTTATGCATAGTAGTTGGTGTTGTAGTCGAAGAGCGTGTCACACTCTTCCAGTGTGGGGTTTATGGCATCCTTATCCGAAAGGGTGATGCGAGAGAGGTCGTAGCCCCAATCTATTGCTAAACTCTTGTCGTCCCAGCGAATGGCTCTTTCGGCTGCCGGGGCATATAGGTTATCGCATTTGTACTGCACTATGGCATCGCCACGCTTGACGATGAACCCATGGGCAAAGCCACGCGGTATGAAGAGCTGGCGATGGTTCTCGCCCGTAAGCTCCACAGCGACATGTTGTCCAAAGGTGGGTGAGCCACGACGAATATCTACGGCGATATCCAATATCGCACCCTCGATGACACGTACCAACTTCGACTGCGCATGGGGCGGTAGCTGAAAGTGAAGTCCGCGTACGACACCCTCTGCCGAACGCGATTCATTATCCTGAATAAAGTGGGTCTCGATACCCGTTTGCGTCGCAAATTCGCGAGCGTTGAAACTCTCGAAGAAGTAGCCTCGGCTATCTTCAAAGAGTTGTGGCTCGATGATAAGAACCCCCTCTATGTTGGTTTTGGTTACCTTCATGGCTACAATTTAAGAAGATATTCTCCATACTGATTGCCCTTCATGGGCTGGGCAAGGCGATGAAGCTCCTCGCGACTTATCCATCCGTTGCGATAGGCTATCTCCTCCAAGCATGCGATCTTCTCTCCCTGACGCTTCTCGATGACCTCGACAAATATTGACGCCTCGGCAAGCGAGTCGTGGGTGCCTGTGTCAAGCCAAGCATATCCGCGGTCCAGAATCTCGACGCACAATTCGCCTCGCTCCAAGAACTCCTGATTTATCGACGTAATCTCTAACTCGCCACGTGCCGACGGCTTGACATTGCTGGCTATGTCCACCACCGAGTTGGGGTAGAAGTAGAGTCCCGTGACGGCGTAGTTTGAGCGTGGAGCACTCGGTTTCTCCTCGATGCTCAATGCTTTGCCACTATGGTCAAACTCCACAACACCATAGCGTTCGGGATTATTGACCTTGTAGCCAAAGACGGTTGCCATCTTCTTTGTTGCGACGCGCTCAACGGCACGTCGTAGTGTGTGTTCGAAGCCTGCACCATGAAATATGTTATCGCCGAGGACTAAACATGCGTCATCCTCGCCTACGAACTCTCGACCTATGATAAATGCCTCGGCAAGACCATTGGGTTGTGGCTGCTCGGCATAGCTAAATCGCATGCCAATCTCCTCTCCGCTGCCTAATAGACGTCGAAATGCTGCGAGGTCCCATGGCGTGGTGATGATAAGCACGTCGCGAATGCCCGCCATCATGAGTGTGGCGATGGGGTAGTACACCATCGGCTTATCAAAGACGGGAAGCAACTGCTTGCTTACACCCTTTGTAATGGGATAGAGGCGTGTGCCGCTGCCTCCTGCCAGGACTATACCTTTCATATCTGCTATTTACCTATTGCCTTATAGATGAAACCATGCTCCTCTATCTCGCTGCGGTCGTAGATGTTGCGACCATCCATTATGACGTTGCCGCGCATCGAGCGACGCAAAATTTGCCATGAGGGCATGCGGAACTGCTTCCATTCGGTGAGAAGTATGAGTGCGTCGGCATCGACAACTGCGTCGTACATGTCGGTGGCGTACTCCATCTCGCAACTCACCATGCGACGACATGTCTCCATTGCCTCGGGGTCGAATGCCTTGATGTGCGCACCAGCGCTATGCAACTCCTCGATGACGACCAGCGATGGGGCCTCACGCATATCGTCGGTTTCGGGCTTGAACGATAGACCCCAAATTGCTATGTTGAGTGATTCGAGCGAGCCGAAGTGCTCTTTGAGACGCTCAACGATGATGCTCTTCTGACGTATGTTTACGCGATTTACTGCCTCAATAACATCCATTGTGCAGCCTGCGTTGCGCCCCGTCTCGGCAAGTGCGCGTACATCTTTCGGAAAGCATGAACCGCCGTAGCCACAACCTGCATAGAGAAACTTCGAGCCTATGCGAACGTCGGTGCCTATGCCCTTGCGTACCGAGTCGATGTTGGCTCCGACCTTGTCGCAGAGGTTGGCTATCTCGTTCATAAAGGATATGCGTGTTGCCAACATGGCATTTGCCGCATACTTCATGAGCTCGGCAGAGGCTATATCCATGTATATTATGCGATCGCTGATGAACATGAAGGGCTTGTATAGACGAGCCATGATGCGACGTGCACGCTCGTTCTCCACGCCTACGACAACTCTGTCGGGCGACATGAAATCCTTGATGGCGGCGCCCTCCTTCAAAAACTCGGGATTCGAGACAATGTCGAACTCCACCGTTCGATTGTTTGCTGCAATCTCCGAGGCTATGATGTTGTGTATGTGCTTCGCGGTGCCTACGGGTACGGTGCTCTTTGTGGCAACTACGGCGTAGTGGTCGAGGTTGCGACCAATCTGGCGAGCAACCTCCTCCACATAGCATAGCTCCACACCACCATCGCTCCTCGAAGGTGTGCCCACGGCGATAAATATCACCTCGGCATGCGCAATGCCCTCGGCGATAGATGTGGTGAAGTGTAGCCTCCCGGCACGCTGGTTACGCTCCAAAAGCGAATCGAGGCCGGGCTCGTAGATGGGTATTTCGCCCGCTTGAAGCGAGGCTATCTTCTCTGTGTCGATGTCTATACACTCCACGTTGATGCCCATCTCGGAGAAACAGACCCCCGAAACCAAACCCACGTATCCCGTGCCGATGATTGCTATATTCATGCGCTACGATGCTCGATAACTCTCTAAACGGTGTAGTGTAGATATTGTGCACGCAACAACTCGTCGGCAAAAGCCTCCTTCGAGGCGTTCATTCTGCCCTTGAATTGGTCGATGGTCTCCTCGAAATGGCGCTCCTGCCAATCACGTATCGTGGCGAGCATGGTCTCGATATGCTCGATTCCATTCTTGTAGAGCGTGCTGCAAATACATACGGCAGATGCTCCGGCAAGTATAGCCTTTATCACATCCTCACCCGACTGAACTCCTCCCGACAATGCATAATCCACCGATGGTATCTCGGCAGAGAGTATGCCTGTCCAGCGCAAGGGTCGTGCAAGGAATGTGCTTGATGTGGTGTTGCTATTTACGCAATACTCGCCCTTCTCGATGTCTATATCTACGGGGTAGGGACGGTTAAACAGCACAACGCCCTTTATGCCGCGCGCCACCAATCTATCGACGAGCGCTGCGGGGTTGGTGATGTTGGCTGCAAGCTTTACACCCACGGGCAGCGATGTCGCCGAGCGCACGCAATCTACCATATCAAGGAACTGCTGTTCTACAACACCATATTTCGTGTGACGTGTACACAAACCTACGTTCATCAGGTTCATCTCTATGGCGTCGGCGCCCGCCTCGGTTGCAACTTTGGCGTAGCGCGTCCATGCCGAGGGCGACTGTGCAGCGATAGATGCTATGATGGGTATGCTACATAACTTCTTAATGCCTATGAGCGTGTTGCGCCACTCCGATACCATTTGTTCGGCGATATAGCCGTCGAGATAGTCACTCTCCTCACCATGCGATAGATTGCTCGAAAGTGAGTGGGCATTGTGTGCGATGCTCTTCTCGAATATGCTCTTGACAACAATTGCGGCAGCGCCCGCCTTCTCCAAATTGAGACATAGTTCGGGTGTCGCTGTTAATGGACTTGCGGAAGCAATAATCGGATTTTTGAGTTCCAGTCCTGCAAACGATGTGGTAAGATTTACTGTCATATAGCTATATGATTCTAAAATTTTCTATCTATAATATACGTATAAACCCCGAAAATGTTTCATAAATAACGAAAAACTTTTTGGTGCTATCCCTATTTTAGCTTGCGTCAATCTCCTTCGTTGCCTTTTGCTCTCCACTATTGCCTTGGTGCAACTCTTTTCTGCCCTTTGGTCGCCATGGCAAGAGACAAACGCGGTTGCCCGATAATGTCGAGCAACCGCGTTCAAAATAATATAGTTCCACAAAACTTTTAGAAGTCGTAGCCCACAATTGCGCTTGCATAATCCTTCCATCCTATAGCACTCTTGTATGCTTCAACGGACTCACGCGGAACATAAATCTTGCGGTTCTTAGCATTGTCATCAAATGCATCCCAAGATCCACCAAGATCTAATATATTCTTGGGGGGGGGTATTGGCATGCAATATATGCTTGTAAGATTATCATTCATAAAAAACGCATGATCGCTAATCGTTTTTACACCACTAGGAATAGTTATACTTGTTAGACTATTGCATTGACTGAATGTCCACTCTTGAATCCAATTTATGCTATTGGAGATGGTTATATTTGTTAAACTATCACAACCACAAAAAGCGTGATTTTCAATCCAAAATACACTATTGGGAATGGTTATGCTCTCAAGGTCATTGCAACTAAAGAATGCATATTCTCCAATCCATGTTACGCTATTAGGAATAGTTATGCTTGTAAGGTTATCGCAATATCTAAATGCGTCCTTGCCGATGTATGTAATGGGGCCATCAAAAAATATTTCACCTTTACCATCCTCCCAGATATTATCTAAAATATTAACATTAAAACTCCTGCTATTGTATGGAGTGACCTTCGACAGAGCTGTGTAGTACATAACATATAGGCTCTCTTGTTCAATGATGATTGTAGTATAGACTTGATATTCGTCATTTGATAATATCACGCTTCCTTGTCTTATATTTCCGGTATCATTTCTTGAAATATTTATTGATAGTATGGTGCTCCCAATCTCCCCGTCTGATCTGGATAATGATATCCAATCAAGGTCGCAAGACGCAATCCACGGGATACTCGACTGGATAGTAATAAACTCAGTAGCACTATGTCCATTAATGCTTAATGACTCCATATCAACAGTTATGTCTGGCGTACTAGCCTCCTGAACAATCTCAATCTCACGCATGATGTCATACTCCTCGTTGCTAAATGTCACAATTGCGCTACGAGATTGGGTAGTATGATTATGTTCAATGGAGATGTTAATCTGATTATCACCTCGTGAGAGTGTAGTTTTATCTACTGTACACCACTTCTCTGATGAGCTAACGGTAATGCTCACGTTCGATTTAACAGTTACACTCTTTGTGTCACCATACATAGAAGTTGCGATACTTGTTGTTGAAAGCTCTAAATTGGGCTCTAACGCCTCCTGAACAATCTCAATCTCACGCATGATGTCATACTCCTTGTTGCTCAATGTCACAATTGCGCTACGAGATTCGGTACTATGATTATATTCAATGGAGATGTTAATCTGATTATTACCTCGTGAAAGTGTGGTTTTATCTACTGTACACCACTCTTCTGATGAGCTAACGGTAATGCTTACATTCGATTTAACAGTTACACTCTTTGTGATACCATCCATAGAAGCCTCGATACTTGTTGTTGAA
This sequence comes from Alistipes sp., assembly GCA_017403125.1. Lineage (GTDB taxonomy): Bacteria > Bacteroidota > Bacteroidia > Bacteroidales > Rikenellaceae > Alistipes. Next base: position 2,249 of record JAFQOR010000013.1, on the reverse strand, counting down.
AGCTCTAAATTGGGTGTATTAGCATCTTGCGTAATAATGATATCGCGCTGTATATCACGATTGTAATCGCCAATTGAAAATGTTGCTGTGCGCTTATCACAAGTTGTATTCTCCAATACGGTAATGGTGAGTTTGCGTTTACCTTTATCGCCAATTTTGGTGTCGATAGTAGCCCAACTACAATCTTTAGTGTCTATTTTCCAAGCACACATCGACTCTACGATAACTTCTGTGTTACCACCCTCACAACCTATATCAATACTATTAACTGAAATATTGAGAATATCTTCCGGATTCAAACCCACGTAAACTTCAGTACACCCGACAAAGTACGTAACACACGTTATTAACCCTATAAATAATCTTTTCATATTATATGTTCTCTATTAGAATGTGAATCCAATGTGCATGTCCACGCCGCAACCGATTTTTGACTTAATGGTAGCACAGTAGGTAGTATAGTCTTTGAGATGAGGGATAACTACACATTGGCAACCTATGGCTATATAGATGCTAGACTTTTGCGAAGTGCGAAAATTGAGGCCCAATTGTGGGTTAGCAAAGATTCCTGAAGTGCTATATTTCGCATCCGTAAGTTTAAGACACAACGTCTGCGGTTTTGACAAATTATATCCCACAGCCACTGCTATAAATGGAGAGCATCTACGGTTGATGAAATTAGCCTTGAAGTAGGCAAATGCAGAAGTAGAAAAGCGTGAAGGTGCAAGAAGCATATCGTTATTAGAATCGTAATAATCAGATGGTTGGCTATAATAATGTATATTAGCGCCTATGCCACCGCCCATATATATCTGATTGTTAAATCTATAGCCGGCTATATAGCGAATACTAGCATTGTCAAATAAGTTGTTTGAGGCAAGTGTGGACGATAGCTCTACTATAGAGCCAAACCCCTTTTGCTTTTCGGCATACATTTGGCGACGTTGCTCTGCTATGCGAGCTCTCTCCGCGTTCGCAGCTTCTTTGGCAGCTGCGCGCTCTGCTTCTAATTTTGCTATCTTCTCGGCTTTGATTTTAGCCGCTTCTTCGGCAGCTGCTCGTCGTTCGTTAGCTATGCGAGCCTCGTGTTCTGCAATAAGATTTGTGGTTTGCACCTCTTCTTCTACATCGACAACATTGTCTGTTGTCTCGGTGTAGGTTTGCGTTGCGGCTCTCATCTTGATGATTAGGTACGAGCCATCAACTTTCACATACTTTGTTTGATAGTCGTCGTGAAGCACAACAATCTCCTTGATGTAGGTCGAAGATTGGGCATTGAATTGTCCATTTTGGTCTGTTGTGCAGATTAGTTCACCGTGCGGGGTTGTAATCTTTGCGCCTTGTAGCGGCATTTTCCTCTCGCCATAGACGCAACCATATATCAGTCGTCCACTCTGTCCGTATGAACAGAGTGTGACGAGAGATAGTATTAGGGTTAAAATATGACGCTTCATGTTTTTTGCGTGTTTTTGAGAGTTTATCTACGTTTCGAAGCATTGCAGTTGTCGTGCTGCACATGGAAATAAGGCGTGCTATACCACACCTCTTCATTCAACTGTCTGAAATTCTCGTATTTTGCAGGATAACCCGTAACAACAACCGACTTTATCTTCTTCATGGCATTGAATCGTACTTGTGTTTCGAGTCCTACGAGAACATCGGCATTGCCGTTTGTTGCAAGAGCCTCTCTTATGGCTGTGTTGATAACGTTTTGAGTGCCTCCTCTTCGTACGTTCTTGGGTGGAAGATAGGCATGCAAAATTCTATTTTCCGATATCTCCAAGTCTGCAATTACCGGTACGGTATATGGCGCGTTCATGTTGAAATCGTGAGTCGTTGCTGTGTTTTTAAGCGTAGAACATGATGATGTGGCAATCGCTAAAATTGCAAATAGAAAAAGTTTTCTCATGGTTTTGTTTGTTTTGTCGCTCCTCGCCCAACTCCTATGCGGGGGTTAATATACGTAAACAGAAAGTGTGGAGTTGAATTCGTCTATCAAAATGGAGGTTGTGGAAAGACCTAAACTGAAATAAACGATACAATGCCCCACACTTGGATAGTATGGGGTATGCACAAGACAAGTGCATAGTCACACACAACTATACAAGAAATGAGTGCTGTTCGCCATCCTTCAGTTTTGAAAACTTCCACATTTCCATTTTAGGATATCGAAAACACTTTCAATATGTCTGCTACTTTATCCAAATAGCACTACAAAATTAAAAATAATTTTCGAAACGAACAACACT
>JAFQOR010000002.1 GCA_017403125.1 Alistipes sp. | reverse complement strand
GATAACTTCTGGGAGATGGGCGAGACAGGTCCCTGTGGTCCTTGTAGCGAGATTCATTTCGACTTGCGTGATGCAGAGGAGGTAGCCAAAATCCCGGGTCGCGAGATGGTAAACATGAGTCATCCGCAGGTCATCGAGATTTGGAACCTTGTATTCATGCAGTTCAACCGCAAGGCTAATGGCTCGTTGGAGGCACTACCCGCAAAGAACGTAGATACGGGCATGGGCTTCGAGCGTCTATGTATGATTCTTCAAGGCAAGAAGTCGAACTACGATACCGACGTCTTCCAGCCAACAATTTCGCGTATCGCAGCGTTGTCGGGCAAGGAGTATGGCAAGGACGAGAAGGCGGATATTGCCATGCGCGTTATCGCTGACCATCTTCGTGCCATCTCGTTCTCGATTGCCGATGGCCAGCTTCCGGCAAATGCCAAGGCGGGTTATGTTATTCGTCGTATTTTGCGTCGTGCGGTGCGTTATGGTTATACCTATCTCGGCTTCACCGAGCCCTTCATCTGCAAGTTGGTTGATGGCCTGGTACAGCAGATGGGACACCAGTTCCCCGAGCTCGTGGCGCAACAGAATCTTATCGAGCGCGTTATCGAGGAGGAGGAGGCTTCGTTCCTGCGTACGCTGGCAACGGGTATCAACCTCTTGGACGGCGTTATCCGCAAGTCTAAGGGAGGTGTTATTTCGGGTAAAGATGCCTTTGTGTTGTATGATACCTATGGCTTCCCCATCGACCTTACCGAACTTATTGCCAAGGAGCAGGGTGTCGGTGTCGATATCGAGGAGTTTGAGAAGGAGTTGCAGGTGCAGAAGGAGCGTTCGCGTAATGCTGCGGCACAGGATGTCGATGATTGGCAGGAGGTTATGCCCATCGAGGAGAGTAAGTTTGTGGGCTATGATACCCTAACTTCTGATATTCGTATCGCGCGCTATCGTCGTGTCAAGAGCAAGAATAATGTAACTTACCAGCTCGTCTTTGACCATACGCCGTTCTATGGTAATTCGGGCGGTCAGATTGGCGATATTGGTTATATTGAGAGTGCAAATGAGAGGGTTGATATTATCGCCACCGAGAAGGAGAATGGTTTGATTATTCACATTTCGAAGACGCTTCCGGAGAATCCGGCTGCTACGTTCCGCGCTGTGGTTAATGCCGATGCTCGCCAGAAGGCGGCAAACAATCATACTGCAACTCACCTTGTGGATTACGCTCTGCGTACAGTGCTTGGTACGCATGTCGAGCAGAAGGGTTCGATGGTAGGCCCTATGGGTCTGCGTTTCGACTTCTCGCACTTCCAGAAGGTTACGGCCGAGGAGTTGCGTCAGGTTGAGCGCCTTGTTAATCAGCTTATTCGAGCCAACTATCCGTTGAACGAGAATCGTGAGGCGACGATGGCAGAGGCCGAGGCTGCCGGTGCTATAATGCTCTTTGGCGAAAAGTATGGCGACAAGGTGCGTATTGTTAATTTTGGTCCTTCGACCGAGCTTTGTGGTGGTACACATGCGTCGGCAACGGGTAATATCGGTTTCTTCAAGATTGTCAGCGAGAGCGCAATCTCTGCCGGTGTGCGTCGTATTGAGGCTGTGACGGGCGAGGCTGCCGAGTCGGTCATCTATACGGCACAAGATATGGTTACTTCGCTCGAACAGATGCTCCACAACCCCAAGGTTGTTCAGGCTATCGAGAAGATTGTCGAGAGCAACGAGGCTTTGAGCCGCGAAGTGGAGGAGATGCGCAAGGAGAAGGTGGCTACAATTGCCGAGGACCTTGCCAAGAATACACCTTTGCGTGGCGGAGTGAGACTTATTACGCATACTTCTGAATATCAGTCCGCTACGCTCAAAGATTTGGCGTTTGCATTGCGCCAGCGCATGGAGCGCATGGTGATGGTCGTAGGTAACGTCTTCGATGGCAAGCCTACGCTCAACATTATGCTCACGGACGATATTGTTGCTATGGGTGTTGATGCAGGTGCTGTTGTACGCGAGGCTGCCAAGCTAATAAATGGTGGTGGCGGTGGTCAGAAGCACTATGCTACGGCTGGTGGCAAGAATGTTGATGGTTTGCAGGCTGCTATCGACAAGGCTACGGAGATGATTATGGAGAAGGTAAAGTAATTGACTAAATAAATAGTTTAATACTATGAGTAATAAAGTATTATTGATGATTCTTGATGGTTGGGGCAATGGCGACCACACCAAGTCAGATGTTATATATTCTACAAATCCCGAGTATATCAATGCCATGACGACAAAGTATCCTCATGCCGAGTTGAAGACCGATGGCGAGAATGTTGGTCTGCCCGTTGGTCAGATGGGTAACTCGGAGGTGGGTCACTTGAATATCGGTGCCGGTCGTGTTGTGTATCAGGACCTTGTAAAGATTAACCGTGCATGTGCCGATAACTCTATTCTCGAAAACGAGGAGGTCGTTAAGGCTTTCGAGTATGCCAAGGCGCAGGGCGTGAGTGTCCACTTTATGGGTCTTGTTTCGGATGGTGGCGTGCACTCGTCGCTCGACCACCTCTTCAAGCTGTGTGATATTTCGAAGCACTACGGAATAGCAAATACCTATGTTCATTGCTTTATGGATGGTCGTGATACCGATCCCCGCAGTGGCAAGGGCTTTATCGAGGCTTTGGAGAAGCATATGGCGACCTCGGTCGGTAAGATTGCATCTATCATCGGTCGCTACTATGCCATGGATCGCGACAAGCGTTGGGAGCGTGTAAAGATTGCCTACGACCAGATTGTAAATGGCGTTGGCGAGAAGGCAACGGATATGGTTGCTGCCATGCAGAAGTCATACGACGAGGGTGTAACCGACGAGTTCGTTAAGCCTATCGTGAATGTCGATGGCGAGGGTAATGCTATTGGTACCATCAAGCCCAACGATGTTGTTATCTTCTTCAACTACCGCAACGACCGTGCAAAGGAGCTTACCATTGTGCTCACACAGCAGGACATGCCCGAGGAGGGTATGCACACCATGCCGTTGTACTATTGCTGTATGACGCCCTACGACGATAAGTTCCAGGGTTTGCACATCCTTTTCGATAAGGAGAATGTGCCCAATACTATTGGCGAGTACATTGCAAATCAGGGCTTGAAGCAGTTGCGTATTGCCGAGACCGAGAAGTATGCGCATGTTACCTTCTTCCTTAATGGAGGCCGCGAGGATAAGTTTGCCGAGGAGGACCGCATCCTTGTGGCATCGCCAAAGGTGGCGACTTACGACCTGCAACCCGAGATGTCGGCATACGAGGTTAAGGATAAGTTGGTCGAGGCTCTTGGTGAGCAGAAATACGACTTTATATGCTTGAACTTTGCTAATGGCGACATGGTGGGTCACACCGGCGTTTATTCGGCTATCGAGAAGGCAGTAAAGGCGGTGGATGAGTGCGTTAAAGATGTTGTCGAGGCTGCCAAGAAGAGTGGCTACGAGGTTGTTCAGATTGCCGACCACGGTAATGCCGACTACGCTATCAACGCCGATGGCTCGCCCAATACCGCCCACTCGTTGAATCCCGTGCCTATCGTTGTAGTGTCGGATAGGGTAGCGAAGGTCAATGATGGTATCTTGGCAGACGTAGCACCCACGGTGCTCGACCTTATGGGCTTGAAGCAGCCTGCCGAGATGACCGGTAAGTCGTTGGTGGAGTATAAGTAGTGTGACAAATAGTGCGGTAGAATCCCTAATCGCATGATAAATATGGATGGCTAATTTGTTGTTAGCCATCCATATCTTTTTTTATGAATGTTGCCGTATGGTTGTGGTGTGTGTGGCGGGGCGCACCAATGGTGCTTGAATGGCGCAGCTAACGCTGCTTATGTTTGCCCCTTTTGCTACTCTCCTGCTACCCTTCGCTACTATTCCACGGTCCACCCGACCTCCTTTGATAAAGGAGGGGATAGAGGTCGTTCGATAGAATCTGCATATACAAACAAAAACAGACACTCTGTGGTGTCTGTTTTTGTTTGTGGAGGATATGAGATTCGAACCCGCGTGCTGTCGCCCGCGACAAATTATATTTACATTCCACCCGACCTCCTTTGATAAAGGAGGGGATAGAGGTCGTTCGATAGAATCTGCATATACAACCAAAAAACAGACACCGAAAAGGTGTCTGTTTTTGGTTGTGGAGGATATGAGATTCGAACTCACGACCTCTTGCATGCCATGCAAGCGCTCTAACCAACTGAGCTAAACCCCCGTTTGCGGGGCAAAGATAGAGCTATTTTCGGAAAGTGCAAAATATTGCGCTATTTTTTGTGACTCACTCGGTACTATTTATTAGCTTCGCGCGCCATAAGCATTAGTGCCATAGGGAGATGGCAATAACCATTGGGGTGCTTGTCGAGATAGTCTTGGTGGTACTCCTCCGCAGGATAGAAGTTGCGCAATGGCTCCAACTCCACAACCAATGGCTCGCCTACGGCGTGCTCGACAACTCGATAAACCTCCTCTATTATGTGGCGGTCGGCTTCGTTGGTGTAGTATATGCCTGTGCGATACCGCGTGCCGTGGTCGTTGCCTTGGCAATTTAGTGATAGAGGGTCTATCGACCGAAAAAAGAGCTCGGTAAGCAGGCGTAGCGATACGATGTCGCTATCGTACGTTATGTGTACGGTCTCGGCAAATCCTGTTTTGTCGGTATAGACCTCCTCGTATGTAGGATTCTCAATGTCGCCGTTGGCATATCCTGCTTCGGTTGAAGTTACACCACGTATCTGCTTGAAGTAGTGTTCAGTGCCCCAGAAACATCCGCCTGCAAAGAATATCTCTTTTGTTGCCATAGTAGTTTAGTTTTTATACAATGCAAATATACAAAATTTTTGCAATATCGCACCAAGCAGTGTTTCTCGGCATCAGGATATACATTAACTCCTATACTGCAAATTAGATAAACAAAAGACCCGACAATATAGTCGGGTCCTCGTACTCGGAGCCGGGGTCGAACCGGCACGGCCATTTCTGGCCACAGGATTTTAAGTCCGGCGTGTCTACCTATTCCACCATCCGAGCAACACAGCCTTATTAAGACGTTGCAAATGTACTATTTTTATTTCAAAATACAAAACTTTTCGATATTATTACTCTTTGCCGTAGAGTAGTTCCTCGGTGTCTGTCATAAATATCTCATAGCGTCGGCGCGCATCGTTAGTCATTGTCAGTGTATCGCCGATGTGGCGTGGTAGGATGCGGTATCCGGGGCATAGCACCCATACGGGGTGTGCCGTGGCACGTAGTCGAAGTCCGTCGATGGTATCGCAGCGAATAACCTCTATCTCGGCAATAAGACCGCCATCGCAGTGACGACGTTGCTGGTTGGATACGAGATTGCCTAACGAGTAGAATGTTGCATGTGTGCTGTCGGCCTCGAAGTGTTGTACCACGTGGGGGTGGCTTCCGATGATGATATCGACGCCCTCGCGTCGTAGCATGTCGCCAAGACGTAGCTGCTCTCGGTTTGGCTTGCGCTCGTACTCGTTGCCCCAATGCATGCAGGCGATGACCATATCTACGCTGTCGCGGCATATTGTGGCAAGGTCACTCTTTATTGCCACGGTATCGATAAGGTTTACGTATCGACCTCGGGGTATGGGTATGCCGTTTGTGCCATAGGTGTAGTTCACGACAGCAAAGCGTATGTTGCGTGCTGTGATGTATGCTATGTTGTTTTGTGCGCGGTCGAGGCTGTCTTTATATACTCCAATATGCTTTATAGCTCTCCTGTTGAGCTCCTCTATCGTTGTGTCTATGCCCTTGGCATTTCGGTCGCAACAGTGGTTGTTGGCGAGTAGCGCAAGGTCGATACCCATGTCGGCAATCTCGTCGGCAATGGCAGTTGGTGATGCGAAGCAGGGGTAGCCTGTATAGTAGCCCGATGTTGTAATCGTTGTTTCGAGATTTAGGATGGCTATGTCGGCATTGCGAAACATGGGCGCCACGTAGGCAAACGACTCGGAGTAGTCGTATGTGCCGTCGGCGGTGCGTGCAGCCTCGACCTGTGGCATGTGTTGCATTAGGTCGCCACCAAATACTATGCGTACGGTGTCGCTCTTTATTATCGGCTTGGCGACATACTCGGCGTGTATTGCTGTTGCGCCACTCGTTGTGTCGAGCTTTGGCGCGTTGTGCTGTGTGGCTGCAAGTAGCGCGAGGCACACGGCTAAAACTATGTAGATTATAGAGCGCATAAGTGGTAGCAAAGATAGTAAAATATCGTAAAATAGCATGGTGTCGGCATAGTTTTACTTCTACATAATCTTGATAAGTCCGATATTGTGGGTTGCGGTATTGGCAGATTTATTGTTAAGTTTTTGTGTATGAAAGCTACGTTTAACAATATCTCCGGGGTGTTTTATGCTGTGGTATCATCTGCCTCATTTGGCCTGATACCGCTATTCTCTATATCGCTTATGGATACGGGCATAGCTATGCCCGCCATACTATTTTATCGCTTTGCTGTGGCAGCCGCAATAATGGCGATTGTTGTGTTGCTTACGGGGCGAAATTTCAGAATCGAGCGCAGATATATGCCTTCGGTGGTGTGGCTATCCGTGCTCTATGCCGTAACTGCTATCCTGCTATTGGCGAGTTATCGCGATATTCCGAGTGGCGTGGCAACAACCATACACTTTCTTTATCCTCTTGCTGTTACGTTGATTATGTCAATGTTTTTCAAGGAGCGAGCGACCATAACTACACTTATTGCTGTGGGCGTGTCGCTTGCCGGAGTAGCGTTGCTCACGTGGGGAAACCATAGTGTTGGCGACTATAAGCATGGTGTGTTGTTGGTTCTTGTTACGGTGGCTACCTATGCAATCTATATCGTTGGGGTGATGAAGAGTCGGGCATCGCGTGTCGATTCGGTTGTCCTAACCTTCTATGTTTTGATGCTGGGGGCTTTGATATTTTTTCTCTATGCACTTGCAACGTCGGGTGTTGATTCGATACATAGGTGGAGCAATTGGCGAGATATAGTGATGTTGGCGCTATTGTGTACGGTGCTTTCGGACCTGACGCTTATACTTGCTATCAAGCGTATAGGCTCAACAATGACGTCGATTCTTGGCTCTATGGAGCCAATGACGGCAGTTATTGTTGGTGTATTGTACTTTGATGAGCGTTTCGATACGACAAGTGTTATAGGTTTGTTGCTTATCGTTGTTGCTGTTGTGCTGGTTATCGTGCAAAGCAGGGATGTGAATAGTGATGGGGGCAGAGGTAGAGACTCTGTTTCTTCGTAGCTATGACAAAGAATCGGAGCAGACCGATTTTGAGTTAATCAATCTGCTCCTTGGAGAGTATAATCTAACTATGTGTGTGGTTTTACGCTCCTACGACCTGTATTATGTTGCCTATCTCGTTCGTGGCTATATCGCCCGATATAACGGCGGCGAGTGATGAACTTCCGTTGATGATGAGTATGATATTGCTTATCTTCTCACCATTTTTGATGGCATAAACGTTTATCTGCTCCTCCTCCTCGGTTACCGAAATCATCGTTTCGGCATTGTAGCGCTTGATAATTGCATCACACTCCTTTATAATCTCTTCGAAGAGTGAGCCGTTGTCGCACATAATCATCTCTACTTCGTCGATTTTGTCAATATAGGCGTTGCTCTCTGCTCCGCCTGCAATGGCCAATAAGTTCTTGTCAACGACAATAGTTGTGACCTGTTCGTTTGAGTCGTACTTGGCTGCAAGTTCGGTAAATTCGGGGATTGATGCCGATGCTCCAATCGGCAACAGAAGCATGATAGCTGCAATTACTCTTTTCATAATGTGGTGTATGTTAGAAGTTTATAAGTGATTGTGCGTCGTTTAGCTTAATGTCCGTGCCAGTGAGATTCACAGCGACGATACTGTATCCATCGGCTGTGTGTATCACGAGTTCGCAGACTCTGCCTTGCTTGTCGGCTCGGCTATATATCTTTACGGTGCTGTCGTTGCTATTCACCGAGAGCATAGTGTTCATATCCTTTGTTATTGCCTCGATGTCTTGCGTAAACTCGTCGGATGACTGGCTGTTGTCTGCCGTAATTGCCATCATCTGTTCGATACCATCGCTGGCACCCATCGTGCGTAGCATATCCTTTGATAGCTCAATGGTAGTATATCCCTGCTTCGATTGGTATTTTTTGATAAGTTTGCCAAAGCCTGTTGGCTGTGCAAGTGCCATCAGGGGCAGGGATAGTGCAACAAGAAGTAATAGTCGTTTCATGGTATATTATGTGTTTATTTAGTAATATTTAATGCCAATCTTCTCAACCTCCGCTATTGCTGAAAGCATGTTGTCGGATAGGATATTAAGAGTTTGGGTTGTGGCTTGCTGTGCGGCATCCATGTCGTAGATGCGTTTTCCGTCGATGTGACAGATGATATCTGGCGCCTTTTTTATAGGCTGTGCTACCTCTTCGCTCACACCAAACACAACTATGCCGAATACGAGACTTGCTGCCGCAGCCACTATGCCTATGCCTCCGAGCCATGCGCTGCGTCGTCTTCGAATGTCAATCTTGGGGCTTGACGAAGGGGCGATGGGTGACTCTGTTTGGCGAAGTTGCGACATCGAGATAAACATCTCGCGTACCGGTATAAGGTCGTCGGGCAGCTCGCTACACTCCTCGAAATAACGGGCTATCTGCTGCTCCTCGTCGAGCGATGTCTCGCCATCGAAGTAGCGCTCTATGAGTTTATGTATGTTATCGTGTGCCATAGTTTATGCTCTTTATTATCTCCTCTCTTACACTCTTTCTTGCTCGCGATAGATTCATTCTTACGCTTGTCGGGTCGCACTCCAATGTCTCGGCAATCTCCTCTATCTCATATCCCTCGATGTCGCGCATGTGAATGGCTATACGTTGTCGTTCAGGTAGTTGTGTGATACACTTTTTGGTTAGTTCGGCTATGTCCCGTATCTCGTGATTTGGCGACATGTCGTTATATGCTGTTGTGCTCTGCCACCCCTCTTCCAAACTATGCAGCCTCTTCTTGCTTCGTAATCGGTCTATTGCAAGGTTGCGTACTATCCGACAGACGTAGGCTCTCGGATAGCGCTGTGCAAGCACTGTGTCGCGAGCCCTCCAAACTCTCTCGTATGCATCCTGCGTAACATCCTTTGCCTCGTCACTGTCACCCATAAGGCTGCATGCCAATCGGAATACGGTATCCTTAATTTCGGATATAAGTGCGGTATATTTATGTGTTGTGTCCGACATTGTTTCTGCTTTCCGTTTGACTATATAACGAATGACGACCGCAAAATGTAACATTGCAGCCGTCATTTTTTTTGTAGATTACCTATGTTGTTAATACAAGGTGCTACTTATTTCCTTTTCTTATCGAAGAGCTTTCCTTCGGGGCGTGCCGGAAACCAACCTCGTTCTACGCGTTTGCGCTGTTCGAAGAGCTCGCCAATGCCCCATAGCGACGATGCTGCCCAGACAGCAAGCAATGTGGACCAGAGGATGTCGGCAACAAGTAGCGATGCTATGCCCGTTATTATGCCACTAATCAAGAAGAGCCACCATATCTTAACGCCGAAGTAGTACTCGCTTTTGATGACAATGGGGTGAAATATGCCTATGATAAGAAATGTGGCAACGCCAATAATCAATCCTGTGAAGTGTAGTTCCATACCTAATAATATAAATTTAATGCTCGCAAATATACCTAAAAAACGGCAATCTCCAAGTGAAGATTGCCGCCAACTATCAATAATGATAGGTGTTTAGAAGTTATATTGTGCCATCAGGCTAATGCGGTTTGCCGCGTTCTTTTCGCCATTCATATCCTTACGCGTGCCATGCAGATACTCCAAGGCAAGAGTGAGATTGGGGGTGAGGTTGCAGAAGGCATTGCCAAAAATATACTGTCCCTTTTTGTATTGATCGTCGGTGAGGTATCCGTTTCTCTTTTCGAGATTAACCTCAGAGTATCCGCCTGCAATCCAAAACTTTTCGGGAACAATATTTATCTGACCCGCAGCCTGCCATCCCCACATGGGCATAGTCTGCATGCGCATGGGATTTGATGGGTTGTAGGCGAAGTCGTATGAAGAGCCTGCAAGGTCCTGGATATAGGGTGTTATGCCCTTGCCATATACACCATTCATGTAGATTTCTGCCCAGCGCGTAATCATGATATGTCCGCTCAACTGTGCGCCCCAGCCGAGTTGTGTGGTGTTGTTGCCTGTGCCGTTATTGTGCAGATACATGTCGCGGATAACACCCGATGCGCGAATATGACTACATCTGTTCTCGCCCCACGCATATTGCAAGTAGGCAATACCGTCGGGTACGCGTTGCATAATTGGTGAGAAAAATTCGCCATAGGTGCCATTGACCGATGGCATCTCGGCAGCAATTCCGAATGTGAGGTGGTTGCGAGCAAAATCTACCTCGTAGCGAATCATCTGGTTAAATGCGAAGTTATAGGCGTTGGGGCCTTGGAAATCTATGGTGCGAGGTGCTGCACCAAGGTCGCAGAATGTAGTTACATCGCGTCCGATGGTAAATCCGCCAACCTTAACATATGCCGAACGCAGGCGCGGAGTATAGCTGAACTCCTCGCCTCCGCGGAAATCCATGTCGCTAAACACCTCGATGCGCCCCAAGAGGCGACTATTGATAATCGCCTTGATGAAGAGGCGCGACGTAGTAGCATCCATCATCACTCGTTGGCGATTGGCATAGGTTGTGGACATTGGTATATCGTAGGGAATGAAGTCGATGTTGTTTACGGCCCCCTTGAAGTCGTAGCTTGTGCGCAAATTTACGAATCCTCCGATTGCCAACGAGAAGCGATTGTTGCGTGTGGCAAAGATAAATTGAGGATTGTGAGCCTGTTGGAATCCGCGACGATGCGTCTCGGCATAGTCGTCGATAATGTCAATGCGAACTGCTTCGGGGTCATACTCATGAACTACCTCACCTTCTGCAATCATGTAGATTGTTGGCGTGTATTCCCTTACCTCATAAAAGGTTGTTTGCGCCGTGCTCGATGTGATGCACAAGGTTGCACCTATGAGCGATAATAGAGTGTGTCTAATTGCTTTCATAATTCTTTTGTTTTGGTTGTGAAACTATCCGTTACTTTACTATTTCATACATTGAGTCATGTTGTTACGGCATGGCAAGTCACAAGTAATATGCCAAACATTTTTTTGTCTTGTGGCAGATGTTGAGCGCGGTATTTGATATGTGTTTACTCCAAAAAAGCCGGCAATGAGAGAGGTTCTATTATTATTTGTTTCATCTCTATTGGTGTGTGCGTCCCATGCGCAGCAGAGTGTAGATTTTGATGATGCGCTATCGCTTATGGTGGAGCATAATGCGAGTATTGAGAGCGCTGGATTTATGGTAGATGCGGCAGAGTATGAGTGGCGTGCAGCAAAGGGATTGCGTTCGCCAACGCTCGACCTGAATGCGGGTTATATGTTTATGCAGCGAGATGTTGCTATCGATCTCGGCGGGGCAAAGGGTGTTGCCACCAAGGCACTAGATGAGATTATTGGTAAGGGTATAGGTAGCGGGGTGATAACTCCTGATATAGCTATGTTGCTTACCGATGGTATATCGCCGTTGCTTGCTGCGGATTGGCGCTATACGTTGCAAAATCGTTCGGTAGGGGTCGTTGGCTTACAGCTATCTATGCCAATTTATGCCGGAGGACGCATCAATGCTGCGATCAAGGCTGCGGATAGGCGTAGGGAGATAGAGTTTGGGAGATTTGAGGCAACAATAAACAGGCAATACACAACGCTGGTCGAGCGATTCTATGGAGTGGTATTGCTGCGGAGAGTAGTTGATGTACGGCACGAAGTAGTTGTTGCTACCGAGCATCACCTTGCTGATGCTATTGCAATGGAGGAGGCGGGTGTTATAGCCCACAGCGACGTATTGCTTGTAGAGTATCGTTTGGCAGAGGCTCGACAGAAACTTGTCGCTGCGCGTGAGGAGTTGGTAGTAGCCGAACGTGCTCTATCGGTTGTTATAGGTGAAGATTGCAGAGTAGATGATGATATAGAACTATTTGTAAGTAACGATATTAAACCCCTTGATTACTACTTAAAAATCGCAATTGACATCAATCCGATTTTAGCATGTGCCGAGGCAGAACACGAGCTCGCCAATATCGGGGTTAAGGCAGCGCGTTCGGAGTTGTTTCCGGAGGTTGTTGCTATGGGTGCTGCATCGCTATATGGCTACGAGTTAAGCGATTTGTTGCCTCGATGGGCGGTTGGCATCGGACTTAACTTTTCTATATTTGACGGAGTGCGTAAAGAGCGCAAGTTAAAGGCTGCGCAGATGGTCGAGCAGGGTGTTGGCGCATTAGTTAAAAACGGTAGAGATGAATTATGTTTATTGATTGAAAAAGAGTATAGTAGCGTATCGGTATCTCTTGCGAAATATAATAGCCTAAATATTGCTATTGGCCTCGCTAAAACCATGCTAAACAATGCGCAAGATGGTTTCGAGGCGGGTGTTGTGTCGTCGTCGGAACTGATTGATGCGCGTCTTAATCTTGCTGCTGCGCACATCGATGTTATAAATGCTGCATATGACCATTGTTGTTCGTTGGCGAGACTCTTGGAGGCGGCGGGGGTAAGTGCAGATTTTATCGTTTATCAAAAGAGTGGTGTGCTTGTCAATATAGATAAGTAATTTGTCGTATAATCAACAAAATATCTATGGCAAAGAGTTTTAACTATTTTATTATATGGGTGACTATCGCTGTGGTAATGGTCGTAGTTGTGTGTGTTGTATCTCACTTCGTAAGACGTGATAGAGATGAGGCGATGGTGCAGGGTGTTGTCGAGTGCAGGACGTATAGGGCAGCACCAAAGGTGGCAGGTCGCATTGATACTATGTTTGTTGCGGAGGGGGACCTTGTGGAGAGAGGAGAGTTGTTATATACTATCGCTACTCCCGAGCTCGATGCAAAACAGGAGCAGGTGAATGCTCTATATATGGCGGCAGAGGCATTGGAAAAAGAGGTTGATATGGGAGCGCGTAAACAACAGAAAGATGCTGCGTTACAGATGTGGAATAAGGCGAAAGCCGGATTAGAACTTGCAAAGCAGGTGTATGATAGGGTAGCGCAACTCTACGACAAGGGGGTTGTGCCTCGTCAGCAATATGATGAGGCGCTGGCAAATCTCGACGCTATGCGCGCAACGGAGCGAGCGGCATATGCCGAGTATCAGTTGGCGATGGATGGAGCAAGCATGGAGCAGAAGATGGCGGCGTATGCAAAGGTAAATGAGGCGTTGGGTGGAGTGAGAGAGGTTGCATCGTATCGTGATGGGGCGATTGTGTTTGCACCTATTGGTGGCAGGGTATCCAATATAATATCGTATGCAGGGGAGCTTGTCTCCGCCGGGTTGCCTGTGGTTACTATCTCCGACTTGTCTGATATATGGGTGGCGGTGAGTATTCGTGAGGATATGATGCGCAAGCTATATCATGGTGCAGTATTGAGTGGCTATGTCCCGGCGCTAGACAAAACGCTCGATTTCGTGGTCTATTATATCTCGGTCGAGGCCGATTATGCCACGTGGAGTGCAACGCGTGCGCATGGAGATTTCGATATGCGGAGCTTCGAGGTTCGTATGCGCTGTATGGCGTCCGAAGATGGGCTGCTACCGGGGATGAGTGTAATGGTAGATATGACACGTTATGAGTGACTTGTCGTTTGTAAGGTGTGTGTGTATATCGTTTTGTCGCGAGCTGAAAAACATAGTAGCCGATAGGCTGTATCTATCTGTTGTTTCAATACTTCCGCTTATCTCTATAATCTTCTTTGCGCTAATGTTTTATAGTGGTGTCATTCGTGACCTGCCGCTTGCAGTTGTGGATAGTGACCGCAGTGATATGTCGCGCAAATTTGTGGGTATGCTTGCAGCAACACGAGGGGTGGAGCCCGATATGGGGTATAACTCGATTCAAGAGGCGAAGAGCGCAGTGCTTCGGGGTAATGTTGTTGGTTTGCTACATATCGAAGATGGTTTCGAGGCGGATTTATATCGCGGTGAACGGGTGTCGATTTGGTGTTATTTGCCGGGCACGAGTTTATCCGTAAGCGGAGTTGTAGAGCGGGAAGTGCAAATGTGCGCAAGGATGCTTTCCGGCAAAATTACGCTGAACAGATTGGTTGCCAAGGGTGAAAATATGGATAAAGCAATGGTTGATGTAAACCCTATAAACCTGCATATAAACACCATCTCCAATCCGTATATGAATTATGGATACTATCTCGCGCCAATATTTATGTTTATGGCGTTAGTCATATTTACGGTGGTGGCTACGACCTATGCTCTTGGGCGTGAGTTGTACTATGCTACGGCTGCGGAATGGAGAAGTGTTGTGCATGGACGTATGGGGGCTGCTATGGTGGGCAAGATGTTGCCAATAACATTGGCTATGTCATTGGCGATGCAACTTATCTTCTTCGTGCTCTTCGTAATTATGGGTATGGGGTGTGCTGGCAGCTACCTATTTTTGACTTTAAGTTCGGTGCTGTTTATTATGGCATATCAATCAATTGCTGTGTTTATTGTAACCATTACATCAAATATGCGTCTTGCACTTTCGTTGGGCGGCGGTTACTCTGTTATGGCGTTTACATTCTCGGGTATAACATTTCCAATTGTATCTATGTATGGGGTTGCAGGTGGGCTATCTAAACTCTTTCCGCTTGGCTATTTCAGCCATATTTTTATAGATCAGGCGATGCGTGGAGCTCCGGTTGGCTACTCCGTAGATGACATGGGGGCGCTATTGATATTTGTGCTATTATTGGTGTTAGGAGTTGGACGGCTCGATAGGGTAACGTCGGACAAAAAGTATTGGGGTAGAGATTGATATGGGTGATATGTTTAACAAAATTATAGCGGCTTGCCGTAGCCTATATCGTGCCATGAGCGATGAACTGAGGCTGGTTGCAGCGGATGGTGGTATTCTGCTTATTGTCGCTTTTGCGCCAATTATATATACGTCGATATACTCCATGGCTTATGGCTCCGAGGTGGTGGGTTCGCTGCCAATAGCTATTGTTGATAGCGATAATACGCCACAAAGTCGAGACTTTATTAGATGTGTCGAGGCCGGCAATGCTGTGGATGTTGTTGCGGAGCCTACATCAATGCATGATGCTCAACACCTATTCTATGACGATGCAATTTATGGCGTAATATACATTCCATCTGGATATGGTGATAGGGTGTTGGCAGGTGAGTCGGCAGATGTTTCGCTCGTGGTAGATGGGAGCCACCTGCTTATCTATAAACATATAATGGAGCATGTTGTTGCAGTGGCGGCAACGCTCGGTGTGGAGCTAATGGTGATGGATTTTGTGGCAAAGGGTGAAGATGCTGCCGGAGTACAGGATTTTGCAATGCCCGTTGTGGCAGAGGTCGAAAATGTCTATAATCCACAACTTGGCTACGGCACCTTTGTTATGCCATCCATATTCATTGTCATCATCCAACAAACGTTGCTTATCGGTGTGAGTATGGCCGAGGTGCGTAGGGCGAGGCGTGGGCAAAAGGGGCTGTGTGGGGCGGTGGTAACGGTAATAGGCAGATTATGTGCCTATTTGCTTATGTATGCTACAACCTCCATCTTTATTTTAGGTGTAATATGGCAACTGTTTGACTTGCCATTTGTTGGTCGAATTTTCGATGTTGTGTTGTTTATGTTGTTGTATATTGCAGCTTCAACATCACTCGCTCTATTGCTATCCGGGGTGTTTCGCCGACGTGAGGCACCGCTGATGCTGTTGCTTTGGAGCTCTGTTCCAATCTTGCTTCTTGCCGGGGTATCCTATCCTCGTGAGGCATTTCCGGAGTGGATGTATATAGTTGGTAGGCTCTTTCCGAGTAGTAGTGCTGTCGATGCCTTCGTCGGAATAAATACTATGGGAGTTGGGCTGGAATGTGTGAGTAGCGAACTTATAACCCTATTATTGCTTCTGTTGTGTTATACGCTCTTTGCAATATTGTTGGAATGGCGGGGATACTATCGAAAATAATAAAGAATTGCTGTGTGAATTTATAAAATTATTACTATATTAGAGGTCGAAATCGTGGATTTGTATCCACTTTATGAGAGAATAACGTAAAACCTTAAAACTAAAAGCTATGATTATTGGAGTTCCCAAGGAGATTAAAAACAACGAAAACCGTGTAGGTTTAACCCCCGCCGGTGTTATGGAGTTGGTGCGTCGCGGACACGATGTTTATGTACAGGCTACCGCTGGCGAGAATAGTGGCTTTAAGGATGAAGCCTACATTGAGCAGGGTGCAAAGATTCTCCCTACGATTGAGGATGTCTATGCCATAGCGGAGATGATAGTTAAGGTTAAGGAGCCTATCGCTTCGGAGTATAAACTTGTTCGCAAGGGTCAGCTTGTATTTACCTATTTTCACTTTGCCAGCAGCGAGCCACTAACTATGGCTATGATTGAGAGTGGTGCAATATGTTGTGCCTACGAAACTGTTGAGCGCAAAGACCGCTCGTTGCCATTGCTCATTCCTATGTCGGAGGTCGCCGGTCGTATGTCCACACAGGAGGGTCGCTATTTTCTTGAAAAGCCGCGCGGTGGCAAGGGTAAGCTTTTGGGTGGCGTTCCCGGTGTTAAGCCCGCAAAGGTGTTTGTCATTGGTGCAGGTGTTGTAGGTACTGCGGCGGCGCGCACGGCAGCCGGAACGGGTGCAGATGTTACGATATGCGATATTTCACTTCAACGATTAACTTATCTGGCAGATGTGATGCCAAAGAATGTCAAGACGTTGATGTCGTCGGAGTATAATATTCGTCAGGAGTTGAAGACGGCAGATTTGGTTATTGGTTCGGTTTTGATTCCGGGAGCCAAAGCACCGAAACTCGTTACTCGTGATATGCTCAAAGATATGGAGCCGGGAACAGTTATGGTCGATGTAGCGATTGACCAAGGTGGTTGCTTCGAGACGTCGTGCCCCACAACTCACGAAGATCCGGTATATTATGTTGATGGCATCTTGCACTACTGCGTAGCAAATATCCCCGGAGCGGTGCCCTATACCTCGACGTTGGCGCTTACGAACGCCACGATGCCCTATGTTATTCAGCTTGCCGACAAAGGCTGGCGTCGCGCCTGTCTGGATAATGAGGAGTTGCGTAAGGGGTTGAATGTGGTAGAGGGTAAGGTGGTATATAAGCCCGTTGCCGAGGCATGGAATCTCGCATACGAGGAGCTTGTATTATAATTTAATATTAGCAAAATAGGGGAGGGCAACTTAACTATAAGTTAAGCTGCCCTCCCACTTGTTTTTGTATCCACTACACTGCGGTGGTGTTATTCGTTTAGCTCCAACCACCGCATCTCCTTTTCGTCTATCTCGGCTATGATGGCCTCGATGCGCTGCGATATTGCAGATAGTTGGTCATAGGGTAGTGTTCCCGATGATAGTTCTCGCTCTAACGTTTGTCGCTCCTCGCCAAGTGCTCCCAGGTCTGCCTCGATTTGTTCTAACTCCCTCTGCTCCTTGTAGCTCAATTTGCGTTTCGACGTATCGTGTGTTCGACTATTTTGTGGTTTTGTGGGCTGTGTGGCGCGTTGAGACATGCGCTCTGCCTCCTCCTGCTCCTTGATATACTCTCTGTACTCGCTATATTGCCCTACGAAGTCCTTAATATGACCATTCCCCTCGAATACAAAGAGGTGGTCGGTAGTTTTATCGAGGAAGTAGCGGTCGTGCGACACAACGATAAGACACCCCTTAAACTCTTGTAGATACTCCTCCAAGACATTCAGCGTCATGACGTCGAGGTCGTTGGTCGGCTCATCGAGGATAAGCATGTTGGGATTGCGCATTAGCACGGTAAGCAGGTATAGGCGTCGTTGCTCACCTCCACTCAATATATCCACACGCTTATTGAAGCTCTCGTGGGGAAAGAGGAAGCGGTTCAGGAAGGTCGTCGCAGATATATTGCTTCCGTCCGAAGTCTTTACCAATTCGGCAATCTCCTGCACGCACTCCAAGACGGTTTGTCCCGCCTTGAACGACATGCCACGTTGCGAATAGTAGCCAATGCGTAGCGTCTCGCCATGCTCTATTGTGCCGCTATCGGGGGCGAGATTCCCGGTTAATATATTCAAAAAGGTGGTTTTGCCTACTCCGTTGCGTCCTACGATGCCGATGCGTTCGCCGCGCGTGAACTTATACGAGAAGTCGTCGAGCATACATCGCCCGTCAAAGCTTGCGTTTACGCCATAACAATCTATAACCTTGCGACCAAGGCGAGAGGTGGCCACGTCGATGTCCACATTTGCTGTGTGCAGGCTTACCGAAGCTCGGTCTTTGAGGTCGTAGAAGGCGTTAATGCGGTATCGTGCCTTGCCTGTTCGTGCCTGCGGTGTGCTACGTATCCACTCCAACTCGCGGCGTAGCAGGTTGCGCGATTTGTCAATCTCGGCCTGCATATTTGTGTATCGCTCCTCGCGTTTTTCGAGGTACTGCGTATAGTTTCCACGATAGGTGAATATACTGCCACGGTCAATCTCCATGATGGTGTTGCACACACGGTCGAGAAAGTAGCGGTCATGTGTTACCATCAGAAGCGTGCATCGAGAGCGCTGCAAATAACCCTCCAAAAACTCTATTATATCTATATCAAGGTGGTTGGTGGGCTCGTCCATTATCAGAAACTCGGCATTTTGAAGCATCATACATGCCAAGGCCACACGCTTCGCCTCGCCTCCCGATAATTCGCGCATAGGCTGGTTGGGGTTCTCGATTTTTAGCGATGATAGCACCTGGCGTATATTCTGCTCCATGGACCATCCGTCCGAAGCATCCATGGCAGCTATGGCGCGCTCCAAACGCCTTTCGTCGCCACTTGTAATGGCGTGTTCGTATTCTACGATAGCTGGCGAGAGGTCGCTCATGCGGGCATATACCTCGTCAAAGATGCTGTTGTCGGGGTTGAACGTAGTGGCTTGGTCGAGGAAGGCTACGCGAATATCCTTCATGAACTTAACCTCGCCACCTCTATCGGAGTGTTCAACGCCCGCTAAAATCTTCAACAGAGAAGACTTGCCTGTGCCGTTGGGTGCGACAAGGGCAATCTTGTCACCCTCGTTAATGTTGAAGCTTATACCCTCGAACAGCGTGCGGTCGCCATAGGATTTAGATATGTTATCTACTTGTAGGAAACTTGCCATACATCAATCTATTGTGATGCGTTATCTTAATCTAATTTTAGGTCAAAAGCGATGCGCTTGCCGCTATCATAATATACGATTCCACACCGCTCAAAGCCGAGCTTGCGTAGCATTGCAAGCATGCGGATATTCCCCTCGTGTGTGTCGATACGGAAGGCTTTGATTCCCGCCTCTTTTGCAAGGACGATTGCGTGTTGCATCATCCTTATGGCACCTCCTTTGCGGCGTGCCGAGGCAGCTACACATAGTCGATGAACTACGACATATCGGCCCTCGGTATGCCACTCTGTTTCGTCTATTTGACTGTATGCCGGCTCACCATCCAAAACTATTGCTGCATATGCTATTATCGTATCATTGTCATCGCACATCACGTATCCCACGCCCCGTGTGATATCCTCTTCGATTGCCTCTCGCGAAGGATAGCCATCCTGCCACTGGTCGATACCCAATTCCCTCAACGATAATTGAGCACTGCGAACAATGCTCAATATCGAATCAATATCACCGTATGTAGCAACTCTTATCATTTGCGCTTACGGGCTATTTGCTTAACCTTGCGGTTGATGATAAAGATGTTGAAAAGAATGTTTATCGTGGTGATAATCACACCTCCGATGATTGATGCACTCATGTTGCTCTCGGCCACGCTGGGTGCATAGTCGGCAATAAGCTCCATATAGAGTTGTTGCACAAGAGCAGTAATCACAAGACTTATAACCATAATCGAGATGTTCATAACGATTGTTATAAGGTTATAGGGCATAGCAACCTGCGACGGAGAGTAGCCTACAAGCATCAGATTCTCTAACTTGTTGATATTCTTCTGCAACAATAGGTAGATGCTCAACGTGAGAATAATGATTGATAGGAGGCTGAAAATAGCACCTATGCCAATGATAATGGCTACGCAAAGTTGCAGGAAGAATAGGGCAGTGCCACTATCCGATGGCTCCGACTCGGCAACATAGCCATGCTCGCCGAGAAACTCAATGAACTGTGGGTCACTGGGGTTTTCAACCTCCAAAATCAGTCGTGACACCTCCTGTTGGTGCTCCGGAGCGTAGTAGTTGTTTGACCATGCGATGAACTTGTCTGGCACAAGTATGGTGTTAAGTCTGTCGGTAAAGCCTACGACCTGTCCAATATATGTGTCGCTCATGCCGTTGCCACTAATATCTATATTTAGTAGCATATCCTTCATGAAACTCTCGGTAATCTGTGGCAGGGCGCTCGATGTCTTGCTAAATCCGAAGTTATAGAGGTTGAGATAGTTGCGCGGTATAACAATTGGAATAACAACATTGCCACTCTCTATCATCGTGTCGGTAGGTATCTCAAACTTCCACTCTTCGTTCTCGATGTCGAGGAACTCGTCGGGAATCGACTCAAAGAACATGAGAGTTGAGAAACCCTGTCCCATAAGCGAGGCACTGCCATAAATCTCGTATTGTGCCGACGAGAACTCGCCCACATTTTCGATAAACTCCTGATTGCGTACCTCCTCAATCTCCTCCTCGCCAATGGTGTTGTTGGAGTAGAAACCCGTAGAATCAATTTCCTTGCTAATCACAACATACTCGTTGCCAATCAACGATTTATCGCCCGATAACATGGGTTTTATGTCGCTGTAAATCTGTATGCCGGCAAGTATTACGACCATGCCTATGAGGTTGGCAATGAAGAATACTGCCAACTCGAACACACTAATGTGCTTTCTGAGTAATCTCCATATAAGTCTCATAAACTCAAACGTTTATCGTAGTCAATATTCATGTGTTTGCCTATCGACGTTGCTATGACACCTGCGCCGGTTTGCTTTGCCTCGCGCAAGATGATGTCGCGCATAATATCGCTATTGCGGTCGTCGAGGTGCGATATGGGCTCATCCAAAATTATGAAGTCAAATGGCTGACACAATGCGCGAATGAGCGCTACGCGCTGCTGCTGACCATACGACATGCGGTCGATACGCGACGATAGCTTGTCTCCTATGCCCAACTCCTCGAACCAGCGGATGATGGTCTTTTGGTCGCGCATATTGGTTAGTCGATTCTTAATCTCAACATTCTCCAATGCTGTGAGCTCGCCAAAGAGTCGCAAGTCCTGAAAAAGGATGCTCAACGTGGTTTGACGAATGTCGCACCAACGTCTTGTTGAAAATTTGCTTATTGGCTCATCGTCAAAGAGAATGGTGCCTCGATAGTCGCCGCGCTGCCCATAGAGATAGCTGCACAGCGACGACTTGCCCGTACCCGATTCAGCCTCGATGAGGTAGGTGTGACCGCGCTCAAACGCTACATCTTGTAGCCAAATATCCGAACGGAGATCCTCGCGCTTGGCGAAGATCTCCGGAACGGCATTATGTAGCTTAATACGTTGTATCATGTTCAATTAAAACTCCATAGCGTAGTTGAAAATAAGTTGTGATATCATCTTCAAGGCATTAGTATGTGAGCCATTGTCGTCGAACTTCCACGTCAGCTCCATACCCTCCTGTGAGTGGCGGAAGTAAACGTGGCTACTCATAGTCACAAAGTCGTTGATGATGTCACTTACGGGATATTCGACGTTGTCGCGGAAATAGCGCATCAACGATGAGCCAAAGTCGCTCTTCTGCAAGGCGTCGATATCTACGAGAGCATAGGTATAGCTATTTTTGATATCGTCAATCCAGCGTGCATTCGAGAGGTTCTGTCTAACCTCGAATACGTCGCCATAGCTGTAAACGGGCTGACTATTTGTCGAGACGATGTAGTTGGCGCGTAGCATATCGCCATCCTGCTTGATATCTATTTTGCCTCCCTCGAAGTCCAGGCCATAGTGGTTATAGCCCTTTGTGTCAAGCATATTGCCGGCGGCCATTCCAAGGTTCGAAATGATATACTCGTTGCGTGTGTCGGCGATAAGCGCAATGTTTGTAGTGCTCAAATCCATTGTTATATATGAGTCATATACCCACTCATCCCAATAGTAGTCGTAGTAACTGCTATCGATCTCGTCGATGTATCCATTAAGCTCGGTAATTGCCAGGGTGATGTCGCCTTTGAGTGAGCCAACTGCATCCAGAATGATATTCTTTATCATGTTAAAGTCGTTCACGGTCATGCCATAGATGCGCGCCATATCGCTCGTAAGCATAGGCTTGACTATCTCGGTAATAGCAGTGCCGTCGAAGCCCATATCCGCCACGGCAACTGTGCCCTTCGGAAGCAATGCAAGGTGGTCGAGCGTAGTGCTTGTGGGGGCAATAGTCTCCTGGAAGTTATGTGCCTGCATGTCGATGGTTACAGCGCAGGGCTTGAACGTAAGGCCAAACGTCAAGGCCGAATCCTCGGCAAGACTATTATATACTTCATTGAGAGAGCTACCTATGTTTGAAAACATAATGCCACTCATGTCAATGAATTGCTTAACATTGATGTAGGCTGCTGCATCGCGGTTGCCAAATATCGAAAGGTCGTAGTCGGGACCATTGAGCACCGACTTAAAGGCGTCGAAGCTATTCTCGCGAGCAAGAACCAACGCAATCTTGTTTGAGTTGTAGCCGAGATAGCCATCGCCTTCGATAGACATGTATCTCAAATCGCCATCCTTCTCAAACTCCAACTCTGTGTCTGACATGCGACCAACAAGCTCGACAAGCTTGTCGATATTGTTTGCATTGGTCACGCGTGCAGTAAGAAACATAGAGCTCAACTCGCCGCTATTATCGGCTTTGGCAATGCCATACACGGGCTCGCTGAACTTGATGCCGCTGTTGTCGAGGTTCTGGATGATAGAGCTGATGAATGCACCATCCTTCGGATCTTCGAACTCTCCTGCTACACCTGCTGCCAAGAGCTGAAGTTGGGGCCCGATGCCGCTCTTCTCGATAAGCTGATTAACGTCCAAATAGACTGCCATGGTCGAGCCCTCGATGGGGAGAAGGTTCGACTTCTCTTCGTCTGCACCACTCTCGCACGATACGGCCAATGCCACAAAGGCAAAGAGTGAGGTCAATTTAAGTAAATACTTTTTCATAGTATATTGTTATTTAGTTTGTTATATCCACCTGCGGATATGTCGAGCCTCTTGCGATAGGGGCAAAGACATCACAAATATACGAATTTATTTTGAACGATACTACGTTGTTATCTAATTTTATTTCTGAATATAGGTATCTTTACTTATTGGTTATTTCGGAAATTCGATGTAAATTTGCGCGATTTATAAAGGTGAACGTGATTATACGCAATAAATTGCCAAAATCTAAACTTGATATATGAAAAATTTCAAACCCACAAAGTACACTCTTAAATGTGTTGCTACATCTCGCCAGTTCAACGATGCGGGATGGATGTTGGACGATGCGGAATGTAAGACTCCATCGCTCATACGTGCCGAATACGAGAAGAAGCAGATTGAGGTTAAATCCGACGAGTATGGCTTCTATAAGTTTTGTGATTGGCTTCCTGTGAAGCGCATATTGAAGGGGTCGTCGGCTCCCGTAACCTATAAGAGTGAGGCACTTGCCAAACATCTTGGTTTGAGTAATCTTTGGATTACGCTCAATGGCTACTGCCCCGAGAAGGGTGTTCGCATGACGACATGCTCGTTCAAGGAGACAGAGGCATATAGCGTATGTGCACGTATCGACGAAGCCGAGGAGCGTATTCTTGTCGTTGCATCTGCCGGAAACACCGCTCGTGCCTTTGCCAAGGTTTGTTCCGACAACAATATCAAGCTGCTGCTTGCCGTGCCTTCGGATAATCTCTCGGCGCTTTGGTTTAGCGAGCCTCTGAACGACTGCGTAAAACTTATCGCATGTGAGAAGGGTGGCGACTATTTCGATGCAATCAATTTGAGTAATATGGCTCTGAAATCGTCGAAGTTCTATGCCGAGGGTGGTGCCAAGAATATTGCTCGCCGCGATGGCATGTCCACAACTGTGCTCTCGGCAGTAACTACCATAGGTCGTATTCCCGACTACTACTTCCAGGCGGTAGGTAGCGGCACCGGTGCTATTGCGGCATGGGAGGCAAATATGCGTCTTATTGAGGATGGCCGTTTCGGCTCTAACCTAATGCGTCTTATGGTATCGCAAAATGCGCCGTTCGTTCCCATGTACGATGCTTGGCGTGCCGACTCACGCGAGATGTTGCCCTACGATGCGAAAAAGGCCCGCCGCGATGCAGAACTTATCGACGCCAAGGTGCTTTCGAATCGTAAACCCCCTTATGGCATTGCCGGAGGTTTGTACGATGCATTGAAGGCAACCGATGGAGATATTATGGTAGCTACCAATGCGCAGGCTCGTCGTGCTCGCAAACTCTTCAAGGAGTTGGAGGGCATCGATATCTATCCTGCACCCGCTGTGGCACTATCGACCCTTATCAAGATGGTAGAGAATAACACCATAGATAAGGATGCTTGCATCATGCTTAATATCACGGGTGCCGGTGAGGAGGCTGCTACGCAGGGTCGCGAGGTGTGGTACTTGAAACCACATAAGGTATTCTCGCTCACACCAGAGGTGGATGATGTCGTGGCTACGGTAGAGGCAATGTTTGCATAACAGAGTATTTTTGATAGGTTAAGGAGAATGTTATATCCGTTGAAATTTCGTCCACGTCTCAAAGAGCGAATCTGGGGAGGCGATGCGATTGTGAGAAGGCGAGGTAGATGTTTGTCACGTGTGGCAAAAGATAGGCTCTATGGCGAGAGCTGGGATATCTCGACGGTTAAGGGTGATGTGTCGGTTGTTGCCAATGGCATGCTCAAAGGCAACAACTTGCGCGAGCTCATCGAGGTATATATGGGTGATTTGGTTGGCGAGGATAACTTCATGCGCTTTGGTTTGGAGTTCCCGTTGCTTATCAAGTATCTCGATTGTAACGACAAACTGTCGGTGCAGGTACATCCCGACGATGCGTTGGCCGAGGAGCGTCATGGCTCTTATGGCAAGACCGAAGCGTGGTATATTGCCGACTGCAAGCCCGGTGCGGCGCTCTATCTTGGTTTCAAGAATCGCAATATAACGCGCGAAGAGTATATCGAGGCTGTTGCCGAACAGCGCTTGGAGGAGATGCTTAATCGTATCGAGGTTAAGCCCGGTGACCTCTTTTTCATCCCGGCGGGCACGGTACATGCTCTGGGTGCGGGTATCGAGGTTGTCGAGGTGCAGCAGACATCCGACATTACATATCGTATCTACGATTGGAATAGGGTAGATGCCTCGGGCAAGGGTCGCGAGTTACATACGGCACTTGCTGTCGATGCCATCGACTTCGAAGCCGATGCCGAGAAGTTGCATATCGCCTATGAGCTGTTGCGAGGTGGACATGTCAAGGTGCTCGATACACCATTTTTCACCATGTCATTGCTCGATGTGGAGAGTGCTAAGACTATGGATTACTCGGCGCTCGACACGTTTGTTATATACATATGTCTATCGGGCAAGGTATCGATTAAGGCAGATGGTGTCGAGGAGAGCCTGACCGAGGGTGAGTTGGTTTTGGTGCCCGCGGAGATTAACAATGAGATTTGCATTGCGGGCGAGGCTCGCATGATGGAGTTATATGTAAAGTAGTTTGACGGAATATGATGCAGGGTGCGCAGATGGCAATAATTATGGAGAATACGTTGGGTGCTATGACCCTGCGCAGCTTGCTGTCTGATATGGCGCCGGGTATCAATGTTGCGATCTATCCGTCGGTCGAGGAGTTTGAACGTCAATCTCCACAGTGTGTAGCACACTGGTTTGTGTCGGCATCGGTGGTATTTCACCATCCCGATTTCTTCCGTTCCATAATGCGTCGAACGATAGTCTTTGCCGAAGGCGAGGCTTCGTCGTTTGTGCAAGCGGGGTTTCGGACAATAGATATAACGTTGCCCGAGCCGCAACTCGTGAGAGCAATCCTCGCTATACACCACCATGGACATCCTAATGCCGATGTGCAGCATAATCACGGTTGTTCGGTGGAGCGTCCCGATTTGTTGTCGGCGCGCGAGAAGGATGTGTTATCGCTAATGGTCAAGGGTTACATTAACAAGGAGATTGCCGATAAGTTGAATATTTCGATAGCAACGGTCATCTTTCATCGTAACAATATCTCGGAGAAGTTGCATACTCGCTCCATCGGACGTCTTACGATATATGCCGTGCTAAACAATATCGTGTCATTGTCCGAAATATAAATTGGTAAAACATTTTTTTGTTCAATCCGTTCCAAATAAAGATAATTTGACTTATCTTTGTACTGCAAAACAATTTAATATTAAAAACATTTTTACAATGAAGAAGTTATTTGTGATGTTGGCTGCCGGTGCTATGTTCGTAGCTTGTGGTGGCGACAAGAAGGCCGAGGAGCAGAAGAACGACGCAGCGACTCCCGCAGTAGAGGTTGTAGAGGAGGCTGTAGTAGAGGCCGAGGCTCCCGCAGAGGAGGCAGACTATATTGCTACTGCGATTGAGTTGAGCGAGCGCGCTATGAACGCCGTGGTATCTGGCGACGAGGCAGCATTTGCTGCTATTGAGGCAGAGATGGAGGCTTTCGAGGCTACACTTACTCCCGAGCAGATTGCAAATGTTGAAGTTGCTGTTATGGAGTGGGCAGCGGAGAATGGCTATTTGTAGTTCTATTCTCTAAATTACCAAGCACAGACGTGGGTAACCTTCGGGCTATCCACGTTTTTTTTGTACAATAATCGCATGTGAAGCTATTTTTTTGGAATGTTTTTATATCTTTGCAGAGCGAAGAAGTGAATAATTATAATAAAAAAAATATCTGTATGAAAAAAGCTACGTACCTTTGGGCGTTACTATTGGGTTTTGGTGTACTGCTAATAGGTTGCGAAAAACAGGAGCAACCCGCTTCGGAGCCTCAAAATGATGCTCCTTTTGAGATAGTTATTACAGATAAGACCCAACTATCGTTTACCTATAACGTGACGCCGCTTGATAAAGATATGGAGTATATCTTTTTGAGCGATACGGCAGAGAATCTGGCTCAAAAAGGGGTTCTAAATGATGATGACATTCCGGCACTTAACTTTGCGATGTTTGAAGAGGAGGCCGAATTATTCGGCACTTCGGTCGAGGAGCATGTGCGCTACTACTATGTTTATACGGGTGATGTCGCAGATAATACGGTAAACGGTATTCCTCCGGGTGACGAATTTGTAATTTATGCCTATGGTGTCGAGTTTGTGGATGGTAAGCCTGTGGCTACGACAGATGTTGTCACGTTGCGTGATAGAACCCAAGAGGTTACTCTGGTTGAGCAGCCTCTGGCAATAGAGGTGGAGATAGAGGGTGTTAGGGCAAATATTATGTGTGACCCCGAAGCGTATGATGGCAGATATTTTATTATGGTTGAGCCTATCGACTCGCATTTCCCCGAAGGCGGTGTAACTGATGCCCAGCTGAAAGAGTTTGCTACGGATATGTGGTACAAGACATTGTCGATGTATCTGCAATTTGGTTTTAGTTTGGAATCTGCCCTGAATCAGCTTACCGTAGAAGGCGTATATAGCGAAACGTTAAGCCTGATGGCAAATACCGACTATTTAGTAGCTGCAATAGCTGTCGATGCATCCGGCATAGCTTATGCCTATCCCTCGATTTGCAAGTTCGAAACATCGAAGGCGGGGCTATCCGATAATATTATCGAGATTTCCGTAAGCAATATTAAGCCACGCTCTGTGACAATCACTGTTACTCCCTCGAACGACGACCCCTTTATTACGGCATGCTTTGAGTCGTCTGCCTATGTGGGGATGACAGATGATGAGATAATTGACGATTATCTGGCACATTTCCCTCCCTACCCTTATGGTGGAGCATATTCATACACCATTACGGGCTTGAATCCCCAAACCGACTACTTCGTTGCAGCCTTCGGATACGAGGGGGAAGAGGTAACCACAAAACTGTTTAGATGCGACTTTACAACCCCGGAGGAGGTAATTTCCGATATTGATATTGAACTTACCATTCATGGTCTATATGACCTCACAGAGGTTGCCGCGCTTAATAGTAGCTATGCGGGCTATGCCGAAACTTATGCGGCCCTATTCGCCTACGAGTTTACGACTACCCCGCAGGCATCGGGTATCCACTATGGTCTGTTCAGTAGAGAAACGGCAGAGATGTATGACGATGTTGTGCTGCATCAGCAGGTGTTGCAGCTCCAATTCAGAACGTCATTCCGCCCGGTTAATTTCATCTCGGAGTATGGTGGTGAATATGTGATTCTTGCCGTTGCCATCGATGCCCAAGGTAATCCGTCAAAGCTCTTCAAGAGCGAACCTATTACTATGAGTTACGATGGCCGTGGCGATGCCCAAGAGTTCATCGACTTGATGCATTAGACTCATACTCTCCGCAATGTAAGCAGCGCTCAACCGATTTGGTTGAGCGCTGTTTTGTTGCTGTTACCGGACGCTGCGACCTTCCCATATTCGCCACGATGCCTCCGCTTGGGTTACTAACATCAAGCCGCCGCCAATGACCTTTGCACCGCGCTCTTCGCATCGGCGCATAAAGAGTGTCGGTGCGGGGTTATATACCAGATCGAATATTGTGTGATTCGAGCCTATGGCAGAGAAATCTATCGCTGGCAAAGACTCCACATCGGGATACATGCCAAGAGGTGTAGTGTTGATTATAAGGTGGTTGTTTGCTATCACCTCGTGTGGAAGATTATTGTAGGTAAAGTCGCCTCGTTGCCCACTGCGAGATATGGTGTGGTAGGGTATATCTCGCTGTCGCAGCACATAGCCCACGGCCTTTGATGCACCGCCCGTACCGAGCACCAAGGCACCATGCACATCTTCAACGCCCAATCTGTCGAGCGTTGCTGCTATGCCCTCGATATCGGTATTGTGACCTACCATATGTCCACTCTCTACCGATATGCAATTTACGGCACCAACGGCTCTTGCCTCCTCTTGGATTTCGTCGAGTAGAGGCATTATCGTCTGCTTGTAGGGGATAGTAACGTTTAATCCATAGATGCAACTGTCGCTCGTAACCACATCTCGCAGCGATGCAATATCCTCTAACTCTATTAGCTCGTAACAAGCGTCAATGCCCTCGGCATCAAACTTCTTGGTGAAGTATCGCTTCGAGAATGAGTGTGATAACTTGCGACCTATTAGAGCGTATCTTCGCATGGCGATATGGGTGTTGCAACACTCTTAAACTCCACTACATTATTATCTTGCAATGGGGTAGTTCCGCTTTGAATGTCTTGCTGCGCGGTTACTATGGGCTCTTCTGTCGTATTCTCCGGCTCCTCGTTTCCCATAATTGCAAAGAGAAGTACGGTGATGCCAATTAGAATTACTGCCAAAAGTGTAGCAAGAAGGTTTAAGTACTTGTCAATAAACTTTTTGATAGGCGCGCCATACTTCCATATAAGCCACGCTATGAGGAAGAAGCGCATACCACGTGCTACGAACGACGCGAGGATAAACATCGGGAAGTTAATCTCGCACATGCCACCGGCGATGGTAAATATCTTGAACGGTAGTGGCGAGAACCCGGCAGTAAACACCGCAACGAAGTCCCACTCTTGGTAAATTTTGCTAACGTTATTGAATGTTGCTTGACTGAAAATGTGGTCATAGAAGAACTGCGCAAATGCTGTGGGCTCGCCCGAGGCAGTTACCCAAGCGAGATTTCCTATGGCGTAGGCGAGTGCAGCGCCCAAAACCGAACCCAATAGGCATATCGCTGCAAATCTAAACGATTTCTTTGTTGCGCCTATACACAATGCGATTAGCAGAATGTCGGGCGGAAGGGGAAACCAACTCGCCTCGAAAAGTGCCATGAAGAATAGAGCCAGCCATCCCCACTTGCTATCGCTCCACGATAGTACCCAATTATATAGTTTTCTTACCATTACAATGTTCTCTGTTTTGAGTTGCAAATGTACAACATTTGTTTCAAAATGCCAACTTTTATATGTTTTCGACAACTATTCCGCCTCCGATGACCAAGTTGTCACGATAAAAGACCAATGGCTGCCCATTTGCCGGAGCCAACATGCTGTCGCGCGTAGTAACCATGTAACCATTGCCATTAGCCTCGACCTTGACCGGAAGCTGTGGATTGACGCCAAAGCCGCGAATCTTAATGGTTATGTCGTTCGCCGTAAGTAGCTCTTCGCGATCAACCACTACACACTCTTCTATTTGCAGTTCGTGTTTATATAAATCCTCTTTTGTACCAATAATCAGTCTATTGTGCTTGGCATCTATTGCCGTAACATATCCTCCGTCAGGGATGCCTTTACCCCGTTTTTGTCCAATAGTATAGTTTGCAACTCCCGTGTGCGTGCCACAAATTTTGCCGTTGCAATCTACGACCTCACCTGCAATTGGAGTATAGCCCATCTCTTTTAGAAATTCTCCATAGTGTTTTCCGTGAAGGAAGCATATGCCCATGCTTTCGCGCTTATCTGTAAAACCCTCCTTTATTTCGTGCTTTATGGCATCACCCATTGGGGTGATGATTCGCGCAAGAGTAGCTTGTGACAGTCCCCAAAGGTAGTACGATTGGTCCTTGATTTTATCCCTGCCCATAGCTACATAGTACAAGCCATTGCGCTGCACTACATTGAAGTAGTGGCCTGTGGCGACCTTCGTAATACCTAACTCGTCTGCCACGCTACACAATATTCGCCACTTAATTTGCGGATTGCATCGTGTGCATGGTGCAGGGGTGCGTCCGCGCTGATACTCTGTACAAAAATAGTCGATAATCTCGCATCGAAAACGCTCTCGAGCATCATACGACATCCACTCTATACCCAACTCGCTTGCGCTGTTTCGAGCATTGAGCATCATGTCGCTGTCACCAATGGTGTCGATAGTGAGAGCCACAACTCTATACCCCTTCTGCATAAGGCGCATAGCGGCTGTTCTACTATCCATGCCGCCACTGAAACCGAGTACCACCCCTTCGTTCATAACTCTTTTGTAAAAAAGAGGTTGTCGTATTGTACGACAACCTCAACCTTTGGTATTATAACTTCTCGAACTCCTCGTTTATGGAGTTAGACTCTACCGTTTCGAAGTATTCGGGTTTATGCTCCTTGATGTAGTTGATTGTCTCGGTCATGCCGTCAATAAACTTGCCGAAGTCCTCTTTGTAGAGATACATTTGATGACGCGAGAAACTCGATGACCCGTCGGCATTGCTCTTCTTGCGAGACTCAGTTATTGCCAAGAAGTAGTCGCCATTGCGCGTGGCCTTAACATCGAAGAAGTAGGTGCGCTTGCCGGCGCGTATAGCCCTTGAATAGATCTCTTCGCCATAGTCGTCATGGTCGTGTCGAGGAGTAAAGTCTGAATTCATAAACACTATTTTCTTTATATTTTAATTTGGTTTAACGAAGATAGTAAAAAAAACTTAATCGACCAAACTTTTAGACCAAAATAGCACAATAAGTCTATTGTTGTTGCTTTGTGCCTCCTAAAATAGAATCTATGAGCTCCACGTCGCAAGCATAGTCAAACGCCTGTTTGAGCGTAGAATCGTACTCTGTATTATAGACATAGCGATAGCCTACATCTCCAAAAATGTGTTGAGCAATATTGGCTTTTATGTAGGCGAGAAGTTGCGGCATTGCCTCCTCTTGCTTAATGGCGACATGGGGTATATTCATGTCGTTAAGCATAGTGTCGAGGTGCAGCAAAACTTCGCTATCGAGCATAAAGCTATCCTTGAACTCTTGCTCCGTTTCATACTCCTCTATAATACGTTGCAAGCCTCCATTGGCATATACTTGCTTTATTATTTGCTCCACGATGCCCGCTTCAATAGCCGCGATAACATACTGCTCAACGGCTTGTGGTTCGTCACGCGGAATATAGATGTCGGGAATGATGCCGCCTCCGCCATATACCACGCGACCACTATTCAATGTTCTGAATGTTAGGCTATCCGGATGCACCTCCGAATCTTCATGGTTGTAGCGCGACATATCCGAATAGTAGCTATCCTGACCGCCCATGGAGTATGGGCGCTGTATAATGCGACCAGCAGGCGTCTTGTATCTTGCCGTGGTAAGACATAGTGCGGTACCATCTTTCAAGTCGATAACCTTCTGTACCAACCCCTTGCCATAGCTTCTTCGACCGATAATTAAGCCTCTATCGTGGTCTTGAATAGCTCCGGCAAATATCTCACTTGCCGATGCGCTCTCCTCATTTATGATAACGACTAACGGCAGGTCGATAAGTGTCTTCGTCTTTTTCTCATAGACAAAATTGTCGGTACGCCCCTCGGTGGTAACCATCACATCTCCCTTTTTGAGGAATAGACTCGTAAGGTCTATAGCAGCAGATATGGCTCCTCCACCATTGTCGCGAAGGTCTATAATAAGCTGCTCAATGTTGCCCAATTCTCGGTATGCCGCATAAAACTCCGTGGCGAGAGGCTTGGAAAATGCCGATACTGAAATGTAGCCAAC
Source organism: Alistipes sp. (assembly GCA_017403125.1). Taxonomy (GTDB): domain Bacteria; phylum Bacteroidota; class Bacteroidia; order Bacteroidales; family Rikenellaceae; genus Alistipes. The sequence continues at coordinate 29,740 of JAFQOR010000002.1, read as the reverse complement.
ACTGCCAATACGAAATGCTGCACTTATAGCACTATTGTCGATATTATCACGTTTGAGCGTGATATTTAGCGGGTTGGCCTCTCCTCTGCGAATTATGTCGAGCGACACTTTGCTATCGAGTTCTCCTTTGAGAAGTGTTGCTATGCTGTCTTGCGAAAGACCGGAAATAGCTCTATTGTCGATGCGTACGATGCAGTCGCCGCGGGAAATCTTGGCGCGCTCCGCCGGAGAGTGGGCTATGGTTTGACATATAACGATGGTGTCGTTATGCAGCAGATACTTAATGCCAATGCCCGCATACTCGCCCGATATGCGGTTTCGCATGGCAGCTACCTGCTCACGATTGAGGTAGGTGGAGTGCGGATCCAACTCTCCAAGTGTAGCAATGACGGCCTCTTCAACCAGAGGTTCAAGAGACACGTCATCTACATAGTTGTTACGAATCTGTTGATATACGAAATTTAGTTTTTGTATCTGCTGCTGTTTGGTTAGCTGTGCCGTAGCACAAACGTGCATAAATGCTAAACTAAACGTTAAGATAACAAATCGTTTCATCCGCTGCTACCGATAGTTATAGAGTTGTAATAAGCTCCTCGACCGAGAGTTCGCGCTGCTCGCCCGATGTCATATCCTTGACTGTTGCAACATTGCGCTGCAACTCATCCGACCCAATAATAACAACATATGGGATGCCGCGACGGTTGGCATACTCCATCTGCTTCTTCATCTTACCGGCGTCGGGATATACCTCCGCAGCCACACCTTTGTCACGCAACTTGCCAACAATACGCATTGCTGCACTCTGCTCCTCCTCGCCAAGATTTACGAATAACACCTTTGTTGAACAAGCGAGCTCCTTTGGGAAGAGGTTGAGTCCGAGCATTACATCGTATATGCGGTCGGCACCAAACGAGATGCCTACACCCGACATTCCCGACATGCCGAAGATGCCTGTGAGGTCGTCGTAGCGACCACCACCCGAGATAGAGCCAATGGCAAAGTCGTTTGCCTTAACTTCGAAGATTGCTCCGGTATAGTAGTTAAGACCACGTGCCAACGAGAGGTCGAGCTCGGGCGTAAGAGCGATGCCCAAACGCTCAACATTCGAGAATATAGTGCGCATCTCTTCTATGCCCAACATACCTATTTCCGAAGAGCCAATAACCTCGCTCAATTTTGTGAGTTTCTCGTCGTTGGTTCCGCTCAATTCGAGTATTGGTTGAAGCTTGTCAATAGCATTATCGTCGATGCCTCTCTCGCGTAACTCCTCCTTGACGTTATCCAAGCCAATCTTGTCGAGCTTGTCGATTGCAACCGTAATATCCATCATCTTATCGGCATGTCCTATGCTCTCGGCGATTCCGTATAGAATCTTGCGATTATTCATCTTCAATGTTACGGATATGCCGAGTTTAGCAAATACTCGTGCTACGATATCGACCAACTCAACTTCGCTCAACAACGACTTCGAGCCAATGACATCCACATCGCACTGATAGAACTCGCGGTAGCGACCCTTCTGTGGTCTGTCGGCACGCCATACGGGCTGAATCTGATAGCGCTTAAAGGGGAAAACAATCTCGTTCTGGTGCTGCACAACATAGCGTGCAAAAGGGACTGTCAGGTCATAGCGCAAACCCTTCTCCGAGATTTTTGATGCTTGACGCAACTCCTCCTCGTTGAGTTTTGCCCCGTAGTCACCCGAGTTGAGAATCTTGAATAGTAGCTTATCGCCCTCATCGCCATACTTGCCGAGCAGCGTTGAGAGGTTCTCCATCGACGGAGTCTCCAACGGAGCATAGCCAAAGAGGCGGAATACGCTCTTGATGGTGTCGAATATATAGGTGCGACGCATCATCTCCTCCGGAGAGAAGTCGCGCGTTCCCTTTGGGATAGATGGTTTTTGAGCCATGTTATACTCTCTGTTTTTATTGTTCTGCTAAAAGTTTCTTGTACTTAACACGCTTGGGTGTAGTATCCTCACCCTGCGCCTTCTTCCATGCCTCGTACTCCGAGTATGAGCCCTCGTAGAACACCACCTTCGAATCACCCTCAAACGAGAGGATGTGTGTGGCAATACGGTCGAGGAACCAGCGGTCGTGCGAGATTACGACTGCACAGCCGGCAAAGTTCTCCAAACCCTCCTCCAATGCGCGTAACGTATTCACGTCGATATCGTTGGTAGGCTCGTCCAAAAGCAATACGTTACCTTGCTCTTTGAGAGCCAATGCCAAGTGCAAACGATTGCGCTCACCACCCGACAAAACACCGCACTTCTTCTCCTGGTCGGCACCGTTGAAATTGAAACGCCCAACGTATGCACGTGCAGGTACTTGTCTGTTGCCCAGCTGTATAAGGTCGCTATTTTGCGAAATCACTTCATATACCGTCTTCTCCGGATCAATAGATTTGTGTTGCTGATCTACGTATGCCAACTTCACTGTGGGACCTACGCGGAAGCTACCTGATGTTGGCTGTTCCAGACCCATAATCATGCGGAATAGGGTGGTCTTACCCGTACCATTCGCACCAATCACACCAACGATGCCGGCAGGGGGTAACGAAAACTCTAAATTCTCGTATAGCACGCGGTCCCCAAATGCTTTTGATACACCCTGTGCTTCGATTACCACATCGCCCAAGCGAGGACCATTGGGGATGTAGATCTCCAACTTCTCCTCACGCTCCTTGGTGTCGGCATTCATAAGCTTATCGTATGCCGAAAGACGGGCTTTTGACTTTGCGTGACGACCCGAGGGCGACATGCGCACCCACTCCAACTCGCGCTCCAAGGTCTTGCGACGCTTGCTCTCCTGCTTCTCCTCCATCGCCATACGCTGGGTCTTCTGCTCCAACCATTCCGAGTAGTTTCCCTTCCATGGAATACCCTCACCACGGTCCAACTCCAAAATCCAGCCCGCAACATTGTCAAGGAAGTAGCGGTCGTGCGTTACAGCGATAACCGTACCCTTATACTGCTGCAAATGCTGCTCCAACCAGTCGATACTCTCGGCGTCGAGGTGGTTGGTAGGCTCATCCAAAAGCAATACATCGGGCTGCTGCAACAACAGACGGCAGAGTGCTACACGGCGACGCTCACCTCCCGACAATACGTTTACCTTCTGGTCGGGGTCGGGGCAGCGCAGTGCATCCATAGCTCGCTCCAAAACGCTATCAAGCTCCCAACCGTTCACTTGGTCAATCTTCTCGTAGAGCTCACCTTGGCGCTCGATAAGACGCGCCATCTCGTCGTCGGACATCGGCTCGCAGAGTTTCATATTGATATCCTCATACTCCTTCAAGAGTGCAACTGTGGCAGCTGCACCCTCCTCGACAATCTCTTTTACGGTCTTGTCGGGGTCGAGCTGCGGCTCCTGCTCCAAATAGCCTACGGTGTAGCCGGGAGAGAATACCACCTCGCCTTGGAAGCTTTTGTCGATGCCGGCGATAATCTTCATTAGGGTAGATTTACCCGAGCCATTAAGACCTATGATGCCAATCTTTGCACCATAGAAAAATGATAGGTAGATGTTGTTCAGAATTTTCTTGTTGTTGTTGAGCACCTTGCTCACCCCAACCATCGAAAATATAATTTTCTCGTCTGCCATAATATTTGTATTGTTGTTACTATCTATTTCGATATAATAGAGTACAAATATAGGCCAAAAAAACGAGATACGGAAATTTTTATAACCGTAGGTGCAAGATTATATGTTTTATTGGTTTCGCTCTTTCTTGAAATATTGCTTTATTCGGCGCCAACCCTCGATGCCGATAATCGCAAGTCCCATATATTGAGTGGTCTTTGCCAACCCAAAAAGTATAAACCATAGCACCGCCTTGGCTGTTGCTGATATGGGTAGCAACATCTGTGCAAACGAGAGCACATAGAAGACTATGCACAATAGGAGTACGATGACGCCAGTGCGAAACGATAACCCCGCTAACCAGCGCCTCGTAGCGTCGAACACACGTCTAAAAAACTGTTTCACACTACTACTTCTTGATGTTGTATTTTATCCTCAAACCCTCGCGCTCCTCCTCCGACAATGAGTTGAAGTAAGCCTTCCATCCGGGGCAGAATCCAATATGCCAACGCCATAGACGACCTAAAAAAGATTTCGGGTTTTTGTCATACTTTGCTCTAATTTTACACTGTGAACAATTGTGTTTTGCCATAATCCAAACAATTATTATTTATCATCATTAAATGAGCCCAAGAGAAGATATAGCAATCTGTACAACTCCATAGCCTCTTTGCTATCAATCGTTAAGCACGCGCCCATTCGTTCGGGCACATCGCACATCTCGTCGTGCAGTTTGTTGCCCGCATCGGTTAGCTCTACCATCACTTTACGTTCATCCTCCTCGCTACGTACACGCCTCACCCATCCGTTATGCTCCATCTTTTTTATCATTGGTGTTATTGTCCCCGAATCGAGACTTAACATCCTTCCCAACTCTCCAACGCTCAAACATCTGTGCTCCCACATCGCCATCATGGCTATATATTGAGTATATGTCATGCCGTATGGCGACAACAGAGGGGTGTAACGTCGAATAACCTCTTTTGCTGCAAGATACAGCGGGAAGCAGAGTTGGTTTTCAAGTTTTAATTTCTCGTTCAAGATAAGTAGTGTTTAGTCTGTTTTGTGTCTATTGCCAAATATCAATTGCATGCAATTAAATTGTATGCAACAAATGTAAGCAAAATATTTTATATAGTTGCTTTAACTTGCAAAAATTATAACAATAAATTATTGTTAGATAAATTCCGACACCAAACTACCGCTAATTGTATATAATATAGAATTAGGTATGGCTTGGATTTTGTGAAATGCACGTGGTGTAAATCTAAATTTTCGAGCTATGAGAAACACGCTTAAAGGTACACTTACCGAGGAGAATCTTTTGAAAGCATTTGCCGGCGAGAGTCAGGCACGTATGCGCTACAACTACTTTGCATCACAGGCATCGAAGGATGGCTATGAGCAGATAGCTGCCGTATTCAACACAACAGCCGACCAAGAGAAGGAGCATGCAAAGCGCTTCTTTAAGTACTTGGAAGGGGGCAAGGCGACTATTCATCATGCCACGTTCCCGGCTGGAGTCATCGCCTCGACGCGCGAAAACCTATTGGCAGCTGCGGAGGGCGAGCACGAGGAGTGGGATATGCTCTACAAGGAGTTTGCCGAGACGGCGAGTGCCGAGGGTTTCGCGAAGGTTGCCAACACCTTTCGCCTTATCGCCGAGGTAGAGAAGGAGCACGAGCGTCGCTACCTGAAACTCTTGGGGCGACTCACCGACGGCGACTTCTTCCGTCGCGACGGCGAGATAATGTGGCAGTGTCGCAACTGTGGCTATATCGTGCGCGCCTCGGCTGCACCGAAGCTCTGTCCATCGTGCGAACACGACCGCAAATACTTCGAGCCCATGGCAGATAATTATTAGAGGTTGGCTGAATAAATCGATTTTTGTTTTGATATTTAGATAAAATTTTGTAGTTTTGCATGACTATATACAAACAACCATCGAAAATGTATTGCCTATGAAACATTAGCGTATAACGGTACGCACATTATAAAATATTGGAAAAAGCGTTAACTTTACAACTTGCATTCTGAAACTTAGGAAATTTCAAGATGTGGCAGGGAAAGTGAAGTTGATGCTCACGTGTAACGACGTGGGCTTCACTTTATATCTTGCCACATGGTATCCTAAGACCTCAGAATGCGGATAATAAAGTTTTGTCCGCGTCTTTTTTTTGTGCGTATCTCATATCTCAACGGACACAAACAATTTTTAACCACTTAAATATTAAAAGTTATGAAGAGGATTTTAATTCTTTCGCTTTTGGCTTTGATTCTTGGTGTAAACTCAACAAATGCATCTGCTCAAAAAAGATTTAAGATATCAAATGATATCACTTTGGTTAGTAGTGGCGATGCTTTCTGGATTGAAGATGACCGAACTCAAATGTCCATTAGTATATCAGTAGCCCAAGATGTGATAGACAGTAGAAATGGACAAAAATTTTATAGAGTAGTATGTGAAGGTACTACTAAAAAGGTTGTTAAATGGGGCGTAAAAGAGGCTGTTAAGGCTGGCGTTATAGCCGCTGCACCCTCAGGTGGAAGTAGCTTATGGGTTTCCGCAGCTGGTTTAGCAGCAGACATAGTATATGATGAGTTGTGTGATTATTGGGGCGAAGATTTCGAGTAATTTACCAATATAAAATCAAAGAGCAGGAAAAAGTTTAGATTGTTTATGTTTGTAACAAATCAAACAAAGCAAATTATAAAATAGGATAAAGACCTATCTTGACTTTTCGGGCATAGTGATGCAGAGTCGTAAGTATATAATGTTATTGGCACTTGTGATGCTTTGCTTTGGGGGAGTAATATACCTATTCTTCCGAGATGAGGTGATATTCACATCTTGGCTCTTTGATTCGTTCTCGATAAATCCGCCGAAGTTTCATAACGCCATTAACACCGATACCGTATTCGGATATATCTTCTTGTACTCTCTTGCCGATGCTCTATGGTATGGCTCGCTCTTATTAGTAGAATCTCAACTGCGTAGCAATACGTGGTATAGTAAAGCAGTAACAGTGGCAACTATGGCTTTGCCATTTGCTTTTGAGTTTCTACAATTAGGAGGCATCATGCCCGGAACGTTTGATTGGATAGATGTTCTGATTTATTTACTAACTCTTATAACTTTTATACTATGCAGAAGAAATTTTTGTTGCAAGTATTAGCTCTTTTGTTGTTTGCTGCATTCGCCATTGCGAGCTCACAGAAGGATTACGAAGATTTTAACGAAGGATTCCGTGAAGGTTGGAATGCTACCACCCCCTCAGATTGGCATATATAATATGGGGCTTATTGCAAAACAATAGGAGCAAACGGATGAACGTTTGCTCCTATTGTTTTCTATCCATCTGCATTATCTGCGACGCATGCCTCCGCGTTGCATCTGCTGCATCTTCTGTTGCAAGCCACCGTTGGCTACCGACTTCATCATCTTGCGCGTATCCTCAAACTGCTTCAACAACTTGTTTACGTCTGCTACCGTAGTACCCGAGCCCTTGGCTATGCGCTCACGACGACGGGCGTTGATAATCTCCGGATTCTCTCGCTCGGCGGGAGTCATAGAGTCGATGATAGCCTCGGTCTGCTTGAAGGCGTCGTCGGGGATATCCACGTTTTTGAGCATCTTGCCCATACCGGGAATCATCGAGGCTATATCCTTCAAGTTACCCATCTTCTTTATCTGGTTAATCTGGTCGCGGAAGTCGTTGAAGTTGAACTGATTCTTGATAAGTTTCTTCTTCAACTTGCGTGCCTGCTCCTCGTCGAACTGCTCCTGTGCGCGCTCCACAAGTGATACCACATCGCCCATGCCGAGGATGCGGTCTGCCATACGCTCGGGGTGGAACACCTGCAACGAGTCCATCTTCTCGCCGGCAGAGATAAACTTCAACGGCTTATCCACAACCGAGCGGATAGAGATAGCGGCACCACCTCGCGTATCACCATCGAGCTTGGTGAGTACCACGCCGTCGAAGTCAAGACGGTCGTTGAACTCCTTGGCGGTATTCACAGCATCCTGACCCGTCATCGAATCGACAACAAAGAGCGTCTCCGAGGGCTTAACAGCTGCCTTGATTGCCGTAATCTCCTGCATCATCGCCTCATCCACGGCAAGACGACCTGCCGTATCGACAATAACTGTGTTGTAAGACTTCTGGCGTGCATACTTTATGGCGTTCTCGGCAATGAGCACAGGGTTGTTGTTGCCCGGCTCGGTATATACCTCGACACCCACCTGCTCGCCAAGAATTTTGAGCTGCTCGATGGCGGCGGGACGATAAACGTCACCCGCTACGAGCAATACCTGACGCCCCTTCTTGCTCTTGATGTGCGATGCAAGCTTGCCCGAGAAAGTGGTCTTACCCGAACCTTGAAGACCTGCGATAAGGATTACTGCGGGATTGCCTTCGAGCTTTATATCGGTAGCTGTACCACCCATCAATGCCGCAAGTTCGTCACGGACAATCTTGGTCATCATCTGTCCGGGCTTAACCGAACGCAACACATCCTGACCTAATGCCTTCTGCTTAACCTCATCGGTAAAGGTCTTGGCAACCTTGTAATTGACGTCGGCATCGATCAGCGCACGACGTATCTCTTTGAGGGTCTCGGCAACGTTAATCTCGGTGATGCGTCCCTCACCTTTAAGAATCTTAAACGATCGTTCGAGTTTCTCGGTTAGATTTTCAAACATATATGCTCTGTTTTATTATTTTCCTAAAAATCGGTCAAAGGTACAAATTATTTCTCTATTTTCCTACTCCCATACAGCACCATGCCACGATGTGTTGCGCCAATACTCGGGATAGGTGTCGCATGGAGCAGAGGTCGTGATACCCGTATATCGCTCCTCATCAATAGGATAGGTGCCAGAATGTCCGAGTGCCGAATAGAACGATGGCAGGGTATATTTGGTTATGACCGTTCGAGCCAACTGCTCCTCGAAGCGCGCAAGAGCATCGTTGTCGGTAGCTACAAGTTTGCACCATGCACCAAAGTCGAAGAACGTATGGCGGCTATGCCCCTCATAGAATTGTAGCGTTGAGCTATCGTACTCTTCGTGAGCAGTTGCAACGACATCTTTTGTTGCTGCTGCAAGCGCCTCGATTTCTGCACAATTAACCACTGCAACTGAACCACAACGCGAACTGCCTACATATTCGTCGCGATAGTAGATGTAGTAGCTCTCGGCGGCATTGCACATGTTCGTCGTAAGGTCGTTGCCGGCAAAGAGGTGGGGTAGTGTGCGATGATACGGAAAACCGCGACCCATGATTTCGCACGGCGAGGCAATGATGTAGTCGGCAGAGTGTCGCAAATCGTAGAGACTCTCTATGTTTGACATGAAACATGCGTCGAAGAGTAGGTAGTCGAAATCGACATTCGAATGCTCGATGGCAGTCGCTAATTGTTGTATATCCACCCTCACATTATTCTCGCCAAAGGCACGCGTTATCTCTGCACCAAGGTTGGGCATCCAAGGGTCTTGACCAATGCTGAATATCGATGAGCCACTGTTTAGAGCTTCGCGCGTAATCCACCCTTGACCATGACCTGCAAGCACCATTCCGTAGCTATCTGCCGGTGCCATCTCCGCCATGAAGGCTATATTCTCCGCAACCGTCTCCTCCAACGGTCGTGTGGCATCAATGATAACATCTGCTATGCGTCGCTCCTCGCACTCTCCATTGATTTCGTTTAGATAGAGCTCGCCTATATACCCGGTTGTTTTATCCTCCTGGCGCAAGAATAATACTCGTCCACCATCACCCAGAGAGCCATTGCTTATGGCTATTGATGCGTCGTCGATATTGTAGTCGAAGTATCGTGAGAGGCTTGTACCGAAAAAGTAGAATATCAGCGTATGCGATGTCCCGCTCTTTGGCGCAGCCATCTGCGTAATCGTTATGCGCGCTTCGTGCATGCCGGGAGCATTTAGCCTGATTATGGTTGAGCGCTGCTCACCGTCGTTCTCGGCCACGCTTATGCGTAATAGGTTAGGTGCCGAGCTGTCGATGTTGGTTACCCAAGCATCGTCGGCAGTTGCGCTTACATCTAAATCTTTAATTGAACTACCGCCTACACTGTATTGAATATCAAAATCGTGTGCATGGAACCCACATCCATATTGCGATACCACCGAAAAGTTGTATATAACCTTTGACTCCTTTTCGCATCCCGAAAATAGAGATGCAAATATCGCAAGTGTAAATATGGATATGACGTAAAATTTCCTCATGATACTAATATTTTTTGGCAAAGGTAGTTAAAATTCTCTATTATACGTTATTTATACTCACGAGGCTTCAAATTGTTAATCTGCCATGTGCGCTCGCGCTTAAATGAAACGTCGTCGGGCTTGTTGCGATAGACACGACTGTAATCGAAGTAGAAACCTTTGATTTTATCGTGTGTTTTACGTGTCAGCTGGATGTACTCCGTTGTACGACTTATTATACGGCTCTCGGTATATGAGAACCCCTTCGATGCAAGGAGGTCATAGGCGTGCGAGAACATAAGTATATGCCATGGCGACTCCTCCTTCAACCCTGTGCCCGTGGATTCTATACTGCGCAACACACCATTCAGGTGGTTGAAGTATAACTCCTCGCGGTGCATGTCGTCCAAACACCCATAGGCAAACGCAAGCATGTTCAGCACCTTGGGATTAAATGGGTCGAGCTCCATTGCCTCTATGCCACTCTCTATCAATGCTTCAAGCTGACCTATGGTTGGCTGCTGTGGATTTATGCCCGCCATGATATCCAACATGCGGTCCAACGCTTTGTTCTCCACAAAAGGTCGATACGACTCCTGATAGACATAGCCGTAGTAGAGGTAGTAGTACTCATCGTCGGTGAGAGGTTCGGTGCCGTTGCGGTACTTCAACATGAGGTTGGTGTAGTAGTAGGGCGACGACAACGACAGCGTCTGGCGTATGATATCCTCCTCGTCGGGGATGCGCTTCGCACTCTCTTCGTTTTGGGCGAAGCCTGTTGTGGCAATAAAGAGAAGTACAAAAGCAAGAAAAATACGTTTCATAATCAACATGTTTGGTTCTTTACGTAAACCAACGTCTTAACTATCGAAGTTCGTATTTCTCGACTGCAATTTTCATCTTCTCGCGAAGCTCTTCGCTACCGGCAATCAGTGGCAGACGAGGTAAGTCCGACGTAAGCCCCATAACCGAGGTCATGCACTTCACGCCGGTTGGGTTACCCTCCTTGAAGAGAAGAGCTATCGCCTCATTCAAACGCTCAATCTCCGCCTCGGCTTTGACAATATCTCCCGCCATAGCGTCGTGCACACACTTGCAAAAGACACCGGGAAAGGCGTTTGCCGCAACCGATATAACGCCATTGCCGCCTCGCTTGACAAGCTCCACGGTTATGCCATCATCGCCCGATAGCACCAGAAAGTCACTTGGGCGACCATCCAATATGACCTGCATCTGCTCTATATCGCCCGACGCCTCCTTCACTGCCACGATATTCTTTGTGGCGTGTGCCAAACGCAAAGTTGTCTGCGCTGTCATATTCACCCCCGTACGCCCTGGGACATTGTAGATGATAACAGGCACGGGTGATGCCTCTGCAACAGCCATAAAGTGGCGATATATACCCTCTTGCGAAGGTTTGTTGTAGTAGGGCACAACGCTCAAAATAGCAGATATGCCAGAGAGGTCGAAGTTGTGCAGGTGCTCAACAAGAGCATGCGTATCGTTGCTTCCCATGCCCGCAACCACCGGGACTCTGCCCGCCGTCTTATCCACAACAAAGCGCAATACCTGCTGTCGCTCGACAAGTGATAGGGTAGGTGTCTCTGCTGTTGAGCCAAGGGCTACGATAAAATCTACGCCGCCGCCAATGACATGCTCAATCATGCGCTCCAAGGCGTTGTAGTCGATTTCGTATTTGTCGAATGGTGTTATAAGGGCAACGCCCACACCGCTAATCTTTGACTGTATCATAAAATTTGTAGTTAAACTTCTAAAATAGTGTTCCTTGTATGGGTTGAGCCTCGGACTTCGAATCGCTCTCTTGTTCGATGGGTGGCTCTATCTGCGGCGCAGAACTTATCATTGCCATGAACTCCGCTTCGTTGATGATTTTCACCCCCAACTTCTCCGCCTTCTGTCGCTTTGCAGGTCCCATATTCTCGCCAGCAACCACAAAATCGACATTCGCCGATACGGCTGCCAGATTGCGCCCTCCGTGCGCCTCAACAAGTGTCTTCATGTCGTCGCGAGAGCGTCCCGCAAACTTGCCGGAGATAACCACCGTCTTACCAACAAGCGACTCGGAAGTCAAACGCCTCTGCTCAATCTCGAAACGCAGTCCCGCCGTGCGTAGGCTCTCTATTATGCGCTGGTTATTCTCATCTGCAAAATACTCGACGATGGCTCCCGCAATCTTCGAGCCCACCTCCTCGGCCTCTGCAAGCTCCTCTATCGATGCGTGAGCTATGGCATCTAACGACACAAAGTGGTTGGCGAGGTATTTGGCAGTTGTCTCACCAACGAAACGTATGCCGAGTGCAAACAGCACCCTCTCGAATGGCACCTCCTTCGAACGACGCACACTCTCCAAGATATTGGCTGCCGACCTCTCGCCAAGACGAGGCAGCGACGCAAGTCTATTGGCGTCGAGGTGATATATATCGGCAATATCGTGCAACATATCGTTCTGCCATAGAAGCTCCAAAGTCTCTGCTCCCAAGCCCTCAATATCCATCGCCTTGCGCTTTACGAAGTGCTCTATGCGACCTACAATCTGCGGGGGGCAGTTGCTCTGATTAGGGCAGTAGTGCTTCGCTTCGCCCTCGTAACGCATCAATGGAGTGCCACACTCCGGACAATATTCGATGTACTCAAACGGAACGCTATCCGAGCTTCGTTCCGATAGCTCGACGCCCGTAATCTTCGGGATAATCTCACCACCCTTCTCGACATAGACCATATCGCCAAGACGTATATCCATTAGTGCAATCTGCTCTGCATTGTGAAGCGACGCACGCTTGACTATGGTGCCGGCAAGAGGTACCGGGTCGAGGTTAGCCACAGGCGTAATCGCTCCTGTGCGTCCCACCTGAAAATCTACGCTCTGCAACTTTGTTAGGGCGCGCTCTGCCTGAAACTTGTATGCCACAGCCCAGCGTGGCGCCTTTGCCGTCGAGCCCAACGAGCGTTGCGCAGCATAGTCATTAACCTTGATGACTATTCCATCCGTAGCATACGGAAGAGTCTTGCGCTCGGCATCCCAATACCTGATAAACTCCTCGACCTCTCGGCGCGAACGGCATATCTTGATATTATCCGATATCTTGAACCCCCAGCGTCGTGCCGCCATAAGGCTCTCCATGTGCGTTGTATAGGGCAATTTATCTCCGGCAAGGTGATAGAGTGTGCAATCCAAACCACGATGAGCCACGACCTGCGACGACAGCTGTTTTAGTGTGCCTGCTGCTGCGTTTCGCGGGTTGGCAAGCAGTGGTTCCCCCGCAGCCTCACGCTCGGCGTTCAGCCTATCGAACGAGGCATATGGCATGAATATCTCGCCACGAATCTCGAAGAGTGCAGGATAGTCATCACCTTGTAGGCGCAAAGGTACCGAGCCTATGGTGCGTACGTTGCGCGTAACATCATCGCCGCGGCGTCCGTCACCGCGCGTTACAGCGCGACTCAATGCACCATTTTCGTAGGTTAAAGATATTGCCGTACCATCGAATTTCAGCTCGCACACAAACTCCATATCGCCCACCTCCTTCACTACGCGTTCGACCCACTCGCCAAGCTCCTCTTCGGAGTAGGTGTTCGATAGCGACTGCATAGGGTAGCGGTGTTCGACACTCTCGAACTCGGATGTAAGGTCACATCCCACGCGTTGTGTCGGAGAGTTGGGGTCGGCAGCATCGGGGTAACGGCTCTCCAACTCCTGCAACTCGCGTAGTAGCGCATCAAATTCGAAGTCCGAAATCTCGGGTGCGTTCTCAACGTAGTATTTATGGCTATGGTAGTCAAGCTCCTTCGTAAGCTCCGACATACGCAATAAATCTTGCTCGCGGCTCATATACATATATTATGACGTAAAGGTACATATTTTGTTTGGATAAGCGAAGAAAAATCGAAAAAATAAAAAAAATATCTGTTAATGCTTGCACATTATTAAAATGTAGCTACATTTGCGGAAAATTTTTTGAACTATATGGCGACAGACAATAAGAAGAGACGTATTGTTACGAGCTTTAACAACCTATCAGCCGAGCAACAGGCCGAGGTGAAGGCTCTCTATCCGTTAGGTTTTAGTGAGGTGATGATGAGAATTGATAAGCCGGATGGCACATTTTTCTATACAGTTCCCTACGAGACCGAGGATACATACTACATGGTAAAGATTGATGTTAAGGTTGATGATGGTGCCGACGATGCAGACGACGGCTACTACGACGAGGATGATTTGAAGGGTGCCGACGAGTTGGCAGATGCAGCGAATGCAGAGGAGCCCTCGGACGACGACTTCTAAATCGAACACACTTCACCAAAACATACAAGGCGCACACGATAGTGGTGCGTCTTGCTTTTTTTTATATATTTGCAGAAAATAGCTGCACTATGACTTCGTATAGTAAACATCTCCTACTGCTGCTCATGTTATTCAACATAGCATATACGTTGCCCGCACAGGAGCTTATACCCACGCCAAAACACCACGTAAGACACGATGGTCACCTCTGCTTAAACAACTCGATGAGCGTGGGCTGCCTCGACAGTGAACTACGTCCTGCTGCTGTCTTCCTTGCCGACCACATGAGTTTGCAGTACAACATGACCCCCTTTGCCCGAATCTTGCTCGACATTAACGAAGAGCTTGACCACGAGGCATATACGCTTACTATAAGTCAGCGAGGCATAGTCATTCGTGGCGGTGATTATGGGGGCGTATTTAACGGCATCACAACGCTTATGCAACTACTTCCCGAGGAGGTGTATAGCCGCACGTTGAACTACCCGTTTAACATTGACTGTTGTCAAATAGAGGATGCACCGGATTACGAGTATCGAGGTTTCATGCTCGACGTGTGTCGCACATGGCAGGATAAGCATGCCGTGATGGAGTTTATCGACCTTTTGGCATACCACAAGATTAACCATTTGCGACTACACCTTACCGACGACGAGGCGTGGCGCATAGAGATTAAGTCGCACCCCGAACTTGCTGCGATAGGAGGGTATAGAGGAGGCGACAGCCCAATAAAGCCGCGCTATGGCAAGTGGAACGAACGTTGGGGTGGATACTATACGCAAGAGGATATAGGGGAGATTGTGGAGTATGCCGCAAATAGAAATATAGTTATTGTCCCCGAAATAGATCTCCCGGGCCATAGCCTTTGTTTGGCAACCATGCACCCCGAGGTGTTGTGTAGCTACAATGCAGATTGTAGCGCTGCGTTTGGCTATGATACACGCTCCGCACTATGTCCGTCCAACGAGGATAACTATCGCCTGCTTGCTGATGTTATAGGCGAGATATGCGCTATCTTCCCATCGGAATATATACATATCGGTGGCGATGAAGTTGAGATGTCGCAGTGGCGTAAGTGTGACCGTTGTCGCGAATTTATGAATCAAAACAGCATGAGCGATGTTGCACAATTGCAGAGCTACTTCACAAATCGTCTTGTCGAGATGGTCGAGAGTCATGGTAAGCGGGCAGCGGTGTGGAACGAGGCGATTGACGGCGAGCTTTCGTCACCATCGACACTCGTCTATGGTTGGGAGAATATTGATGAGTGTAGGCGTGCTGCCGCCAAAGGCTACCGGACAATCGTTGTGCCGGGGCAATACCTCTACTTCGACATGAAGCAGTCGTCACGTGAGCCCGGACACGATTGGGCTGCCATATTCGATTGGACGAAGGTGTACAGCATATCGTTAAAATCTCTTGGCTTTACGGATGCAGAGATTGAAAATGTAGTTGGCTTTGAGGCGACATTTTTCAGCGAGGCATACGCATCGCGTAACCCTGAAAGCCCCGACTATCTGCACTATCAAACATTCCCACGCATAGCCACATTTGCCGAAGTGGCATGGCGAGCAGATGGTGAACGCAATACCGAGCAATTCTACAAACGCCTTGTAGCACACTACGCAAGGCTCGACGCCATGGGTGTAGCATACCGACTTATGCCGGCGAAGGTGGAGTATCGCGATGGCCTGCTCTCCGCCTCGGTAGATGATGGTAGCACGCTATATTACCGCATCGACGACGATACAGAGGAGCGATATAATCACCCAATAAAGACAAATACCCCGGAGCGATACAGCTTCGTGTCGCGTCGCCATGAGGCTATATCACCCACGGCAGCAGTCGAGGCGCACTTCAAAACGCTAACACCGCCGTTTACGATAACCTCGTCGATGACCGACCGCACACAATACTCCTTTGCCAAGGCTCAACAGTATGGTCGTTTGGCACGCACTACACGTGCCGGCGATGTAGGCGATTGGATTATGTTCTCGTTCACCACACCCGTAACGTGCCGAAGCATGAAGGTGGCAACGGGTAATTTTCAGCTCCCGCGCTTTATATTCGAGAATGGATATGTCGAAATAAGCTACGATGGTACGACCTTCGAATACGCGGGAGAGTTGGAGGGCGGTGCCTACACCATCAATGCTCCATCACGCCCCATCAAAGCAGTGCGCATGGTATGTACTTCGCAAGGCAACGGAGCAGAGTGGGTATCCATACAGCCACCAACCATATTGCCCGTATATGATAAATCGGATAATTAGGATGACACGAAACAAAATAGCCTGCTTTCGAGCAGGCTATTTTGCATTATGTAGTGGGACGACTATTTGTTTACAACACCCATTGTGGGGTCGCCAACCACCATACCCTTATCTACGCGAAGTGTAACGTTACCATCAACCTCGATAAGAACGGTAGTCTCGTGCACCTCCTTGATGACACCATAGATGCCACCGGCGGTGATAATCTTGTCGCCCTTCTTCAAACCATCGCGGAACTTCTGCATCTGCTTGCGACGTTTCGACTCGGGACGCCACATGAAGAAGTACATGATGGCAATCATCACGATAATCATAATCCACAATCCCATGCCACCGCCTGCGGGAGCCTCTTGGGGCACAGCCTGTGCGTCTGTGGGAACCTCTACTACTGCGTCACCAACTACGCTTGATGCGACATTCGCTGCGTCACTTGTGGGAGCAGGTGCTGGTGCAGCAGCCTGAACATCGGTAGCGACAACAGTCTCTGCAACCACGCCATCTTGAATAAAAAGCAAATCCATAATCTTTTTTATGTTTTAAGTTAATTGTTTGCACTATAAATTTTTGCATCGTCGGCGCAAATATAATAAAAAATATTCTTACGCCCAAATACCATCATCTCGGCTAAACCTCGGCACTCATCCAAATTGCAATCTCGCACTCGTTGTCCGATGTCATGACCGATATATAGTTGCCTATCGAGCCATACTCGCCACGTGAGTCGAAGAAGAACTTCACAACGGCGCTCTCCTCTGGCGCAATAGCTTGCTTCGGCAGGTCGAGCCACACGCAACGGCATGTAGCCTGGTAGTCCAACAACACTATCGGAGCATCTGTCTTATTAACCACACATATCTCCTTGACAGTTGTTGTAGATGACTCTACATCTCCTAATTCCAAGAGCACTTCGGATACCACACCTCGTTGTAGTTTCGCAACATGCTGCTCACTCTCAACCTCTGCCACACTCTTCAACGGCTCATTGGGCGAAATTATTGTATTGTCGCCATTACCAAACAAACCAAGTGCCAAAACGAACAAAACAACAATGCTCGCAACAACTGCAACAAGCACTATGACTCTGCGTCGGCTCATATATTATTCGAGCAGACCGCGTCCACTCTTTTTGATGCGACCACTGTCGCGGAACTCCGCAACAATCTTATCCAGAATGCCATTGACAAAGGTGCTGCTCGTAGGCGATGAGTAGTATTTGGCAATATCTATCCACTCATCAAGCGTAACCTTCACAGGAATCGAGTCAAATTCAACGAGTTCTGTTATGGCAATCGAGAGAATCAGCGTATCCATAAAAGCGATGCGTTCCACATCCCAATTCTTGGTGTACTTGTCGATAATCTCTATGTTATCATCGTAGTTTACCAACGATTTAACGAACAAACGTTGTGCAAATTCGAGGTCATCCTCACTCTTGAACTTTGGCAGAATCGTTATTTCGGGTGTATCATGTTTCAGCGACGACACGGTGCGCATCGACATGTAGAGTGCAAAACTCAAATCATCGTTCCACATTATCGACATCTCATCCACAACATCAGCCAAAGCCTCATCCTCATCAAGCGAAGCGAAGAACTTCTCTACGAATCGGCGGTCATCGGAGAATGTGCATGCCGAAGCAGCCATATACTGTTTATAGAACTCCTGCTCAATCAGGCGGTTGTATATGTCCTTAACAGCATCGGGATATTGTGACCACGACAATTTGCGTGCTGCCAACTCGTCACACACTGCGTCCGAAGTAGCAAGCAGGTGTATAACCTTATTATCCACGAAGCGACGATTAGGGTTCAAATCCTCATACGTGGGCAGCTTCTTCTGCTTGGCGAGCTCCTGACGGCTCTCGGCATAACGCGCCACCTCGACAACGAGTGACATCATCTGAAAGTATAAATCGTAGGCTTTATCGATAGATTGTACCAAATTCTTCTCCGAGGCTTTTAGGCTCGTCGAATCTGATTTAAGATGTGCGTAAAGGCTCTTTGCAACCTTTACTCGGAGCAATCTTCTACTCAACATAACTATGAACTTCTTTTCGAGTTTCTGCAAAAATGCGTGGCAAATATACAAAAAAAATGTGAAAGTATTAACTATATCATAGCCTATTCTACAACTTTGGTATCGCGAACTGCAATTTTGCAACAGAATCACCCAATTTTGCAATTTTATGCAACGCTCCGAATAGCTCTACGCGCAAAAAAAATCCCTCGATGACTAAATCACCGAGGGGTATTAAAGGCTTTGCAGCCTCTACGTTTTACGGAAGAAGACTATTTCTTTGCCTCCTCAACTGATACCTTGCGGAACTCCTTCAAGAGCTTTGTGAGCTCCAAAGCAGCCTTGCGAGCGCGTGTACCTGCCGCCTTATTGTTCTTCTCTACCTGTGCCTCTGCATTCGCAGCGAATGCCTCGTACTGGGCATTGATTTTTTCTACTAATGTCTTCATATCAATAATGTATTATAAGGTTTTCTTTTGGGCAAAGTTATGAATAATTTTTTATTTCACAATTTTTTTGTTCAAAAAAAATAGCCATAATGTGGTGATAATCCGACAAATTGGCGCGTGAGTGGCGTGTGGGGCATGTGTAAGGTACATTTTTTGTCATCGACAATAGTAAAAAAAATGCTATTATGAGTGTGAAACCATCTATTACGCTACACATCATTATGTTAGTGATACTCTACGCATGCCAGACCGATAAAAAAATACCGGAGACTATCACGCCTACCGTTCGAGTCGAAGAGGTGGAGATCGACACCATAGCTACGCGATACTCATCCGTCGGATATATCTATGCCATACGTAATATATCCATCACACCTCGAACGAGCGGCTATCTACTCACTATCGACTATGCGGCAGGCGAGCCCGTGCGTCGTGGTCAGCGACTATTTACTATCGACAGCCGCTTGGCATCGACTACACTTGCTGCGGCAGAGGCAGAATTGGCTTCTGCCAAGGCACGTTTGACTCAATCGCAAAGCTCCTACGAGCGGGCGCTTCCTCTCGCTGCAATCGAGGCTATAAGTCTTTCGCAAATGGAGAGCTATGAGGCGGAATTTCGTGCCGCCCAAGCACAAGTGGCGAGTTGCATTGAGCAGGTCGAAAGAGCCCGTATCGAGGTTGGCTATGCCACGATATATGCACCGGTGGCAGGCATCATCAGTCGCTGTCGTGCCGAGGTGGGAGACTATGTTGGCGAAGGGACAGAGAGTAGTGAGTTGGCTACGATTGCTATTACCGACTCTATGTCGATGGACGCAACACTCCCCGTAAGGCTCTACTTGCAACAAACCGGCTTGCGACACACCTCCTATGACAACGCACATCTATTAAGCCACATAACACTCTATCTCGCCGATGGCAGCCGTTACCCCTATCCGGGGGAGTATAGCTACACAAAGCAGGGTGTATCACCGCAGAGTGGCGTGATGGAGTTTGTGATAAATTTCCCCAATCCCGACAACGTATTGAAGATGGGCGAATTTGCGCGTATCGAGTTCGATGTAGGCCAAGCCGTGCCTTATGTTGTAGTTGCGATTGATGCAATCACACAACTGCAAAATCTCGACTTCGTGTGGGTTATAGACAGCAACAACATAGCGAGCCAGCGCATGGTGACACTTGGCGAGGTTGTAGGTGACAAACGCGTAGTTAAAGAGGGTCTAAAAGTGGGCGAAAGGGTGGTAGTGGGCGA
Source organism: Alistipes sp. (assembly GCA_017403125.1). Lineage (GTDB taxonomy): Bacteria > Bacteroidota > Bacteroidia > Bacteroidales > Rikenellaceae > Alistipes. The sequence continues at coordinate 9,631 of JAFQOR010000002.1, read as the reverse complement.
TAGCCAAGGTCTTCACACGGGCGACCGCGTAATCGTAAAGAGGTAGAGCTATGGGACGCTATTTTATCAATCGCCCTGTGGCGGCCATGGCATTGGCTATGACAATGGTGTTGCTCGGCATAGTATCACTAAACAACCTTGCTATCGAGCAATATCCCGATATTACACCACCCGTCGTAGAGATTAGTGCCACATATCCCGGAGCCGACGCTACAATCGTAAACGACGCCGTAGCCACGCCCATAGCACAAAGCCTTATGGGTACGGATAATATGATATATATGCAAGCGACATCCGCTAACGATGGAACAATGAGTCTCGAAGCTACATTCGATATTGGTACGTCGCCAGACACAAATGTTATACTTGCGCAAAACAATCTATCGTCGGCCACATCGCAACTCCCTGACGCAGTGCGCGAGCAGGGTGTAGTTGCTCAAAAGACAAACCGCGGTTTTTTGATGGTCTATGCTCTATCAAGCGATGGCAGGTACGATGGCGAGTGGTTGTCGAACTACGCGTATATAAATATAAGGAGTGAGTTGCAAAAGATTAGTGGCGTAGGTAAGGTAGAGGTTATGGGCGCGGGTGAGTATGCGATGCGTATATGGCTTCATCCCGATAAGATACATCTTCGCAACCTTACCTTGCAGCAGATACAAGCCTCTATTGAGGCGCAGAGTGGTGTGCATCCTGCCGGAAAATTTGGCGCCGAGCCATCGAGTGGCAACCAACGCTTTACATTTACCGTGACAATGCCCGCCGAGATAACCACCGTCGAGGAGTTCTCGAATATCGTTGTTGCTATCGACGAAAATGGTGGGGAGATACTTCTCTCGGACATTGCCGATGTCGAATTGGGGGCAGAGAGCTATGGCACACACTCGCTTTTCGACGATAATCCATCGGCACTTATAGTCGTTTATCAGCAACCCGGAAGCAATGCTGTTCTCTTGGGTGAGCAGGTTCGCAACGCGATTTCAAACCTCGAATTGCGTTTTCCCGACGGACTTCACATCACATCAATCGTGGATGCAACGACCAACATACGCGCGGGAATCGAGGATATAGTACGCACACTAATCATCGCTCTGCTACTTGTTATTGTTGTGATATACCTCTTTTTGCAGAGTTGGCGAGCTACGATTATCCCCATAGTCGCCATTCCCGTTTCGCTCATAGGATGCTTTGCTCTCTTTCCCGTATTAGGCTTCTCGGTCAACATCATATCGCTTTTGGGATTGGTGCTTGCCATAGGCCTTGTTGTGGATGATGCAATAGTCGTTGTGGAGGCCGTGTCGGTAAACATATCGCGTGGCATGAGTGCGCGCGATGCTACGATTGAGGCTATGCGTCGAGTGTCATCTCCCATCATTGCCACAACATTGGTACTTCTGGCGGTATTTATCCCCATCTCGCTCATGGGTGGCATCTCGTCGCTTATCTTTCGACAATTCTCTATAACCATAGCTATTACCGTAACACTATCGGCGATAAATGCTCTGACACTATCTCCCGCGCTATGCTCGATGTTGCTCAAACCCCAAAGCGAGAGTCGCGGGCACATTTTTTCATCACTCAACCGTCTGCTTAATCGCAGCATCAAGAGCTATAATCGCATCACATCAATCTTTGTGCGACACATCTGGCGGACCTTAACTCTTACTGTTGTGCTGGGTGCTGTAATCTTTGGCGGCTTCAAAACCCTCCCCGAAGGATTCCTTTCAAACGAGGATCAGGGCTATCTGATGGTTGTGGTGGATGCCCCCGACAATACGTCGCTAAACCGCACTGTGGCAATCATGCAAAGCGTGGATAGGGTAGTGCGCAATGCCGAGGGGGTGGAAGCAACAGCCATTGCCGCAGGTTACGATATGTTGTCGGGCGTGGCATCAACCTCATGTGGTGCCATCTTCACACTGCTCAAACCCTATGACGAGCGATCGCTATCGGCAGACGATATTGCACACCGCATCACACAGCAGCTGAATGCAGATATTAGCTCGGCAGAGTGCTTTGCCTTTACCCCGCCGGCAATTCCCGGACTTGGGGTTACATCGGGTTTAAGTGCCGAAATCGAAGACCTCGAAGGTCGAGGATATGACTATCTCGAAGAGCAGGCATCACACCTCATTGACGAGTTGAGAAAGAATAAATCTATCGCCTCGGTATCAATGCAGTATAGATCCAATATTGGGCAACGTCATCTTGCAATCGACATCAAGCAGGCAGAGCTAATGGGGGTAAATCCATCAGACATATTTACAATGTTATCAACCTATCTTGGCGGCAGCTATTTAGGCACCTTCAATCGCTTTGGGCAACAGTATCAGATATATATCCAAGCCGACTCCGCCTCACGCCGCGATGCACGCTCGTTGGAGCGATACTACATTACGAATGTCAAGGGCGACGATATCCCCATAACATCGTTTGTCGATGTTCGCGACACTACGGGTGTAGAGTATCTCACACAGTTCAACCTGCGCAACAGTATCCCCATTACCATAACCCCTGCACCAGGAGCATCTACGGGTGATGTTATGGCGCTTGTCGAGAGTGTTGCCCGCACAGTGTTCCCCAACGACGTTGCTTTGGCTTGGAGCGGCATGGCTTATCAGGAGAGCGTGGCCTCCTCTTCGGAGTGGTTAAGCTATCTTATTGCTCTGTCATTTGTATTCTTGGCTCTTGCGGCGCTATACAATAGCTGGTCGTTGCCCATAGCCATACTTTTAAGCGTTCCGGCAGCCCTGGCAGGAGGCATACTCTTTGTTTCGGTCGCACATCTTCTGTCGCCCGACTATATCAATAACATCTACATGCAAATTGCCCTTATCATGCTGATTGGGTTGGCAGCAAAGAATGCTATTCTGGTGGTGGAGTATGCCGAGCAGGAGTTTCGCAGTGGCAAGAGCCTCTTCGATGCCACATGTGCAGCTGCCAGCGAGCGCGTAAGACCTATAATCATGACCGCCTTTGCCTTTATCCTCGGCGCACTACCTCTGATTTTCGCTACCGGAGCCTACTCGACAGCGCGCCATATACTCGGTTTAGCGCTTGGCGGTGGCATGCTCGTGGCTACTATACTTGGTATATTCATTTATCCGGCATCTTACTACCTAATAGGTCGTTTGGCGCGCTTCGAACGCAACACTAATCACAAATAAATTATGCAGATATATAGACACATAGCATCGTTCATCTCACTTGTTACAGCATGTTCATGCACCCCCAACCTCTACGAACCCGATGTCAGAGTTCCGGATGCCTACACCACATTGTCGGGCATTGATAACGACACGTTAGGCATAGATAGCAGGTGGTGGCTTCTGTTCGACGATGCAAGGCTCGACAGCCTACAAAATAGGGCATTGTTAGCAAACCGCGATATAAGCAGCGCCATGTCGAGCGTTGCAGAGGCTCTATATGCCATGAAGGGCGTGCGGTCGTCGCACTACCCCGAGCTCGACTTTGACATTGACATTGAGGCAGAAGATGAGCCTACCGAAGGGCGTATCAACAGCTTTACTCTTTCGCGTACGGTATCGTGGAAATTACCACTCTCTGCCCTCTGGCGCGAACAAAACAGGGCGGCACAAGCCGAGTTGTTGGCGGCAGATTGGGCTGCATATGGTATGCTGCTCACCATAACCTCGGAAGTTGCAAAGTGCTACTACAAACTTGCCGGTTATCGCGACCAATATAGCATTGCCCAGCGTACGCACACCCTGCGCCAACAATCCGAAGCTATCATTGATTCGATGTATTGCCATGGATTCAGTTCGCGAAGCGATGTCGAACGCGCACGCATGCTTACGGCAGAGGCCGTAGCAAGCATGGCGACATTGAGCGAGGAGATAGCACACACCGAACATGCGCTTGCTGCACTCGTTGGCGATACTCCATCGCACATCACCCACATCGCCACCACATCCACAATCTCGGAGGAGGCATTGCCACCGGAAATTGCCATAGGACAGCCTGCCGACCTGATATTCCGTCGTCCGGACATCATGAAGGCGCGGCGCATGATGGATGCTGCACGAGCACGAGTTGGCGAGGCGCGCTTTAATCGCTTTCCGGCACTCTCGTTTGTGGGGTCAGGTGGCATATACGGCTCGTCGGTCAAGGAGTTTTTTCGGCTCGACAAACTTATTTGGTCTGCCGCATCGACATTCATGGCTCCCGCAATCGGCTTTGGACGTCTGCGTCGTGCCGAGAAGCAGGCTATCGAGGAGTATCGACAGGCTGCATATGCCTACGAAGAGTGCGTAATCAACGCCTTCAAGGAGGTTGAAGATATACTCTCTTCGATAGCCTCTCTACGTATCGAACTCGATGCATCGCGAACGATGGTAGCGGCAAGCATCAAAGCTTTGGAGCTGACACGCGCACTCTATGAAGGGGGGCTAAATCCCATTGGTGACTACATAGATGCCGAACGTGACGCCTACTCCGCGCAACTGAATTTGAGCAGTTGCACAGTTGCGCTCTACGAGGCATATATTGACCTGATAGAGGCAATAGGTGGCGGATGGAGTCGCGATACCGATGATGACAACGAGGCGACCGTGCCATAAAAAAACGAATGTTTGGCGTGCGAGAGCCAAAATCCCTAAATTTAGGGATTGTAATCTCGTCAAAAAATCGTATCTTTGCGCCCAAAATATAGTAATAAAAGAAGAACTTTTTTAGATGCGATTAAGTGAACTGAAAACAGGTGAAACGGCTACCGTAGTCCGAGTATTGGGATACGGAGGCTTTCGTCGTCGCATCATGGAGATGGGTTTTGTTCGTGGTCAGGATGTTACGGTTATCCTCGACGCGCCACTCAAAGATCCCATCGAATACCATATAATGGGTTACGACATATCGCTACGCCGCAAGGAGGCAGAGATGATTGAGGTCATCACACGCGAAGAGGCAAAGCGCATCATGGAGTTAGACACCGGCATTATCAGTGGCGACGAAGAGATTATCACCTCGGCAATAGACCATACACGACGTCATATAACCATAGGGCTTGTAGGCAATCCCAACTCGGGCAAGACATCGCTGTTCAACACCCTCTGCGGCAGAAGCGAGCATGTGGGTAATTACAGCGGTGTTACCGTAGATGCCAAGCGTGGCACACTGCACTACAAGGACTACACCATCGAGGTTACCGACCTGCCGGGCACCTACGCTATCTCGGCATACTCGCCCGAAGAGCAGTTTGTGCGACGCCACCTCATCGAGCATACGCCCGACATAATACTCAACACGGTTGTCGCCTCGAACCTCGAACGCAACCTCTATCTCACGACCGAACTTATCGACATAAGCCCCAAGATGGTCATCGCGCTGAACATGTACGATGAGTTGGAGCGTAGTGGCGCGCAGTTCGACCACGACGCATTAGGCAAGATGATTGGTGTGCCCATTGTCCCCATCGTTGCAAACGCCGGACGAGGTATCGACACGCTGCTTGATACGCTTATTGCCGTTTATGAGGAGCGTGATAGTCGCGTGCGACACATCCATATCAGCTACGGCTCGGTTATCGAAGAGAATCTCGATAAGCTACACAACGATATGCGTCAGCATCGCTACGAATTGCCCGCACACTTCCCGCCACGCTACTATGCGCTGAAACTTATCGAGGGTGATGCCGACATCGAGAAGATACTACACACTACTCCGCGCTACGACAAGTGGCACGCCATGGCACTCGATGCCCGCAACGAAATCGAGCAGGCGTTAGGCGAGGATATCGAGACAGCTTTGGCAAACCATAAATATGGCTTTATATCGGGAGCGTTGAAGGAGACCTACACATCGGCGGAGCGCAAACGCGATACGATAGGCGACAAGATAGATGCTGTCGTTACGCATCGTTTCTGGGGATTTCCCATATTTTTCGCCCTGATGTGGTTTATGTTCTACTGCACCTTCTCGCTCGGAGCCTATCCGCAGGAGTGGATCGAGATGGGCGTAGATTGGCTCTACAATACGGTGCAAGGCGCGATGAGCGAAGGTGCGTTGCGCGATATGCTTACCGATGGCGTTATCAGCGGTGTGGGTAGTGTTCTTGTCTTCCTGCCCAACATCATGATTCTCTACCTCTTTATCTCCTTCTTGGAGGATTCGGGATACTTGGCACGTGCCGCATTTATCATGGATAAGGTCATGCACCGCATGGGCGTACACGGCAAGTCGTTCATACCTATGGTCATGGGCTTTGGTTGCAACGTTCCCGCTGTCATGGCGTGCCGCACTATCGAGTGTCATACGTCGCGCCTGATAACCATACTTATGATACCATTTATGTCGTGCAGCGCGCGACTACCCATCTATATGATGATTGTCGGCATCTTCTTCCCCGATAATGCCGGCACGGTACTCTTCGCGCTCTATATGTTCGGTATGCTTATGGCGGTTATTACGGCACGACTCATGCGTCGCTTCATGTTCCGTGAGCAGGAGGCTCCGTTTGTCATGGAGCTGTCGCCCTATCGCGTGCCCACGATGCGCACCACCGTTAAACATATGTGGAGCAAGTGCGCACAGTATATCAAGAAGATGGGAGGTCTGATTCTCATTGCCTCGATTGTCGTATGGATGTTGAGCTACTATCCACGCCCCGAACACCGCAACGACGAGCCCGATGCGCCCACCTACGAGCTATCGTACATGGGATATATAGGCAAGTTCTGCGAGCCCGTATTTGCGCCCATGGGCTTGGGCTGGGAGCCCTCGGTTGCCATACTGTCGGGTCTTCCTGCCAAGGAGATTGTTGTGAGCACCATGAACGTACTCTACGCGCAACCCGACGACATCCCCGCCGAGAGTGATGACGAGTTGTCGCCCGGAGCCTCGGAGCGCATTGCCAACTCTATGACCACAGCTTCGGCCGTCGCCTTCCTCATATTCTCACTGCTCTATCTGCCCTGTATAGCTACAATCATCGCCATAGGCTCCGAGCTTAATTGGCGCTGGGCACTGGGGTCGGCACTATACAACACGGCTGTTGCATGGTTGTTGGCATGGATAGCCTATCATGTAACAAACCTAATAATTTAGTGCGGTAGTTATGGATTGGCAAGATTGGATTGTCGCCCTTGTGGCGGTTGTCGTAGGCGTAGTTTTAGTGCGCAAAGCATGGCGGCTCTTCACATGCCGCGACACGCAGTGCTCGTCGTGCAGTAAGGAGTGTAAGCATCGTAGGTGAACAGTAACAAAGCGACATATCATGTGTCGCTTTGTTCTTTTTTTGTTGTCATCCATTGCGAAAGTTGTGAGGCTCGTGGCAATCATTTTTCTCACTGTGCGCGGCTCGCGCCATGGAGGCATTGATGGCTACCGACGCTGCACGGGTATTATTTTTAGTACCCGCGCAGTTGCAGGGTGCGCATGTTGCAGTTGGTGTAGGGATGCGTGGTAAGCGCTCTTTTGTTATGGGTTTACTTTTTTCTACCCGTGTCATGCGAGGCTTGCTACAAACCATGTCAATCTTTGCCTCTTTTGTGCGGGTATTATTTTTAGTACCCGTGCAGTTGTGGGGTGTGTTTGTGTGTGTAGTGTGGACTGACAGGTAAGCGCTCTTTTGTTGTGGGTTTACTTTTGCCTACCCGCATCGGAGAGGGTGTTTGTGGTGTAGAGAGTGGTGATTTCTTCCCCATTTTGCGGGTAGTTTTTTTTCTACCCGTGTCGGGACGCGGGAGCTGCGCTTGGGGCGAGGTGCATCTGTGACTTTTGTGTGCGGGTATTATTTTTAATACCCATGTCATGCGAGGCTTGCTACAAACCATGTCAATCTTTGCCTCTTTTGTGCGGGTATTATTTTTAATACCTGTGTGGTTGTGGGGTGTGGTATGGTGCGTGGCGTGGACTGGGAGGTAAGCGCTCTTTTGTTGTAGGTTTACTTTTGCCTACCCGCATCGTGGTGGGGTCGCTGTGTGTGGTGGGGTGTGTCTGCGGTTTTATGTACGCGGGTATTATTTTTAGTACCCGTGTGGTTGTGGGGTGCGTGTTTTGTGAGGTGGGGCAGGATTGATGCTCTCCTTGATTGGTGCGCTCCGCGCTTGACGGCGCAGCTAACGCTGCTCGTTTTTCCCTTTCGCTACTATTCTGCTACTCTTTCTCTCCCCTTTTACTCCCTTTGGTCGCCATGGCAAGAGACAAACGCGGTTGCCCGATAATGTCGAGCAACCGCGTTCAAAATAATATAGTTCCACAAAACTTTTAGAAGTCGTAGCCTACAATTGCGCTGGCATAATCCTTCCATCCACCAGCACTTATGTATGCTTCAACGGACTCACGCGGAACATAAATCTTGCGTCCCGAGGCGTTGTACGCAAATGCGCTCCACCAATAATATTCGTCATATAGCACATTAGGCGGTGTTGTGGCTTTGCAATACACCTTTTTCAGGTTTGTGCAAAGATAGAAAGCTTCATTTCCAATCTCCGTTACGCTATTGGGAATAATTATGCTAGTAAGGTTTTCGCAATACGTGAAAGCACTATTCCCAATCGATGTTACGCTACTGCCAATAGTAACGTTTGTAAGGTTGTCGCAATACGCGAAAGCACTCTCTCCAATCGATGTTACGCTATTGGGAATAGTTATGCTTGTAAGGTTGTCGCAACTACTGAAAGCACTCTCTCCAATCTCTGTTACGCTATCAGGGATTATATATTCAGTTAATCCATAAGGCGCAAATGAGTTTAGTGTGCCGTCAATAATCAGGCATCGGCCATCAGCTGATGCAAATTCCCCCTTAAACTCTTTGAGACTAATGCAAGACATGAAAGCTTGACTTCCAATCGATGTTACGCTATCGGAAATAGTTACGCTTGTAAGGTTTTCGCAACCATAGAAAGCCCTCTCTCCAATCTCTGTTACGCTATTGGGAATAGTTATGCTTGTAAGGTTGTCGCAACTATTGAAAGCACTATCTCCAATCGATGTTACGCTACTGCCAATAGTAACGCTTGCAAGGTTTTCGCAACCATAGAAAGCACTATTTCCAATCGATGTTACGCTACTGCCAATAGTAACGCTTGCAAGGTTTGTGCAACACCAGAAAGCATCCTCTCCAATCTCTGTTACGCTATTGGGAATAATTATGCTAGTAAGGTTTTCGCAATACGCGAAAGCACTATTCCCAATCGATGTTACGCTACTGCCAATAGTAACGTTTGTAAGGTTTTCGCAACCATAGAAAGCCAACTCTCCAATCGAGGTTACGCTGTTGGGAATAATTATGCTTGTAAGGTTATCGCAATTAAAGAAAGCACTCTCTCCAATCTCTGTTACGCTATTGGGAATAGTTACGCTTGTAAGGTTTTCACAACCACAAAAAGCGTGATTTTCAATCCAAGTTACACTATTGGGAATAATTATGCTAGTAAGGTTTTCGCAATACGCGAAAGCATACTCTCCAATCTCTGTTACGCTATTGGGAATAATTATGCTTGTAAGGTTGTCGCAATATCTAAATGCGTCCTTGCCGATGTATGTAATGGGGCCATCAAAAAATATTTCACCTTTACCATCCTCCCAGATATTATCTAAAATATTAACATTAAAACTCGTGCTATTGTATGGAGTGACCTTCGACAAAGCTGTGTAGTACATAACATATAGG
>JAFQOR010000012.1 GCA_017403125.1 Alistipes sp. | reverse complement strand
GCGACGATGATGGTTGAAAAAGATGGCATATCTCGCTAATGAGCACTATCTTGCGTGAGAGAATCAAGTCTATTTTGACCAATAAGCCTCTATTTTTTATCTTTCAATACGATTTTTAGGTAGAAAATTTGGAGGGGGGGGATTTTTTTTATCTTTGTTTGACACAAGGCTTTTTAAGCCAAATATTAACACTAATAACTATTACGATTATGAAGAAAATTTTACTCGTGTTTGCTGCGTGTGCATTGTTCATGGCATGTGGCGGAGATGAAAAGAAGGAACTAACTGTCGAAGAGAAGGCAACTGCCTATGCTCAACAGTATTTTGAGGCAGCTGCAGCAGAATTCAGTGCATATTTGGGTGAGGAAGTTGAGATTCCTGTATCGACCAAAGATGTGGTAAACGAGTTTGCAACTTGGCTGAAATCACTCGATAATGAGCAGAAAACGAATGCTTATGAAGCGGTAGAGGCTGCGGGCAAGGAGTATGCTGCTGAACATGACGGTGTATCGTATGAATTCCCAGATTATAACCAATTGGTCTATTATCTGTAAACTGCATACCCATATGTCGTATAAGTAAATTATGCGCAAGTAGTAAGACAGCTTAATGGGAGTTCAAAGAGAAATATTGTGTAAATAGGTAATGCAGGAGGTACTCTCTCTTTAAGCCGAATCCGAATTGGGTTCGGCTTTTTTTTGTGTCGTTGTTTGTGTGGAGGAGGGGGCGAAAGGGAAGAGAAAGAGTAGAGAAAGGGTAGCGAGGGGTAGAGAAAGAGTAGTAAAAGGGAAGAGAAAGGGAAGAGAAAGGGTGGAGAAAGGGTGGAGAAAGAGTAGTAGGCGGTGGGGTGAGTAGATAGAGTGTGGTTTCTGCCGATGATGATGCTCTCTGTTACATTGCATTGCGCTCTCCGCTGCGTTGCTTTTGCTCTGTTGCATTACATTACGCCATGTTGCATCGTGTTGCGTTTACATTGCATTGCGCTCTCCGCTGCGTTGCTTTGGCTCTGTTGCATTGCATTACGCCATGTTGCATCGTGTCGCGTTTACATTGCATTGCGCTCTGATGCGTTGCTCTACGACGCATTGGATTATCATCCTCCCCCGGTAGGAGTTGCTGCGTGGGGTTACACTAAACGGCGCGAGGTACTCTCTGTTGTGAGCTGCATATTGTGTAGATCGACACCTTCGAAGAGTGTCAGTCCCGGGCACTTGCCAACCGCGATGCTACCCAGCTCACGCTCCATTTTTAGTGCGTATGCTCCGCCCTCGGTTGCCCATGTCAAGAGCTCCGCAAGTGGCACGCCCTTCAATAGTTTCATGTTCTCAATCATAGAGAGATGCCGTGCCGAAGCCAGAGAGTCAGTGCCGATAGCTACGTGGCATCTCATGTTGCGGAGCATATCTGTGGGAGGTGTAAGGCGCGAAATATAGCGGTTCGACTCGGGGCATAGCACCCATGCAGGAGACTCGGTAAAGTGGTTTTCCATCATCGTTACATCAACCTCTGATGCCTTGCAGTTGTGCACGAGCATCATGCGTCTATCGCGCGATACGCTCTCGACAATGCGTTTCGATGGTGTGCCATAGTGCAGGAAGTCGCAGTGGCGGTCGGTAGCCCTATACCACTCGGCAAGTGACCCTTTGCCATCGTAGAGTGCTATTTCGTCCTCGGATTCGAGAAAGTGAATCGAAAGCGGGGCATAGTCACTTCTACATAACTCGCGCAGTATGGCATCTTGTACCGAGTAGGTAGAGTGTGGCGTGAGTGACATATTCGCTTCGCTACACATAGCTCTATGCTGTTTTGTAGTGTTGCAGCCCAGTCCGAAGACCTCGATAAACGTGTGATATTTTATCTTTGACCTCCTCTTAACATCCATAACGAGGGTATCGTTTGCGATGTCGGCAACAGCTTCGACGCCCTCTTCCCACATGCGGGCATCGGCGATAGATGCAGCGTGAATACGTTGTTCGTCGCTAAAATTTCCTCTGACACGTCCTATCTCACGAGCAAAGCCGGCAAAGCCACTACCCTCGGCGATAGCGCCATGAAGGTATGATAGTTCGAGGTGGCAGTGAGCATTGATAAGACCTGCTGTGATGATGCCCGAGTAAAACTCAACGCCGGCACGGCTATCCAGAGCATCGCATTGCTCGATGCTTATGATGCGCCTACGCTCGTCTATCTCGATGATGATATTGCGTTCGAGGTGCCCGTCAATCAGTGCAAAGTGCGAGGCTATCTTGCGGCTCATGGTTTAGCGTGCTATCTTGTTCGATTATAGGTTCAACAACAGGGCGTACTGTATCTGCCGTAAATGACATCATCAGGCGGTGGTTGAAGAGGCGTATGTTGAGCTGTTGCTCGTATAGACTATCGACGGATACGGATGTGGGCAGGACGCGGCGTATGTTGAAGTTCGTTATCTTGATGCTGGGCTTCTCTGCCTCTTCGCTTCGTGGGTGGTAGAACATGTTGATGCACAGAGCGTAGTGCGAGGTGTCGGTGGTGAACTTACGCGTGTAGCTTGATTCGCGATAACGTGTGAGCATGGTTGTGTGGCGTAGTACCTGCGTAGAGTCGTGGCGTAGGATGTATGCCTCGACACGAGAGTTGCGATTCTCGTCGAGCGTATCTATCATATAGTCGAACGTCACGGTATATTCGCCCGGCACAAGGCTGTCTATGCGCACAAAGAGGCGTGTGCTATCCTTCAAGCGGCGTGCCTCGATAAGTGTGTCGCTGTAAATATCGCGTGTGAAGCTGCGGCGCGCAACATTGTCTATGGTGTCCAATACGCGTATTATATGTTTCTCCCTATCTGCCTCGATTTCGAGTCTGTCACTTGCTGCTGCCATGAGGTCGCTAAGTCGTGCACTCTTGCGCTGCGAGATGGTGCTTACGGTATGTCGCATGTCGTGTATGGTGTAGCCATACCTCTTCAATATAGGCTCGTAGATGTCGAGTGAGTCGCAGTCTATGCCCATCTCCTGAATGTAGGCGTTGGTGAGCATGGCGTCGTAGAAGATATTTACGAGTGCACTATCGGGTATTACGCCCTTGTCCTCGCAGCTTGCGGCTCCGAACGAGAGTATCGTTGTGAGTGCGATGTAGAGTGTATGTCTTAAATGTTTCATCATTGCAATTTATCTCTATTTAGTGTGGCCTTGACGCCAATACGTGTTACGATATATCCCACGCCAACTATCACACCTGTTATGATTAGCAGGTCGGTGATAAGAATCTCGACAGGGTAGTACTCGATAATCATCTCCTCGGGCATGCGTATCAAGCCTATGCTTTGTTGCAGTAGGCAGAAGCCAACGCCGATGACAATGCCTATTATACAGCCCAATGTTGCGAGCATCATGCCCTCGCCGATGAAGATGCGACGTATGAGCACTCGACTTGCGCCCATGCTGCGTAGCGTGCCTATGTCGCGGCGTTTGTCGGTGATGAGCATAACCACAGCGCCAATGATGGCGAAGGTGGCAATGAGCGCTATGAGTACGCCTATGAGCAGAAGAACGAACTTCTCCATGTTGATGATGTTGTTCATCGAGCCATGCTTCTCGGCACGTGTGATAACGCGAAAATCGTTGCCTACGACACTCTGTACACTGTCGCGAATACTCTCTGCATCGCTATCGGAGAGTATGCGGAGTGCTATGGTCGTAATTCGTCCATTGTAGTTGAGCAGTTGCTGCGCCCTCTCCAACGAGATAAGAGCCAACTCTGCATCAATCTCTGCATTTGCCATCACCACGCCACCAAGCATTGTCGAGCGATGCGAAATGCCACTACTGGGGAGGACCGTAGATACCTGCTTGCGGTTCAGGGCAAACATCTCGATGTCGCTTTGCATGGTGTATGCCGCCAACTCCGACGCAGCTATTGAGCCTAAAATAATCTCTCCACGACCAATGGCGCTCATGTCGCCATATTGTACAAGTTTGTCGATATCGAAAACATTGGTGTAGCTATCGTCGATACCACGCAGAAGTACCGTTGTGCGACGTCCGTTTGCCGAGAGCAATACGCTCTGCTCCAAGTATGATGTGGCGCTCACAACGCCATCGACAGCCACTATGGCATCGAGGTCGATACTATCCGATTCGAAGGTCTGACCCTTGCTTGCCACAATCTCGATGTCGGCATCGACTGCCGAGTAGAGCCTCTCGATAGTAGAGCTCAACCCGTTGAACATCGAGAGTAGGATGACCATTGCTGCCGTAGGTATGGCAACGGCGATGACGCTCACCGAGGCGATGATGTTTATCGTCGAGTGTGACTTCGGCGAAAAGATGTAACGGCGTGCAATGTGCGACCAGAGCATGGTGTAGTGCAGTTTGGCTACTTGTTAAGCAGGTTGTCGATGTTCTCGATATACTCCAACGAGTCGTCAAGGAAAAACTCCAATTCGGGGACGACCTTCAATTGGTTGCGTATGCGGGCGCCAAGAAGCTTTCGTACCAACCACCCCTGCTCCTTGATTGCTGCTAACAACTCGGCATTGCGCTCGAAGGGAAAGATGCTGATATATATCTTGGCATACGCCAAGTCCGGAGATACGCGCACGGTAGTGACCGTAACCAACGAGCCACGACATACATCGGCAAGCTCCTTTTGCAAAATCTCGGCTATATCACGCTGAATCTGGCGTGCTATCTTCTGTTGTCTTGTTGAATCCATGGTTATATGTTATGTTTTGTTATCGACTTAAATTATATCTTTGTCTGCATAGTGCGTTTTCTCGCTATCGGTGGTTGGCATGGTTGCCGGAGTTTGTGACGCTGCTGTAATTGAAGCTATCGAGTCTCTTCTCCCTCTTGGGACGCTCGACAAACCATTCGTCGAAGCCTCGCTTGTTGAAGCGCCATCCCACCGTGAGCGATATATTAAGGTTATCTAACGGCGAACGCAATGGCGTGTAGTAAAAGGGGTTCTCATTGCCATCGGTGGAACTCGAATAGTACTTGTTGCGGTTTTTGAGAATATCCGAGTAGCCGAAGTTGTAGCGTGCACGGACACCGAACTCGACCTGCCCCAACAGTACCGAGAAGCCGGCACCTGCCGCCAAACCATAGCCAAAGCGATTGTCGCGTGGCACCTTCCATTCGTACTTTCCCGGTGGATAGCGGTTGTCGAGGTACTCATACGACGACGATATGTTGTAGGATAGCACGAATGCCGCCTCGATATATATCCTCAAATGGTTCTTCGCCAAATAGACGTGGGGCTGCCATACGAAGGGTAGCATAAGCGAGTTGATATGGCGTGCGTAGTATTTGTAGTGGCGAATCTCGTGGCGGTTGTCGCCCTCGCCAACAAACTCCGAGGTGTAGGTGTAGCCCAACTTATAGCCTCGTTCGAGGTACTCCAAGTCGAGACCTATGGCACCCACGAAGCGTGGCTTGGCGCTATAATATCGCCATGATATGCCAAAATTCTCCGAGCCCCACATGCTCTTAACCTCCTCCGAGGGGTAGAAGCGCGCGGTGGACATTCCCGTACCGCCACTTATCGAGAGCGTATGTTGTGCACGTAGCTCTCCGGTGGTGCATAGCGTTGTGACGAGGAGTGCTAACGCCATAATTATGTGTCTTCTATGTTGCATCTCTATTGGTTATACTCTTTTATAATGTATGCACTTAAATCAGGCTATTCTTTTTGTTCTCGCTTGAAGGTGTGGATAACTAACGGCGTAGAGTGTTTCCTCCCATGCCGCCGCCCATGGTGCCCATGCCGCTGTTGGTGTTCGAGCGGAGTCCGCCACCACCCATGCCTCCCATGCTACCCAGACCGCCGAAGCCCATGCCCGAGTTCTGCTGACCATGGTTATGACCACTCTTCGCCTCCTCCTGACGCCTCTTTGCCATCTCCTCGGCGAGCTTCACAAGGCGAGCATCCTCTCTGTCGTTGAGCATGTCGATGATGGTCTGCATGGTGATGGGGGCAAAGAGTTGGCTCATATCTACGTCGAGCTCGAACTCCCAATTAGCCTTTGTCGTAAAGAGTTCGTTGCCCTCGCTGTTTTTGTAAATCTCCGAACGTTCGGGTTGGCGCATGGCCACCATGTCGCCGCTATCCCACTTGCCGTTGCCATTCTTGTCGTCGATAACGCGGAGCATGCCGTCGCCCGGCGATACATATTCGAACATATACTCGCCCGACGTGACGTTGCGAATCTCCTTTTGTGTCTTGCCTTGTCCGTTGGTGAGTTGCATGATATACTTGCTACTTGGATCAGCTCCCGTGATGCGTACCTTGACTGTGGCATACTTCGCGGGGTCCGATGCCGTATAGCTCCCCTTGATGGTGTCGTTCATCTCCTGTGCTACGTTGCGGAACGTTTGTGCCGGGATGATAAGTTCGTATTTGCCTCCCGTCTGCCAGTCGGCACGAAGTTGGAACTTGCGCCTATTCAGCGTGTCGGGGATGATGCGATAGGCTACGTTTTGTGGCTCGGTAGCGTTGCCCGAAGTCATCGTAAGCGTGATGCGCGTGGTGTCGAACTGCGTGAGCAGGTAGTCGAACTCCATGTCTATATGCTTGTCCTTGTTTAGCTCGCCCGAGGTGGTGATGTTGTACTTGAAGGGGTTCTCCTTCTCGGGCTCTACCCACTCCTCGCCATTTTTCTCCGCCTTTTCGCGCTCCTTTTCGAGGCGTTCACGCTCCTTCTGCTCCTCCTTCGTCTCGACCCTCTTCCATGCCAAACGGAGTTTGTCGGTAGATTCAACAAGCTCGTTGATGGAGTCGTGTTTGAAGTAGGTTATGCTGCCCTTGATGGTGTCGGGGAGCATCTCTGCGGGGAGGTTGAACCACAGCGCTACGGTATCGCGGCCTACGCTCTGTGGGTCGTAGATGACGCTCTCGGAGGGTATCGAGTCGAACTCTATCTTGACAATTTCGGGATTGGGAGAGCCGAAATAGAGCATAGCCTTGTGGCTCGCGGGACGCTCGTGTCCGGTCAGGGTGTGGCGCGTGAAACGACGATCCATGAACATGCGGAAGTAGAGCTGTGGGTCTGCCGAGGGGTAGTGTCTTAACGAGTCGTACCATATCGAGAAACCGGGCATGCGCGCAGGATTGTACGTCGAGTCGAGGAAGCCTATCTGGTCCACCGAGGGTTCGTACTCCATGTTGCCATTCGTATCCTCGAAGGCGTAGATACGATAATCGACAGGTTTGAGGTTTTGGGCGATGAAGATTCCGTTCTTCTCGGCGCGCGCTATGACATGTGGCTTGTACTTGAACATCGTTGAGTCCCAGTCGGTGGGTTGCTCGATAGAGTCGGCGATGAAGAAGTAGATGAACGACTTGCTAACCGAGTCTGCCTTGTAGGAGTCGGCGGTGTAGCCCGACATGTAGAGCGAGTCGATTTCGGGGCCCGTAGAGAAGACATAACGCATCGAGTGCAGCGGGTTAGACTCGTTGTTGTCCTGTATCGACGAACCGAAGTTTATGGCGTAGGTGGTGTTGGGGCGCAACGTATCCTTGATGGTTACGACGATGCCACGACCGCGACGCACAACGCTCGGCTGCTTCTTCATTGCAGGCGATGTGTAGAGCTCCTTCTGCTGATCTTTGATTTGCACATACTCGTCAAATTCGATATATATCTTCGGCGGGTGCAACGTATCTACCATCGTAGTGCAGTTGTCGGGCTCCATGACAATAATCACCGGCGGTATCGTATCCTTCGGACCTCCCGTGGGTGTCATCGTCGAAGCACACTTGGTCATAAAGGCTGTGATAAATATCAGTAGCAGCATCGACATAGCTGTCGATACTACGCCACGTAGTCTTTGTCCTCTCTTTGTCATCGTTGTCTTATGCTCTCTGGTTCTACACTGTTTCGCCCTCGCCCTCCGAACTATCCTGCTCCGTGTCGTTGCCCGGCACAAGCGACTCACGCTCCTCGTCGGGGAATGGGTTGATGATGTTCCATCCGTTTGCCGTACCCGAGTCGCGCCATGCGTAGATGTGGAGTTGGGTGAATACCTCCGGAAGGTTTATGGGCGTCTCGTACTCACGGTAGGCATACATTCGGTTAGCCCTATCCACAACAACCATGAAGGCCGTGACGGACGTTAGGTCGAGCGTTACTTGATACTCCGCCATGGGGTCAAAGACGCCTATGCAGTTGGGCGTAGATAGCACGTCGCTGCTGTTTTCGACGTTCGTAATACGTTTGTCGAGGGCATCCTGCCACGATGCCACCTTCCACTCCTTGGCGGCATCGACCCAGAAGGCATAGGCCTCCAAGTCCGTAGCCTTCGTAAGCTCGTCGCCCGAGACGTTCTGTGTGAATACCGCGATGCGCATCAATGTGCCCTGTCGTTCCTCCTTGAAACACCCCTGCACGGCGAGTGCAAGCAGTGTGATTGTAAATATTCGTGTTATAGCTCTCATACTCTTAATCGTTCTTTGTCAGTGCCTCCAACATCTGGCGAGGTGTGGTTGCGAGTGCCGGATGTCGGCGCTCAGCAGCAATCTCTGCCACGGGACGTAGCGCATAGAGCCTCTCGTCGAGATGGTGGTAGGGTATGGTCAGCCTCTCATCATTAAACGTGCTGTCGCCATAGAAAATTATGTCTATGTCTATCGGGCGCGAGGCATACTGCTCGCCCGTAAGACTCTTCACCTCTGCCTCTGCCATGCGGTCTCTGCCCAACTCCGCCTCGATGGCGTTGATGATGCGTAACACTTCGTAGGCATCGTGCTGCGTTGCAACCTCCATAGCGCAATTCACAAACTCCTGCTCGGCGTGGAACCCATAGGGCTCGCTTCGATACTCCGTCGAGAGGCAGACAACAGCACCAACACGTTGTGCTACGAGCTCCGCGGCACGTCTAATCTTTGCCGAGGCATCGAGGTCGTTCGACCCAAGAAGCAATACGACACTCTGCATAGCCTACAATCTGTTTATGACCTTGCTCACGGCAAGGGCGAAGTGTGTGAATATGATGCGTGGGGCTCCGTTCTGCGCTATCTGCAACATGGCAAGCTCAATCTCTTGTACCAGGTACTCGATGTTCAGGCTGTTGATGTAGGGCGAGAACTTCTTGCAAAACTCCGCCTCCTCGCCCCAAAGATAGCTGATGCTGCCGAGCCCGGCATTGAGCATGTAGCTCTCGCGAAGCAGACGCACACTGTTCAGCAGAAACTGTCGCTGACCCTCGCGTGTGAGTGCCGAAACCTCGTCTGCCCACTCGAAGAGTTGCAGATGGTTATCCTGATAGCTCATGCGCATAAGTTGGCAGAAGAGTTCGAAGTATTGGTGTCGTGCCTCGTCGGTGCTGCCACGCAGCAACTCGCCAAGTTCCAACAGCGACCCTTCGGCAAGACGCGCCATGTTGCGAGCCTGATGCTCATCGTCGATGCCGCGGGCGTGGGCTATATGTTGCAATGTGGTGGGGTCGATACGTGGTACGCAGACCTCCTGTGTGCGCGATACGATGGTCGAAAGCAGTCGCTCGGGATGCTCCGAGACCAAGATAAAGAGGGTCTTGTCCCACGGCTCCTCCAAGATTTTGAGTATCTTGTTCGCAGCCTCCTGATTCATCATCTCCGGCAGCCAGATTATCATAGCCTTATACTCCGACGAGTAGCTCTTGAACGACAGCTTGCGCACTATCTCCTCGGACTCCTTGGCATTTATCATGCCCTTCATCGTCTTGCCAAGGTCGAGCCTGTCGTACCACTCCTCGGCAGTGAAGATGCCCCCTCTCTCTCTCCACAGTTCGCGCCACGAGGCAAGGAACATATCGCTCGTAACCGCCTCGCCCGACCTCTTCTCGCGTTTGTTCACCGGAAAGACCATGTGAAGGTCGGGGTGTGCAAGCTCCGAGAGTTGGCGGCATGATGGACACTCCCCACACGAGTCGCCATCGTGGCGATGGGGGCAGAAGAGATACTGAACATAGGCTAATGCCAGCGGCAGCGTGCCGAAGCCCGCCTTGCCCGTGAAGAGTTGCGCATGACTTACGCGACCTGCATCTATCTGTGCTGCAAGTCTCGATTTCAGCTCGTTGTGACCTATGATATCTTGGAATCTCATCTTCGTATAACCTTTTTAAGTGCTGCATAGACCAACCCCTTGACGTCGATTCTCTCGCGACGTACGGCATAGCATACAACGCCGAGAAGCAGCGTAGCGTTAAGTGCGTAGAGCGCCATGCCCGACAGATGCTCTGCCCAGAGGATAGATGCTCCGTAGGCTAATGCAGTCAGGAGTACGTACTCGCCTATGCGACGCAGGTCGTAGGGTATGGGGTAGTGGCGGCGACACAGTATGTAGCTCCACACGACCATCGCTGCCTCTGCTGCCAAACGTACCCAGGCTGCTCCGCGGTATCCGAACTTCGGGACGAGCAGGAAGCTCAACGCTATGGTGATGCCCAGACCGAGGAAGGTGATGTAGGCGGCATACTTGGTCTTCTCCTCTCTCTTGTACCAGAACGACAGGTTGAACCATACGCCTGCCAAAATGTTGGCGGCGAGCACCACGGGCAGAATATCCATGCCCTTGCGGAACTCGGGGCCTACGATAAGGGCAAAGAGGTCGCTGAACAGCACGATGACAAGGAAGATAATCATCGAGGCGATGATAAAGTACTTCATGGCTGCGGCATTTGCCTCCCTAAACTCCTCCTTCTTGAACCCTGCAAGGAAGAATGGCTCGGCGGCAAGACGATACATCTGCGTGAAGAGCGTCATGATGACGGCAATCTTGACGATAGCTCCGTAGATACCCAACTCGACAAAGGCATCGGCGCTCGGTGCGAGATACTTAATCATCTGGCGGTCGATAAACTCGTTGGCTGTGCCCGCAACGCCACTTATGAGCAGTGGCAGCGAGTAGATGAAGATGCGTCGTAGCAACGGTCTATCGATGCGCGGCGTGATGCGTTGTGTCGTGGGTAGCAGGGCAAGGAGCGTTACGATGCTGGCTATAAGGTTGGCAACGAAGACCCAGCCTACGCCAAACTCGGTGGAGTAGAGTCCTGCAACGCCAAAGATTATGGCAAGAGCCACGTTCAGCACCACGTTCAGCGCTTTGAGCATGACGAAGTGCATGGCGCGTCCCTGTTCGCGCAGTCGCGAGAAGGGTATCATGGTCCACACATCGACCATGATTATGCCCGCAACGATGAGTATGTATTCGGGATTCTGGGCATAGGCATCGCCCATAGCACGCGACAGCGGCATATCCAGAAGCCACACAACCACGAAGAAGAGCATCGCGGCGACGATGGTTATGCCCCACGTCGTGGCAAAGACCTTGCGTTTGCCCGCCGCGACGTCGCCTCCCTGCTCCTCGGCGTGGGTCGAAAAGCGGAAGTAGCTCGACTCCATGCCCATCGAGAGTATGACGAGGGCGAAGGGAATGAGGGCGTAGATGTCGGTGACGATGCCGTAGGTTGCTTCGTCGAAGATGCGGGTATAGTAGGGTGTCAGCAGGTAGTTCAGAAAACGAACGACTATCGTGCTGATACCATATATGGCGGTCTGTTTGGCTAACTTCTCTAACATCGTGTTAAGTGTCGTGCACCACGCTCCTCGGACGCACAACGCGCAAAGTTAGTATAAATATACTAAACGGCAAAGAAAATAGCGATAAGAGATAGCCTAAACCGCGAAAAAAGCAGCGTGCGGCGGTCTATGGCGTGGGGTCGGGTTGCGGGATATGCTGCAAATAGTGGGGTAATAGTGCATATTTTATTTGTAAATCGGAATAATTTTCCTAATTTTGTAGTAGCTAAAACTAACTTTTGAGTTATGAAGAGGTGGGCGATTGCAATATGGAACTTCTACGTCGATGGGTTTAGGTCGATGACATGGGGGCGGCAGCTGTGGTGGTTGATACTCCTGAAACTGATAATCCTGTTTGTGGTGTTGCGAGCCTTCTTCTTTCGTCCGACGTTGGCGGGTAAGAGTGAGGTGGAGCGTAGCGAGTATGTGGGCGAGCAACTTATTAGGAACACCGAGTCTATTAACCTTACTAAATAATTAAACGAATATGGTAGAAACAGCATTAGTCGAGTGGTCGAGGATGCAGTTTGCACTTACGGCCGGTTACCATTGGTTATTTGTCCCGCTGACGCTGGGGTTGGCGGCTATCGTAGCCATTATGGAGAGTGTCTATGTGGCTACGGGCGACGAGTTCTGGAAGCGTACTACGAAGTTCTGGATGAAGCTCTTTGCCATAAACTTTGCGGTGGGCATTGCCACGGGCATAATTCTCGAATTTCAGTTTGGTACGAATTGGAGTAACTACTCATGGTTCGTGGGCGATATTTTTGGTGCACCTCTTGCCATTGAGGGCATCTTTGCCTTCTTCATGGAGGCTACGTTCTTTGCGGTGATGTTCTTCGGCTGGGAGAGGGTGTCGAAGCGCTTCCATCTGGCAGCAACGTGGTTTACGTGTATCGGAGCAGCGTTGTCGGCGGTGTGGATTCTTATCGCAAATTCGTGGATGCAAAACCCTGTGGGCATGGAGTTTAATCCCGATACGGTGCGCCACGAGATGGTCGATTTCAGGGCTTTGGTCTTCAACCCTGTTGCCATATCGAAGTTCTTCCACTCGGTGTTCAGTGGCTGGATGACGGGTGCGGTCTTTGTCATAGGCATCAGCTGCTGGTATCTGCTCAAAAAGCGTGAGACGCGATTTGCCTTGGCGAGCATACGTGTGGCAACCATCGTGGGCCTCTTTGGCGCTGTTGCCGTGATGTTCAGTGGCGATAGCTCGGGCGTGCAGGCTGCGAAGTATCAGCCCATGAAGCTTGCTGCTGCCGAGGGCTTGGAGGATGGTGGCGAGGGTGCTCCGTTCTCGATAGTTCCGGGTGTCGAGATTCCGAACATGTTGTCGATATTGGCTACGCACGATGTCGATGGCTTTGTGCCCGGCATAAACGATATTCTCGATGGATATACTACGCCCGATGGCGTGCGTCATCTCTCTGCCGACGAGAAGATTGAGCGCGGAAAGGTGGCTATCGACGCCTTTGCCCAATACCGCGAGTTGAAGGATAGCGACCCCGAGGCTGCTGCTGTGGCTCGTCGTACGCTCGAAGAGAACATCGAATACTTCGGCTATGGATATATCGACTCGAAGGAGGAGCTCGTACCCCCCGTAGGGCTCATCTATTGGGCGTTCCGTGTGATGGTGGGTGTCGGAGGCTTCTTGATGCTGCTCATGTTTGTTGTGATGTGGTTGGAGCGTCGCAAGCGCCTTGCGCAGAAGCGTTGGTTGTTGTGGTTGGCGCTGCTCTCCATACCTCTGGTCTATTTAGCCGGTCAGGCGGGATGGATTGTTGCGGAGGTGGGACGTCAGCCATGGGTCATCGACGGTCTGCTGCCTACGAAGGCGGCGGTGTCGAGTGTCAGTCTGTCGGCAGTGCAGACCACCTTCTGGCTCTTTGTCGCAATCTTTACGCTCTTCCTGCTTATCGAGATGCGTATCATGATTAAGGCGATACGCAAGGGTCCCGAAATTGATAACGACTAAAAACTTACAGCGATGATAACCTACGAATTTTTGCAGAACTATTGGTGGTTTCTGATAGCCCTTCTGGGCGGATTACTCGTCTTTCTGCTCTTTGTGCAGGGGGGCAATGCGCTGATATTCTTTGCCGGAAAGAGTGAGGCAGAGCGCCAGCTTATCGTAAACTCTACGGGGCGTAAGTGGGAACTTACGTTCACCACGCTCGTAACCTTTGGCGGTGCCTTCTTCGCCTCGTTCCCGCTCTTTTACAGCACGAGCTTCGGTGGTGCCTATTGGGTGTGGATTCTGATTCTGATTACGTTCGTGTTTCAGGCGGTGTCGTACGAGTTCCAGAGCAAGGCGGGCAACATTCTGGGTAGGCGAACATTCCGCATCTTCCTCACGCTCAACGGCTGTCTGGCTCCGCTGCTCATAGGTGCGGCTGTCGCTACCTTCTTCACGGGCTCGGACTTCGTGGTCGATAAGAGCGCTGTGGGTGACATAGGGTCGCCGGTAATCAGTCGCTGGGGCAACGATTGGCATGGCTTGGAGGCTGTTACGGTGCCGTTTAACGTCGAGTTCGGTCTTATGGTCATGTTCCTTGCCATATCGCTCGGCGCCATGTATCTTATAAACAACGTCGATGATGCGAAGCTGCATGCCCAGCTGCGTCGCAGCCTCGCCGTATGCTTCGGGCTGTTCCTGTTGCTCTTCGTTGCGGTGTGTGTGCAGCTGCTCACGATGGATGGCTTTGCCGTTGCCGATGGGGGCGAGGTCTATATGCAGAGCGGTAAGTATCTCGACAATCTGTTAGCTATGCCTGCGGTGCTTGTTCTGTTCGTGTGCGGAGCGCTGATGCTCGTTCTGGGTGTTGTGGCTACGCTGCGCCGCAAGGGTTTCAGGCGTGGCATCTGGCTTGCAGGCCCGGGTACGGTCTTTGCGGTCATGGCGCTCTTCATGATTGCGGGATATAACCACACCGCCTACTACCCCTCGAATAGCGACCTTGCCTCATCGCTGACGTTAGCTAATAGCTCGTCGAGTGAGTTTACGCTGCGTACGATGGCTGTTGTGTCGCTCGCCATACCCTTTGTCGTCGCCTACATCGCCTATTTCTGGCGCAAGATGGATAGGAAGTCGCTTACGAACGAGGAGCTCGACCGCGGCGAAAAGTATTA
Source organism: Alistipes sp. (assembly GCA_017403125.1). Taxonomy (GTDB): domain Bacteria; phylum Bacteroidota; class Bacteroidia; order Bacteroidales; family Rikenellaceae; genus Alistipes. Next base: position 220,983 of record JAFQOR010000012.1, on the reverse strand, counting down.
GACTTGCCGTTGCATCCGCCGGTGGTGGTTTCCACGCCGTTGGGCGGCAGTAAGTAGTATGCGAGAAGTTGCGCGAAGCCATTGACCTTGCTAAAACAAACATGTGCGTGATAGATTTTGCGTCGTATCTATATCTCTATGTGTAGATATGCTTTGATAAACCTATTTAACGTTATAAACTATTTTGTTATGAAAACACTCTATGTTGATATGGACAATGTGTTGGTCGATTTTCAGTCGGGTATCGACAGCACCGATAAGGAGCTACTTCGTCAGTACGAGGGTCATTGGGACGATATCCCCGGTCTGTTCTCCAAGATGAAACCTCTGCCCGGTGCCATCGAGGCATTCGAGAGATTGGCACAGAAGTACGATATCTATATCCTCTCTACTGCGCCGTGGAAGAATCCCTCTTCGTGGAGCGACAAGGTGCTGTGGGTACAGAAGTATCTCGGCGAGGTAGCATACAAACGCCTTATTCTCTCGCACCATAAGAACCTGTGCAAGGGTGATTATATCATTGATGACCGTACACTCCATGGTGTCGATATCTTCGATGGCGAGCATATCCATTTTGGCACCGAGCGATTCCCGGATTGGGATAGCGTGCTTGAATATCTGCTCTAAAAAAGACTATTGAGGCTCCAATGTTCATTCGATGAATAGAACTATCACAGTGAGCAGGTGGATAATTTTATAAAACAACAGCTTAATAACTATTTGTTTATGAAACGATTAACCTTTTTGATTCTGGCAATGGCAATGATTGTGGGGTGTGGTGATTCGAAAGATAACAAGCAGGATAGATTTGCCGAAAACGATTTAGTTGGTAAATGGAAGCTAACGTTCCATGAAGGTCGTGGCGACGAGGGAGGATACATCTTATATGAGTTTAAGGAGGATGGCACAGGCAATGTCACAGAGATTGATAGTGGACGTATCGACGGCAACGAGGAGATTGAAAAGTGGTATTACGATTCGGATAGAGAGACTATTATCTGTTTGGTTATCGATGAAGATGATGGCGATACATATCACATGGAGTTAGAGATTGCGCAAATGGCGGATAAGAAGAATATGAAGTGGATATGGGTTGGAGAAGCTAATGACACAGCCTATCCTGTTGTTAAGCTCAACTAACCTACATGTTAATAGTAAACCTCTCTCCACGCCGAAACCGTGGAGAGAGATTTTTGTTGTCATTGACCGAGGACCCTAAGATTCCGATATGTCTCCGGCTGTGTACAGAGTTTCGGCGCGAAGCGACAGGTCCCCCTTTGACAAAAGGGGATTTAGGGGGAATGTCAATGCTCGTATCACAAAAAAGGAGTCGATTTTTTCGACTCCTTATATTTTTTAGTTCTTTTGTGATTCCGGCGGGATTCGAAGCGCCGGAGGAAGTCCAAGCTCGCGGGGATACCTTGTAGCGGAGGCAGAAAGCCGAGCAATAGACATAATATCATCCCCGCAACCCCGAATAAAGAAACTACCACCGGTAACAGGAATGCAACCGACAGACCGATTTATCGGGCGTAGCATTTGTGGCAGGACTCGGGAGCTTGCTCACGATGGGCTTGCCACAAAAAAAACGACAGAGTGATTGCTCTGTCGTTGTCGTTTGCATCGCTCGTGATTCCGGCGGGATTCGAACCCACGACCCACAGCTTAGAAGGCTGTTGCTCTATCCAGCTGAGCTACGGAACCATCGCTAAATATAGATATACACAACACTAATATAGAACTGCCTAAACAGCCAAAGAGTGTTGCCTATATGGCTTTTGCGGTGCAAAAGTAAACAAAATATATCGATTTGCAAAATTTTCACCACCAACTTGCAATTATTATCGCATTTATACTCATCGCCAACAGGTCATGGCGCGCATCTCAAATAAAATATTTATCAGCAAAATGGACCATAATGATGATATAATATATCCCCAATACATATATCCAACACCCATCAAGCATGGATGAAATCGTGCAACACACAGTATCAATATATATTATGGTACAAACAACAAAAAAACATCACAAACGATGCATTATTTATAAAAAATGCTTACCTTTGCATAGTGTGTCTGATTATATATCACACCATTTTTATGCAATGAATAGCTATTTGAACATAACAAACACCTTGCACTGCACCCGTACATGCGCAATTAGCGCAGATGTTAGGGGGGGGGTATTTTGTTGATATTCAAATAGTTAGGCGACACTCCGCTGTCATATTTCCATCTCGCAGATGTATTAGCCGTCTTATAGGGCGGTCATGCGCCTATACGTGCCGTAGCGTAGGTTACTCAATATCTTCGATGAGCAACCTATTGACGCGCATGTGCAATACCCTTAGAATTTATCTCTCACGACGAAGGTTGTCCTATCACAACATGGGGCAATCCTATACGACACGTACATTATAGTAGAATACCGATAAGCGTATAACACCCTAAAATCCCCAAATTATGCTACATATTCGCACATTCACACTTGTGGCCATTGCCCTTGCGCTCTACTCTTGCAGCAGGGAGCTGCCATCAACCACCATCGAGGAGGGGGATGCTGTAACTGTAAATGTATCATTCGAGGAGTGCTCATTGAGCCGTGCCGACTACATGGATAGTGGCATCGGTGGATTGGAGAATATCGACCTGTCGGGAGATAAGACCATACGCTACATACTGCAAATCTATCAGGTTGGAAGTGACGAGCCCATACGCAAAGTTAAGTTTAGCGACAACAAGTCGGTGGCATTTGACGTACGAATGGTGCCTGGCCGAAGCTATCGTTTAGTGGTTTGGACCGACATTGTTGATAGTGCCAAGGACATAGACCTATACTACGACACCTCCGACCTTAAAAGTGTCAAGGTCATAGGCAACAACCGTGTCATGAACGAGTATCGCGATGCATTTACCGGACAATGCGCTGTTAATGAGTTTTGCGCTAACAAGCCTGTCAGCATCAAGCTTATTCGCCCATTTGCCAAGCTGCGCATAATCACCACCGATATGGATATTATTCAGGATTTTGGATACGATTTCAACTATGGTGAGATAACGTACGACATCGACATGCCACAGAGTTTTAATGCCTACGAGGGTTGTGTCAATAGCAATGATACCGCACCATTTACTTACGCCTATACTCCCGCCGACTACGACAATGAGATAGCCGACGACGGCACGTTACTCTCGGGGCGCAAGACAATATTTTGCGACTACATATTCACCGACTACGAGCTATGCGACATCACATTTGACCTAATGATACGAGATTCGTTACGCGATGAGGACATAGCTAAAATATCTATTGATCAGGGCATACCTATCGCGCGCAACCATCTAACGACCATCGTCGGGCGCATGCTTACCGATGGTCATATCGAAGGTCTATATACGCCAATTACGCCCGAGGGCGGAGATGAGTTCTAACTATTAGTGCACACAAACGATAATATTTTAGGATATGAGAGGATTGCTTACTACGCTCATAGCATGCGCCCTAATGGGCATCGGGTGCCAGCAAGAGATTGATATTGAGCCACCACACACCAACCCCTACACATCGAACACCGGCACGGGTCTTTTCGCCTCGTTTGCCGACGAGAGCACACGTGTATATCTTGGTGACGACTACTATTTCAGGTGGGAGTCGGGGGACGGTGTATCAGTATTCTTGAACGACACTCAAAACCGAGAGTACGTGACCGAGAAGGCCGATGTCATCATCTCGCCTCTTACGGCTGTCGATGGCGAGGGCTCTGTCGAGGCGACGAACAACAAATATGCGATTTTCCCCTATCGCACCGATAACGAGATTGAATACTTGTCGGATGGTGGCTGTGTGATACGCTCGTACATTGACGCAGTGCAGCAATATCGTAGCGACGCCATCAACCTCGACCATGCGTTGATGGTCTCGAAGGCGGCGCCATTCAGTAACATCTTCACCTTCATGAACTCGTGTGCTTTGGTCAAGATCAACATAAAGACTACGGAGAAGTACGCGGATATAGCGCATATCAATTGCATCGTCGTAGGCTCGCGCTATCGCAATATTGCGGGTCCGGTAGTTATTAACATGGTAGATGACTTCACCGCTCATATTGACAACGACAGCTCTCGTGCCGGCGAGCGCACGAATACCATCACTCTTAGCAATAGTGCCGAGGCAGGCTTGCTCAACACCGAGTTCAAGAGCTTCTTTATTGCTATCCCTGCCGAGGAGTATCAAGCGGGTGATCTTACCATACAGATTGATGCCAGCGATGATCGCTTCGACCATGTTGCCGTAATCAAAAATGCGTATAGTCTAAGGCGTAGCGAGTATATCGAGCTCTTCACCATTCTCGACCCCGACAAGAAAAATTCGTGGGTAGAGGATGACGAGGATGATGGCGATTTCAATATTAAGGACGATGCTACCTTGGTAAACACATCTATTATGACCCATGCCGAGAACCTCGTCACCCAAGGGTTCTATGGGCAGAACCAGATACAGTCAATGCTCCCCATCCCTTCGGGTGACTACACCGTTGATGGCGAGTTCTTGGTGCAGGGCAACAACCATACGATTAACTTTACGGCTACCGGCATTGCCGATTTCGTGATGAATACGTTTACAACCAACAAAAGTGGATTTAAGGGTGTCACACCTCCGACGGTCACCGTAAACGACCTCACCATCACCGGAGAGCTACGTTGTACAACGCTTGGTATCTACTGCCATAATTGGATGCCGATGTACAATAACAGGGCTGATCAGGTGGCATTCAGCACCATCTGGAACAATGTTAATGTGCTTAACAACAGGATTGTTTCCTATACCCAAAAGTTTGGTTCTGCTGTTATTGTCTATGGTAAGGCCGTGCTAAATAACTGCCACATATATGGCACCGAGCGTTCGAGTTTAGAGAACCCGCCTATTGCCCCCAATATATATGACATGTTCTCGGTTAACAACTCCAATACGATTATCAATGGCGGTAGATTTGGCAAGATTGGCACAACCGAGCATACCGAGATGACTATCAACCATGGCGCCGAGGTCGAAACATTGATGTGGGGAGGCATCAATAATGCTCGTCCGAGTAATATGCTGACAATTAACCGAGCTCATATTGGTTCGCTGGTGCTGACAAACACCAACGAGGTGGTTAGTTTCGAGCGTTACCCGCCACGCATACGCATTAACTCCGAGGCGGTTATAGATGTCCTTGATATATCAATCAAGACTAAAACCTCTCGTATGGTCATTGAGCAAGGTGCTCAAATTGGAAAGGTTGTAGTTCTGGGCAATGAGATGACCATGGAGCAGTTTATCGAGAGGTATAACGTCGCCAGAGAATAGGTCATCAGGCGCATACATTGATGAAAAGCGACAATGCAACACTTCATTAAAATCTTGCTTTCTCTTTATTTAGTGTTGCAAAAGAGGAGTTCCGATGTTGTTTCGGGGCTCCTCAATCTTTTCAATGATCACATGCTATTTGTGGTTATTGTTGTGCAACAGTCCCGATTAGACTACCTGCGTAAACATTTTTTTACTGGTTATGGGTGGTAGCATAGCCATATAGGGGTAGTGACTTCATGTTGTTGTATATTTGACGACAAAAAAATGGTAAAAACAAAATTATTCCTAAATCGTACTTATAGCTGTTGGATTACATAGCGCCCAAAGTCGTTTGACTTTGCATCTTGCGGCACTCGATATCGCCAACATCTTATTGCGTAGCATATCCAATGCTGTTTATCGCGAAGACAAAGATAGCATAATTACTATATGAGTATATCAATTTTGGACCAAGTGGAATCGAATGGCACAAAGTGGCACGGTTTGATACAACAACCATTTTGCATACTTTTGCAAAAAAGCTGTAAAACGTGTCAGAAACAGGCTTCGTCGGTGGCCCATAGGCACACATTTCAGGTATTTTATCGTAAGAGGGGTGACGGCTCGATTTTTGGACTATTCCTCTCGTGTTGTTATATGCTTTGCATATAGTTTGCAGAGTTTATTTCGTTGGCAGTTATTGCATTTATGGATAATAATTTATACCTTTGTGCCAAGAACGTGTTGTGCGCTCTTCTGTCAATCGAAAGTATAATGTCCTATCTGCGCTGTTTTGTCGGTGCGAGACAAGGCGTTGGAGAGGGATTTTTTAGAAGAATACAATGAAGGATTTATTTCGCATTTTGGCTCTTGTAGCTATGGTTTTTGGCATGGTCGCATGTAGCAACGACGATGAAAACAACGGTTACCTTGGCATCATCATCACCGATGAGGAGGACAAGAATCTTGTGTTTGGTGCCGACGGAGGCTCGGAGACGGTTGTCTTTACTGTGGCTTGCGATTGGCAGGTGACGCCCTATGACGAGTGGGTAGAGGTGTCGCCTGAGCAGGGTGGTATCTACAACACCTACTTCATTGTCAAGGTCCCCAAGTATGATGGCGTAGAGCCTCGCGATAGCCATTTGCTCATAAAGCTCGCTAATGGCAATGCCCTAAAAATCCCCGTTACGCAGAAGAAGGCAAACCTTATCGAGACCCCTGATGCCGAGGCATACACCATGCCCGCCGAGCATAGTAGCATAGATATTCCTATCACGACGAACGTCGATTTCGATGTCGTAGTGCCTGCCGATGCCACATGGTTGGAGTGCTCATCTTCGACACGTGCTATGGAGCAAGCAAAACTAACCTTCACGGCGCTGGCTAACACGAGCAACATGATGCGTGTGGCTGTTGTGGGGTTGTTGGACGAAGAGGGCAAGGTGTTCCAGAGGTTTACCATTGTGCAGGCATCGCTCTACGAGGCAGTGAACGAGATTAGTTACCACTCGTCGGAGTACCGTACAGTGAAGCTCTCCTCTACCGAGGGCTTTGGTGCCTCGATGCTAACACACTTCTATGGCGATGAGTGTGGCTATATCGTGTTTGACGATGCTATTACCACCATCCCCGACGATGCGTTTAATGGCTGTAACACAATTGAGAGCATCACGTTGCCCGAGCAGGTTGTGACCATTGGCAGCCGTGCTTTCAAGGGGTGTGAGGCTCTTGCGGAGCTGCCTTTGCGGGATGGCATACGTGTTGTTGGCGACAACGCTTTCGAGGGTTGCACGGCGGTCGATGAGGTGACTCTCCCGGCGTCGGTCGAGAGCATCGGTAGTGGAGTCTTTGCCTATTGCAAAGGCGAACTTACGACATATTGTGCAATCCCGAATCAGAGCGAGGATGCTACTGCAACGTCACACTGGCTCAATGGCTCGACGTTCGATAGTGTGAATGTCGCCGCTCGTGTTGGTGCGTCGGCATTTGCGGCATACACCCCCTTGCAGCGTGTAACGTTCATGAACGAGGTGCCGTCGGTGGGTAGCAGCGCCTTTGCCGGATGTAGCAACCTCTGTGACCTCTATATCGAGAGTCTTGTAGATTGGTGCGCTGTGTCGTTTGGAAATGAGGAGTCTAACCCCATGCATCTTGGTGTTACAATAAATATCGATGATGAGCCTATCACCGAGCTTTTGATACCCTCGAAGGTGCAGTCAATAGGTAAATATGCCTTCTACAATGCTGCGTCGTTGGAGAGCATTACGCTGCCCGATAGTGTGACGTCGATAGGTCAGTCGGCATTTGCCGGATGTGTCGATGCCGACTTCAATCTCGGTAGTGGCATCGCGGCTGTCGGTAACGACGCCTTCAAGGGGTGTAAGGGCAATAATCTACGCATAGGGTTCAATATCCCTGCGCAGACGGCAAACACCGAGGCGCGAAATAATTGGTTCCAAGGCTCGGAGTTTGTGCATATTTGGTTTGGAGATAAGGTCACGAGCATCGGCGACATGGCATTTGGTGCCTATGATGCGGTGGAGAGCATCACCCTGTCGGATAGCGTAGAGTATATCGGTGAGGCAGCCTTCGCGCAGTGCAACAACCTTGCGAAGATAGTCTTTGGCAATGGCTTGAAGACGATAGACAAGCACGCTTTCTACATGTGTCAGTCGCTCGAAATGGTCGAGTTGCCCGAGGGCCTTACACATCTTAATGGCTACGCCTTCAATGGCTGTGGCTCGTTGTTAAGCATCGTGTTGCCCCGAAGTGTGGAGTATCTTGGCGAGTATCTCTTCGACTACTGCTCGGCACTTACGTCAATCTATTGCAAGCCTACCACGCCCCCGCAACTCGGCGACCGCTATGCGTTGAGCGGCATGCCTCACGACTGTCGCATCTATGTTCCCGAGAGCGCTGTTACCAGCTACATGAGTGCCGATATTTGGAGCAACTACGCCAATATTATCGAGGGCTACGCCTATTAGTTGGCAATCTGTGACAGGAGGCTATCGAGGCTATCGCTGATGCAACTCGTCGTAGCGTTGCCACCAACGTAGGTCGATGTTGCGCCAAAACTCGCGTCCTTCGGCGGTTTTATCCCACACAAAGGCTACGGCAATTAGAGATTGCTTGTCGGTCGCAGCATCCCACATCACGCTGTCGAACGCCGTGGCGTCGTTGTAGGCGAGGAATGCGCGGTCGAAGTTTGGCGCGCATCCCTCTTCGCGAAGAAATGCCCTGAAATCTTGGTATGTAGGCCTACTACTTGCCATGGTGAAGGGTTAGAAACCGTACTCCTTAATCTCGGCTACTATGCCCGATAAACTCTCGTCGTCGGTCGTCCACTGAATCTGCAAAACATCGCCATCGCGCTGGTCCACCAGCAGGAATGTGTATATGTTCTGCGTGGGGTAGAGTGCGAAACGCCCATCCGGAGCATCCGCCTCGCTCTCCTCCCAATCGAGGCACGACGATACGATTCTGCTCTTGAAACGATTATCGCCGTTTATTACGAACTGCACCTGCCACACCCTGCCTGTGCGTGTGTCGAGTTCGAGGAAGTTCCAGATATTCTCCGTGGGGTACATCACATATCGTGCAGGGCACTGCGGGTGTGTGTATTGACTATTCTCGATTGTTGTGCTGTTGCCCTCTGGGGCCGTGCTGTTGTCCGATGTCCCACACGCATAGCCTGCGAGTGCGAACGAAAGAGATAGGATTGTCGTTAGTAACCTTTTCATAACATCATGTTTTTTTAGGGTGTTGTTAAATGTTATGCAAAGGTGCAACACGCATTTGACAATTTATGTCAATGCACCAATTTTTTTGTATTATTCCTATTATTATCCCATTTTTCTTTGATATTACTCTTTTTATACCTATATTTGTAATACATTTCGTATAATAATGAAGCAGTGCGTTCCATACCTCTGCCTCCGAGTATATGTTATTGGGGGGGGGTATTTCTCTGATTATCAGGGAATTAGCTCGTGTGCGCAATAGGTTTCATTCTCCGTACAATAACTTTGCCTATAAGAATAACTTTTTAAGTTCGCTGCCAATGTAGCGAACCGCTTTTGTATGTCTTAACTTAATCATCATTCAATTAAATTTTAGCACTATGAAAAACTATTTACTTTTAGCAGTCGCCGCCGTAGCATTGGCGTTTACTGCATGTAAGAAGGATGATCCGGGAGCCGATACGCCTCAGGTTGTTGCTGTAACAGGCGTATCGCTCAACAAGAGTGCAGTTGCGCTCGAGCTCGGCGATAGTGATATTCTAACAGCTATGGTAACCCCTGCTAATGCTACAAACAAGGCTGTGGAGTGGAGCATAGCTGATGCGTCTATTGCTACCATTATGGATGGCGTTGTTAAGGCGGTTGCATTGGGTGAAACCACTGTTACTGTCACCACCGTCGATGGAGGTTTTACCGCTACAGCATCAATCACTGTTGCCGAGAGTATCATCAAAGTTACGGGTGTTGAGCTTGATAAGAGTGCGTTAGCACTCGAAGTAGGCGATAGCGAGACCATTACCGCTACCATTACTCCCGCTAATGCTACAAATAAGGCTATAAGTTGGAGTAGCGCCAACGATGCCATTGCCACGGTTCAGGATGGAGTAGTTACTGCTATTGCTGTCGGTGAGACTATTATTACTGCAACCACTGCCGACGGGGCGTTTACTGCTTCAGCCTCGGTCGCAGTAAAGGCGGCGCCTATCAAGGTCGATGGTGTAGAGTTGGATAGAACGATGGTCGCCTTGGAGATTGGCGAGTCTCTCAAACTCAACGCTACCGTGACGCCCGAAAATGCAGACGATAAGTCGGTTACATGGAGTATAGGCAACGCTTCAATCGCTACGGTTAAGGATGGAACGGTTACGGGCATCGCTGTCGGTGAAACGGATGTCACCGTAACTACCGTCGATGGAGGTTTTACGGCGACCATTCCCGTAAAAGTTGTCACCGAGAGGGTGCCGGTAACGAGCATAGAGTGGTATGGTGACATATCAAGAAAGGAGATAAGAGTTGGCGATACGGAGAGATATTGTATGATTATATCGCCCGAAAACGCAACGGATATGGGTGTTGTATGGACAAGCAGCAATCCCGATGTTGCAACCGTAGAGCATTACAGAACAGAAACTTCTGGTTTTGTTCACGCTATGCTCACGGCTGTTAAACCCGGCAAGGTAACCATTACCTGTACAACAAATGATGGTGGCTTCACCGCAACAACGGATGAAATCACGGTATTGGCAACCCAGATGGTTGAAGCGATTGAAGTAGAGCCAAAGGTTGTTAAGGTCGAGGTAAATGAGATGATAACATTGGATGTTTCGGTCTATCCCGTCAATGCTCAGAATAAGGAGTATGAGGCTATTAGCAGCAACCCATCTATTGCTACCATCGACAGCAATAACGTGGTAACAGGCGTAAGTTTAGGAGAGGCAGAGATTACATTTAGAGCAAAAGATGGTAGTGGAGTTGAAACAAAGGTGCCTATTTTTGTGTTAGGAGCCAAGCCTACATGGATAAAGTTTGGCGATTATGTCCCCAATTCGTCGAATGTTTATGAAGCCTATGCTTGGCACGGTAAGCAGATAGATATTAAGAACGATGTGAATATGACGGTGGAGCCTGCAAATGCAGACTTGCGTTGGTTCGATTGGGTGATAACCTATGATGACAACCCCGAAGCATTGAAGTATGAGGTGACAAAGGATAATGTAACGGCTTCGGTTGCATTCTCGGAGAATTATAGTGGAGGCTACTATTATATCCAAATGTTGCCCTATCTCGATGGTAACTTGGTGGGCGATGCAAGAGTCTATTTGCGCACATATCCCTATCTATTTGAGTCGTACGGTTATAGTGACAACACTACATTGACACCTGCCGAGGGTTTGGATGGTACCAAGAACTTTACATTCAATTGGGGCTCAACACTCTATAAAGATGGTCTTAATTTGATTATCTACTACTACGATATTACCTCTTGGGTAGATAGGTTCAAGGAGTACCAAATACCGGCTACGCAGTACACACTTACGTCGAGCGACGAAAGCAAAGTAAAGATTACGAAACTAACCACAGGCGAGGGTTACAGATTAGAGCGTTTGGTGTGGAATGAGCTTGTTGCCGTAAAGATTACCTATAAGTGTGGCGACCATACCCAGACCTATACTATCAACCTTATACCATAACGGATTAGAAATGGTGAGCGCCTCGGCGCCACAGAAAATCGAGGGTGGCCAATTTTGTTGGTCACCCTCGATTTATGCGAATACCCACAATGAGCCTCTTTTCATCTCTTTTAGAGGACAGCAACTATATGCTATCTGCCTTGTGTAATGTGCTGGATATGAATAAGGTTGTCTGACCACCACTAACTCATAACCCCTATTTTATAGCTGTGCGTAGCTTTGCGTCGATATATTCTGTAAATTCGGGGCTCTCGATAATCTCGATGTCGTCTAAAAGTCCCATTACAAACCTGCCTATACCGAGGTAGCTGCACACATCTGTCGTTAGTAGCCAGTGGTTATCATCCAAGGCTTGCAGGTCGCGCTCTGCAAGGGGGTACTCCTCGATGAGCAGGTTACGCGCCAGCATGCCCAATTTCAACACTACGCGGTGCTGCTCGAAACCCGTGATACGGAATATGTCGATGTAGCCTTCGTGGTGTTTGTCGGCATTCTGCCACTCGTCGCAGGTGAGTTCAACGCTGCCTATGCGAGAGGTTTTGAAAAGTTTGTTAAGTCCACTCTCGGGTTCGTAGCACCATACCTGAATGTAGTTCGTGGTGAAGCCAAAGGGCTCTACCAGACGGTCGCGTATTATGCCCGTGTGCGATGATGCGTAGCTGCGAAACACCACTTGTCGGCGCTCGTTTATGGCCTCTATTATGTGGTTTACGTTTATGGCATTGCGCCCCTTCACGATGCAGTTGGCAACGGCCGTCGAGCTATATACCGACGTTAGCTTGCGACGTAGGTTCTGTTTCAGGACGTTGGTATCGTCCAACCCCTCTATGAGGCTGTTTATGATGTGAGCCTCCTCGTCGGTGAAGTGGATGAGTTGCGATATCTCCTTGAAGTATCGGCTCTCCTTGCCGAGCTTATATACTCCGCCGTCGAGCTTGTGAACCACAAAGCCGGCATCCTTGAATGTCTCGATGTAGCGATATATCGAGCGGTAGGATGTGCCAAGCCTCTCGGCGAGCTCCTCTACGGTGTAGTTCACGTTTGCTGTCATTAGCTTCATCAGACGAAGCACACGTTCGATTTTGGGCTGGTCCATGGTTTCCGATAATTTATTGGTAAAGTTACACAATCTTTTTGTAACGGAGCGATGCGCAGGCTATAAAAATGACTATTAGTGTCAAAAACTTTTGCGATTGTGTGTTTTTGTGACAGCCGTGTGTCAAATGTGCGTCGTCGGTGGGGTAGCGGAGTGTGATAATTGTGGCGATGGCTCTCCATTTGCAAGTGAAGGCTATGATGCAAACAAGCCCCCCCCCTTGTCAAAGTGAGATTTAGGGGGAATGTAGATACTGATTCGCGAAAAAAGACAGCTTAAAAGCTGCCTTTTTTACGAATCCGTCGGGACTCAACGCTTCCCGTTGCGCACAAGCTGTTAAACGGTTGTGTCTGTTGGGTAATTTACACTCACACGACACTCACTGCGCATAACGCATGATATGCAATATGCACAATCATTCACACAAATTACTTCTCCAGCTCGCCTTCCCACGATAGGATGCCGTCCATGAGTTCCGTAACCTCCAAACCGCAACTAACCATGTGTTCGGCAGCCTCCTTGCTTCTGCGACCACCACGACAATATACTGCTACGGGGCGCGACTTATCCAACTTAGCAACCATTGCCTCGAACTCCTCACCATCGATGTCGATGTTCACTGCGCCAGGGATATGTCCCTCGCTGAACTCCGCAGGTGTTCGCGTGTCAATAATTAGCACCTGCTCGTTCTCAATCACCTCGGCAAAGCGTGTTGCATCTACCGAATCAAAACCCTTCGTAGCCGTTGAATTATTGCATCCAACCATCATTGTTGCAGCTAATAGAGAGTATAAAATAGTCTTCATAGTCTTATCTTTTAATGGTTTTACCCTGCGCAAAGATAACACCACGCTATTATTTCACCAAATTTTATAAGCACAATCTATATCAGAAGTTTTTATGCAACTATTTATATATCTTATAGTGCATCTTATAGCATCGACAATAGGTATCGAAAGGATAATAATCGCATCGGTTATACCCTCGCCATTCCACGTTACACCTGAGATTGCCGCCACGAGCAGTCCCTTATGTACGGTTTGTCTTTAATTGCTGACCAACTCAACTTTTCGAGTCATTCGGCTTTTGTGCCGTTTTTCAAAAAGCATACGGGCAAAACACCAAAGAGGATATAACTTATGCCACGACTTCGAGAAGCCATGCAAACTCGCCTTGAATAATGCAACATGCTGTGGCACAATGCTTATGCGCTGCAAATATAACATTGCTCAACCATCCATAAGTGAGTAGGCGCGGTGGAGATGGCTTCCCATTTTCAAGTGAATGCAATGATGCAAACAAGTCCCCCTTTGTCAAAGGGGGATTTAGGGGGAATGTAAATATTGATTCACGAAAAAAGGAGAGTCGAAACTCTCCTTTTTTCCGTGAATCCGCCGGGGCTCGGACGGCGTAGCCGAAGAGCCGATACCTTATAGCGCAGGGCAAAAGCCCGAGCAATAAACCTCACTCTATCGGCTCAACCCGCATTAAGTGAGTAGGCACGGTGGATATGTTGAGCAGTATTCAAGTGAAACCGGGACCGCGAACAAGTCCCCCTTTGACAAAGGGGGATTTAGAGGGAATGTCAATATCTATTCACGAGAAAAGGACAGTCAAAATGACTGTCCTTTCTCCGTGAATCCGCCGGGGCTCGAACCCGGGACCCCAACATTAAAAGTGTTGTGCTCTACCTACTGAGCTACGGATTCTCCAAGTGCCAACATGCGTGATTGGCGGTGCAAAGATAAACAATAATTTTATTATACCAAAATAGTAATTAAAATTTTAGCCGTTTTGATATCTATGCTCCATAAATTTAGAGTGTCTGCACGCCCACGCCGGCAACATAGCATTCACATATGCGCAGGCGGTCCGAGGAGTCGAGGGTTACGGCGATGATGATGTCGCCACCATAGGTCTTATCATATACCAGCAGGCTGTCGTACTTGATGTTAAGTCCCGCGCCGCTATCCTCGTATCGGTAGTCGGTGTCGATTGCTGCCTCTTTGTATGAGCCATACATGGCATCGGGGTATTCGCCAAGGTTGTTCTCCAACACCTGCTTAACCATTGATGTAGTGTTGTTTACGCGATAGAGCCATACCGATTTGAGGTTGCTCGATGCGTCGGTTAGGCGTATTGTCACACTCTCGCGGTCATCGACTAATGATATGTCGCTCACCTGCATCTTTACGGTGGCCGTGCCATTGAATATGCTGCCGTCGTCGATGGGCTCTGCCAAGGTTGTGTAGTACTCGGTATCGAGTCCTGCGAGCATTGCTACGCATGCCATCTCGCCTGCGTGACCATTGCTATCTACTGCCGAGGCGTAGATGTAGTAGTTGTCGCCGGGGTGGTAGATGTCGATGGTGGCCGTTGCGATGCAGTTTACTACCTCATACTCCTCGCGGTAGTTCTGATACTCGTTGCTATCCATTATGTACTCCATGTTACCGGCGTATGCTTCGTGGTCTGCCGAGGGTGCTGCGTAGAGGCGTAGCGACGTAGCTTTGTCATCAACGGTCACCGTTATGGTGAGTGTCTCGTGTGATGTCTGCTCCTCGATGTTGGCTGCTATGATCTTTGCCTCGCCCGAGAGAGAGGGGCGCACCGTAGTAAACTCTTGGAGTGCCACCTCGCCTATCTTACCGCCCTTTATTGCTATGGCGTATGCCATGTAGCGTGCGCCTATTTCGAGGCGGTCGCCCAACTCGATAGTCATGGGCGCGGTATAGGTTGTAGGTACGGCCATAGCATGTCGTGTTACGAACTCTGCCGCCTCATCGTTGCTCATCTCGCCAAAGTCGTAACTCTCCTCGGCATCTGTCGAGGCGTAGGGTAGATGACCTACGATAACTTTACACTCCTCGTCAGCCGTTACGGTTACTGTGGCGGATGTCTCGGTAACCTCCTGCATCTCAATGGCTATACCTACATTGCCGTCGATAGTCGCCTTGGGCAGTGTAAACTCCTCTGTGATAACGTCGTAGTGGCCATCCTTATCTTCGCCATAGACGGCAAGGATGTATGAGGTGTTGGGTGTGAATGCTATGCCACAGCTCGCATGCTCATTGCCTACAAGGGCGTTGCGCACAAGGTCCTGCTCGGTGAAGGTGCGGCTCTCGGTTGCGGAGTTGAAGGCAGCAAAGGGGTATGCTTCATCGGGGTCGAGCGACGACTGCGCCTGCTCGATGAAGGTGTTGCGGTCGTAGGCCGAGGCGATTATGGCACCGGCAACGTAGCGCACGCAATGGTCGCTCTTCTCGATAAAGGCATCGATGCTGTATGCCGTATAGTTCGACAGGTGTATCTTGGTCATGGGTCCCGTAACGAAGAACGTGGTCTCCACCTCTTCTCCCTTGCCTACGGCATTTGCGGGGGCAAACGTGAAGGTATAGTCGGTGTCGAACACCACCTCGTAGCTCACTGTTTGAGGTTCGTTGTTGTCGTAGCTGCCAATGACAACCTCTTGCTTATCTTTGAGTACGCTCCATTGCCACTCTATGGTGCTTTGCGATGGCGTTACGTCGAAACTAACGGTCATGCTACTCTCGTCGAATGTCGGCTCGCTAACCTCAATTTTCGCCATCTCGGGCTCGAAGTATATCTGCTCGACAACAACATCGGACTTGCCGGCGGCGTTCATCGCATAGGCATAGAGCTCGACATGGTGACCATAGATGTAGTCGATGGTTATGGTCTGTTCGCTGTTGCCAACAACCTCCTGGAACTGCGTCTCGCTATCACTCTCGATGTCTGTCGTGCGCCAATACCACGTTGTGGTAAGCTCCGAGGGGTATATCGTGCAGCTTACGGTCATTGTCTTTGTGTCGAGTGTCGCCTCGCCTATGGCTATCGACGCCTCGTCGGGCATGGGACAGAAGCGACGCTCTGCAACATGGCTCATGCCCCCAACATTCTCGGCATAGGCGCTTATGAGATACTCTACGCCATACTCTACGGTGCGTGTAATCTCGTCGGCGGCAGCTCCCTCCCTCTTCTCGAAGTCGAGAGTCTCTCCCTTACTCTCAATCTTCCAATACCACGCCGTAGCATCGGTCGAGGGTACGACCATTGCGCGCAGTGTCATGGTCTCGGCATCGAACTCGGGGTCCTGAATTGAGATTGTGGGCGCCGCAATGGGTGTTGGCTCCTCGCTCTTGGAGCAGCTGATTGCACCAAGTGAGATAATAGCTACTAACGCAGCAAGCTTTGTTGTTAAATTCTTCATGGTTTATCGTATTATAAATTAGTAAACACCTTTATGGTTTTGTCTATAATTCGGGTATGCCCTCCACGCGCGTATATGTAAACATGTCGTCGGATGTTGTCGAGCGCCATGTCATCCTATCGCCGGGGTGGAACATCACTACCTCATACTCCATGTTCCAGTCGCCTACGCCATGGTCGTAGGTGCCGCCGAGGATATAGCGTTTGTGGTCGCCCTGCTCGATACTAAACGTGCCCGTGGTCTTGCGTGCGTACATCGAGGCGATGTTGTCCCACATCTCGAAGCGGCGCTCCGTGCGATCGAAATCAACGTAGCAGTATGTCTGCTCCGACATCGACTCCATGTTCCAAGCGTCGAGCCTCCAACACCCATCGAGCGTGGTGTAGCTTACGACCATTGTCTGCTCTGCGTTGCCTGCTATATCGGTCTCCTTGGCGCAACTTGCTACATGCAGCGAGAGTGCCAACAGCAACAGGCTAAATAGTGTTTTAAGTTTCTTCATATATATCGTCTTTATCTTCGTACCTTTATGTTTATCATTCGTTCCGCGGGGCTTGCCTCCACGCCCTCGATAAGAAGTGCTGTGCGCCACTCGTCTATCTGTTGCTCGCCTTGTGGCGTATAGCTTATGATGATGTCGCCCTCACATCCCGGCTCCAATATCTCCGGCTCGCTACGTAGCTCCAACCCCTTGATAGTTGATTGGCAATGTAGGCGCAGCGCGTGAGCACCACTATTGGCACATGCTATGCGTTCGGAGCGTCGGATGCCAATCTCGACGTTGTCGAGTGTTACGTTGCGGCGACTCATACGCAGCGCACCGGCACTTTCAGGCAGGTGGCTCCACCTGTCGTTCTGCTCGACATAGCCCTTTATGGTTAGGCGTAGCGTGGGTAGCAACTCATCCTCGGACGTATAGACCAAGATGTTGTAGCTAAACTCTCCACTGCGCCCTGCGGTGTTGAGCTGCGAGGTAATGGTTAGCGTTGCATCATTGGCGAGGCGTTGAGGTGCAGTTCTAACTTTCAGACAGCTACACGATGCGCGCAATGCGGTTATCGTAAGCTCCTTGCCACTTGTATTGCGAATCTCGAAGCTGATGTCGTACATCGTCGTGTTGTCGCACTTGCCAATATCCATCACCTCGCTCTTGGCGCAAAGCATCCCCTGTGCCTTGGAGCTTAATGCGGGGTTTACCAACGAGTCGATAGCAGCGCGTGAGAGCGATGTGCGCGCCTGTGCTTCGGCTTTGTGCGACGTTGTGAGCGTCGCTGTGCCGAGCATCAAAAGAGCATATATCTGCCATCTTCGCATAGAGCTACTCCTCTTTTTTTTTAGAGCCACCCCTTGTCCGATGCGCCATCCCTCACAGTTACGGTTAGGGTGTGCTTCTCGCCGTCGGTGCATTGCAGGGTTATGGTTGTCTGCCCTATGCCCTTGCCATATACGGTGAGGGTGTCGTTTTTGAGTTCTGCCTCGGCTATGGTTGTATCTGCCGACGATACACTCTCTATGTCGCACTCTACGTATGCCGAAACAGAGAGCGTTGAGCTGTCGTTGGGGGCGATATAGAGATTGGGAAGGCGCATCGGGCGACCACTGCCGTCGATGGCGTGCAGTAGTGCTCCGGCGTCGATGAGGCGACCCATCTTACCGCGATACTCCTCCAGATTCATCTTTATGGGTGTTGCCCCTGCCGAGCTATGGTTCATGTGGAAGAGCTTCTCCCCCGTGAAGTAGTGGTCTATGTCGCGTGCAGTCTGGTATAGCAACTCGCGGTACTCCTCCGATGTGAAGTGGCGTTTCTGTTGCTTTGCGTAGGCAAGGCCGAGAGCTGCTACGCCCGACACGTGGGGACACGACATCGAGGTGCCCTCATAGTATCCATAGCCTGCAACGCCGTCGAGTACCAATGTCGAGAATATCGAGCCCTGCTCGTTGAGTATGCCATTCTCGTCGTAAGAGTTGTCATCCTTGCCGGGTGTGCCGTAGTACTCCATGTCGCCTCCCGGGGCAGATAGGAGCACCTCACTGCCATAGTTGGCATACGATGCGGGGGTGTAGTCGGCAGCGAGAGCCGATACCGATATACACTTCGAGTAGGCTGCCGGGAACGATGATTGTGCAGCATACTCGTTGCCCGAGGCAAAGATTGCCAAGCCTCCGTCTATCACCCCATTAGGCGAGCCTGCCGTATGTATGAAGTAGTCCAGAGCCTCCTTCTCCAATGGATAGAGTGCTGCCCACTCCTCCTCGGTTGCTGGCCCGGGGGTGTAGCCGAGTATGAGATTTGCCTTTGCAGAGTTATATCCCCATGAGCATTGCAGGATTACGGCTCCGTTGTCCGCAGCATACTTTATGGCGCGAGCCTCCATGGCTAACGAGCATGAGTTCATGCCCTCGAAGAGCTGTATGCTCATGATTTTCACACCTCCATTGCCCTTGCCGCCACCGGCGATGCCGGCACAGCCTATGCCATTGTCATTCACCGCTGCAATGGTGCCTGCAACGTGGGTGCCATGTCCGGTGCTGCCGTTGGCGGTCCACGAGGTGATGCCCGTGTTGCGCACGAAGTTGTAGCCGTAGCGGTCATCTACATAGCCGTTGCCATCGGCATCTATACCTGCATGAAGCTCCTCGCCCTCGTTTATCCAGATGTTTGCCGCAAGGTCGGGGTGACTCCACATCACCGCCTCGTCCATTACGGCTACGATAATCTCCTCGTCGCCCGTACACAGCCTCCATGCCTCCTCGCAGCCGGCATCGCAGCCGGCAACTACGCCTGCCCACTCTTGTGCTATGGGTGCTGTGCCGTCGTTGATGTAGCACCACTGACGATACATCTCCGGGTCGTTAAAGGGGGCATCCATGGCGCGTGTCGAGGGTCTATTATCAGCCTCGGCGCAACTTATGAAGATGGGTGTTGCCGTGGGGTTGTAGGCGCGGTAGATAGGTCTGTTGCACTGCAACTTATCAACCTCGCCAAGTTTCGATAGCTGCTCTACGGCTTCGTTCAGGTCACTTTCGGGGTCAAAGCGCACGATGTACCATAGGTGTAGTCCCGCCTCTCGTGTGCGCTCCTCGTTACGTGCATCTATGGGGAATACGCGCTCGAACGAGTAGGCGTCGAGTATGTCGAGCACCTCGTCGGTTGAGGGTATGCCCGAACGTGTTGCTTCACCGGCACAGCGCGTCATCGTAGTGTCGAGAATGGACTCCATATCTCTCGAAAACTTAATGATAAGTTCGCCCGGTGTAGCATCTTCCAAGACTACAGATGGACTCCTTGGCTGCTCTACGTTAGTCAATGTCTCATTTTCGTTTACACATGCCATGCCGAGTGCTATGGCAAATGCGTATAGTATCTTTCTCTTCATATGTGTTACTCCTCCTCGATTTCGTCGTTAAATTCGAATCTGCCACGTAGTAGCGGGTACTTCTCGAAGTAGTACTCATGCGACGTGGGCTCATTGTCGAATCCTACGCGCTTGCCCGCAGAGTCGGTACCGTTATCCTGCTGTGTGTATATCAGGCTCTCGGCACTCCACTCCAAGAGTCGCGGGTGGTAGAGTAGCCAGTCGGGCACTCTTCCGGTCATGTAGTTAAGGTTTAGTCGCAGAGCCTTGGCGTTTGGCAAGATGCGGGGTAGTGCACTCTCTACGGCCCAATTCAGCGAGTCGCCACGCTCGCGTAGGTCATCGGCGCTATATGCTCTCACGCCATCCTCGCCCACGCGGAAGTCCGGAAGTTCACCCTCTATGTAGTTGAACGAGAGGGTCAGCTCTTCGAGATTCTCCCATAGCAGTAGGCGGCGTATGCTCTCGTCGCGTTTCATGTCTATGTGCAGACCTATGCCACTCTCGCTCTCTGCGATGTTGCGCAGGTCGCTCAATGCACTACGGCGGTTACTTGCCATGTTCAGCACCGTGAGCTTTGGAAAGTTCTCGGGTGTAAGCACCTCGGGAATCGAGGTGAAGTTGTTGGAGTTGAGGTCCAACTCTTCGAGTGTGTCGCCCAAGTCTTCAAAGTTATGTGGCAGCGATACCAAGCCAAAGGCTGCTATGCGCAGGGCCTTCAAGTTGTCGAGCGTGCACACCTCCTCGCCTAACTCGATAGATTTGAGCATGGTGTTTACGTTGCCATAAATCGATAACGTTTCGAGATATTTCAGATGCTTAATCTCGGACGGTATGCCCTCCTCGGTGTTGAAGTAGCTTAAATCGAGGTCGCGCACACGCCCTACGGCATCGGGCGAAGGCAACCCCTTGTCGTTGGCCTCCCACAGACGCACACACTCCCAGCGGTGCATGCCCTCGGTCGTAGATAGTGCGTTCTCGCTCCAACACTCCATCTTCTCGTATATCGTAACTACGGTTAGCGAGTCGCCCGCACGGTTATCTTCGATTAGGGGTGCCGCCATCTGGCGCAGACGTATTGTAGTAGGCTCTGCCAAAGGCTCGCCGTCTATGGCGTTGAGGTGCAGTGTTGCTACGCGCTCTTTTGGCTCGGAGTTCATCTTCCAATTTATGCCTATGCGTGTTGTACGCGGACGCGCCCCACGGTCCAGAGTCAGGGTGTAGTCGTCGATTTCTATCCACTCCTCTTCACCGTCATACTCCGTAGCTATTGTGAACTCAACGTTGCTACTTACATCAAGTTCGATATGGCGATTCTGTCGTGTTGCCGACGCTGCAACCTCCACATCACTCTTCGAGGGGCGTATGCTGCGACCGTAGCCCGCCTGATTTACCGCCATCGTCTGCAACAGCTCACCTGCTGCCGAGAAGCGAATGTCGGTTGTTCGTGCCTCGTTTACGAGTGTTGAGTCAATCTTTACGATGCACCTAACCTCACCGCGTCCGTTGGCAGGCGATACCATCACCCACGGCACGTCGGTCACAGCCGTCCACTCCCTATCCGAGCGAATTGCTATGCTGTACTCTCCGCCACACGCCTCGGCATCGATTGTCGTGCGTTCGGCATCGAAACCGCTGATTGATGTGCGCTCCTCGGTGCATGCAACTGCGAGCAACAAGGCGGCGCAAAATGCTAAATATGTTTCTCTCTTCATAACAATCTTCATATCTCACTTTTTTAGTCGAGGTTGAGTGCGTCGCAGCCCCGAATATCCTGCGTCGAGTCGTAAATAAGTTCGTAGTAGCCCATCTCGATGTAGGGACATACTGCCGAGAGGTCTATCGAGATGTTGGGGTTATCCTTAATCTCGAAGAGTAGGATGTAGGGCGATATGGTATCCTCGATTTTGCGCAGGTCGTTCGAGCCTATGTAGAAGGCGCTCATCTTCGGACATGTATATAGGCCCGTTGGCCACTCTCGCAGAGTGCGGTTACCCTCGTCGTCGCGCTGCTGGCGTATGCTCATTACCGTGAGGTGGTCGATGCTCAACGGCGCATAGGGGAACTCCGCAAAGGCGTTGCTCGACAGGTCGATACCGTAGAGATAGGGCATTGTGAGTGCACTAAAATCGTTGTACGGAAGCTCCGTAAGGCGGTTGTAGCTCAAATCGATGGTCGTAAGGAAGTGGCTGTATTCGCCCTGCATTGCCCCCTCATCGATTCTACGCATGCCGTTGCTGCCGAGCATCAAAGTCTCGATGCGCGAGCCCGACTGCATGATGCGTTTCGGAAGCTCCTCGAAGCGGTTGTTGGCAAGATTCAGTGTCGAGGCATTTACTCCGCGCCACGCATCGCCATTCTCTAATGACGAAATGAGGTTCTTCGAGAAGTTTGCCGTAACCATTCCATACACCGAGCGTGCCGAGAAGAGGTCGGGTAGCTCGGTCAGACAGTTGCCCGAAATGGAGAAGGTCTCCATCTGCGAAACACCGCAGAAGTAGCCATCGTCGGCTGCCTTGATGCTGCTTATTTGGTTGTTGTCGTAGATAAGTGTCGTCGGCGTAATCTCCTTACCAAAGGGGTGTACGACCTCCAACTTGTTGTTCGAGCAGTCGAGATACCCCAACTTCGACATCCGTTTCAGGTAGTCGAACGAGGGCGTTTCGCGCAGGTTATTGTAGCCGAGGTAGAGAATCTGTATGCTGCCTCCCGATTTGCCATCAATTATCGTTTCCCAATCCTTTTTGAGCTGTTCGCCGCTAATTGAGCGGTTTACGGCAATGTTGAGTGACACGACATTCGGAAGTTCGGCGAGCATGTCAGTGGGCAGGCGATTCAAGTTCGGACAGTTGTATATCTCTACGTCCGAGAGGTTTTGGAAGTTGCCCCAGCTCCACGTTACACTCTCCGCAGCGTAGGGCGAGTCATCGGCGATATCGACAAAGAGCCCCTCGTTCGTAATGGGTGAGTTGGCAATGAATAGTTGCTCCAACTTCGTCAGGCGCATCACGGCGCGTGATACTCCGGTGATGCCGTTTGTGAGGTTGCCAAAGGCGACATCTTTCAGCCCGATGCGTCCCGAGAGTATGGGGCGCTGCTTGTCGTCGCTGTTTATGGCGCGTTGAAGCTCGGGTGTAAGCTCCTCGCGAGCATCGTACTTCAATAGGCGGTTGTAGTAGTCCAGAGCCGCTATACGACCGTCGGACGCGCTGTCGTAGCCTCCGATAAGTTCGTTGTGGTTGCCCAAGTAGAGCAGTCGCAACTCGGTGAGTTGACCTATCGCCTCGGGCACTACACCCTCGGCGCCGAAGCCAGAGAGGTTAAGACCTACGACACGCCCATCCTGGTCGAGCGTAACACCCGGCTGGTCGCCCCAGAGATCTATATCCTTGTTGAAATCCCAATTAGCGCCAGCCACGTACTCCTCGCCATGGAAGGTCCACGACTCGCCGTCGAGTGCCAGCCATATCGCTTTGAGCGCCATGTAGTCTTTGATGTGTGCAGCACTCTCGGTAAGCATAATAGGTACCTCCACATTGCGGCTTACACGGTTGTCTTCAACCGTGAACTCAACGCCCTGCTCCACTATCGATGCGCTCTCCAATACCAATTTACCCTTGGCATCGGAGTAGGTCGTATAGGCGGTAACGATATAGTTGCCCGCCTCCAACCAGTGCTCGCCCTCGCATTTGGCGAATGTCGATAGGTGGCGACGGTCGCCATATAGCTCCTCGTCCATCGAGCCATCTGCGAACTCCTCGACTATCGTGGTAGCGAGCTTTGGGAATGTGGTAACCTTGCCCGAGAACTTATTGCGCACGCTGATGTCGATGCTGCGTATCGAACTGAAAGGGTAGCTGCCCTCGCTTCGCGTAAACTCCTTGCCGAGGATGAACGACACCTTGCCGCGCTCCACTGTATTTACACCTATGGGCTTGACCACAAGACCTCCACACTCCACCGTGAATGAGCCCTGATTGCCACCAGCGAGCAACTCGTTGTCGAGGTTGTCGTAGAGGTAGATGCCTATGATGTTGTAGTCGCCCGTCATAAGACGTAGCTTCTCGCTGTAAAGTCCCCACTCGGCACTCTCCTTATCGTAGCTTGCCAGGGGCAGGGTTTGGCTTATGGTCGAACCTTCGTGCTGCATGACAACCGTGAGCTTGTGGGCATCCGACAGCCACTCCAAGACGTCGGTGCGTGTGCTCTGCTCCGTCATGGATGCCTCCTTTACCACTTTGAACTGCACGTAGCCATAATAGGCATCAAGTGCCGCATCGTCACTCTTCGAGCATGCCGAGATGAGTGTGGATGTGGCTAACGTAAGGCTCAATAGTGCGTATATAACTATGTTTCTCATTGTTATACTCTGTTTTTTGTGTTTTCGGGGAAGACTAAATCGCAGGAGGTGTAACCACAAGTAGCTTCTTTGCGCTATCGCCAACCTTGAATACCACATAGACCTCTTCGCTAAACTCCTCGGCAGGGCCGACGAGTTGTGCAGCCATCACCTCATCTTTGTTCTCTCCCAGCTCAAACTCTCCGCGACTCTGCAACAGACGCTCGCCCTTGTAGTAGAACTCGACACTTGCTGCGCCCTCTGTAACGCTGTCCGTATTCCAGCCCTCGATACGTGGGTCGATGATGATATTCGGGTGCTTCCCCTCGACAGGCTTGGGGAAGGGGCATGTGAAGGCCTCCTCGACACCATACTCTGCAATTACAGCCGTATCGTGGTAGCTCTCGCACGGAATCTCGTAGGTCGTGAGTGAGTGATAGACATACATGCCTTCGTAGGCACCACGCTCCGTGAAATCTCTCTGCGTGAACTCTACGATGACATATTTGAGATACTCATATTTCACTGTTTCGAGACTGATGCCCGTGGTGTAGTCAAATTCAAAGATATTAGCCTTTATGTCGTCGCATATCTGGTTGTATATGCCGCGAGGTAGCGCCATTACCGAGCCGTAGCGGCTCTTTGTCGTGGGATTGACGGTGAGCGTCATAGTCTCCTTATCGAAGTTCATCCACATAGCGTTGATGTCATACGAGGGCAGGCCACACTCCACGATTTGCTCCATGCATATAATCTCGTAGTCGTCGTTGTGTGCCACAATGTTGAATGTGAGCTTGTCCGGGAACTCTACGTGTGTGTCGTTTGCATCGTTCTCCTGTCGGAATATCTTGCCGTCGAGCGATACCTCCCAGCCAAAGGGCTTCTCTGTGGGACCTGTGAACATCAGTTTGTCGTC
Organism: Alistipes sp.; assembly: GCA_017403125.1. Lineage (GTDB taxonomy): Bacteria > Bacteroidota > Bacteroidia > Bacteroidales > Rikenellaceae > Alistipes. The sequence continues at coordinate 195,497 of JAFQOR010000012.1, read as the reverse complement.
GCCGATACCCTCATATACCACGGGGAATGTGAAACTCTTTTCGCCCGTCTCGTCGGCGAAGGTAGCGGTGAATCCCCCCTCGATGTCGATGGGGTAGCGCTCGATATTCCCGTCGGGGATGATACGAGCCTTTGCCGTAACACGCTCGTTGGCAGCGCCCGTCACCGAACCACCCATGAACTCTACCCAATAGGGGAACTCCGTGGCTGCAAAACGAAAGTTCGCCTCGACATAGAACGTGGCGTAGTCGTCAAAGCCTACGGGAATGGCTTGTATTGGTTTGCCATTCTCGTCATAAAGAGATATCTCTGCCTCTCTTGCACTGCGCTCCACAACGGCGATGACTGCCGTCTGGCTGCCCATCTTCATTGTGAGGTTGGCAATCGTAGCGCTATCGGCGAGGTTATCGTCGGTGATGCGTAGCGTTATGGTGTGCGAGCCGGCGTTACCCGAGATGTCGAGGACGTCGCCACTTTGGCTAATGAACTTGCACCATGTAGCATCCGACGACAGTTGCCAACTGCCATTCACCGTAAACGAGAGTGTAGGACGCTCACCTACACTGCACTTTATGCTCTGTGTTTGGGGCATCGTGACTCCACCACCCTCGGACTTCTCCTTGTCGCACGACAGTGACGTAACGACCGACATGGCGATAAGCAACATCGCCAATGATAATTTTTCTGTAAAAACTCTCATAGCTATCTCTTTTTTCTAATTTCCTAATCTCTGTATGCCTATTGTTAGAAGCCCTCGCGCATTATGCGCTCTGCTTCGTCGTCCGATATCCACTCGAAGATATTGACGTAGGTGCCAACAGTCCCCACCTCCTCGACATAGATTGTTGCATACTGCACTGCAAAGCGTTCGCAGGTGCCGTAGTAGGAGGTATATCCCGTGGGCTCTGCCATCATCAGCTTGCCGTTGCCATATATGGTGCCGAAGGCCTCGCCCGTGCTGCCTATGACGTGCTCGTCGAAGTTCATGATGGGGTTCAGGCGCTCCCTGCCATCGAACCTAAGACGTACGTCGTAGCCGTTGTAGAACATATCCCTTACGATTATCGTATTTTCGTCGTTGGGGTCGCGCTCGGTGCGTACCAACCTCGCATCCGAATTCATATACTGCATTATCCATGTCGATGTGAGCTTGCAGTATCCCGTAAACAGACTCATATCCATCGGACAGCACTTGTGTAGATGTACCTCTGCCTCGATGCCATACTCATCCCACTTGTACTCCTCGTCGATTACCAGACGCAGGGCGATGCCCAAAGAGTCGGTGAGAGCTATGTTGTCGGGGTTGGCCTTGATGCGGAGTTCGGTAGTGAGTTTACCTGCGGGGATGCGCAACGTATTCTGCTCGATGGTGTAGTGCAGACCCTCGATTGCATTGCTACGCGAAGCCAAGACCTCGACGCCGATGTTACGGTCGTGGTCGCAGCTGCGCATGGCAGAGATGGGTATCTCGAACCACTCTTCGGCATCGAGAACACCAAGGTCGTAGCTCTCGTCGGAGAACATTATGTGGTCCTTGCCCTCGTATGTCACCCTGTCGGCACTGCACCCATAGCCTATGCCGGCAACGAGTAGCAGTAGGGCGGTAATACGAACTTTGCTGCTCATTATACTTCTGTTCATATATTGCGTGTTTGCTATTTGTTACTATCGTTAGGTTCTATCATCGAGCCCGGAGACTCCAACTCGTGTTGCGGTATGGGCCATACGAAGAGTGCGTCGTCGGCCTCGATTTTCAGCGAGCTGCCACTCTCTATCGACTCGGTTTGGGGGGTGCGCTCGAAGCCCTTGTGCCAGCGTTTGAGGTCCATCAGGCGGAAGCCCTCCATGTAGAGCTCCTTGATGCGCTCCTCCTCGATAATCTGCATGGCGTTATCCTCGGTCATTGATACGCTGCCGCCATAAGATTGGTAGCGCGCACTGCGAAGCATTGCGATGTCGTCGCCTGCCATGGCGTAGTTGCCAACACCCGAAGCATAAGCCTCGGCGCGTATCAGGTACTGCTCGGCAAGGCGCAGCGGCTTTGGCATCGAGGTGTGGAGTATCTGCTGGTTAAAGAAGTTCATGTTGCCGAAGTATTTGACCAGGAGAGGCCACGTAAGGCCATGGCTGTGTCCGGTGGTGTAGGTGTAGAAGTAGTTGCCGTAGCGCAGATCCGCAACGTCGTAGAGGCTCAACACCCACTCCGAAGGCACATAGTCGGGCTTCATCGAGATGTAGTCGTAGTTGAAGAAGACACGTCCCAACGCTCCACCATAGGAGTTAATCGTGAAGCCCACCTTCCAGATAATCTCCGTAGCGTCGTCGTACTGCCACATATATGTGAAGTAGCTCATGCCCGAACTATACTCGGCATTAGCCGCCGAGAGGGCGTAGTAGCCGCTGTCGATAACCTTTGTCGAGTACTCTATGGCGGTATCGTACTCCTTCATGTAGAGCGCCACGCGCGCACGCAAAGCATAGGCGGTGTACTCGTTGAAGTAGGTAGAGTTGTAGATAATACCCGTGTGCGAATTTTCGTCGATATCCATCATTTCGGCAGCCCTCTCCAAGTCGGCAATGACAAGTTCATACGAGGCTTGAAGCGATGAACGCACGATAGGCTCGTCGCTGTTGTACTTTGTGATGAGCACTACGCCGAGTTCTGTTTCTGCCTGCTCCTTGTTCTCGTAGCTCTTGCAATATAGGCGTATTAGCTCCGAGTAGGCGAGGGCACGGGCAAAGTATGCCTCGCCGCAAATCTGTTCGAACTGCGTCATCTCCTCGTCGGTTGTCAATGTCGGCTCCACGCGCGGTGCGTACTCCAAAAGGAAGTTGGCGCGAGCAATGACGTCGTACAACGCGGCATAGACCGACGTTATCTCGGTGTTGGTAGCGAGAATATCCCATCGCCAGATGTTGCCGTAGGTGTTTGTATAACCATTTATGGCGTGCACCATATCACACTGAATATCGGGTAGCAGCGTGAGGTAGCCACTGTATAGAGCTCCGCTCTTGAAGGCATCATATACCCCTATGGCTGCCTGGTCCAGCGTTTCGAGGTCGGTTATCGCCTTGTCGGCAGGTATTGCGTTGTCGGGGTACTTCTCCAAGCACGATGTCGTGGTGGTCGCAACGCCCACAAGCATCGCAGTAACGAGTGCGAGAGTGTGTATCTTTTTCATAGTCATGGTGCGGTATTAGAAGCTTAAATCGATGCCCACAGAGTATTGGCGTGCCATGGGGTATTGCGCCTTATATACGTTGCTCGACGACTCGGGGTCGATGCCCGTAAATGGCGTGAACGTAAGCAGATTCTGTGCTTGTAAGTAGATGCGCATCGAGGTGAAGAACTTCGTGCGTCGTAGCACTTTGTCGGGTAGCGAATAGCTTATCATGACATTCTTCAAGCGCAGGAACGAGGCATTCTCCAAGAAGCGCGAGTCCATTTGTGGTGTTACGCCATAGCGCGGTATGTCGGTGACATCTCCCGGTTGCTTCCAGCGGTCGTAGAGCAGGCGTCGTGATTGGTTGTATGCCGAGTACAGACCATTGCTCTCCTCGAAGAAGCGGTCGTTGTTGAACATCCAGCGGTCGGCAACCCAGCTGAACTGTGCCGAGACCGATAGCCCCCTCCACTGCAATGTTGTGCCGAAGCCGCCCTGCCATGGTGCGATGTAGCTCTTGCCTATCATCACCTTGTCGCTCTCGTTGAACTCGGTAGTCACCTCACCCTCCTTTGTTAGCCACAGGGCATCGCCGTTGGCGGGATTGACGCCCGCATAGCGGTTTATGTAAAATTCTCCTACGGAGTGCCCAACAACAAGTTTAGTGCTTGTCGATGAGAGTTCGTACTCGTCTAATCCGTTGTAGAGTTCCGTAATCTTGTTGTGGTTGTACGAAACGTTTGCGGTAATATCCCATGATAACTCTCTGGTGCGTATAACGCCCAAGTTGAGCGATATTTCGGCGCCACGATTCACCATGGCTCCGATGTTATCCCAACGGAATCCCTCGCCCTTGTCGGCATAGGATATGGGGACAGACATAAGCATATCGGTCGTGAGTTTGTTGTACAGTTCTATATCGATGTTGAAACGGTGTAGAAAACCCAGGCGCAGTGCAAGGTTTGTTGTCCATAGTCTCTCCCATCCCAACTCCTCATTGCCACTTTGCATCGGGTAGATGCCGGCATTATCGTTGTAGTTCGCACCGCCGCCTACCAATGCCAGGTGGTCGAAGTTGGGGATAGAGGAGTTGCCCGATGTTCCGGTGCTGAACGTAACCTGTGCCGTTGTCAGCCAGTCGGTGCTGTCGAGGAACGACTCTCGCTTGGCATTCCACATCAAACCCAGTGACCAGAACGTTGCCCAGCGACCATTGCGACCGAAGCGCGAAGATGCGTCGCTACGCACCGAGAGGTCGGCGTAGTATCGGTCGTCGTAGCTATATTCGGCACGCGCAAAGAACGAGAGGAAGCTGTAAGCATCGGTCACGTCGCCCCACGATATAACGCGTGAGCCCGACGACATGGTTGTCAGGAAGTCGTTGTTCTGCCCCTGCGTTATAGCCTGAAAGCCCTCGTAGTCGTAATCGACGCCCTCCTGACCCGCGAGAAAGTTTAGTGCGTGCAAATCGTTGATTGTCGTACGGTAGTTTATGGTGTTGGTCACCGTGAGGTTTAGCGTGTTGTATGCTGCACGCCCGGCAACGCCTATACCGTTGTTTGGAGCATAGCTCGGCATCGACTGCATGAAGGCTGTGGAGTTGGTGTAGTCGGCGCCAAACTGCGAACGTATGGTGAGATTCTCGATGGGTGTAATCTCGGCAAACAGGGTTGTAAGCACCTTGTATTTTTTGTTTAGTTGGCGGTTGTTCTCCATCCACTCCATGGGGTTTTGTCCGGTGCCTGTCCAGCTGCCGTCACTCTGCGATGCTATCGAACCATCTTCGCGATAGGGGTTCCAGTAGGGTAGCATGAATCGGCTTGCCGAAATGGGTGAGTAGAGAGCGTATTCTCCATCCTCGGCCTGCTCCACCTGCTCGTATGCTGCCATGGTGTTGGTGCCTATACGCAGCCACTTCGAGGCCCTGACGTCGGCGTTTGCGCGTATGTTGTAGCGTCGGAACGACGAACCTTGTGCAATGCCATCCTGATCGAAGAACGAGCCCGAAACGTAGTAGTTCATCTTGTCCGTGGCACGACTCACCGAGAGGTCGTAGTTCTGTAATAGGGCGTGGCTATTGAATACGGCTTCGAGCCAATTTACGTTCGTTTGCGACAGCAAATCGTAGTTCTTGCCGGCATCCAGGCCAATCTCCTTCTCGAAGGCTATACGCTCGGGGGTGTCCATAAGCTCCCAATTGCCGTGGGCGAGCTGCGATATGCCCACCTGGGTGCGGAACGTAACCTTTGCACTATCCATCGCTGTGCCTCGCTTGGTGGTGATTACCACAACGCCATTTGCTGCACGCGCGCCATATATCGAAGATGACGAGGCATCCTTTAATACCGAGATGGACTCGATGTCCGAGGGCGATATGGCGTTGAAGTCGCTACTCGAAATGGGTACTCCGTCGAGGATAAAGAGGGGCGAGGTTCCCGAATTTATGGAGTTTGTACCTCGAATCTGAAACGTTGCCGCCTTGCTTGGCTCTCCCGAATTGGAGAGGACCATGAGTCCGGGACTCTGTCCCTGCAATGCTTGGTCGAAGCCTGCGGCGGGCACGGCTTCGAGTCTCTCTGCCTTAACGGTCGATACCGAGCCGGCAATAGTCCCCTTCTTGCGTACGCCATATGCTACGACCACAATCTCGTCGGCTACGAACTGCGCCGCTTCGAGTGCCACATCATGCGTAATCTCCGTCACGCCATTGGGTACTGTCCACTCCACGGTTTGGTATCCGAGATACTGATACGAGAGTGTCGTGCCTTGGGCTACGGTGATTGTGTAGGTGCCCTCAACACTTGTGGTGACGCCCGATGTGGGGCCCGCAACGATGGTGCCTCCGATGATTGGCGAGGAGTCGAGGGCATCGGTCATTGTGCCGCTAACTTTTACCATGTTCTGTGCCGAAAGCTCCACGAGGAATAGCACAAGCATCAGCGTTAAGGTGAGTAGGTTTTTGGTAGTCTGCCTCATTATCTGTTTGTTTGTCATTTTTTTATTGCTTAATGGCATACGTTGCACTGTATGGTAGTTTAGCCTTCGACTAAATATTTCGTTTGAATAGAAATGTGGTTAAATGTGCAACGTGCAACTATGCAAATATAAGCATAAAATATTTAACATACAATATTATAAGCCACAAAGTTGTGTAACTATGAATAAATATTCGGATTGGGCTTTAATAATATTTTCTTTTTCTTTACGATTATTAGGCTTTTTTTACGCACGATTATGAGGTTTGGGGGTGTTGCATTTCGGTGGAGTCGTGGTGGCAACAATGCTCCCCCAACTATCCAACATTGCCGACCTTGTGGGGGCGGATGTCGGATAGTTTATGTTGCTAATTCGGAATGTTTGCCTATGGAGTGGTGCGTGGCGTTACTTGACGAGGTCTGCAAGGCGCTCGAAAATTGAGTTGCGCAGGGCGTCGAGGCGAGCTATCTCGGCACGATTTCGACTCGATGTGAAGTTGCGTGTGCCGACAAACTTATGCAGTAGGCGAATGTACTCCCATGCAAAGAGAAACATTAGCGGGAAGGCAACGAAGTAGCCCAATGCCCACCATCCGCCACAAAATATCCATATCAATATCGATGCCAAGAATTGACATATCGGAATGGTAATCAGTGCACTTACGGCGAGATTAAACGAGCCGAGAAACATCCGGTCTTTGATGAGGCGTGCGATAAAAATCTTGGGTATGATGAACAGCAGTGCTGTGGGAATAATCGCTATGACGAACAGCGGTAGAAGTGCGAAGAGTACGAGCGCACGTAGTGTGAGTGTAGCGCTGCTCGGCTTGCGCTTAAAGAGCCAATCGCGGATGTTTATGCGTTCCATCTCGTTTCGAAGGTGACGAGTGTCGGCATATATATGTTTCATCTCCTCGGGGTGCTTGTTTGCCGCCTCTTTCAATGCGACAACAAGCTGCTTATCGGCGAGCAGACGTGCAGGCAGATAGCTCGGTTTGAAGCCATGCTCGAAGGCGTATATGTCGCCATATTCGCTATTTCGCAAGAAGTCAATCTCGTCATAGTTGTCGAGGTCCTCGATGTTTAGCATTAGCTCATCTATCTTGCTTCGTACCAGCATATTTACTTTGGCGAGCGTCTCGCGCGGTGCCTCGCGGTAGCTATCGTAATATTGGCGAAGCGACAGCGGCTTGCCAAATTTTATGAGCATGCGGCTGCGGGCATGAAAGTAGCAAGCATAGTGGTTGCACGATGGCACTATCATCACGTCACGTTCGAAATTCAACTTCTCGGCAGCATCGAAGGCGATGCGCAGGTAGCCGAGTTTGAACTCTCCGAGCCAACGCTTATCCTGATGTCCCGCCTCGGGGAACATCATCAGCGTCTCGCCGTCACTTATGGCTTGGCTGGCGTCGTCCATCGTCTCTCGATTTTTGTTTACCGCGGCATAGCCCTCGAACGACATTCGGTAAGCCGGAAGTAGCCCCATGGCACGCAGAGCCTTGTTGAATATGGGGCGCTGAAAGACATTTGCACGGGCTATGAAATTCATGCGTCGGTCGGTGAGTGCCAGGCATACGCACAGTGGGTCGTTGAGGCAATTTTGGTGGTTCGAAACGATAAGCAGGGGTGTGCCGTTCGGGGGAAGGTTCTCCAAGCCGACGATGTGCTCTCTACGAAAATAGAGCCCCGTGTTTACGTATATCAGGTATGCACGAAAGGCTTTCAGCAGTAGCGAGTGGTCTCGAATAGTTGTTGTGGTCTTCATACGAAAAAGTTTGGCGTAGTCGAGTTTTGTTCCAAAGGTACAAAATATATTCGAATTATGCCAAACTGTTTCGCAAAAAAGAGCCAAAGTGTTGATCAAAGGTCAATATGGTGCTGCTGAGCCCCTTATAGTCTATTCAACGCTGCAATTATAAGTTCGCAGCACTCCTCGATTTCGGCCTCTGATATGGTTAGCGGTGGCGATATGCGGAATGCCGTGTCGCAGTAGAGGAACCAATCGCTCATGATGCCCGCCTCCTTGAAAAGCTCCATTATCTTGTATAGATACTCCGACCTGCCGAGCTCGACAGCTAAAAGCAGTCCCGAACGGCGTATCTCCAAAATCTTGGGATGTGATGTCAAGAGCCTCTCGAAGAGTGCACCCTTTGTCTCTACCTGTTCAACGATTTTGCTTCGCGTGAGGTAGTTGAGGGCTGCCAAGCCCGCAGCACAACATACGGGGTGCCCGCCGAAGGTTGTGATATGTCCTAAACATGGATGGTGTGTGAAGGCGTTGAGGCGTTCGCGATTAGCTACGATGCCTCCCAGCGGCATGCCGCCGCCAAAAGCCTTTGCAAGGCATATAACGTCGGGTGTTACGCCATATTTTGTCGAGGCAAACATCTCGCCTGTGCGTCCCATTCCTGTCTGTATCTCATCGAAGATAAGCATTGCCCCCACCTCGGTGCATCGCTCGCGTAACGCTTTCAACCACTCGGGGTTGGGAAGACGCACACCGGCCTCGCCCTGCACAACCTCGCACAGCACACCTGCCGTGCGCTCCGTGATGCGGTTTAGGTCTGCAAACGAGTTGAACTCTATGGCGCGCGTATCGGGTAGTAGCGGGCGGAAGGCTCCCTTCCACTCCTCACCCTCGGGGTTGCCCATCATCGACATTGCGCCATGTGTCGAGCCATGATATGCGCGACGCATTGATATAAGCTCGGTGCGTCCCGTGCACCGTTTTACGAGTTTCAGAGCTACCTCCACCGCCTCGGCACCCGAGTTCACAAAGTAGAGACAGTCGAGCGTGGCGGGCATAAGTTCGCATATACGCCGTGCGTACTCCACTTGTGGGCGCTCCACCATCTCTCCATATACCATGATGTGCATATAGTCGGCAGCTTGCTGCTGTACGGCACCTACCACCTCGGGGTTGGCATGCCCAACGTTGCTTACCGACACTCCGGCAACAAGGTCGAAGTAGCGCTTGCCCTCGGGGGTATAGAAGAACGAACCTTCGGCGCGTGCCACCTCAATGAGCATTGGCGATGGCGAGGTCTGCCCTACGTGCTCCAAAAACTGTTTTCTGAGTATCATCTCCCTAAATTTAGTATTCGACAGTAAGTTTTCCGCTCTGTTCGGCGCGTCGCAATATGCCCTCGAAGTCGCGCACACTCGACATCGTCCAACGTGTGAGTAGTTTGAGCCTCTCGGAGTCACTCAACTCCCAGCCCTTGACGCTCTGACGTATGCGCTCCGATAGCATGTAGATAAGTATGGCAGCCGAGGCTGATACGTTGAGGCTCTCGACCATGCCACACATCGGAATCATAAGGAAGTCGTCGGCGGCCTCGATAACCTCTTGGGATATGCCTGCATGTTCGGTGCCGAATACCAAAACGAACTTACCCTTCGTAACGTCGAATGTCTCGGGCGTGGCACTGCAACGGTGGGGTGTAGTTGCCACTATGCGGTAGCCCTCGCCTTTGAGTGCCGAAAGAGCTTCGGCAGTGGTTTCGTGATGCTCTACATCGACCCATTTCTGTGTTCCCCGCACGATATTTACCGAGGGGTCGAAGCGGCAACGGTCTTCGACCGTGTGTATCTGTTGTATGCCGAATGCCTCGCAGTGGCGCATTATGGCACTTGCGTTCTGCGGGTGAAACATGTTTTCGGTGAGGATGCGCATGTAGTGTGTGCGCTGCGATACGGTGCGCAATAACACCTCGCGGCGCTCTTCGGTGATGAATTGTGTCATGTAGTCGAGGCGTTCGCGGAGCCACTCGTCGCTATGCTCCTCGCTACGCAATCTACTTGCGATATTTGTCATCTTCGTCCAATATTTTCAGGTAACTCTCATAGCGCGACCACGCTACCTTGCCCTGCTCTACGGCAGTGCGCACGGCGCAGCCCGGCTCATGGATGTGGGTGCAGTTGTAGAAACGACACTCGGGAGCGAGGCGCATCATCTCCGGGAAGTAGTGACACAGCTCATTGTCGTTGATGTCGATAAGTCCAAAGCCTTTGATGCCCGGAGTGTCGATGATGTAGCCATCGTCTGTCGGATACATCGTCGAGAAGGTTGTGGTGTGTTTGCCCTTATGGTGGCTCTCCGATATCTCGCCTGTGCGTATCTGGATTGTGGGGTCTATCGAGCCTATAAGCGTGGATTTGCCTACGCCGGAGTTGCCTGCAACAAGCGTTGTGCACCCTTTGAGCATCGCCTTAACCTCCGCAACACCCAAGCCGCTTATCGACGATAGACGCACGATGCGGTAGCCGGCATCGCCATATATCCTCTCGAACTCTGTGGCCTCGGCTTCGTACTCTCCAACAAGCGTATCTGCCTTGCCTAAAAGTATTGTGACGGGTATTTTGTAGGCCTCGCATGTCACCAAGAAGCGATCTACAAACTCGCGAGGTGTCGAGGGCGAGTGTAGCGTTACGATAAGCAGTGCTTGGTCTATGTTTGCAGCAATTATGTGCGACTCCTTCGAGAGGTTCGAGGCGCGGCGTATGACGTAGTTGCGTCGGGGTAGAATCTCGCGTATGACACTGCTCTCCTCGTCGGGCTCGACTACCACGCGGTCGCCTACGACAACCGGATTTGTCGAGCGCACGCCTTTAAGGCGCAGACGCCCACGAATACGACAATTCAGCTTGCCGTACTCGGTTGCTACCTCATACCAACTGCCTGTCGAACTTGTGACTATACCCTCGATGCGGCTCTCGGTCATCCCCAATTAGTTTTTAAGGTCGTTGATAAATTCGGTCGTAGCACTCTGTGTCTCGCTTCTTATGCTGTCGTCGATGTGCGAGAGTGTGGGGCATATCTTGTCGCCAAAGCGTGCCAACGGACCAAACGATGCCGAGGCGTCGAGCGTAGCGTAATCTACATAGCGGTGGTGGAAGTACTCGCGGAGCTCGCCGTTGCCTATGCCAAGCTTGGCTATAACCTGCTCACGCTCTTCGGGGCTCATATCCATAAACTCCTGTATCTTCTCTACGCGTGGTAGGTTGCCCACGTTTATACGGTCGAATGTCGAGAAGAGGGCTGATATTATGATGATTGCCGTCGCAAGGTTAAGAGCGCCACCAAGTATGGTGTCCAACCACTTTGCCGGCTTCCAGATGATAAACTTGCGGAGCAGGGGCGCCAAAATCCATACGAGGAACAGAAGGAAGGCAACCACAACGATGATTCCTGCGATGTAGGCTTTGCGTGGGTCATCCATGAAGAGCGAGCCTACGGGCGAGGCAATGCTCGGAGCGATGAGTATCGCAACGTAGAGGCCCAACAAATGACATAGCTGAACTATAAAGCCGCGGCGCATGCCAAGAATGACCGCCCAAACGAATCCGATGATAACGATAATATCAAGCATATGTTCAAAAAGTTTTGGTTTGCGAAAAAAATATATTTCGGACGAAGTTAGTAATTTTTTTTGTTTCTTCGTATATTTGCAGTCATAATTTTAGTCAGTATGCGAATATTACTTACCATAATAGCCAGCGTGGCAACCTCTTTGGTGGCTGTCGCGCAGCCTCTACGCGAGAGTTATCTGCTTAACGACGATTGGAAGTTTTTTACGGAGGACGAAGTGTCGCACGATAATGCACACTATGTCACGTTGCCTCATACATGGAATAGTGGTGTTGGAGGCGAGAATGCCGAGTTCGAGCAGACCACGGTAAACTATCTGCGAGAGTTGTATATCCCGGCGGAGTATGCCTCAAAGAGGCTATTCCTGCGCTTTGGCGGTGTGCAGAGTGTTGCGGACGTATTTCTGAATGGTCGCCATGTGGCGGAGCATCGTGGAGGTTATACCGCATTTACCGTCGAAATTACGCATCGCGTGAACTTTGGCGCATGGAACTCGCTGCTTGTTATGGTGTCGAATAGTCGTCGCAACGACCTTATGCCCATATCCTCGGACTTGGCACCCTATGGTGGCATATATCGCGATGTGGAGCTTGTCGTGACCAACAAGGATATGATTTCGCTCACGCACTACTCCTCCGATGGTGTCTATGTCGAGCAACATAGAGTAAGTTCGGAGCAGGCTTCGGGCGTTGTGCGCGTCTTCTTGTCGTCAGCAAATAACGACCACCAGATGCTCCATGTGCGTATCGTGGGTCCCGATGGTTACGAGGCATTCAGTCGCTCGGTAAGGGTGTCGAAGAGCGATGCGCGCAACTCATTGGCTATACCCTACGAGATACCAAATCCCGAGCTGTGGTGCCCGGAGTCACCTATGTTATACAATGTTGAGGTTGCGTTGCACAACGATAGCGAGGTACTCGACAGGGTGTCGGTTGTAACGGGCTTTCGCAGTATCGAGATAGGTGACGACAACCGTCTCTATCTAAATGGCGAAATGGTGGACGTAAGGGGTGTAAACTATGCCCACGACCGCTATGGTCGGGGTTTGGCCTTCGACCGTGATGCCTACGACGAGGATTTAGCCACTATTTCGGACCTCGGTGCCAACGCCTTGCGTTCGTTGTCGGGGCCTCACGATGGCTATCTCTACGAGCAGTGCGACAGACGAGGTATGCTGGCGTGGGTAGATATGCCTTTTACGCGCTCGACGACAATCTTTGGCGATATATGCTACATCCCCACACCTGCCTTCCGCGAGAGTGGCTTCGAGCAACTGCGCGAGATTGTGGCACAGAACTTCAACCACCCGTCTATCATCATGTGGGGACTATTCTCGTGTGTTAGCCAGCGTGGTGATAGCGTCATCGATTATATCAAGGAGTTGAATACGCTTGCTCACGAGTTAGACGCCTCGCGTCCCACGGTGGCATGCAGCAATGCCGATGGCGATATCAATTTCATCACCGACCTAATTGTTCTGCGTCAGAATGTAGGCTGGGAGAAGGGCTCGCCCGACGATGTGAGCGTATGGTGCAATCAGTTGGTTACGAATAAGAGGTGGAGGCAATTACGCTATGGCGTATGTTATGGCGAAGAGGGCGTTATGACCCACTCTACGGAGCAGATAAAACGCTATGACCGTGGCTCACGTCATCTGCCCGAGCGTCGCCAAACATATATGCACGAACGCTATGCCGATATAGTTTCGCAGTCGGGAATATTCTGGGGCGTATGGCTCGATAATATGTTCGATTATGCCTCGCCACAGCGCGCCTACGGCTTGAATCAGTCGGGATTGGTGACCTTCGACCGCGACGGACGCAAGGATGCCTACTACATGTATCGAGCGAGGTGGAATAGCGAGGAGCCTACGCTCCATATCGCCGAGCGCAGATGGCAGACGCGATGTGATACGTTGCAATCTATAACCCTCTACACGTCATCTTCGTCGCCTATGTTACGTAGAGAAAACGACACATTGCCGCTACGACGAGTTGCTGCGGGTGTCTATCGTGCCGACTCGGTGGTTGTGCATGGCTCGGCGCGCATCATAGCCGTCGATAGTCTATCGGGTCAGCGTGACAGCATTATCATCAGAACCGGCAACGTGCGAGGAGCTCGTTAGCAGCCGGACCTTCACACATTACAAGGTCGAAAATCGAGAGGTTGGGCTCGAAGGGTAGGCGGTCGTTGAAAACCTGGATGTAGGGTTCGGCGACAAATGTCGTCGTGCGACGCTTTTGGCGCAAGTCTATGTCGCCCTCCGAGGCTGTGATGTAGCTCTCGGTGATGCGCGGAACGCCTACTTTGAGTATCGAACATATACGCTCCAATGTCGCCATATTCAAATCAACGAGGTAGCGCCACTCGGTGGCATAAAGCGAGGTAAAGCGCTCGCCATAGTAGTCGTAGTAGGGCGATGAGCGATATGCCGACTCCATTGCTATAAGGTGTTGGTGTTGCCATCGTTTAGAGTAGTCAATCTGCATCGAGCGCATAGGTTGGCGCGGACGATTGGCGTGTGCAAGCTGCACGGTAAGTTGCATTGTCCCGCCCGATGTGAGTATCGTTGTTCGGTTGCGCTCCGAGCGTTTCACGTAGTTCTCTCCGAGGTCGATAACCACGTCGCTGCCACCTTGAACTATGGCTGCCCAATACTCCGTATTGCCAAAATATTGTGATGGAAGAATAATCATTGTCCCCTAAAAAAGCTATCTTAATTGAAATTTCATGCAGAGCCACTCGTTGTCGCACCGTTCATCGATGAGAATGAGATGATGGCTGTTCGCCGCTTCGAGTATTGCCGCTCTGTCGTCGGCAAGAAAGCCGCTTACGAGTAGTGTGCCACCCTCATTTAGCGCCTCGACATACGAGCCTATGTCGTTGATAATTATGTTGCGGTTGATGTTCGCTACTACCATGTCATACTTTCTGCCGGCAATAAGTTCCACGGTGCCGAGCATCACGTTTAGTTGCCCATCAACGCCATTTAGCACAGCCGCCTCCTTCGTACTCTCCACCGACCAAGGGTCGATATCTACGGCATCGACGCTGTGTGCACCGCATTTTAGGGCGAGTATCGAGAGTACGCCCGTGCCACAACCTACGTCCAAAACAGTGCGGATGCCTTTGGTCGAGAGTATCCCTAACGACATGTTGCGCGTTGTGGCGTGGTGTCCCGAGCCGAATGACATGCGCGGAGCTACGATAACATCGATTGTGTCGTCAGCAGTTGGGGGTAGGTGGTGGGGTGCACGTATGAGGATGCGACCCTCGATATCTACGGGCTGGAAGCTCTCCTGCTCCCATCTTGCATTCCAATTTTCATCCTCCTTGCGTTGTTCCGAAACCACTGTGCCATAGTTCTCTACGACATTCAGTGCCTCGTTGCGGCACGATCTCCACTCTTCGGCGAGGATGTAGGCGCGGAGCTCAACACCTGTGGGTGTCGGCTCTGTGTCGAAACTCTCGAAGGGGTAGTCGGCGAGAAAGGCGATGCATATCTCGGTCATCTCCTCGCTGGGACATAGGATGCAAAGCTCAATGTAACTCTTCATTGCGGCTTTTTTTTAGGTGTGGTAGTACGATATTATGTAAAATTTTCGTAACTTTACACGACAAAGATAGTGAATTATGGCGCAAAGTGCTAAAAAATGGGAGATATTTGCACGTGACTACAAGCGATATATACGCTTGGAGAAACATTTGGCAGACAACTCTATTGATGCTTATATGCATGATTTAGAGGAGTTTGCTCACTATATCATGCGCACATTTGACGTGCCACCCCAGAAGGTCGAACCCTTCATGGTCGAACGCTTTATGTCGTGGCTCTACGATAGGGGACGCAGCGGAGCCTTACAGGCTCGTAGGTTGAGCGGCATCAAGAGCTTCTTCAACTTCCTGCTTCTTGGCGACCGTATTGAGCAGCTACCCACGGAGTTTGTTGCCACGCCGAAGCTTGGGCGTGTGTTGCCCGATGCGTTGAGTGTTGCAGAGATAGATGCCATGCTTGCTACGTTCGACGTAAATACCTCGAAGGGGTGTCGCGATAGCGCTATTGTCGAGGTGCTATACTCGTGTGGACTACGTGTATCGGAGCTTACGTCGTTGCACCTTGGTGACCTCTTCTTTGGCGAGGGGTATGTGCGTGTTGTGGGTAAGGGTGACAAGCAGCGTATGGTGCCCGTAAGTTCGGCGGCGCGCGACCGCATACAACTCTATATGCAGTATCGTAGGCCGAAACACTCGTCGGAGGATACGCTCTTTCTGAACAATCGAGGTACGCCACTTACGCGCGTCATGGTCTTCAACATTGTGAAGCAGGCGGCACGTTTTGCCGGTATCGAGAAGGAGATTAGTCCGCATACGTTGCGCCACTCGTTTGCTACGCATCTGTTGCAGGGGGGCGCAAACGTCCGTCAGGTGCAGGAACTGCTGGGGCACGAGAATATAGTTACAACGGAGATATATACGCATCTGGACAGGGAGCATTTGAGCCAAGTCGTGGAGCGAAATTTCGAGAACGTAGATTTGTGATTATGAGGTGTGTTACAAAGCTAATTGTGGTGTTCGCAGCGGTCGTTGTAGGCTCTTTGTCGGGAGCTGTGGCCGCCGAGCATGAGGTCAAGGTTAAGTGTAAATGGGGTAGTATTGGTGCTACGCTTGCCCTCCCCGACGAGGGCGCAGATACGGCAGTGCTTATCGTGGCGGGCTCGGGACCTACCGACCGTAACGGAAACTCGTTGCCGGTAGCAACATCCTACTGCTATAAGCTTCTGTCGGATGGTTTGGTTGAGCAGGGTTATGCCGTTATGCGCTACGATAAGCGAGGTATAGGTGCGAGTGTTGTGGATGTGCAGATGATTCCCGATGTGGTGTTCCGCGACTTTGTGGATGATGCTGTGGAGTGTGTGCGCTACCTCTATGACGAGGGCTTCGAGCGTGTGGTTGTTGCAGGGCATAGCGAGGGGGCGCTCATAGCACTCGATGTGGTGCAACGCGATGAATGCAGAGTCGATGGGTTGGTGTTGCTGTGTGGTGCGGGTTATCCTATTGATGTGATACTTCAACGTCAGCTCGCCGCGCAACTAATACCCTCGCACATAGGGCTTATGGTCTCGGCTAACAACATCATTCGTCGTCTGAAACATGGCGAGAGAGTAGCGTTGGAGGATGTCCCTACGGAGCTTGTGTCGTTGTTTCATCCTTCGGTACAACCCTTCATTATTAGCCAGATGCAGTATGACCCGACGCTACTTGCTGTGCAGTGTGAGGTGCCCTATTTTGTTGTGTCGGGAGGTCATGACATTCAAGTAACGGTGGATAATGGCGAAGAGCTTGCTCGGGGCGAGATGTGCGCCGGACATGTTGTGTTTGAGAAGATGACGCACGTGCTCAAAGATTGTGATACGACAGATCGCATGGAGCAGATAACGACCATATATAACAACTCTTGGAGCCCGTTGAGCGCCGGTTTGGTAATGTCGGTGGCGGACTTCATCGCCACGATATAGATGATGTGAAGAATATTTCTAATGTATAACAACTAAATAAATTCTCGATTATGGCACTATTTTCAAAACTCTTTGGCGCAAAGCCCACCGTTCCCAGTTATCCGAGCGATGAGATTCAGATAAATGGTCACATCCTGCGTTTGACCTTCTTTGCCCACGCCTCGATAGCTATCGAGTATGAGGGTCGCCACATATATATCGACCCTGTGGTGGGGCATGCCGACTATGAGAATCTTCCGAAGGCGGATATGATACTCGTCACACACTCTCACTACGACCACTTCGACATGGCGGCAATCGAGAGTCTGCAACGTGCCGATACGCATATATTGTGCGACAAGACCTCGGCGGAGAGCTTTGCCGGCGAGTGCTACACCATGCTGCCCGGTTCGCATGCCGAGCCCTATGCCGATATTAAGGTCGATGCCATTGCGGCGTATAACACTTCGGAGCATCAGTTGCAGTTTCACCCCAAGGAGCGCGAAGATTGCGGATATGTAGTTACGTTGGGCGATGCTGTGCGTATCTATGTGTCGGGCGACACCGAGCCCACTGTCGAGCAGCAGGCTCTCAAAGATATGGGTATCGACATCGCCTTTATATGCGTAAACCAACCCTATACGATGACCCCCGAGCAGGCTGTGGCGGCAGTTAAGGCTGTTGCTCCAAAGATATACTACCCCTACCACTATGGTCAGGTCGATGAGCCTACCGATGTCGAGGCTCTCAAAGAGATGCTAAACGGTGTGTGCGATGTACGCATCAGACCATTGGCATAATAGCTTCTCTATATCGCATTTGGGGCATCGAGTAGCGTCGATGCCCATGTTCGTGGTGCTCATTCCGTTTATTGTGGGCATCCTCCTCTACGACTACGTTGAGGTTGAGTTGTGGCTTGCGTCGTCGCTGATGTTGGTGGCTGTTGTTGCAGCACTCTTTACCTTGCGTCGGGGCATAGGGTGGCTCTATGTCTTTGTGGCCTTGGCAATGTTCGGGTATGTCGTCACGGAACTTCATCGCGAGGATGTGCAGATGCCCACGATGCAACCCATAGATATGGATGTTGAGGTGGTGGGCGAGCCTGCCCAACGTGATGGCTACCGAGTGGCAGAGGGTAGGGTGTTATCGTGGAGTAGTGGCGGTGTAGCTCACGATAGCGATTACACCGTGCAGCTGTGGATACGTAGCGATACGGTACGTCATGGCGATGTGTTGCACCTCTTTTCGGAGCTGAACCCTCGTATATCGCGCCACGAGAGCTACGATAGACTTATGCACCGCCGAGGTTATGTCGGTGGGGTGAGCGTCGCCGACTACAACATCATTGCGTTGGATAGACATGCTCCAACGACCCTGCAATCGCAGGCTGTTGCGAAGTTTCGCTCATTATATGCCGATAGCGATGCCGATGCTGTGGCTATGGTCGAGGCTATGACCCTCGGCTCACGAGTTAATATCTCGCCGGAGTTACGCGATGCCTACTCGCGTACGGGGCTGGCACACCTCGTTGCAATATCGGGTCTGCATCTGGGTATCGTTGCCATGGTTATAGCCACGCTGCTATTGCCTCTGAATCTCATACATCGCGGTCACATGCTGCGCAATGTGTTGATTATCGTTGCATTGTGGCTGTTTGTTGCGATTGGTGGTGCTTCGGCATCGTTGGTGCGTGCCGCAGTTATGTTCACGGTATTGCAGCTTGCGCTGATGTGGTCGCGCAACTACAATGCGCTAAATTCACTATCTGCGGCTATCTTTGCTATGTTGGTCTATTGTCCAAACTATCTATACGATGTGAGTTTCCAGCTCTCGGTCATGGCGGTTATGGGCATTGTGGTGTGGGCAGTGCCACTCGTGCGTAGTCTTCCGCGGCGCAGCGTGGTCGAGCGTTGGGTGCTATCGACAGCTGCGGTGGGCATCGTAGCTACGTTGTGGACCATGCCTATCGTGTCGCATACGTTTGGCAATATTCCCATTATAGGCATAGGTATCACGCCATTGTTGCTCTTTACGGCCTACGTTGTCGTGGTTTGTGGTGTTGTAATGTTGCTGTTACCTGCGGCACTCTCGTTGCCCTTTGCATGGGGTGCAGAGTGGGCTGCGGAGTTGCAGAACGAAATAACGTTACGGGCTGCCGACTACTCGTGGGCATCGATAGATTATGCGCTGTCGGGCGAGGGTGTGGCGGTGTGCTATGCACTCTATGCTATTGTAACGTGTTTGCTTTGGTCGTATAGCGACCATAAAGTTATAAAACTTGTTGAGTATGATGACTACAAGTGAGTTAGATATTCTGCGCAGCGAAGAGGTGCGTGCCGCTATCGAGCAGAATTTGGAGCGTAATCCTGCGGATGTAGCACTCGATGGCAGGGTGCCACACTCGTCGCTGGTTGCCACACAGATAAAGTATCTGCAACGCGCTCGTCGTAAGCTCCCCTCGCTCTATGAGGCTCGCTGCATTGTGCCGCCTCGCGCCTTCGAGCAGTCGTCGAGCGAGGAGTGCGCTGCGCGAAAGCCTATCGAGGGCGATTCGGTGTTGGATTTGACCTGCGGTTTGGGTATCGACACCATAGCTCTCTCGCGCCGTTTCAGGCGTGTTGTGGCACTCGAACGCGATGAGGTCCTTGCCGAGGTTGTGCGCTATAACCTATCGCTACTTGGCATTGGCAATGTTGAGGTGGTGGCGTGTGCTGCCGAGGAGTATCTGTCGGTTGCGAAAGAGAGGTTCGACTGGGTATATGTCGATCCCGATCGTCGTTCCGACGAGGGGCGTAAACTTGTCTGCTTGGAGGATTGTTCACCCAATATGGTAGAGCTTATGCCGTCCGTATGCCGTGTGGCACAGCGTGTTGCGATGAAGCTGTCGCCAATGTTCGACTGCGACGAGGCATTTCGCCTCTTCCCGCAATCCGAGGTCGAGGTGGTGTCGCTTGGCGGCGAGTGCAAGGAGCTCAATATACTTACCAACGCCGACAGGGCGAGCATACGAATAGCCCTCATAGGTCAGGGCGAGTGGAGCTACGAGCCGGAGGCTATGAATCTGAAACCCACGCATGCAACGTTTGCCGATAGCGAGTGGCGCTATATGCTTGTGCCCGATGTGGCGTTGCAGAAGGCGCGTTTGGCGGTGGCGGCACTATCGCCCTATGCGTCGTTTGGAGCAATAACGGCTACGCCTTTATGCGTGAGTTGCCACCGGTATCGCTGCCGGGTAGGCTCTATGCCATTGAGCATGTCGAGCGATACCGCCCCAAGGAGCTTAAACGAGCGCTGCGAGGCTTGGGTGTCGAGATTTCGAAGCGCGATACGAGGCTCTCGGTCGATGGTGTGAGGCGTGCCATTGGCGCAAAGGCGGGAAGCGATGTGCATATCGCGCTGACCACTATCAATGACGAGAATTGGGTAATTCATCTAAAATCGCTATCTTTGTAGTTGGAAAAGAGTTTAGAAGTGGATATGCAACGTCGTTTAAGGGTCGTAATAGTTGGGTCGGGAAACGTGGCCGAGAGTTTTGCTCATGCCGTATCGGGTTGTGCCGAAATCGAACTTGTCGGGCTCTATGCCCGTAATCGAGAGCGAGGCATGGCAATAGCCGAGAGTTGTGCTACGCAGTGGTATGGCGAGTCGAGGTCGCTCCCGGAGGCAGATATATATCTTATTGCTGTCAGCGACCGTGCTGTGGCGGATGTAGCAGAGTCGTTGTTATTACCCTCGGAGGCGATAGTTGTGCATGCGGCGGGCAGTATTCCGCTTGCAGCATTGCCCGAACGTGGCGGCAGACGCGGCATCATCTACCCATTGCAGAGTTTTAGCGCCGGACGTAAGGTCGATTTCGGCTGTGTGCCTCTCTTTGTCGAGGCGGACTCGGAGCTTGTGCGCGAGGAGTTGTTTCGCTTTGCAAGGCTGCTGTCACGCAGTGTCGAGTATGCCGATTCCGAGCGGCGTCGGGTGTTGCATCTTGCAGGTGTTGTGGTCAATAACTTTGTAAATGCGCTCTATGCCGAGGGTGCTGCGATAGTGGAGAGTGAGGGGCTGTCGTTCGATGTGCTGAAACCTCTGATTGTCGAGACAGCTGCCAAGGCGTCGAGCGTGGAGAATCCGCGTCGGGTGCAGACGGGGCCTGCTGTGCGTGGCGATAAGGATGTATGTCGGCGTCATATGGAGATGTTGCGAGGAGACGAAAAGTTGGAGAAAATATATAGTGATTTAACCGAAAGAATATGGGAAACTTCAAGGAAGATATAGCGTGTGTCGAGGCCTTTGTCTTCGATGTTGATGGTGTTATGACCGATGGAGGTATAATTCCTACGCCCGATGGCGATTTCATACGTAAATACTATGCCAAGGATGGCTACGCTCTGGCGTATGCCATTCGCGAGGGTTACAAGATATGTGTAATATCGGGTGGACGAGGCGAGATGTTGCGTCGCAGATTGGAGATGCTCGGCATCGAGTACATCTATCTGAACTGCATGGATAAGATTGCTGCTATCAACGAGTTTATGCAGACGCAGAATCTCGACCCGCAAAATGTTATCTACATGGGTGACGACATTCCCGACTTGGAGTGTATGCGTCTGGTAGGTATTCCGGTATGTCCCGCCGATGCCTGCATGGAGGTCATCGAGGCATCGCGCTATGTGTCGGAGTATGATGGCGGTCATGGGGCTGTGCGCGACATCGTAGAGCAGGTGCTCCGAGCACAGAATCGATGGGCAAAAAATAGCAAAGGGGTGCTTGGCGTAGCATCACGATAGGAGATAAAAAGCAGGTGGTATGGTCGATTACGTAAGCATTATCAACACCATGCGGCAGAGAGTGCTCTATCTGCGTACAATCGATCAGCTTTGGATTGACCACAGCTCCATTGCTGTTGGTAGCAACTCCGTAACGGCGCGTTGTCGTGTGATGGGTCGCGATGGCGAATGGCTCGTCAAGTGTTATGTGCGTAAGCGCCGCAATCTTAAAGCAATATACAAGGATGCCTACTACGAGCGAGAGCTTGGCATCTTCTCCATTATGGGCACTATCGAGTATGCCGACATTGTGCTGTTGCCGTGGGTTGAGGGTACTCCTTTGGATAGGCTGCTTGGTAGCGCAACTGCGGACTATTCAGCGTTAAGTCGAGCATTCGATAGCATGGCGCTTAGTCTTCTCGATTCCGAATATGCACATGGCGATGTAAAGCCCGAGAATATAATTGTTAGAGCAGATGGCTCGATGCAACTTATCGACTTCGACGGTGCATGGTTGCCGTCGATGAAGTCGTGCGAGGCCGACGAGATAGGAACCGATGGCTATCGTCATCCACATCGCGAGAAGGGCTATCTGCATAAGGCCATAGATGACTATCCTATATGTGTTGTCTCGTTGATGCTTGCTACGCTGGCTGCCGACCGCGAAACCTTCGCCCCGATGCTCAATAGCGATATGACGCTCTTTAATCCACGACTGGCGATAGCGCGCAAAGATAGGGTGTTGCTTCGTGCCGCAGATATGTTCTTGGAGCGTCGCGATGTGGCGCGCTACCGAATGGCGAGAGATATGCAGGATATATTTGTTGTGATAAGCAATCTGCGTGATTATCTTCGTTTTGCCCACGCCAAGACCGTGGAGGCTATACCTCTGGGCGCCGAGGCTGTGAAGCACCGCAATATGTGGGGTTATAAGCTGAATGATGAGTGGATTGTTCCGCCTCTATATAGCTATATCTCGGATGTCAGTCCCCGTTATTCGCATGCCATGTTGCGATTCTTTGAGCATGTTATCGAGATACCGATTACCGGGTAGCCGCGCAATCGGCGTTTTTCTATGCCGGGTATATAGCCCGCTAATAAAGTGAGGATGGCTAATTTGCTTTTAGCCATCCTCATCTATATATTGATAAGTCTAAACTATTACTTCTTGAAGTAGCGGTTGTAGAGACCCTCGAAGCCCTTACCGTGGCGAGCCTCATCCTTTGCCATCTCGTGCACAGTGTCGTGGATAGCATCGAAGTTGTTCTGCTTTGCAAGAGCTGCGATACGCATCTTGTCGGCGCAAGCACCACTCTCGGCAGCCATACGCTTCTCCAAGTTTGTCTTGGTATCCCATACGCAGTCACCCAACAACTCTGCAAACTTCGAAGCGTGCTCTGCCTCCTCGAAGGCGTAGCGCTTGAAGGCCTCGGCAATCTCGGGATAACCCTCGCGGTCAGCCTGACGGCTCATTGCAAGGTACATACCCACCTCGGTGCACTCGCCCATGAAGTGGTTGTTCAAGCCCTCAACAATCTCGGGGTGATCTACTTTGCCGTCGCCAATCTTGTGCTCGGTGACGAACTCCAAAGCAGCATTCTCCTCTACCTTCTCCTCGAACTTCTCCTTCGGAACCTTACACAAAGGACACTTCTCGGGTGCCTCGGGACCCTCGTGAATATATCCGCATACCGTACAAATCCATTTCTTTGCCATAATCTTTTTAGTTTTTAAGGTTAATGTTTTCTATCTTCTTTTATTGGTGTCTTTGTTTTTCTTCTGCAAATATATAGCTATTTTTCTTATCTGCAATAGTTTTTGCGTAACGATTTTTTATAGTGCAATAAGCCCCGTTTATTGCATCAGATTTTCAGTTCGTTACTACTTCTTTTTAAGGCCTATTGCAAGTATTACACCCAGTGCCACTCCAAGCAATGCGGCAAAGAGCACACGCATCTCGCCCGGCAACATGAAGGTGATGGTGTGTGCCGGATACCAGAATAGCGGTATCGTCTTTTTGAAGATAAAGCCCCACTGTACCGACCAATTGAGGTTGCATATCAAGCGGCGCATGGGGATGGGTGTTACAAGGGCGCGTAGTGAGCCTCCGCACTCGGCGATATGGGCATCGGTAATCTTGTGGAATGTCATGAATACCGGGGCAAAGAATGTGTTCATCATGACCGAAATTGAGAGCGCAACCACAAACTTGCCGAATGTTATGCCCTCTGCCCTGAAATCGGCTACGAGTTCGCTGCCTCCCATAGACTCAATAAATGCCGGGATACCTGCCGAGAATACGCTCATTGCCATGCTGATAGCCATACCGAGTACGCCCCAAACCACCATTCGTGGAAGTACGCCGAAGTTGGGTGTGGTGTATCTACCCGTCGATATGCGACATCCGAGCATCTCGCCAAGCGTCGCAAGGATTCCAAATTTTAGGAACGCCATAATCATCGCATGTTCGGCATTGAATGTCTTGTACCAAGCATAGAGGTCCGAACTTGCAAAGAAGGGTACGAATATAGCCAACATCACAATGGCAAAGTATAAATCACTACGTTTCATCGCTAATTAAATTTTTTTAAGGTTTCATCATATAATACATACAAAGGTATAAAATTTTGTCAAATTATGCACGTTTGCCGACATATTTGTGCTACTATCTTTGTTAGCTGCCTACTTATATTTGGCAAAAATGCTCGGTTATTCCACTTTTTTCGTATCTTTGCTAATGCGAAAGAGAGATAATTCCTGTTATAAAGTATGTTAGATAGAATACCATCACTTGGCAATCGTGGCGAGATACATATCGGTAGCATCGAGGAGCTCCTTGAAGGGCTTCTGCCCGATAAGCGTGTTATAGTTATCACCGACACGGCCATCGACCGTCTATATTCGGACCTTGTGCGTCGCTTCGACTACATTACCGTTGGCTATGGCGAGGTCAATAAGAACCTGCAAACGGTGCAAAATGCCTATCTGCGCCTTATGGAGTTGGGCGCCGACCGCTCTACGTTTCTGCTCGGTATAGGTGGTGGCATTGTGACCGACATCACGGGCTTCGTTGCTGCAACCTACATGCGAGGCGTCGATTTCGGCTTTGTGCCCACAACGCTTTTGGGACAGGTAGATGCGGCTATTGGTGGCAAGAATGGAGTGAACGTGGCGGAGTATAAGAATATGGTAGGTACCTTCTATCAGCCGCGCTTCGTGTTGCTCGACGTGAAGTTGCTATCGAGCCTTCCGCCGAGGGAGCTTCGGGCCGGCATGGCAGAGGCTATCAAGGCGGCTGTTGTGGGCGACAGAGAGCTCTTCGACTTCATACGTGCAAATGCCTCTATGCAGCTCTTTGCCGATAGGGAGCTCATGCAATGGGTTGTGATGCGCTCGGTTGCTGTGAAGTGCAATATCGTCGAGCTTGATGAGAAGGAGCATGGCGTTCGCCGCCTGCTGAACTTGGGTCATACGTTGGGTCATGCCATCGAGAAGTGTACGCACGAACTTAATCATGGCGAGGCTGTGGCGGTGGGCATGGTGCTCATGTCGAGAGCCGCTGTGAGCCGTGGCATAATGTCGAAGGTGGATGCCGAGAGCATCGAGTCGCTATTCCGCAGTTTCGACTTTGATTTGGAGCCTCCGGTAGCTATGGCAAAGATATTGCGCGAGGTGAAGTACGACAAGAAGAAGCATGGCGACAAGATACGTGTTGTGCTGCCCGAGACGATAGGCAGATGTCGCATCGAGGACTTGACGTTCATGGAATTTGAAGAGTTATTTGCATAGCTATGGAGAGAGCAAAGAGAGCCTATATACTTATTGCCGAGGGCTTCGAGGTTATCGAGGCATTGGCCCCTATCGATGTTATGTACCGCGCTGGCGTGGAGTGTGTTAGAGTTGCTGTGGGCGATACGCTCGATGTCGTGTCGTCGCACGGACTTACTACGCTACGCTGTGATACGCTACTCGACGATACCGATTTTGCGGATGGCGATGTCCTGATTTTGCCGGGTGGTAATCCCGGATATATCAATCTGCGCAATTCGGAACGTGTATGCGATGTCGTTCGCCAATATTTCGATGCAGGACGACTTGTGGCGGCTATATGTGGTGCGCCTACGGTGCTTGCAGCGGCCGGTGTCGCTCGTCATCGCCGAGTTACGTGCCACTCGTCGGTTGTCGCCGAGATGGGCGACTATCGCTACGTTGGAGAGCCTATTGTCGAGGATGGCAATCTTATCACGGCGGCAGGTGCGGGGCACTCGGTGGAGTTTGCTTTGGCCATTGCTGCGCGTCTTGTAGCTACCGAAACTTTGTCGCGCACGCGCCGAGGTATGGAGGTATAGGTAAAATACGTGGATTATGAAGCATATAACCCTCGCATTCGATAGTTTCAAGGGGTCGATGAGTTCGTTGGAGGTCGCCGATGCCTTTGCCAATGCTCTGTGTCGTATGCTGAAAGAGTGCGACATACGCAAGGTTGCAATTTCGGATGGTGGCGAGGGTATGACCGCCTCGATACTAAATAGTTGCGGTGGCGAGTGGCTGTCGGTCGAGGTCAGCGACCCACTTGGTAGGCGACGTACATGTCGTTATGCGCTCGTCGATTCGGGAGCTACGGCAGTCATAGAACTCGCAGCGGCAAGTGGTCTTACGTTACTTGCACCCGACGAACGAAATCCCCTTATCACGTCCACTTATGGTCTTGGTGAGATTCTGCGCGATGCTCTCGACCGCGGATGCCAAAAGATTATGCTCGGCATAGGCGGCAGTGCTACGAACGATGGTGGTGTGGGTATGTTGCAGGCACTTGGCTATCGGTTTTTAGATGCCGCAGGATGCCATGTCGAGGGGTGTGGAGCAGCTCTTCAACTTATAAAATCGATTGATGATAGTGGTGCCGATATACGCCTTCGCGGTGTCGATGTAGTCGTTGCATGTGATGTCGATAATCCACTCTATGGCGAACATGGTGCAGCCTATGTCTATGCTCCGCAGAAGGGTGCTGACGAGGCGATGGTCATTAGGCTTGACGAGGGTCTGCGTAACTATGGCGAGGTGCTTGCGGCGTATTGTGGCAGAGATGTGTCGCAGGTGTCGGGAGCGGGAGCTGCCGGTGGTGTTGGTGCAGCTCTGGTTGCGGTTGTTGGAGCGCGCCTCGAACGCGGCATAGATATGCTGCTCGAAGCGATAGCTTTCGAGGATACTATTCGTGGTTGCGACCTTGTTGTTACGGGTGAAGGACGTATCGATAGCCAGACTCTCTGTGGTAAGGTTCCCATGGGCATACTCAACGCTGCCAAGCGTCATGCTCTGCCTGTTGTCGCCATTGGCGGAAGCGTCGAGCATAGCGATGCGCTCTATCGTGCCGGCTTCTGCGATATAGTAGCACTAACCGATGGCTCCACTCCTCTGTCGGAGGCTATGCGTAAGGATGTGACAACCCTAAATATAGAGCGTGCAGCAGAATACGTGGCACGCAAGTACCTTATGTAATAGCTTGTCGTAGTAGGGAGATACCTCCTTTCTGCCATCATGCCAATGTCCGCCCCGCACACTCTCTTTGCATAAACTCGGCTTTTGCTTGTCAAGGCTACGCTTTTGCCAAGATATATCAAAAAAAAAGTGGCCAAAAACTTCGTGGTTTCGAATAAAATTCATAACTTTGTTCGCAGTCTTTTCTTTAAGACGCCGAGTGTAACATCTAAAATTTTAGGCTTATGAGCAAGGAGTTAGAGTTGAATCCCAATAGGGTAGTATCCTATTTGGGAAAGCCAAGTCGTGAATTTACAAAATCTGACATCGTTCGATATATTCGTGAGAATGGCGTCCGCATGGTTAATTTCATGTATCCTGCGGGCGATGGTCGTTTGAAGACCCTCAATTTTGTCATCAACAACGAGGCATACCTTGATGCCATACTCACCTGTGGTGAGCGTGTCGATGGTTCGAGCCTCTTCCCCTTTATCGAGGCGGGGAGTAGCGACCTCTATGTCGTGCCACGTTTCTGCACCGCTTTCCATGACCCCTTTGCCGAGCTGCCGACGCTCACGATGCTCTGCTCGTTCTTCGATAAGGATGGTGAGCCTCTTGCAAGTTCACCTCGCTATACGTTGTTGAAGGCGTGCGAGGAGTTCCGCAAGGTTACGGGCATGGAGTTCGAGGCTATGGGCGAGTTGGAGTATTATGTCATTGCTCCCGACAGTGGCATGTTCCCCGCTACCGACCAGCGAGGCTACCACGAGTCGGCTCCCTATGCCAAGTTTAATGAGTTTCGCACCGAGTGTATGGCATATATTGCGCAGGCGGGTGGACAGATTAAGTATGGTCACTCCGAGGTTGGTAACTTCACTCTTGACGAGCTCATCTACGAGCAGAACGAGATTGAGTTCTTGCCAACAGCAGCGCTGGATGCTGCCGACCAGCTTATGGTTGCCAAGTGGATTATTCGCAACCTTGCCTATAAGTATGGCTACGAGGTTACGTTTGCTCCAAAGATTACGGCGGGTAAGGCGGGCTCGGGTCTTCATATCCACATGCGTATTACGAAGGATGGCAAGAACCAGATGCTTGCTGATGGCGTACTCTCGGAGACGGCACGTCGTGCCATTGCCGGCATGATGGCATTGGCGCCCTCGATTACGGCATTTGGTAATACCAATCCTACCTCATATTTCCGTCTTGTACCACATCAGGAGGCTCCAACAAATGTCTGTTGGGGCGACCGCAACCGTTCGGTATTGGTGCGTGTGCCTCTGGGCTGGACTGCAAAGAGCGATATGTGCCGCATAGCAAATCCGTTGGAGTCAGATAGCCAGTACGACACTAATCAGAAGCAGACTGTTGAGATGCGCTCTCCCGATGGCTCTGCCGACCTCTATCAGCTTATTGCCGGTCTTGCTGTTGCATGTCGCTATGGTTTCGAAATGGAGGATGCGCTGCAACTTGCCGAGCGTACCTACGTAAATGTGAATATACACAGCCACGAGAATGCTCACCGCCTCAAAGATCTCTCGCAACTTCCCGATAGTTGTGCTGCCTCTGCCGATGCTCTCGAAAGCCAGCGCTCTATCTTCGAGTCACGTGGAGTATTCAGTCCTGCCATGATTGATGGAGTCTTAAAGATGCTTCGTTCCTACGACGACCGCACACTTCGTCAAGATATCGATGGCAAACCCGAGGAGATGTTGAAGTTGGTATATAGGTACTTCCACTGCGGATAATTTGTTGTGATAGCGGCGCATCAGCGGCGCTTCAATCATCGGGATGAATGGGTCGTACGATAAAGTACTACCCATCCATCCCGATTTCATGTCATCGCCGCTGCTGCGTCACTCTGACAACAAATTGTCCGTCTTTATTCCCCCCCCCATTCTCAAACAAAACAATAAGGGAATTTAGTACTCCACTAAACTCCCTAAACTCCCTAAACTCCTTATCTTCCCTATATTTCCTACGCTCCCTATGCTCTCGTCCCTCTACTCTCCGTCAGTAAGAATATAGACCGTTTCGTTGGCACGCTGCATATTATATTTCTCGCGGGCATAGCGCTCGGCAAATTCGGGGGAGTTGTGGATTTGCTCAATGAAAAGGCTGTCACTCTCGATTTGAGAGCGATACATGGCTATCTGCTCCGAGTATCGAGCGCTATCTTTCTTGGCACGACGCATATTCATCACCGACTCTGTCGATACGATGACGGTAACGATGGCAATGGTTAGCGTAAGGCCAATCCAGAAGTATTTGATTACTCTATCTCTCATCCTATATCTCGCTGCGAAGAGTGAGCTACGGTATATTCATAAACTTGTGTGCCTGAATAGAGATATTCCACTCGGGATGCTCTTTGACCCACTCTACGATTGTTGCTATAATCCGCTCATAGACACTCCATTCGGGTTGCAGATATAGGCGACACTTGCTCCTAACGCGCTTGCTGCACTCCACAGCCCAATTCAGGTCGTCGGCTGTCTGTATGATGACTTTCAGCTCATCGGCTCGCTTAAAGGCCTCCTCCAATGGGGGCATCTGGCGCTTGGGTGATAGGCATACCCAGTCAAACTCGCCACTCAACGGATGCGTGCCCGATGTCTCGATAAATATCTCCAAGCCACGTTCATGCAGACCGCGCGTAAGTTCGCCCAAGGGGTAGAGCAATGGCTCACCACCCGTGATGACTATCGCCTGTGCCGAGCACGATGCTGCGCGCTCGATGATAACAGCAACGTCGGTTGGCGGGTGTGCCTCCGGATTCCATGTATATTTGGCATCACACCAGCGGCAGCCTACGTCGCAGCCTCCAAGGCGTATGAAGTAGGCGGGCTTTCCCGAGTGGTAGCCCTCGCCTTGTATCGTGTAGAAGTCTTCGACGAGCGGGAGGCGGCGTCCGCCCTCCAATAGCTCTATGTCGGGGTTAATCTTCATCTAAAACGTAGATATCTTTAAGGTTGCGGCCTATCTGATTGTAGTCCAGACCATAACCTACGATGAACTCATTGCCTATGGGCATCGCTACGTAGTCTATATTATACTCGTAGAGGAACTTGTCGGGTTTGAAGAATAGCGTACATATCGAGATGCTTGCCGGGTTACGCTCTTTAAGGTAGCTTAACAAGTAATTCATGCTATGCCCCGTCTCAACTATGTCCTCAACGATGATTATATCCTTGCCCTCGATGTCGAAGTCGATGCCGAGGTGTTGTTTGATATTACCCGTAGATTGTGTCCCTTCGTATGACGAAATCTTAACAAATGCGAGACGTGAGTCGAAGGTTGTCTTACGCACAAGGTCGCTCAAAAATAGGAAAGCACCGCTCAACACACCCAAAAATATTGGGGTTTTGCCCTCGTAGCGCTCGTTGAGTTGGTCGGCTACACGCTGTACCGCCTTGTCAATCTCTTCGGCAGGAATCATCGTTTTGAAGCGACGGTCCAAAAGTTTTATCTTGTCAGCCATATTACTATATGTTTTATATCTTCTTAATCATGCGCTTTGTGTGTGCCCATCCTCAATAGCACTCGACAGCGTGCAAGACTTGAACACCCTCAAAGGTACACATTTTATTTATAAGCACCAAACTATTCGGTGCGTACACGTTGGAGTATGCCTCCGAGGGCTGCTAACACCACGCCATAGTTGCTTATGGCGACGCCCTGTTTGCGGGCACGCTCAATGCGGCTCAACACGTGGCGACGGTTGAACATGCATGCGCCGCAGTGTATCACAAGGTCGTAGGGTGTGAGGTCCTCGGGGTAGTCGTTGCCTCCGACAACATCTATTTCTATCTCCTCGCCAAAGCGTTTGCGTAGCAGGCGTGGTAGTTTAACTCGTCCTATATCTTCGTTCTGTGGCGTGTGCGTGCACGCCTCGGCTATGAGGATGCGAGACTTCGGTCCAATCTTCTCCAATGCCTTTACACCCTCGGTGAAGAGCTTAATATCGCCCTTGTATCGTGCAAAGAGTATCGAGAAGGAGGTGAGTGTCGATGCCTCGGGCTTCTCTCGATATACGGCCTCGAATGCTTGTGAGTCGGTTATAATTAACTTGGGTGGCGCTGCCAACGACGCCAAGGCTGCGCTCATGCCGTCGGGGGTGCAACATATAGCTGTGCAGCCTCTATCCAACAGCTCTCGTATGGTCTGCACTTGTGGCTGTATAAGGCGACCCTTGGGTGCCGACTTATCTTGGGGCATAACCAGAAGCACCGTATCTCCCGCCTCGCAGAAGCCCTCGGTTATAAGGCGCTCTTCGCTATTGCCCATCGACGATAGCCTCTCGCGCAGAAGCTCCATACCTTCGCCACTATGTGCGCTGATGGCTATGGGCTTCTCGCCCGTAGCCTGCTCGATGTTGGCTGCGATGTCACGATAGTTCGCGATGCGGTCTATCTGCGATAATACGCACACGGTGCGAATCTCGCGTACGCGGCACTCCTCCAAGATGCTCTTTTCGATGTCGATGTTGCCGTCCGTAAAGAGTATTATGGCTATGTCGGTGCGGTCCAATATCTTACTCACACGGCTTATGCGTGCCTTGCCCAACTCTGTTTGGTCGTCGAGTCCCGGCGTGTCGATGAGGACTGCTGCACCAAGACCATTTATCTCCATTGCCTTCTGCACCGGGTCGGTTGTGGTCCCCGGCAGTGCCGAGACAATGGCTGTCTGTTGTCCGCTCAAAGCGTTGAGCAGCGTTGATTTGCCGGCATTGCACCTGCCAAACAGACCTATGTGTAGGCGCTCGGATTGGGGTGTACTCTGCATACTGTTTTCTGGCTTAAAAGTTAGAATCGGAAGTCGCGCTTGCCCTTTACTATCTCCTCCAAGTTACGCATTGTGATGTCGCGCACCTTCAATGATGGTAGTGCTGCCGTCTGGCGAGCTATCATCTGCTTGCCACGTAGCTTCACCGCGGGCGAGGCGTAGTCCTCCAAATACTCGGCGAGGGTCATCAGTGCGTTGGGAGCACAGCAGTTGCCTATAAGACCACGCTTTGCAAGCGACATGAATCGGTCGCCTGTGCGGCCTTCACGGTAGCATGCTGTGCAGAAGCTCGGTACGTAGTCTAAATCCAAAAGCCAGCCCACAATCTCGTCGAGTGTGCGGTTATCCGAAATATCGAACTGTGCCGACTCCTCGGCATCCTCGATACCCTCGGCGTAGCCACCCACGCTGGTACGTGAGCCACCGCTGAGCTGCGATACGCCGACGTCGAGAACGAGCTCGCGTGAGCGTTGCGACTCGCGCGTAGAGACAATCATGCCCGTGTAGGGCACTGCGATGCGAAGTACGGCAACGATACGGCGAAATACCTCGTCGGTAACGGCATTCGGGAAGTCCGTGGGGTCGATATCGTCGGCAGGACGTATGCGTGGTACGCTTATGGTGTGTGGGCCTACGCCAAAGCGCGCTTCAAGGTGCTCGGCATGCATGAGTATTCCCACAAAGTCGTAGCGGTACGACGATAGTCCGAACAGCGCTCCGATGCCCACATCGTCGATGCCTCCCAACATTGCGCGGTCCATAGCCTCGGTGTGGTAGGCCCAATCGCTCTTGGGGCCTGTGGGGTGCAGCTTCTCGTAAGCGGCACGGTCGTAGGTCTCCTCAAAGAGGATGTAGGTGCCTATGCCGGCATCCTTCAATCGTGTGTAATTTTCGATAGTCGTTGCTGCAATGTTTACGTTTACGCGGCGTATTGCGCCATTCTTGTGGTGTATCGAGTAGATGGTGTCTATCGACTCCAAGACATACTCTATGGGGCTCAACTTGGGGTGCTCGCCCGTCTCCAATGCCAAACGCTTATGACCCATATCTTGCAGGGCTATAACCTCGCGACGTATCTCATCTTGTGTGAGCTTGCGACGTGGTATGGTGCGATTCTGAGCGTGGTAGGGGCAATACACGCAACCATTTACGCAGTGGTTCGAGAGATAGAGCGGTGCAAACATCACGATGCGGTTGCCGTAGATGCGCTCCTTAATCTGTCGTGCGATGTGGAATATGCGTTCCACAATCTCCTTATCCTCAACCTCGATGAGTACCGCTGCCTCGCGGTGTGTTATACCGTTGCCCTCCTCTGCTTTGCGCAGAATCTCCTCTATAAGGGCCTTGTCGTTGCGATGCTCGATGGCATACGAAAGTGTATCACGAATCTCGCCGTCGTGGATAAACTCGGCGGCATGTTCCGATTTGGGATTGTATTCTATGTTGCTCATATATTGGTAGTTTATTTTATGTAATCGCCACGCGAGAAGTCGATGTGGTAGCCTATTGCTCGAAGCTCTCTGTCAAGAGCTGCAAGACCCTCGGCCGCCTCCGACCCCCACGAAGCCTTGTTCTCGTATATAGCGTATTTCTTGCGTACGTCGGATGGTGAAAGGTTGGGCATCACAACATTTGCCCCCGACAATATGCCGGCGTTGCGACCCTCGGGCGAGAGTGTGGCAAGTGCCGTAGTTGATGGAATAAGAGCTTTGGGAAGCAGTAGGCGCATAATAGCCACGGTGGCTAACGTAAGCCTTATATCTCCCGCAGGCTCCGAGCCCAATGGTGTCGCTCCGTGCGGTATAAATGGACCTATGCCAACCATCTCACAATCATATTCGCTCATCAACAGAATATCCTTGACGATATGGTCGATACGTTGCCCCTTAACACCAATCATCATGCCCATGCCCACCTGATAGCCACATCGTTTCAGAGCCTCGATGCATGCTAATCGGTGTTCTAACCCTCGACTTGCGGGGTGTAGCGAGGCGTAGAGTTCACTGTCGGCGCTCTCGTGGCGCAGCAGATAGCGATTGGCACCCGCACGTCGCAGACGCGCGTACGACTCCTCGCTGCGCTCTCCCAACGAGAGTGTTATGGCCACATCGGGGTAGTTGCTGCGTATGCGACATATAACCTCTTCGAGCCATGCGTCGCTGTGGGTGCCATCCTCGCCACCTTGCAGCACAAAGGTGCGAAAGCCCAAGGCATACCCCTCCTTGCAGCACTCCAAAATCTCGTCGGCAGTGAGGCGATAACGCTCTGCACTGCGGTTGCTGCGTCGCAGACCACAATACATGCAGTCTGCACGGCAGTAGCTGCTGACCTCAACGAGGCCACGTACATATATGCCAAGTCCGAACTGCTCACGAGCAGTTCGGACGGCACTTTCCCGAAGTAGTTGGAGCACATCACCATCCTCAACACACCCATGAAGCAGTGTGTTCAGATTTTGTGCGTCGAGCTTGTGACCTGACGCCAGATGCTCAACCAACTCCCTCATTTACTATCTCTTCTTCAACTCTGCATCAAAGGTCTTCTTACCGGTGTCATATGCAGTATGAACACTCGGACCCGAAATACAACCTCCGTCGCACACCATAACTTCGATGAACTGTGCGGGAGCCTTGCCGGTCTTGCCGTAGGCCTTCAACAAAGCAACATTCTTCTTGTTGAGACCTGCAATCTGCAATGTCGTGAAGTCCATCTTGCCATCAACCAACGCCTTAACGGCAGCTGTTACACCACCATTCTCGGCAAAGCCATGGGCGTGACGGCATGAGGTGCAGTCGATAGCGAAGGTGTTAGCCTCGCCCAACTCAATATTCATACCCTCCAAGATGGCGTGAATCTCCTCGTAGGTAAGCACAAAATCGACCTTACCCTCCAAGCCCTCGCGACGAACCTCCTTACGCTTTGCTATACACGGACCCACGAATACCAACTTGGCATTGGGGTGCTTCTCGCGAGCTATCTCGGCGGTGTAAATCATGGGTGAATATGTCGTTGAAATATACTTCTGCAACTCCGGAGCATGCTTGCGTGCCATCTCCATATACGAGGGGCAGCACGATGTTGTCATGAAGGGCTGACCCTCCTCCATCTTCTCGGCAAACTCGTGTGTTTCGCGCTCGGTGGTAACCTCCGCACCACGAGCTACCTCGATAACATCCTTGAAGCCGATAGCCTTAATAGCTCCATATACCTGCTCGGTAGGCACGTTGTACTGCGAGAGAATCGAGGGTGCAACCATGGCGACAACCTCCTCGCCACGACGTATTGCCTGCAAGATGTCGAAGACCTGCGAAATCTCGAAGATTGCACCAAACGGACATGCGTTCATACACTTACCGCAGTAGATACACTTCGTTTCGTCGATATGCTCCACACCGTACTCATCCTTCGAAATGGCTCCCACGGGGCAAGCCTCCTCGCAAGGTACGGGGATATATACGATGGCGTGGTAGGGACATGCTGCAAAACACTTACCGCAGCTGATACACTCCTTGTGGTTAATCCTACCCTGCGATGTCTCGGGGTCGAACTCGATGGCATCCTTCGGACAAGCGTGTGAGCAGGCGCGTGCCACACAACCACGGCAAAGGTTAGTGATATCGTAGTTGGTGCGTACACACGACGAACAAGCCTCGTCGATAACACACATGATGTTATCCTTTATCTTGGTACGATCCATTGCTATGCGTGCATAGTCCGACAAGGGCATCAGCTCATCAACCTCATCCTTCATGTCGCAGCCCAAAAGAGGCAACGACTTATATTTCCATACGGCGCGCTCCTTATGGATACAGCAGCGACCGCGCACCTGTGAGTTGCGAGGACTAAATTCGATGGGTACTCGGTCAATCTTCTCTACGAGCTGACCCTCTTGCCAAAGGCTTACAAGTTTGGTAAGAAGTCTTTGGCGTACAATCATTACGTTGTTCTTAATTGCCATACGACAGGGATTATACGTTATTTATTCAGCAAAGATAGTGTTTTTTTGCTCGTATGCAAAATAATATTGACCTATTTTACACTCTTTTTGAACTATATTTTCGATTTGGCGATAATACCATTGCTATACGATGCATAAAAAACCAGATATCGCTTATCGCGGAGATTTGGAATGTTTGTTGTATGACATTGGGTGTTAAACCAAAATTGAGTTTTTGTCATGAAAAGATTTTCATTTTTTGTCGCAGTGGCTTTGTTTGCTACAACTCTAACGGCAACGGCGCAGCTGCAAACAATCGACGCCAAAAAGTTGCCAGCTGCAACGCACGAGTTCATTCACAAGTACTTTGCGCAGACGCAGATTAACCATGTCGAGGTGGATAAGGGTGCGCATGCCGAGCACTACATCGTCTATTTCGCAAATGGCGATAAGGCTACGTTTGACGGCACATCGGGCAGATGTACGGGTATGGACCTCGCTATGGGAAGTGTGCCCGATGCGCTTATCCCGGAGAGGGTGCGCAGTTACATAAGTTCGCACTACCCCTCGTCGCACGTTATCTCCATAGCTACTATTGAGAATGGCAGCCGTCTGATGTTGAGCAATGGCACGGCACTCTGTTTCGACCGCGATGGCAGTGTTATGCGAGGAGATTGCCCAACGACCAAACACGAGAAGTGCGATGCGTGTGCTGCGGGCAAACCCTGCTCGAAGCATGTGACAACCGATAAAAGCGTAAAGCAGTGATAGGCGGGTGCTTCTTTCGGTGCGATAACGCACACACGTTATATTATATAAGTAGGGTAGCAACTTATTAAGCCCACCGCTACATTAAAAAACGAGGCTCTTGGATTTGTCCAAGAGCCTCGTTTATAACGATTTGTTATTCACTATTCGTAGGTAACATTGATTGAAACAAATCGTGACTGTCCAGATGTCTTGTTCGGGTCGAATGTGAGAACAAGCTCCTTCAAAGAGCCACTCCAAGTGAAGTTATCCAACTTTGTTTCGCCATCGTACAAGTCGATTGCGTTGGTGTATCCATTAGGAGCTATAACTTCAACCTTTGTGATGGTCTTGCCACTTATCGTAATAGTGTTCTTTGGATAGCAGCGAACGGCTGTTCCAGAAGTGTAATATTTGGGTGAGTTGTTGTTGCCACCACCATCGAAAGCAATGGTTACATCGCCAACGGTATATGACGTAAGAGCCTGCTGGTTAGCAAAATTATACTTTGCGACATTGAATGTAACCGTTGTAGATGCTGTGTAGGGCTCAATATAGAACTTGGCATCAACCATCGAGAAATAGAAGTTGTAGGTTCCTGCAACGGCAATGGTCATATTGCCCTGACCTGTGTATGTGTTGTAAATAGTGCCCACCTCGACGCTGCATCCTGCGCTGTAATCCAAGCTCCATCCTCCGTCGGCGCGGAACTTAAACTGGTCGCCGGCAGCCATAGTAACGTTCTTGGCTACTGCCCAGTCGCCATCGATATTCATAGCTATGTCGGTAGCCCAATTCGAACCCTCGAACGAGCCTACAAGACCCCAGGTGTGCTCCTTTAAGCCATCGATAACGACTACGGGCTCGCCACCATCCTTCGCGTCGGCATACTCCTTACCCGGAGTTACAAGAGCTACGCGCTCGTTCGTAAGGTCGAAGTAAATGTCGTATGTGCCATACTCCATGGGAGAGATGTTCTGGCTACCGCCACTCGAATAGACGCCATAGTAGTTGTCGGCATAGACCTTGCCGGCGGTTATAAGACCATAGTTCTTTGCGTCGTTCCATTCGTTGTTAGCGCGAATCTTGAATGAGCCGCTTGCAAGCTCAACGTTGTATGCTACAAAGAGGTTGTCGGCCTTCCAGGTGTTGTACATTGCGATATCAGCGCCATCAGCCCAACCTGTCAAGTCACCAACAACGCCCCACTCCGAAGCCTCCTCAACAAAGGGTACGAGGGCTACGAAGATAGCGTTCTTGCCCTGCGGTGAGTTGTTGTGTGAGGTGCGTACAGTCTCGATTGTGATAGTGTCGCCAACCTTTGCACCCGACTCTGCCCAATACTTTTGAGCACCCTCGGGGCTGCAAAGACCATAGATGTAGGTCTCGCCCGTAGCATCCTTCAAGTAGAAGTTGCCGTAAGAGGTGTTCTCAACCTTTGTGATTACACCCGTCAGCTGATATACGGTGTCATCCTCGGCAGCAGCCAAGAACTCGGCAATAGTAGCCTTGGTAGCCGCCTTCGCCTCGGTCGTTACGGTTGTTGTGGCTGCCTCCGATGTGGTGTATTTAGTGCCGTCGGCAGGTATGGCAACAACCTCGAACTTGTATTCAGTAGCGTACTCACCCGTAAAGGTGTAGGTCGTCAGCTCAACCTCGAACGTCTCGTCGTTAGCCTTTACGCTATATTTTGCGGCGTTCTCGACAGCCTCCCATGCAAGAGTGACTTTGTTGCCATCTACCGTTGTGCTAACAATAACGGGTGTTGCAAGTGGCTGTGTCAAAAGCGACACTCCATCGACAAACACATCGCTGCCACCCTCGTAGCGAATACCACCCAACCATGGGTAGAAGCCCTCGGGAGCTACATACGTAGTCTCTGCCTGGTTGAATGTGTTACCCGAGCAGTAGTTGTGAGCGAGATTCATGCTCTTGCCATTGCCATGGAACGCACCTACGAGCTCGGCGTTAGCACGCTTTGCCTCGTTGGTAGAGTTGATGGCGTTAATGACGGTATTCGTAACCGAGTTCTTTTCGAGTGTAGCATTGCCCGTTACATAACCGATAAGGCCGCCAACGCAACCGCCATCCTCGGTGCTGTTGGTGCTAACCTGCGATTTATCTACTACGCAGCCACGAACGGTGATATTGTCCTCGGCTACATTACCGATAAGACCACCAACCTTATTTACACCCTCGATTTCGCAGTCGATAACCTTGATATTTTCGAAGAGACATACACCATAGGTGCGACCTGCCAATGCACCTGCATAGAAGTCGCTTGTAGCACGTGTCGATGCGCCGGGAGCTACCACCGCAGCCTGAATGTTGAGGTCGCGTACCGTAGCCGAAACAAGGTCGCTAAACAGACCGGCGCTCACGCCATTCGATACGGTGAAGTTCGAGATGGTGTGACCCTTGCCATCGAACGTAAAGGCTGCATTGTTGCCCTTTGCTGTGTCGCGGTATGCAGGAATCTCCAAGCCACCGAAGTCGATGTCGTTACCAAGGACGATGTCCATGCCGTCGGGATCCATCGACAGAAGCGTAGCCAACTGACCGGGAGTCGTAATTGTGATAATGCCGTTTGCATCCTCTGCGGGTAGAGGCTCCTTCTCGCCGCCCCAAACCTTTACGACGTACTCATCTACGAAGTTGTCGTCGATGCGTATCTCGATATTTGTTGCAGTGGTGAGCAGGTTACCGATAATTGTCGTGAGGTAGTTGCGCTGAATGGGTATCTGTGTATCGAAGGTGTTGCTGCGAATCAGACGACCACTCTCCTCATATACATCGATAGTGAAGTTAATCTCGGTCTGCTCGTCCTTGGCATAGAGGTAGTCCATGAAGAGTGTCTGGTGCGTAGCCTCCTTGTCGAGACCCTCGCTATAAGGGGTGCTCTTCGAAATGGTGTAGGTGTGTGTCAAGTCCGCACCGCTCAACTCGGTGTCAATCAGTCCGGTAATAGCATTCAATGAGTTGAAGATGGGGTGGTTTTCGTAGGTGATTACAACCTTGCTCGGAACCGAGCCGATGTTCAACTCGTCGATGTCGGTTGTGATAACACGCACCTTGCCAAACGGACGTGTGAGCGTCAGTGTGCGGTTGAGCGATGTCTCAACCTCGATGTCCTCCTGAATGAAGTATGCGTCGCGACACTCATCCATCGGAGTCCACTTGTTGAGCGTGATGTTGTGAAGGTCGGTGGTGTTGTAGTGCAAGCCTGTCACGGCGAGCTTATCCGCAGCGGCGTGCGAGCCGTCAGCTACGAAGTCTGCCCAAACTACAAATTTGTAGGTACGACCCGGAATCAGGCGCAACTCGAACATCGTCGATTGATAGCTGTCGTGGATGTTTACCATGCGCTGCTTGATGGGTGTCGTGAGGTTCTCGAATCCGGGAGTCACGTCGTAAATCTCCAACATATAACGCACGTCGAAGAGTCCCCAAAGCTGGGCATTGTCGAAGTTGTCGATTGCTCCGAGAGCACTGTTCATGCCACTCTCTCCCGAACGTGTATCGCCCATTTCGGGGGCATCTACGCCCAGAGTTACCAATACTCCGCCCTCGTTGCTGCTACCTGCCAGCTGGTCGTTGTCCTTCTGGCATGCCGCAAAGAGAAGAGACGTGGCTGCGAATAATGATAAAAACTTTTTCATAATATATTGATTTTTAATATTTTATTTTGCAATACATGTTATCTTGTCGGCATGCGACAAGAGGGCACAATGGCCATAACGCAACAAAATTAGTAAAACTTTGGTACAGAAGCAAATAATTTCGTGCCTAATTTATAGATGTTAAGCTATTTTTTCTCAACGAGCCCCATTTTTTTGTGGTCGGAGTATGAGATTGTTAGAGCAGGTCGCCCTGATGTGCGCCGAGTGCAAGTAGGCGCTCGGTGACTCTCTGTCGCACGATGTCGGGGCGTATGCCGCCGAGGGGTGAGTGCGCGATAAGGTGGCGTGGAGCGCTGCTTGCCATGCGCTCGACGCTTGTCTTGGGGTTGAGGTGGCGTATCAGACGTGTCAGCAGCTCGATGTAACTATCTGCGTTGTAGCTATTTGCGAACATAAAGCGTTCGGGGTGTTGTTCCCACTCCATAGCCATGGGGGTGTTGTGATAGATTTGCAACTGATGGAACTTTATGGAGTCGATATCGAGGCTGTTTAGCCCCTCGACGCAGGCGATGATGTGCTCCTCGCGCTCGTTAGGTAGCCCAATGATTAGGTGTGCTCCGACATCGAGTCCGTGGGACTTGGTGCGTGCGATGGCTTCAAGTGTTGTATGGCTTGTGTGGTGGCGGTTGGTGTTGTGTAAGGTGGTATCGTTGAGCGTCTCGACGCCATACTCCACGGCGACATATTTGCTATGCGAAATATGCTCCAATAGTTTTAGTTTTTGCTCATCTATGCAGTCGGGGCGGGTGCCTACGATAAGTCCCGAAATTTTGGGGTGCGACAGAATCTTGTTGTAGATCTCTTCGAGAACATCTATCGGGGCATAAGTGTTTGAGCCAGATTGCAGATAGGCAATATAGCATTGACTTGTCCTATGTCTTGCGGCGTGAAACTCTATGGCGCGCTCTATCTGCTTGTGTAGCTCCTTTGTCTCGCGGCAATAGGATGGTGAAAAAGCTTCGTTAAGACAAAATGTGCAGCCTCCTGTGCCCACTCTCCCGTCGCGGTTTGGACACCCCATGCCTGCGTCTAACGCAAGCTTCTGGACCTGTCTTCCGAGGCGACGCCGCATGGCGCCTCCATAGTCGTTGTATGGGAGTATGTGGTTCGGCATCCGCTCTATTGGAGGTCTTGCAGGCGCGCTACGGGCGAAACTTCGAGAGAGCTAAATTCGCCTGCCATGTAGCGGTAGTACCCGGCAGTGGCAATCATCGCGGCATTGTCGGTCGTAAACTTCAACTCCGGGAGGAACGTGCGCCAGCCGTGGCGACGTCCGGCCTCCAAGATGCCGTTGCGTAGTCCCGAATTTGCGGATACGCCTCCGGCAATGGCTATGTCCTTTATGCCTGTGGCTTTCGAGGCTTTTATGAGTTTGTTGATAAGTATCTCTACGATAGTGTGTTGTAGCGATGCACATAGGTCTGCTTTGTGCTTCTCCACAAAGTCGGGGTCCTGCTTCACGGCATCACGCAACGTGTAGAGGAACGATGTTTTTAGTCCCGAGAATGAGTAGTCGAACTCGCCCTCGACATGGGGTTTGGCGAATGTGAAAGCCTTGCTGTTGCCCTCCTGTGCCAACTTGTCGATGACGGGGCCTCCGGGATAGGGGAGTCCCATGACCTTCGCGCACTTGTCGAAGGCTTCGCCGGCCGCATCGTCGATGGTTGTGCCAATGATTTCGAAATCGGTGGGCGAATCAACGCGCACAATCTGTGTATGTCCGCCACTCACCAATAGGCAGAGGAACGGAAAGTCGGGGTGCGGAAGTTCGCGATCGGGCAGCTCTACGAAGTGCGAGAGTATGTGACCCTGCAAGTGATTGACCTCGACCAACGGAATGTTGTTGGCTATGGCAAGACCCTTGGCAAACGATACGCCAACAAGCAGCGAGCCCAAAAGGCCCGGTCCACGTGTGAAGGCTATGGCGTCAATCTTGTCGATTGTTGTGCCTGCCTCGCGTAGGGCAGTATCTACTACCGGGATGATGTTTTGCTGGTGCGCTCGTGAGGCGAGTTCGGGGATTACGCCTCCATACTTCTGATGTACAGCCTGTGAGGCTATCACATTTGATAGTAGTGTGCGGTTGCGAATGACTGCCGCCGAGGTGTCGTCGCACGACGATTCGATGCCAAGGATGGTAATATCCATAAAGATTACTCTTTTTTTTGTCAGTTTTTTTCTATTTTAATAGAAAAAGTATTACATTTGTAGGTTAATTGCTCGAAAACATAAAAACCATTCAATGCGCAAAGGTATAAAAATATTGGTAAAGCTGATATCGACTCTTGTTTTGTTGTCGATATTTTTGCCGATTTCTATCACTTTGCTGTTGAGTGTGGACTCTATTCAGAACTTTGTCGTGGATAAGGCGACGAGTTTTGCGTCGGAGAGGCTCGGTACGACGGTGTCTATCGACCGCATCGACCTTGATTTGTTCTCGAAGTTGCGCGTTAGGGGTTTCTATGTCGAAGATTACGAGGGGGATACGCTCCTCTATGTGAGCGATGTCCGGGCGCGCCTCAATGGTCTGAATATTCCTCGTGACGGTCTGCATCTGTCCGATGCTAAAATCAAGGACTCGAAGCTGTGTTTGAGGGAGATGGCGTCGGGTGAGCTAAACATACGCCCCATAATCCAAAAACTTACGCGCCCCAATGGCAAGGGTAACTTCCGATTGTATATCGACGATATCGATGCCGAGAATATTCAATTTACCTACGAGCGTCTGCAGCACCGCAATCCGGAGTATGGCGTCGATTATGGCGATATGGATGTTCGCAACATCTGTGGCAGGGTGAATAATCTGTCGGTAATCAAGGGCGTGGTGCATCTCGATATGGATGGTATCTCGGCATACGAGAAGAGTGGTTTCGAGTTGGCGAGTCTCTCCGGACATCTACATGTGGGTAAGGGTGTGATTAACTTCAACGACATTGTGATTGATACCGAGAAGTCCCATCTGGTGCTACCTTCGGTGTCGTTGTTGGGCGAGAGTTGGTTGAGCTATAAACGCTATATCGAAGAGGTGCGGATGACGGGCGAGGTGATAGATGGTTGGCTCTCAACCGACGATGTGGGCTACTTTGCTCCGGGGCTCCGCCGCTGGAAAACGGTGGTTAGCGATGTGGATGTGGCGTTCGACGGCGTTGTGCGCGACTTCGTAGCCAATGTGCGCTCCTTGTCGCTTGGCAAGAGTAGTTCGATAGTTGCCGATGCGCATATTGTGGGCCTTCCCGATTGGCGCAACTCGCTCTTCGAGGTCGATGTAAAGCAGCTATATGCTACGTCGAACGATGTGTTGCCTACGTTGCGCAACATCCCCAAAAATGGCCTTCCGCAGCGCGTCGAGCAGATTATGAAGGATACAAGGTGGCTCAATGCCGATTTCGAGTTCGAGGGCATGCTCACGAAGTTTGCGGTGGATGGAGCCTTGGCATCGGGCGTGGGCTCGGTTGATGTCGATGCCGATATAGAGATTGGCGACAATGGACTATATCAGGTTGCGGGCGATGTTACGACCCGAAATCTCGATGTGGGAGTCTTGGCAAACTTCGAAAAACTGCATACGCTGGATACGCACGTGGTAGCGGATGTGGCTATTGGTGGAGGCGCCGACCCGCAGTTCGATGTCGAAGCCGAAGTCGCGGGCATAGGCTTTGGTAGCTACTACTATCGCGACATCAATCTCAGGGGTAGGGGCACCGACAAGAGCTACTATGCCGAGTTGCACTCTGCGGACGAGAATCTGATGCTCGATATTTATGCCCTTGCCGATATGTCGGCAGATGTGCCGCACTACGAGGCGGCGATAGACATTAAGCGTGCCGATCTGCATGC
Organism: Alistipes sp.; assembly: GCA_017403125.1. Taxonomy (GTDB): domain Bacteria; phylum Bacteroidota; class Bacteroidia; order Bacteroidales; family Rikenellaceae; genus Alistipes. The sequence goes on along the minus strand of JAFQOR010000012.1, from coordinate 151,269 downwards.
TCTCGGTTATAATAAGCGCGATACCATCTCGGTGATAAGTGCGGCGATAGGTGCGCAGGCTTCGGGAGGCAGTATTGATGAGCTGATTGGTGAACTTTCGGTGGCGCAGCTACGATACGACTACCCGGGAGCCACACTCGAAAGCGACCTTGTGTTGGCAGAGATACATGGTGGCGAGGATATGAAGTATCTGGGCTTGCAGTCCGACTTCTTCGACATGGAGTATAAGAGTATGTCGGGGTATAACAAGATTGTGGAGTATCTCTACAACTCGCTCAAAACCTACGTTCCGCTACTCTACGAGGATGGGGACGAGGGGGCGCTTGCAACGCAGGGCAACAAAAACTTCTATAACGACTACGCCGTGATGGAGATTCGTGCCAAGGAGGGTATCAACGACCTGCTTGCTGTCATCGACCCCAAACTTATCGTTGCGCCCGATACCAAGGCGTCGCTCATGTTGAGTCCCGCAGCAAACTCCTTGTCGTTGAATCTTCGCTCCGAGGCTTTGGAGTATGGGGGCCTGATTATGGCGGATACCAAGGTTGAGGTAAATAACGATAACGATTCTTTGGCACTATGGGTAAATTCCGAAGCTGTGTATATGGGCTCGCGTATGCTGATGCCGGGATTCTCGGCTGCGGGTGGTGCGCGTGAGAACCGAATAACGCTTGCCGCGGGCTTTGGCGGTCCGGCAGATACGTTGTCGGGAATGTTGGGCATGAGTGCCAAGTTCCGTCGCGATGAGCAGAGCCGCCGTCGCTCGATACATATCAACATCACACCTTCGTATTTGGCGAACAAGACGCAGCTATGGCGCCTCTATGCACGAGGCATCGATATCGATTCGTCGCGCATAAATGTTCACAACCTCGTGATTGTTCAGGATAGCCAGCGCCTCGTTGTTAATGGTGTGGCATCGCGTTCGCGTGAGGACTCTATTCGTCTTACGCTCGACAACTTCGACCTCTCGCCACTCTCGGCACTTGTCGCTCGTTGGGGATATAGCGTTGCGGCACGTTCGAATGGTTACGCTACGGTGAAGTCGGCTCTCGACCACCCCGAAATCGAGGCGCGCATCGAGCTGGATGATATTCGCGTAAACCAGTTCAAGGCTCCGCCACAGGTTATAACCTCGCAGTGGGATTTCGAGCTTAATCAGGCGCGTGTCATTATCAGTGACCGTGAGCGTGGCGATACGGCAATCAGAGGCTACTACCGCCCGCGTGGCAATAGGTACTTTGCCAAGGCGACAATGAAGAATATGCACTTGGGTCTAATATCTCCGTTCCTGCGAGGCATCGTATCCGATATCGAGGGTCGTGCCGATATCGACGTGCAGATTATAGGCGAGGGGCGCAAGGCGACGCTTTCGGGAAGTGCCTCTGTGGATTCGATAGGCGCTACGGTGGACTACCTCAAAACGCGCTACTTTGCTCCACATGGCGATTTGCGAGTCGAGGCTAACCATATCTATGCCGACAGAATACCGCTCTATGATAAGGAGGGTAACAAGGGTCACTACTCCATGGATTTAAGCTTGGAGCACCTCTCGAATGTGGGTTATAATATCTCTATCGATGCCGATAAGATGCTCGTCCTCGACACCAAGGCGCAGGATAACGATCTTTTCTACGGACATGTCTATGCCTCGGGCTTGGCCACGTTCAAGGGCGATAAGCGCGGTATGAAGATGGATATCGAGGCTACAAGTGCCGATAACTCAACCTTCTTCATGCCTCTTATGGGTAAGGAGGATGTCTCCTATGCCGACTTTGTGCGCTTCCGTAAACCCGAGATACAGGTGGAGGATACCACGGCGTTCCTACGTCGCAGAATGATGGCATACGAGCGTAAGTATCGCCCGGTGAATGTATCGGCTGGAGTGATGGACATTGATATGACCTTCAACGTGCTGCCCAATACCGATATTCAGCTTGTCATCGACCCCACGTTGGGAGATATTATACGTGGTAGAGGTAACGGACAACTCGCATTGCACATCGTCCCCAAGTCCAACATTTTTGAGATGCGTGGCGACTACTATATCACCGAGGGTAACTACCTCTTCACGTTGCAGAATATTTGGCACAAGAAGTTCAAGGTCGAGCCCGGATCGTCGATACATTGGACGGGTGACCCGCTTGGCGCAACGCTCGATATCGATGCTATATATAGCACCAAGGCGTCGCTGAAACCGCTCATAGGTAACTCTATGCAAGGTGTGGATGTGTCACGTGCTGTGCCCGTGGATTGCTATATCAAGCTCACCGACGAACTTATGCACCCGCAGGTGGAGTTCGACATCGAGGTGCCGAACGTCGCGCCCGAGATTCAGGGCATTGTGCAGTCGGCGTTGAACGACCAGCAATCTATTGCAACACACATGTTCTGGCTGTTGGCAGCCAATAGCTTCTCGACCGAGGATAGTGGCGCTATGGGTGCTACGTTCTCTACGACTACGGGCTTCGAGATGCTCTCGAACCAGTTGAGTAATTGGCTGTCGGGTGAGGACTACAACATCATCCTGCGCTATCGACCGCGTACCGAACTATCGGGTGACGAGGTGGATTTCGGCTTCTCGAAGAGCCTACTTAACGACCGACTTATAATCGAGGTCGAGGGAGGATACCTCTCTGATGCTTCGATACAGGCTGCCGAGAAGGCGTCGAACTTCGTGGGCGAGGCGTTTATTACGTGGCTCATCGATGACGAAGGAACCTTCCGTTTTCGAGGTTTTACGCAGACTATCGACCGCTATGGTGAGAACCAGGGTATGCAGGAGTCGGGTATCGGTCTCTATTATGGCGAGAGCTTTAATACCTTCAAGGAGCTGGGTGAGAGCGTGAAGAGTAAGTTTGTGAACGAGGAGCGCCGACAGAAACGCCGCGCACGTAAGGCGAAGCGTGCTGCCGAGCGAAACGGAGATGTGGATGAGGCCCCCGAGAAGGTGGAAAGTTTGCCGCAAATCGAGGTAGATTTCGTCTTCGAGGATGACGAGACCTTCGATATGGAGGAGGTAGATGTGGTTGAGGAGAGTGAGACTACGAAGAAGATAATAGAATAATTTTAATAACTAAAACTTAAAGACACTATGTTCAAACTATTAACAGCTACTACACCCGTAGATGGTGTTACGCCCGAATTGGATTCTGCCCTAATTGACACGGCAAACATGGCAGCTAACGATGCAGTTACTTCAAACGCAGCCAATGCTGCCCCCGACCTCTCGATAGGCTTCTGGGACCTCTTCATGAGCGGTGGTTGGCTTATGTGGGTATTGGTGGCATTAGCAGCAGTGATGATATTCATCTTCGTTGAACGCTATATTGCGATTCGTAAGGCAACCAATATCGATAATAGCTTTATGAATCGCATCCGCGATTTCATCTCGGAGGGTAATATCGAGGCTGCTATCGACCTCTGTCGCCGTACCGACTCTCCCGTAGCCCGCATGGTGGAGAAGGGTATAGAGCGCATCGGACGCCCCATGAGCGACATACAGACAGCTATCGAGAATGTGGCTAATGTCGAGGTTGCAAAGCTCGAAACGGGTCTTCCGTGGTTGGCATCCATTTCGGGTGGTGCTCCCATGATTGGTTTCTTGGGCACGGTGGTAGGTATGGTACAGGTATTTATCGACATGTCGGCTAACCAGGGTGGTGGCATCGAGATGCAGCAACTCTCGGGTGGTATGTACGTGGCGATGGTAACTACGGTAGGTGGTCTTGTTGTGGGTATCCCTGCATACTTCGCGCACAACTACCTCGTAGCACGCATCGAGAAACTTATCTTCCGCATGGAGGCTACGACCATTGCATTTATGGATATCTTGAACCAGCCCGTACAAAAATAGATGAATTATGGCTATTAAGAGAAGTTCAAAAGTAAGTTCGTCGTTCTCGGCATCGTCAATGACCGACCTTATCTTTCTGTTGTTAGTCTTCTTCGTGCTTGCCACGACTATGATTAAGACCAACAACATCGTGCAACTCACACTGCCCACCTCGGCAAGTCAGGATGGCGACCCCTCGGTGGTGTCGCTCTCTGTTAATGCCGACGATAGCGAGGATGGCTTTGTCTATGCTGTGCAGAACGATTTGTACGACAACATAAACGAGGCAAATGCGGCGTTGCGCACCATCTATCGTGAGCGCATGGCGGCGAAGGAGGGCTACGAGTCGCTCTACTTGTCGTTGCATTGCGACGAGAAGGCTGTTAGCTACGGAGCATTTGTTGGAGTATTGGATATGATAAACGAGGTAAATGGTGCGTTGAAGATGGAGACGGCGAATACCGTCGAGCAACCCTATCGCATTGTGCTTGCTACCAAAGAGGCAAAATAATGGAGTACTACGATCCCATAGACCACACTTCGAAACGCTATGCGCTTATTGCAACCGTTGTGACGCTGGCGCTGTGTGCCGTTGTTGTGGGTAGATTAAGCGTAGATGTACATCCTGCAACGCCTACAAGTGTCGAGCTCGTCGTCGAGCTCGTTGAGGAGGAGCCGGCAGAGGTTGTCGAGAAGCCGAAGCCCCCGACGCCGCAACCCGTGCAGAAGACGGTAGCACCCGACAAGGCCCCGGCACATGTCGAGGAGGCTCCGGTAGAGCAGAGTCAGCAGACAAGTGGCTCGGCAGAGCAGACGACGACAATCAACCCCGATGCGCTCTTTAAGCCCGTGGTGGGTAGCTCCGCAGAGCAGGTGCCAATGGGTAACCGCCTTGCCCCGGAGGGTGAAGAGGAGCAGCATAGTGGCGAGGGCGAGGGCTACAACCTTATGGGTGATGCCACTCTCGACCAAGGTTTGCAGAAGCGTGGTTTGAGAGAGGGTCTGCCACGACCTACCTCCTCTTATCGTGAGACGGGTACGGTGGTTGTGCGCATCGAGGTCGATAGCGAGGGTAATGTCGTGTCTGCGGAGCCTATACAGGAGGGCTCTACGACTATGGATGCCACGCTGTGTCGTTTGGCGCGCGAGGCGGCATTGAAGGCGAAGTTCAACCCCAGTGGCAGCATGGCGCAGGGTGGTACCATAACCTATGTGTTTACGCGAAAATAATAGGGCTTTGAGTTATGCGAGGCTTTGTATGTTGTGTTGTGGCGATGCTCCTATGTATTGCTACACCGTTGAGAGCGGAGAGCCCCATGGGGGCAGATATTGAGTTTAAGACGAAGCTCTATGATTTAGGCGAGCTCTCGCAGGGCGACGCCAAGCAGCGTGTTGTTGTGGAGTATCGCAACGTTGGCGACGTGCCGTTGGTTGTCACCGAGGTGCGTACGTCGTGCTCGTGTACTACGGTAGTGTACGACCGACGTAAGGTCATGCCCGACGACGTTGGGCAATTGATCTTTACGATGGACCCGTCGAAGGCCCCCGTGGGTAGCTTCTATCGTGTTGTGCAGGTCTTCTCGACGGCACGTAGCGGTGTGGCGTATCTGACGCTAAAAGCCGAGATAAAGTAGAATCAAGTTAAGAAAGTATTAGAGTATGATGGAGATTAAACGAGTTGTTTTCAACCCCTTCCGCGAGAATACCTATATCGTGTGGGACGAGACAAAGGAGTGCATAATTGTCGATGCCGGCAACCTTGCAAAGCGCGAGAACGTGATGCTCGACGAGATGATTGCGGCGCGTGGCTTGAAGCCTGTGATGGCAGTTAATACTCACGGTCACTTCGACCATGTTATGGGTGTAGGCTATCTCAAAGAGCAGTATGGCGTGCAGTTCGCCTGTTCGTCGAAGGATCAGTTTCTGGTAGATGATGCGGAGCAGCGTGCCATGATGTTTGGCGTGAAGTGTATGCCTGTGCCGGCAATAGATCTCGATTTGGATAGTGTGGATAGCGTGACCTTTGGCAATACCACGTTGAAGGTTATCAAGACCCCGGGACATACGCCCGGACATGTTGCGCTCTATAATGCCGAGCAGAAGATGCTCTTCACGGGTGACACGCTCTTCAAGGAGAGCATCGGTCGCACGGATATGCCCGGTGGCGACTATTCGTGGATTATGCAGTCTATATTGGAGAAGATTGTGCCTCTGGGTGACGATGTCACCATCTATCCCGGACACGAGGGCGAATCGACCATTGGTCACGAGACCATCTATAACCCCTTTATTACCGAGGTGCTGAATCAGGAGATAAACTACAAGGGATAGGCTATGCGTATCGATATTATTACGGTTGTACCCGAGCTGTTGGCATCGCCTCTGAACGAGTCGATATTGAAGCGTGCGCAGGAGGCAGGGCATGCCGAGATTTATGTTCACAACCTGCGTGACTATACCGACGACAAGCGCCGCACGGTGGATGACTATCCGTTTGGTGGCGAGGCGGGCATGGTCATGAAGATTGAGCCTGTGTTCCGTTGTATCGAGAAGCTCAAAGCCGAGCGCGACTACGACGAGATTATATATACCTCGCCCGATGGCATCACCTACAACCAACATGAGGCAAACCGTCTGTCGCTGATGAAGAATATCATCATCCTCTGCGGACACTACAAGGGTATCGACTACCGAATACGCGAGCACCTTATCACGCGCGAGATATCCATAGGCGACTATGTGCTTACGGGTGGCGAGCTTGCGGCATGTGTCATCGCCGATTCGGTTGTGCGCATCATCCCCGGAGCTATTGGCGACGAGGCGTCGGCGCTCACGGATTGTTTTCAGGATAATCTGCTTGCACCGCCGGTCTATACGCGCCCTGCGGAGTTCAATGGCTGGAAGGTGCCCGACGTCTTACTCTCGGGCAACTTTGCCGAGATTGAGAAGTGGCAAGACGAGCAGGCGTGGAGCCGCACCAAGGCGCTACGCCCCGACTTGTTGGAGAGGTAATACCTCAACAGGCACACACGCTTTTCATTGTGCGCGGTAGGCTCACTAATCCTCGTTAAGGGGCGGGTAAGAGTGGATATACATAACAGGCATAGCCTCGTGACTGCTGATGTGGTCACGAGGCTATGTACATTTTTTTTAAGCGGGGTAGTGCCTGCTATTTATTCTCTTTGTTCTTCTGTTTGTTGTACTCCTCGACAAGGCTCTTACCCATGTTTACGGCGGTGTCCTCCACCGACTTGTAGGCTCCGACCGTAGCATCCTCCACAGCCTTGTAGCTCTTTACAACACCATTTTCAATTGCCTTGTAGCTGCCTACAACAGCATTTTCGATTCCTACATAGGCCTTTACTACGCCCTTTTTCAGGCTCCTCTTCTCTTTGTTCTTCTCCATAGTCGTATTGTTTATATATCCATTTTCCTTTAACCATGCCACCTCGTCGCATATTGTCTCGCTGTACGAACGTGGCGAGTAGCCGAGTTCGCGCTTTGCCTTCGACGAGTCGAAGACGTTGTTGCGCGTGAGGTTATATACCGAGAATGTCGTCATCATCGCCTTCTCGCCCTTGCGCTTCGCCTTTGCCTCCATTCTGTTGGCTATCATGTTTGCCATCTTGCTCGGCAGGAACATGCGTACCGCCTTGCTACCACTCTCCTTGGCTACCAAGCGTGCAAAGTGCTTGAAACTAACAGCCTCGTTGCCCAAGATGTAGCTCTCGCCACGGCCGCCCCTCTCGGCTGCTGCTATGGTGCCGGCTGCGAGGTCGCGCACATCAACGAGGTTGAATGTTCCGGCAATGCCTATGGGCATCTCGCCATTGATAATCTTTATGAACGTAGAGGTGGTCTCGCTCAACGAGAAGTCCTCGGGGCCCATGATGCCCGTGGGGTGTACGATGCAGGCGTTGAGACCTTCGTTTGCTGCATCGAGTACAATCTGTGCAGCCATAGCCTTCGAGCGACTGTAACACCCGACAACCTTGTCGGCATCGTAGCTCTCCGGCTCGGCAATGGCAGTGCCCTTTGGCTGCTCGGGTATCGATCCTGTACTACCACAATATACGAGCCTCTCGAACGAGGGGTGTGACTTACATATATTTATAATATTAGCCGTGCCACCTACATTCACATCCATCACCCGCTGGTCGAAATCGGGATTTACGGTCACAATGCTGGCGATGTGTAATACCACGAGGCTACTATCTTTATCTATGTCGAACAGGGGCTTCATCGTAGCCTCGTCGCGAACGTCGCCCTCGAATATCTCAACCTCGTTGGGAAGATACTTCGCCGCCTTGTCGTTGGGTATGACAAGTGCTCTTACGCGCTTGCCGGCATTTACGAGCTGTCGGCAAATGGTGCTGCCTAAAAAGCCAGCTGCGCCTGTTACGATATATACTCTGTTCTTCATGATATATGTGTGTGTTGGTTTTCTGTTGCAAAGGTAGGGTGCTTGTCCATGTGGCAAAAGGGGTAATTTTCCGATTGTTTGGAGTTTTATTCCTATTTTATGTTGATAATCGGTAGAAAAGTTGTATATTTGTGGAGTAATAGGAATATTAGTTGAATAAAATAAGAATATTAGTCCAATGGAGACAACGCTCGAAAAGACAATTAACAACTACATCGATGCCGGACATACGGGCAAGGTGTATAGTGTCGAGGATGAGATGAGTATAATAGTAAATCCCTCGTTTGATATACTTCCCAACCACCCCTACAAGTCGCCGTTGGTTGCGGCGGTCTATTGTCGAGGTGGTCACGGTCGCGGTCGTGTAAATGCCAAGACCTATAATATCGAGCAGGGGGGATTCTTCATCGTTTTGCCGGGACAGATTACCGAGATGGTGGATATATCGGCAGATTTCGATGCTGTATATGTATTGATGTCGGAGCATTTTACCGAGAGTTTGAGCATCGGCAACACCTTCAACATGCGACATATCGTAGCCGAGCAGCCCTATACACTTCTCGACGAGCGAGCCCGTCAGGCTTTGGAGGGTTACTTGGCAATGTGCATGAATCTTATCCCCATCGAGCAGCATCCCCACCGCGTGGAGATACTACGCCTCCTAACGCGCGCCTTCTTTCTTGGCATGGGTTACTTCTTGCATGAACAGCCTGCCAATGGCGCGGCACCAACACGTCAGATGGACCTGACGTCGGAGTTTGTGCGCTTGGTCGAGAACAATTACCGCGAACATCGCGACTTGGCGTTCTATGCTGCGCAGATGAATCGCACGTCAAAGTATATATCTACGGTGGTGAAGGAGTCGAGTGGCAAGAGTGCCATGGAGTGGATAGAGAAGTATGTTACGCTCGATGCCATAACGCAACTTACCTCTACCGAGCGCACCATAAAGGAGATTGCCTACGACCTTAACTTCCCGTCGCAATCCTTCTTTGGCAAGTATTTTACGCGAGTTGTGGGCATCTCTCCGGCGGCCTATCGCGAGAAACATCGCTCGTAGCCATACCTAATTTATAAATAATATACTATCTTTGTAGTGTAAAACAGGGTAAAGTATGAAGTACTACGTAATATCAGGTGAGCCATCGGGTGACCTTCATGGGTCAAAACTTATGCGTGGCATTGCAGCGTGTGATGCCGATGCCATGTTCCGTTTCTGTGGTGGCGACCGCATGGCAAATATAGCCGGCAAGGATGCTATGCTCTATCACTATACGCAGATGTCCTTCTTTGGCTTTGTGCAGGTGGCTATGAACCTGCGTACAATCTTTCGCCAGATAAGCGACGTAAAGCGTGATATAGAGCAGTTCAGACCCGATGTGGTAATTCTTATCGACTATCCCGCCTTCAATCTGCGAATTGCGAAGTGGGCAAAGGGGCGTGGCATTAGGGTGCACTACTACATTGCTCCCAAGGTGTGGGCTTGGAAGGAGCGCCGTGTGAAGAAGTTGCGCAAGTATGTCGATAGGCTATACACCATATTTCCCTTCGAAACAGAGTACTTTCGTAGGCATGGTATCGAGCCTATATTCTGCGGAAACCCCCTGGTTGATGATGTCGCCGAGCGTAGGCAGACGTTGCCTTCGCGCGAGGAGTTTTTGCGCGAAAACAACCTCGACAACAGACCCATCGTGGCACTCTTGGCTGGTAGCCGTCGCAGCGAGATAAAGGCAAATCTACCCGATATGGTGGCGCTTGCCAAGCGTTATCCTGCATATCAGTTTGTGGTTACGGCAGTAGGGTGGATCGAGAAGGAGTATTATGACCGATTTTTAGACGGCACGGATGTGCGCTACGTGTGTGACAAGACACAGCAGACACTCGCCATGGCTGAGGCGGCGCTGGTAACCTCGGGTACGGCAACACTCGAAACGGCTCTCATGAACATCCCGGAGGTGGTGCTCTACCATGTGCCGTGGCTCTACGAGAAGCTCAAACCCTACTTCTTGCGCATACCCTATATCTCGTTGGTAAACATCAATCTCAACCGCGAGGCTGTTAAGGAGCTTGTGCGTGCCAAACTCGATATGGATGTTGCAGCACGGGAGTTGGAGTCGATATTGCCCGGTGGCAGCGAGCGTGAACGTATGCTCTGCGACTTCGACGAGCTGCGACGCATGATGGGCGAGGCTGGGGCAAGCGACCGCTTTGCGCAGGATATGGTAAACTCATTGCGAAAGGTATGAAACTAATAAATATACTTAACAACTACACCGACGAGGGCTCTGCACCCCTCTTCTATCTCAAAGCCGACACGGCGCTGCTACGCAACAACGACGCCTTCTATCTGCCCGATGCTCTGGGGCGCATTGTTGCCGAGCCGCATATCGTACTCCGCGTATCGCGCCTTGCAAAGTGCATTGGCGAGAGGTTTGCCCCACGCTGCATCGATGCTGTCATGGGTGGTGTTACATTCACTGCTGCCGACATGCTCGATGATTTGCGTCGCAGGGGTCTGCCGTGGGATGCTGCTGTGGGCTATGACCACTCGTCGGCACTCTCGTTGGAGGTGCTGTCGCGCGATGCTATGTTGGAGGGGGCGCGTTTTGTGGTCAATGGCGAGGAGCAAGTGCGCCTGTCGCTTGCCGATATGCGTTTCACGCCCGATAGGGTTGTGAGCGCACTGTCGGAGGCAATGACGTTGCGCATCGGCGACTTGATATATTTGGGCTCGCCACAGAGCATCGAGGTTAAGGCGGGTGATAACTACCGTCTGTTCATTGGCGAACACGAGGTGTTGAACTTCGACATAAAGTAGGGTGCATGGCATCTGAATGTGACAGTGGGATGACGAAATATTTCGTCATCCCACTATCGTTATCGCTACGGAATATAGGTTGGCGCATTAGTGCGTAAACACCTTGCCAAATTGCCGTTCGCGCTTCTAGTAGGCGATGCGCGAAGGTGTGGGGTATTGCAACTTCTCGAATTCGCGCACGGCGTTCTCGATATCTTTCAGCAACATGTCCGCCATGTCGCGCGACATGCCCTGACGTATGACAATGCGCATTACGACGATGTCGTCGATGCTCTTGGGAAGTGTGTAGGCAGGTACCATCCAGCCACTCTGCTGCAACGCTGCCTGCAAGTCGTAGAGTGTCCACTTCGCCTTGGCATTGTAGTCGTCGTTGAGCGACCATACGAAGAGCGGATTTACTACCTCCTTGGCATAGTTCTCGAAACACGACATCTTGCCTATACGTTCGTGGCAATACTTGGCAATCTCCATCGAGTTGCGCTGTACGCTTGTGTAACCCTCTCGACCGAGGCGTATGAAGTTGTAGTACTGACCCAAGACCTGTGCTGCGGGGCGTGAGAAGTTGAGTCCCACCTGTGTGATGTTGGCACCGAGGTAGTTTACGCTGAACGCCATCTCCTTCGGTAGATAGCTCTTGTCGCGCCATACTACCCAGCCCAAGCCGGGATACACCAGTCCAAACTTGTGACCCGAGGTCGATATCGACTTCACCCACTTCAACCTGAAATCCCACTTCGTGTCGGGGCTTACGAAGGGTAGTATGAAGCCACCAGATGCCGCATCTACGTGTATCGGGATGTCGTAGCCGGTGCGTTTGTTGTAGGCGTCGAGTTCGTGGTCCAGAGCCTCGATGTCATCGTTCAATCCTGTCCACGTTACGCCTGCAATGGGCACGATGCATATCGTGTTTTCGTCGCACATCTCCAATGCCCTCTTTGGCGAAAGCGTGCGCTCCTCGCGTGTGAGCGGCACCTGGCGTAGCTCAATCTGCCACAGCTGGCAGAACTTCTCCCATACGACCTGCATGCCGCTGCTCATCACCAAGTTAGGCTTATCCATAGGCTTGCCCTCCTTCTTGCGGCGCTCGCGCCAACGTAGCCATGCCGCCACGCCACCAAGCATACAGGCCTCGGATGAACCTATGCCCAACGCACCGCTCTTCCACTCGCTCTTCTCGGGGGTGTTCCACAGGTTGGCGATGATGTTTATGCAGCGCCCCGACATTACGGCGACGCGCGGATACTCCGTCTCGTCGATATAGTTCATGGCTATCGACTCGTTCATAAGACGTGTAGCATACTCGTCCATGTAGGTCGTGACGAAGGTGGCAAGGTTGAGGCGAGGCTGCGTCTGTGCATAGGTCTCGTCCTTGACCATGCGGTAGGCAATCTCGGGCGTTGTCATCTTCTCGGGTATATGCTCGGTAGGAGCAGGATGTGCCATCTCCTGCGAGCCATAGACGGCTGTTGTGGCATCTGTGTGATGTTTTGTTGTGTTCATATTAGAATGATTTTTATGGTTACCTAATGCCCAAGGACATAAACTGTGCCACGCCGAATATATCACCTGCCGAAGCTCGGCAGTCGCGTATCGATAAACCGCAAAAGCCAATCACAAAAACTATCGGAAATATTTGGTCTATTGATTTTTTTACACTACCTTTGCCCCTCGAATTCCCAATTATAGTCTCGGGATGTAGCGCAGTCCGGTTAGCGCGCCAGCTTCGGGAGTTGGAGGTCCCGGGTTCGAATCCCGGTATCCCGACAAAGATTGATGGTTGGGTGTTCATAGATTTTTAGGGTTAATAAGTTCGGGATGTAGCGCAGCCCGGTTAGCGCACCTGCTTTGGGAGCAGGGGGTCCCAGGTTCGAATCCTGGTATCCCGACGGATGCAGAGCAGACGACTTTTTTGGTCGTCTGCTTTGTTGTTGTGTATGAGTGTCCTAAATAACGGTGAATTTAGTGAGATTAGTGAATTTAGAGAGTTTTGTGATAAGGGGCGTAGCAGCCTTAAAGCTCATTCAATCCACTATATCCACTTAACTCCCTAACTTTCCTATATTCTCTATTTCCACTCGCCGGCACCCCCGAAGAGTGCGATTCTCTCTACTCTCCCCATTTGGATTTGCCGCCAAAGATATGCCCGGCGACGCATAGCAGCAGACCGATAGCAATTATCACATGCATAGTAACATAGTTTTTATAGTTCAACCACGTTACAAAGTAACAATTGCGAATTGACAACCTTCGTCAAAGACAAAAAATGCGAATGGGCCGTACATGCTCGTACTGCTCATTCGCACTCGCTTTTGTCAGTGGCATCTAATGTGCCCTATTCTGCTTAAAAGCCTACTCCCACTCCGTAGTATTATATATTTGTATATCAATATGATATATAGTGTTGTTATGTTATAGGGTGTATATTTACTTTTTGTGTACCACCTAAAAATGAGTGAGTTAGTATCGTTGTGCAAAAATTTAAATTAATTGGATTTTACTCTATTTTTACAGATATTCATTTTGTGTATAAGTGAATGTTTTTGAGTTGTTTCAAGATGTTATTTATTTGTGCAATAAATTTGTTGCTATGTCATACCATTGATAGCAAATGGGCAAATTATATATTTGTTTCAATAGCGATATATACTTAACCTCTTGTTCGTTTGGCTCGTATTGTCCCACTATGAACAGCTCGGTAACGTTCTCATGGCAATTAAAGTGTGTATACTCAAGAATCTGCCCTAATGCTTCTCTTATACACAGACGAGGCGTGGATGTTTTAACCTCATAATAGTGCCACTCATCATCATTTGTTAATGCCTTAATATCAACATGGTCTGATTCCAATAACACCGACTTATAGTCCCCACAATTTTCCAGTATTAATTTCAATCCATTTTGGATGATGTTGTGTATAGGGGTATATGAACGAGTTGCATTGCATATTTCGAATGATACCGTATCTTCCCTTTTTGATTTATTTGATGTTATTTCTGCATTTAAAAAATTGTCTAATTTTGCTTTCCACGTGGAATATCCATCATGGTCAATATATGAGTATTCAATACCCACAAATTCATGAATACAATTCGCTCTTAGTGCAAGTCTTTTGTTTTTTATTTTTGAGATGATATAGTCAAATAATAACTGTTGGGCATTGTGAACCTCAGATTCTTTAACCCTAAATATGTATGATGCCTTATGATAATGTTGTTCCCCGCTTTCCCATATTAAAAACACCTGAGAATTTTGTTTTATGGTAAATATAAACCCATCAGGAATATCTCTTCGAGATTCAAAAGTTGGGATAATAGGGTGTGTATTACATTGTTGATTTTGCAAATAATTTATATAGTCGGTTTTGTCAATTGGGTATAGTAACCTAAGGATATTTTTAGGTGTAGACTTAAAAATATCTATACTAACATTAGAATACCCTAATGAATCAACATTAAATATATGATACTGAAATTTAAGAATACATATTACCTTTTCAAATTCTATTATATCAATTAGCGAAGCTATAGAGTTTACAATCCTTACTTGAATGGGAGGAAGTCGTCTTGCAAATGTTTTTATTATATAATTAAATGATTCTTTGGCAATGTCTATATCAATATAATATCGCATTTTATTATTTGTAAATGCGATTTTCCCATTATAAAATGTAATATCTCTCCATTTAACCAGCACACACTCGTTAATAGCAGAAATAGTTCGATATGTGTAGTACGTAATGGGATGAGCAGGTGTTAACTCCTTAGATGTTGGCACAACGGGAGAGTTATTAGTCTTTCTTTGGGATTTATATTTTTTCCTTCTTCTTTTTATTTGTGACTCATTTTCTTTTGCAATTCTTGAAGATTCTGTGAAAGATGTACGATTGGCTACAGTTTGATTTTGGGGTTGTTCTTTTACTGTTTCCCTTCCTATACGATTCTCTCTTGCTTGAGTTGATTGTATACGTCTTGTTTGTTTGAAATTAGAGATAATTGTTGTGGCTGACACATGTTGCGCAGCACTTTTAGAGAACTCTGAGTCAATCAGCTCCACATACGAGACTGGTATTTTTGTGTTGATGGAGATATTGGCTATCTTTATGCCGTGATTACGAAGAAAATCACAAATTGTAGTCAAACCAATATTATATTGTTTCATAATTTGGATGATGCGAACGTCTTTCATAAGATAGTATTTATTGATTTGACTCCTCAAAGTTAGTAATTTTATTTTAAAATATTAAGAGCATGAAATTAAAGGCATGGGAAAAAATTGGATGTATAATTGTGGGAGTCCTTATGGTAATGAGTATAATCGTCTATGTTTGTAATTTTGAGTTTAGATTATCCACATTATCATCAGACTGGGGAAACTTTGGAGCATATCTTAGTGGCACTATTATTACGTTATTAACGGTTGTTAATATCTGGTTATTCTACCGATTAACATTAATTGTAGAGGATAAAAATAGTGAGCGTGCTATAAAAAATAAAGTCTACGAAACTCAAGGGGTCATATCACAAATGCGAATGAAATTTTATGAGGATATACGCCCATTAATTAATGATATTAAACTGGAATTATATGCTATAGATAATTGTTCATATACAAAATTGCTTGAACTGAAAAAACGATTATTAGAAATTGATTCATCATTGTTATTTACAACTGGTATCAATACTGAATCATTTATGCGGCTACAAACTGAAGAAGTACTAAACTTGATTACGACACTTGAAGACCCGCATGTAAAGCACATAGATACAGACCCAATAATTAATGCTCTAAATAGTTATCTGTATCAAATGGAATACTATATTGTTATGCAGTCTATTAAGGATGGCGACGTTTCAAGATATGTTACAAGGCATAGTGAAGATATGGATAGCACCATAAAATGTATGATGGTCATGTTTCAGGAAATGTCCAATCTAAATCAGCAGGAGAATATATAATAAGAAAATTAAAAATCCAACCTATCGTATATCTCTAATAACTCTTCTTGACTAATGCATTTAGTATTCCTAATGTCAGGGTACACTTTCGGGGTGCAAAATCGGGTTTTCGGTTGAGAATGCTTAAAAAAAGAATCAGCGACTTATGGGTGAAAATCTATAAATCGCTGATTTAATATTGATTAATATTTACTTTTGTGCGTTTGGTGCACTGAAAGTTCAATAGTTAATTACTCCCACTCGATTGTGGCGGGTGGCTTCGATGAGATGTCATAGACTACGCGGTTTACGCCACGTACCTTGTTTATAATCTCGTTCGAGAGACGTGCCAAAATCTCGTAGGGGATATGTACCCAGTCGGCGGTCATGCCATCGGTTGATTGTACCGCACGCAGGGCTACGCAACGCTCGTAGGTGCGCTCGTCGCCCATGACGCCTACCGACTGCACCGGCAGAAGTATTGCTCCCGCCTGCCAAATCTTATCGTACCATCCCGTTTCGCGAAGGATGTCGAGGTAGATTTTATCGACGTTCTGCAAAATCTCAACCTTCTCGCGGGTAATCTCGCCCAAGATGCGGATAGCAAGACCCGGTCCCGGGAACGGATGGCGACCTATGAGGTGCTCGGGCATATTCATCGAGCGTCCCACGCGACGCACCTCGTCCTTGAACAGTAGGCGTAGGGGCTCGACAACCTTCAAGCCCATCTTCTCCGGAAGACCGCCCACATTGTGGTGCGACTTGATGACTACGGCGGTGCCATTTACCTGTGCCGACTCAACAACGTCGGGGTATATTGTGCCCTGACCGAGCCACTTAACACCGCTGATGCGCTTTGCCTCCTGCTCGAAGACCTCGACAAAGTCGCGACCGATAATCTTGCGCTTGGTCTCGGGGTCGGTGACGCCGGCGAGGTCGCCAAGGAACTTCTCCGAGGCATCGACGCCCTTGACATTGAGTCCCATGCCGCGATATGAGTCGATGACCTCCTCAAACTCGTTCTTGCGCAGCAGACCCGAATCCACGAAGATGCAATGTAGTCTGTCGCCGATAGCCTTATGCAGCAATAGTGCAGCAACCGACGAATCGACGCCGCCCGAAAGGCCCAACACAACCTTATCGTCGCCAAGCTTCTCGCGTAGCTCCTTGACTGTGCTCTCAACGAAGCTTGCAGGGGTCCACGACTGCTGGCAACCGCAGATGCCTACAACGAAGTTCTCCAACATCTTGAAGCCCTCCTCCGAGTGGTAAACCTCTGGGTGGAACTGTATGCCCCACGTCTGCTCGGCTGCGATGCGGTAGGCAGCAACCGGAACATCCTCGGTAGAGGCGATGATATGGTAGCCCTCGGGTATGGTGGTGATGGTATCGCCGTGCGACATCCACACTTGTGACTCCTTTTGAAGACCCTGCATCAGAGGGTCGTCGCCATTGACAACCTGCATGCGGGCACGACCATACTCGCGGCTGGGCGATGCCTCGACCTTGCCTCCGAAGAAGTGGGCGAGATACTGCGCACCGTAGCATACTCCGAGCAATGGCAGCTTACCCTTGATGGCATCGAGCTCGAAGCGCGGAGCGCCTGCATCGCGCACCGAGCGCGGTGAGCCCGACAGAACAACGCCACGTACCGACTCGTCGATAGCGGGAGGGTTGTTGAAGGGGTGAATCTCACAATATACCTGCATCTCGCGTATGCGTCGCGCGATAAGCTGGGTGTACTGCGAGCCAAAATCGATAATGAGTATCTTCTCTGTCATATAGTTAGTTTCTGTTGTTACGTGCGTGTAACATTACGTTATATGCGTTGTAGGTGGCGCATCTTAAAAAATTGTGACGCGCCACCTACTTGGTTTTTAGTTACTCTCCGCGCGAGTAATTGGGGGTCTCGCTCGTGATGGTGATGTCGTGGGGGTGGTTCTCCGTTACGCCGCTCGACGTGATGCGGATGAAGCGCGCATTCTGCAAGGTGTCAATATCCTTGGCACCACAGTAGCCCATACCGGCACGGATGCCACCTACGAGCTGATATACCGTCTCGGAAAGCTTGCCCTTGAAGGGAACACGACCTACGATGCCCTCGGGCACAAGCTTCATGATGTTGCCCTCCGAACCCTTCTGGAAGTAGCGGTCTGCCGAGCCTGCCTTCATGGCGTCAATCGAACCCATGCCACGGTAAGCCTTGAACTTACGTCCGTTGTAGATGATAGTCTCGCCCGGAGACTCCTCGACACCTGCGAACATCGAACCTACCATGACGCAGTTGCCACCGGCAGCCAACGCCTTGACAATGTCACCCGAATAGCGTAGGCCACCATCGGCGATGATAGGCACACCCGCCTTCTTCGCCTCGGTCGAAGCATCGTATATTGCCGAGAGCTGGGGAACACCCACACCGGCGATGATGCGTGTTGTGCAGATAGAGCCGGGGCCGATACCTACCTTGATGCCGTCGGCACCATTCTCGATAAGGTATTTTGCCGCCTCGGCAGTAGCGATGTTACCCACGACGACGTCGAGATGGGGATAGGTCTGCTTAATCTGGCGCAACAGACCAACAACACCCTTGGTGTGGCCATGTGCCGAGTCCAGAACTACGGCATCAACCTCCTCGGCTACAAGAGCCGCTACACGGTCCATAGCGTCGGGCGTGATGCCTATGCCGGCAGCCACGCGAAGACGGCCCTTTGCATCCTTGCATGCGTTGGGGTTGTCCTTTATCTTGGTAATGTCGCGATAGGTGATAAGACCTATCAACTTACCAGCGTCATCCACCACGGGCAACTTCTCAATCTTGTTGGCGAGCAACACCTCGGCAGCGAGTTTAAGGTCGGTATCGTGGGTCGTAACGATGTTGTCCTTGGTCATAACCTCCTCGATGCGGCGCTGCATATCGCTCTGGAAGCGCAAGTCGCGGTTGGTGACGATGCCTATAAGCATGCCCTTGTCATCTACCACGGGGATGCCGCCAATCTTATTCTCCTGCATAAGTTGCAGAGCGTCGCCAACGGTGTTATCCTTCGAGATGGTAACGGGGTCATAGATCATGCCACTCTCGGCGCGCTTCACGCGACGTACGTGAGAAGCCTGTGCAGCTATGGACATGTTTTTATGAATAACGCCTATGCCGCCCTCACGTGCCAAGGCAATAGCCAGAGTAGCCTCTGTCACTGTATCCATGGCAGCAGACACGATAGGGATATTCAGGGTGATATTGCGAGAGAAGCGACCTACGGTCGAAACCTCGCGAGGAAGAACCTCGGAATAGGCTGGTACGAGCAACACATCATCAAATGTGAGACCTGTTGTCTGTACCCTTTCATCGATAAAAGACATAGCAATCAGGTTTATTTATTTTATGTTGCGCACAAAATTAAAGAAAAAAATCGAGAAGAGCAACAATTTTGTGTTATTTTATTAACAATTTTATTGGGGCGTCGCGAACGACTTTGTGTGGGCGTGCGGCAATGGATTGATTGTTAGGGTGTTGCGCTGATTGGGTGAAAGGGTAGCGAAAGGGTAGCAAAAGGGTGGCGAAAGGGTAGCGAAAGGGTGGCAGAAGGGTGAAGAGGTGGCGGAAGGGGTGGTTATGTGCGGCTCTATTTTAGGATTATGCCGACGAAGAGTTGGAAGTTTATGCCCGGCATGGGGCGCGAAAGCACCGACAGATACTCCTCGTTGAAGAGATTGTTTATGGCCCCCTTGACCGATATATCTACCTTTTTGAGTGAGAATATCTTCTCCAACGAGATGTTGTTCATGAAGTAGGTGGGCAGCGTTCCCGAGAGCGAGAGGTCGTTCGACGACATGGTGTAGCGCTTACTGTAATAGCACCATTTGTAGTGTAGTGTCCATCGACGCCACGTTAGTCGTCCCGATATCGACGACGAGTATTCGGGAACGTAGGGGAGTTGCTTGCCTACCGAACGGTCGGCAGCGGAGCGAGGCTCACCCTCGTTTATCGATGGTGTCCACGAGAAACTGCCATCGAGCATCAGTCGCCACTCTTTTGTGAGAGCTATCTCTGTATTGGCTTCTACCTCAATGCCATAGGCGTGAACATCTTTGATGTTATCGGGCGAGAAGAAACCCTTGGTTGTCGGAAGCCATATAATCCAATCGTGGATGTAGGAGTCGAACCACGTTGCCGAGCCGTGTAGCGAGAAGCGTTCGCGGTTGCCTACGGTAAACTCCACGCCGGCATCGTAGGTCCAACCACTCTCCTTTTTCAGGTCGGGGTTGCCTCCGGGCAGGAAGTAGAGGTCGTTGAGTGTCGGGAAGCGGAAGTTGCGTGATAGCGATGCCTTGGCGATGACGTTGCCACGCTTCGAGAGTACGCCGTCGATGAAGAGGGCGGGGATGGGCGGTGTCCACTCCTTGCCAAACATCTCCTCGCGTAGCACTACCGACATGCCGAAGCGCTCGGTGGGTCGCCACTTTGCCGAGACGAGAGCCGAGAGCTCGATACGAGCTTGGTCGTAACCTACGATACCTCGGTTACCATCTTGCAGTATGATGTTCTTATCCTCGCTATGCACAAAGTGTTGGTGGGCTGTAAGCGCTGCCGTAAAGAGCCATTTGTCGCCTACGTAGTACTCTGCCGAGAGGTCGGCATAGAGGGTGTTCACGCGGCTACGCGAGCGCGTCATGTGTGCCATAGTGCCGTTGCCCAAGTCGCGTTTGTAGTCGTAGGCGAGCCATGTGTAGATATATCCCGCCTTGGCTGCGAGTTTCCAATTCTGGCGCAGGTGGTCCCACGATAGTACCGAGCGGAAGGTCTGCTCGCGTTGCAGGTTCTCGAAGTCGGTGTCGTCGCCATGATCTACGGTGAGCATCGCCAACTCGCGTTTCGAATTTATGTACCATGCGTTGAGTCCAATCTTATCACCACGACCGGTGTTGTAGTATATCTCTTGCAGTAGGTGAAGGTCGCGATAGGCGCCGCTGCGATTGCGCTCCATGGGGTAGTATTGGTCTATGATGTTCATCTCCTCGTCATAGACGTTTACCTTCTTGTCGTGGTTGCGGTATTTGTAGTCGTTGGGCGATGTCGATAGTACGGCGCGCGTCGATACCTGCCAATTGCGGTTGCCCCACGTGAGGCGCAAGAACTCGTCGAACGTCTTGAACGATGCTATGCCCTGAACATACTGCAAACCAAAGCCTTCGTTTGTGGCGGGTGTTGTCGATAGCTTCACTGCCCCTCCCATGCCGCCTCCCGTCTCGTTTATCGATGAGGTGCCATGCAGTAGCGATGCGTCGTCGATGAAGTAGGCGGGAATCATCGAGAAGTCGGTCATGCCGAGCATGGGATTCGATATACGCATGCCGTTCCATGTGACCTGTGTGTGCGAGGGTGAGGTGCCACGGAACGATACGGTGGAGAGTGTGGCGCGACCATAGCTCTTGACATATATCGATGAGTTGAAGGCAAGGACATCTGCCATCGAGAGCGATACACCCTCTTTCAGCGCCAACGAGTCGAATTTTGTCTGCTGATAGCCTATCTCGCGTATGGGACGTGCGCCGACAACCGATATGGGCTCATACTCCACGCTGCTGCGAAAACGCCCGCGCTCCCCATCCTGCTGTGCATGTAGCGGGGTGAGGAGCAGGAGCATTGCGCCCATGGTTATGAGTAGTTGTCGCGTCATCACTTTTTTGCCTATTTCCAACAAAATGCGCCGGGTATTATGCCGACATAAAATTCATCGATGAGTTCTTGTGTCTGTGAGTATCGGTATATCTTGCCCTGCTGCGAGTAGTCTATGGCATCGGCAACATAGACATCTCCGTTGTAGGGGTCGATGGTAAGACCATAGTAGAGCGTGCCGCGGCTATTGAGGAAGGGGCGTACGGGCAGACGCTCGGCATCAACCGACATCGCCCACACATCGTCGTTGAGCCAATACAGAGTGTCGCCACTGCCGTTGAGTTGCAACTCCGAGGGGGCGTCGCCAAGGCGGAACTCGAAGCAACGCTCAATCTCGAAGCTCTCGGCATCGATGCAGTAGAGCTTCGGAGCCTCGTAGCCATAGGGCGAGTTGTCGTAGCCTCCGTCGGTCACGGTCCACAGCTTGTTGTTGCAGTCCAAGACCAAGGATGTGGGTTGTATGCCAACCTCCAACTCTGCCACGACGCTATCTGTTCGTGTGTCGATTTTGAAGATGCGATTCTGGTACGACCAGCTATTCACGAAGAGGTAGTCGCCCCACGCCACCATCTGCTCCGTCGAGCCCTGCTCCATGCTCATATTCGGTATCTCGATGTAGCCCGTAATCTCGTATCGCTTGGGATTTACGATGAAGATGCGGTTGTCCCAGAGTTGTGTGACGTAGGCCTTGTCGTCCGAGAGGAAGTGTATGTAGCGTGGCGACGTGAGCCCCGTGATGCGTCCCACCTCCTTGAACGTCTCGGTGTCGATGGCAAATACCACATGCGAGTTATTGACTACCACCCAGCCAATGCCGTCGCGGATTATCATCGACTGGCATACATCGCCGAGTTTCATGGCGTTGGCACGATAGAAGACCTCGTTCTCGACCTGTTGTGTCGCGGGATCGTAGTACGATAGTGTGGCGTTGCCATATTGGAAGTTTCCCTCGTTGCAGATGAAGAGTCCGTTGCCCGAGGCGGTGAATGTCTCCACCTCGCCATACTCCCACTTCATGCATGAGGTAAGTATGAGCAGCATGGCACATAGCGATATGTTAGTTAGTCGGGTCATCGTCACTTCACTTTCGGGGTTGTATTACGGTTCGGATTATAGGTTGTGGTCGCGTATGCCGAGCACCTCGGTCGATACTTCGCCAATCCAACCACTCTTTGCTTGTACGGCACACTGCACCTTGACAAAGTCTATGTGGCTCAATTTCACGGTCTCGCCTTCGAAGTCTATGGCATTCGATATGCAGAAGGCGTTGGCGCGCTTTTGTGCTGTTCCCTCCAATAAGTCCTCCTCCGAGAAGTTGTCGGCATAACCCCAGCCATAGGCGGGTAGTATCCACTTCGACCCATTACCCGAAGAGTCGTAGTTGCGAGCTTCGAGGCGTGTGCCACGCAGCGTGTAGCTACTCTCGGTAATCCATGCGGGGTAGTACGAATCTTGGTTGTGGAACGATTCGAGATACTCTATCGTGCCACTCTTGCCCTCGCTGTCGCTCCATGCTACGGGCATGCCCTTGCCGCTTGGACGATAGTAGGTTACGGCATACTCCTGAATCGTTGTTGCCGCGCCCGTCTCCGCGCCACGCAACTCATACCACGTATCATCAGCCATGCCGTTGCCATTCTCATCCTGCATCACCCATACTATACCCGGTTCCGACGAGCCATCGAACGAGTTGCCTATGACCTCGAAGTCGTAATCGTTGCTGCATGCTATACTGTGGTCGAAGCCTACGACGATATATCCGCCAAAGGCTCCAAGCGATACGAACTTACCGTCGTTGAGGCGTTGCAGGGCATACTCCGCTGCGCGCTCTTTGGTGAGCTCCGTTCCGTCGAAGCCTCCCGTCTTTGTGTTGCCTATGAATTGTCCGGGCGCCGGTCTATACTCCACGACGCATGATGCCTCGGCAAGTGACGATGCATCTGCTGTGCGACGGAACGCTGCCTCGTCGTATATGGTTATGGCGAAGTTGTGGCTCAATGTAACTTTCGAGCTACCGCGTAGAGCCTCGGCGGTTACGGCTATGGTGTGTGTTCCGGCGCTCTTGCCTCTGAAAACAAAGTGCGGAGTGGTGATGCCCTCTTGCTCGACGCCATCTACCGACCACGTGTACGTCACACCTTCGCTATCGCTTATTGCGTCGGGCATGACGCGTAGCTTGCGACCAACGACGCTGTGATATTCACTCTTGGGGAAGGTATAGATGAAGGGCATGTCCTCTTCGTTGAGCACATCTATGACAATGCTGTCGTCTGCTTCGCCATCGGCGTTCGATGCTTTGACAACAACTTCGTATCGACCTATGCTCTCTGCTACAAAGTTATAAGTCATGGCGTTGCTTACACTCTTGCCATTGCATAGCCACTCGACCGAGGTGTCGAGCGATGTTTCGCGTAGGGTTGCTTCAAAGAGCCTCTCGCTGCCTACTGCCAGCGTTAGCTCCTTGTCGCCGTTGATGCTTACGGTGGGAATTTCCGGCTCCACAACCTCGACTTTAAGCTCCTCGCTTGCACTGCCGGCGGCGGTCGTAACCGTCAGCGTGATGAAGTACTCGCCAAGACTCTCGCCATAGAACACATAGGCGCGCTCGGTGCATACGATATTGTTCTCGATAACCCACTCGAACGTGGCATCGTCGGCACGCTCGTAGCGAGGTGCAAGGCGTATTTCGTCGCCCTGCTTGACGCTGTATATGCCTGCGCCGTCGAGAATAATCTCGGGAGGCAAGGCGGTTGTTATCACCTCGTCGCGATTGCACGACGAGATGATAACCACACTACTTAAAAACAAAAACTCTAAAAAACGTCTCATTATATCTATTACTCAAAAACTCTTTCGGCAAAGCGTACAGCTACGTCGTCGTAGGCGAAGTATGCGGGACAATTCATGCCGTAGCTTCCCGACTGGTCCTCCGATGCCGAGAAGTTGAAGGCAATCTTTGCAACCTTGCCCAGCGGCGATAAATCCCACTTTTTCCACTCGGTAATGCACTCTCCATTCTGGCACAAGAGAAGTTCTACGGAGCCTACCTCCTCGTCCTGTGAGTTGAAACCATAGGCAATAATCTTAATCCATGTGTCGGCCGTGGCAGGGGCGTTAAAGCCGTCGCCATAGGTCAGCGAATTAAGCAGATAGCATGTGTTTGTAACCCACATGTGGTCGATAACGCGCTCCACGCCATCGGCAAATTCGAGTGTTTGGAGCGACGAGTTGTAAATCTGCGAGTTGAAGAAGTCGCTATATCCGTTGTGTACTGCAAAGTTCGATGATTGGTTGTGTCCGCCAATGGGATTTGCCATCTGCAACTCATACCATCCGTTGTATCCCTCGGGAAGTGTCGAATAGTCTTCGATGACGTAGTTCGATATCACGTGTCCTCCCTGCCAATAGGGTGTTACAAAGGCGTGGAAGAGCTCGGTATTTCCCTCGTCATACCAATAGTAGGTGTCGCTAATGTAGTCTGTGTAGGTCAGCGAGCCTCCGTACTGCATATCATCAATGAGGTCGCTCCATGTGTTTATCTCCGCGCCGCCATAGAGCGTGTAGCCCGCAAACTTGGCATCCGTATCCTCGAATGTCAGTGTGCGCAGAGTGTAGCTATCGCGCCACTCGCCAGCCACAACGTCGAGCTTTACTATGGCACTCTTGCCCTGCTCCGATACGACGATAATGGCGATTGTGCCGCTCTTGTCGTAGTGACAAAGCTCCTTTGCGGGGGCTGTTACGGTCAGCGTGTCGAAGGCGTATGAAACGGTCCAACCCTCGGGCGAAATTATCGTGTAATCGGCAATGTTGTTGCTTGTTACGGCAAACTCTATGCTCATGCCGTACTCCAACTGTACACCATCGCTCGTACCCTCGATAACAAACAACGGTGCTGTAATGTCATAGCGGGCAAGCGTAAGCTCTGTGCCATCGGCAAGTGTGATTACGACATACTCCTCGTTCGAGGTATCCACCGACTTGAAGATTGAATCGCCATTTGTGTCACTCTCGCCCGTTGCACCTGCGGCACCATCCTTACCCTCGGCTACAACGCCCGTCGAATGCCATGTAGAGCCTCCATCGGTCGATATCTCCCACTCCTTTGTGCTGTCGTTGATGCGTATCTGTGGTGCTATGGCATCTTTGCCGTCCTCGCCGTTCTCGCCATCCTTACCGTCTTCACCATCCTCTCCATTGGCGCGTACTCGCTCTCCGTCTATGAGCAACCACTCGCCATCAATGGTCCAATAGTAGTTGCCGTCGATATCCTTTGCAACCGATATTATGGGTGCGTTTGTTCCATCCTTACCGTCCTTACCGTTGCTAATGGTTGCTGTGGTGCCGTCCGAGAACACGATGGTATAGCCATCGGTAGTGGTGTTTACGTCTGTTACGTAGGTGTTCTTCTGCAAGGCATTGACGATAGTCTGCAACGCCACAATGTCGTTGTTGTGGCGCTCTACGGCTGCCTCCAAGTCCGTCACGCGACCCTTGATTTCATCGACCTCGCCCCATAGAGCCGTGTCGTCGTACTCGCATGCCATAAGCGAGAAGCCACAGATGACTGCAACGAGAATGGTTAGATTTTTTCTCATAGTTGTGTTGAATTAAAAGTTAATAAAAAAGTCATTCTCCGTAACTTTAACACAACGAGAGAGCGCCACGCCGAGGCATCGACACAATGGTGTCGCGTGGCATCGTGCCGACAGATTGCTATGCGATGCAACCGCCCTCGATGCCAATCCATGCATACAACGCATGCCACTATGGATAGCCCCTTTTGTCATATAATACCTGATAGAATCAAGTCGCAGACATGCCCATTCGCCGCAGGCACAATCTCGTTATAAACGCTTGGCAGGTCTTCTGACTTGTCCCTCTCTGCGATGCCTTCCCAGCGCTCAACCGGCGCCAGTGACAATTAGATGTCGCAGAGCATTTCTTTGGAACTTACAGCAGCGGGAACTGTTCGGGATTTGCACCCGATTCCCATTTAATCTCTGTGGAGGCACGTAGCCATCCGAGAACCAATGCTTGCGCAAAGGTAGTAAAAAAAACGAATGGTGTAGCTAAAAGTTGCAGATTTTTTTTTGGATGGGGCGCCAATCAATGGATTATAAAAAGGTTAGAGAGTTCAGCGTGTTTAACGAGGGCGACAACATCGCGCACTCACTAAACTCACCAAACTCTCTAACTACACTAATATTCGTTGCAGACCTAATGTGCTGCACCTAACATACTAACCGCACTTCGAGTAGCCACACGACATGCAGGTGAGGCAACCGTTCTGGTATGCCATATTCTCCTGACCACACTGCGGACAACGACCCTTGCCACGTGTACCATCGGCGATATACTGCTTCAAGGCTCGCTCAACGCCATTCTTCCATGTGTTGATGGTCTCCGAGTCGAGGTGCAAACCGTCGATAAGCTGCACGACCTTGTCGATAGGCATGCCGTAGCGCAATACGCCCGAGATAAGCTTCGCATAGTTCCAGAACTCCTCGTCGAAGAGGCGCGAGATGCCACCAATGGTGTTGGTGTAACCATACCTATCCTGATACTGGAAATCGTAGCGCTTCGAGCCATCCTTTTCGCATACCTTCAAGATGTTACCATGCGTAATGGTCTTGGGAATGTACATTGCATCCTCCTCGATTTTACCCGTGAAAATCTCGTAGGGGCGGTCATCCTGCTTACCCACGAAGGCAATCCAATCCTCCTTGCCGTTCTTGAAACGTACGATGTCGGCGGGAATAGACTCGGGACGACGTATCGAGCTGCTGCTTGTGCAGTTGCCCTCCTTCTTATCCTTCGACTTAACATCGAGAAGTACGCCCGTACGGCAACCATCGCGATATACGGTGATACCCTTACATCCCGACTCCCATGCGGTGCGATATACGTCGGCAACAAGCTCCTCCGACACGTCGTTCGGGAGGTTTACCGTAACCGAAATAGAGTGGTCCACCCACTTCTGTATTGCGCCCTGCATCTTGACCTTTGCCACCCAGTCAATGTCGTTTGCCGTAGCCTTGTGGTAGGGCGATGCCTCCAACCACTTGTCGAGCTCCTCCTCCGAGATGCTCTGCAAGCGCGATATGTCGTAGCCGTTGATTTCTAGCCACTTGACGAACTGATGGTGATATACGTAGTACTCGATGAACTTTTCGCCTGTCTCGTCGATGTGCATTGCAACCTGCTCCTTGTCCGAGGGGTTGATTTTGCGACGACGCTTATATACGGGGCGGAACACGGGCTCGATACCCGATGTCGTCTGCGACATGAGCGACGTTGTGCCCGTAGGTGCAATTGTAAGCATGGCGATGTTACGACGTCCGTACTTCTCCATCTCGGCGTAGAGCTCGGGGTCTGCCTCGCGGATACGGGCAATCATGGGGTTGTTGAGCTCCTTGGCGCTGTTATATACTGCGAATGCACCACGCTCCTTTGCCATATTTACCGATGCGCGGTATGCCTCGATGGCAAGTGTGCGGTGTACGGTCACGGCAAAGTCGATAGCCTCCTCCGAGCCATAGCGCATGCCCAAGGCTGCGAGCATATCGCCCTCGGCAGTGATGCCCAAGCCCGTACGGCGACCCTTCAACGCCATATCCTTAATCTTCTGCCAGAGCTCTGCCTCGACGCGACGTACATCCTGATCCTCGGGGTCGGCAGCAATCTTGTTGATAATCAAATCAACCTTCTCCAACTCCAAGTCGATAATGTCATCCATGAGGTGCATGGCCTTTGCTACGTGCTCCTTGAAGAGTGTAAAGTTGAACGATGCCTCCTTCGTAAAGGGTTTATCTACGTAGCTCAACAGATTGAGTGCCAACAAGCGGCAGCTGTCGTAGGGGCAGAGCGGAATCTCGCCACAGGGGTTTGTCGAAACGGTGCGGAAGCCCTCGTCGGCGTAACAGTCGGGCACGCTCTCGCGGATGATGGTGTCCCAGAACAGGCATCCGGGCTCTGCCGACTTCCATGCATTGTGAATAATCTTCTCCCAGAGTTTGCGGGCGTCGATATCTTGTTTAACGAGCGGATTTGCCGAACCAATGGGGAACTCCTGACGATAGGTGCGACCCTCCAATGCTGCGCGCATAAACTCGTCGTCGATCTTAATAGATACGTTGGCACCGGTCACCTTGCCTGTATCGACCTTTGCGTCGATAAAGCGCTCGGCATCGGGGTGCTTGATAAGGAGCGAGAGCATAAGTGCGCCACGACGACCATCCTGCGCAACCTCGCGTGTAGAGTTTGAGTATCGCTCCATGAAGGGTACGATACCCGTAGATGTGAGTGCCGAGTTGAGCACAGGGCTACCCGTGGGGCGGATGTGCGATAGGTCGTGACCCACACCACCACGACGCTTCATAAGCTGCACCTGCTCCTCGTCCATGCGAAATATACCACCATACGAGTCGGCGGGGTTCTTGTGTCCGATAACGAAGCAGTTAGATAGCGATGCTACCTGCATGTTGTTGCCAATACCGGTCATGGGACCTCCCTGCGGTATGACGTAGCGGAAGTGGTCCAAGAGCTCGAATATCTGCTCGTGGCTCAACGGATTGGGGTAGTTGTTCTCGATTCGTGCGAGTTCTGCGGCAATACGGTTGTGCATGTCCACCGGCGTAGTCTCGTAGATGTTGCCGTAGGAGTCTTTTAGAGCATACTTGCTCACCCAGACCGATGCTGCAAGCTCGTCACCCTGAAAATACTCCTTGGTGGCGGCAACGGCATCTTCATACTTCACCGTAGGTCGCTGTTCTGGTGTAGAATTTTTAGTCATGGTTGGTATCTATTTTATTTGTTGTTAATTACTTACGTTCTATCGCAGTATTGGCTAATCGGTGCACAACCTTTCGCTGCCTCGCCCTATCTCTACACGCATTACATGTCGCTTATGCGATGAGCGTGCCACAATGGCTACCTGTTAAGGGTAGCTTCGGGACTACAAAATTGGGGAAATTTAATGTGAATAGAAAATCTATGGACGACTATTTTTTCGACAGTTTATCCACAATATAATAAAAGATGCGCCAGAGGGCTCTCCGACGCACGTTTTATCATTTTCGAGTATTGTTGCTACACTCTCTGCCACCTCTTCATGCCGTATCGGAATAGTCGTGCGCCTATGTATCCCGTCAGAAGACCCGTTGCCGCGCCAAGCAGTATGTCCTGCGGGAAGTGGCAGGCGAGGTATATGCGTGAGTAGCATACAAGAAGCGCTATGATGAGCATCGTGTAGCTGAACCACCGGCGAGCTATGACCATCGACGATATCACGGCAAGTGCCGTTATCGTTGCTGCATGTGCCGATACTGTGCCATACGGGCCATGGGCAAAAGATACAACGTGCACGTCGTCGAGAGCCTCGGTAAACATTGGTCGCTGACGTACGGGGAACGATGACCACAACTCTTTAAGTGGTCCCGTGTGCTTGAATATGCCCGATATGATGTCGGCAAGACCCATTGCTATGGCGGCAGCTACGACGAGCATTACCACGCCGCGCCACTGCCAACGACGCCACACAATATATATTATAATGGCATAGAGCGGTATCCACATCGCAATGCCCGATATGGCGCTCATAATCCAATCCATGACGTTGCCGCCGTCGAAGTTCAGGGCGTCGAAGAGCCCCCAATCCCATGTAGTGTTGTTCATCCTAATGTACTATCTTGTTTGGGTATGCTTTATAAGGTAGTAAACAAATTATTTGTCGCCTCGACCTGATTTATAGATCCATAATTTAGTAGTTGGCATACATCGGCAGTGCCGACATTGTGGCTGCTCCGTCGCTTGACTGTGCGAGCATTATGGCATCGCACTGCATAACGAGCCATATGGCAACAATGAGTATCAGTGCGCCGCCTAACCACCCGCTACGAGTCGTGAAGTTGCACATCGCCCTATCGTAGCGTTTCGGCAGAAAGTGTAACACGTATCCAAGGCATATCGTTGCTATGGCAAATCCCGAACTCTGTACCATGGGCACGACATCGGCTAACGAGAAGTTGTGCGCTATGCGGTGCAGTATATCGCCCGCAACCTGCATGTCGCTTTGGGGGAACATGAGTGCCGAGCCAAAGAAGAGCCATCCGAAGGCTACGATGTGGAACGTGAGCAGTGTAGCCGGCAGACGCCATACACTGTGCATCTCCTCGCCAAAGCGCTTGGCGTTGGGTATTAGCTTCAACCACACCTTGTGTAGTGCCAATGCCAAGCCATGTAGTGCACCCCAAATGATGTAGCACAAGCCCACGCCATGCCACAGACCTCCGATGAACATCGTCATGAAGAGGTTGAGATAGGTACGGAACGAGCCTTTGCGATTGCCGCCAAGCGATATGTAGAGGTAGTCGCGCAACCATGACGATAGCGATATGTGCCAGCGACGCCAAAACTCGGTTATGGTTGCTGACTTGTATGGGGCATCGAAGTTATCGGGGAGGCGGAAGCCCATCAACAGGGCTATGCCCACGGCTATATCCGAGATGCCGGAGAAGTCGCAGTATATTTGCAACGTGAATCCATATACTGCCATGAGCGCAACGACGCCGCTATCGCCCAACGAGCCGTCGAAGGCGGGTTGTACAAATTGCGAGCCCACGATTTTTGCTATCACGGCATACTTTATAAGTCCCGTGACAAGGAGCTTCACGGCGCGGCCCAAATCTTTGCGTTCGACGACCAACCTCTCTGCTTCGATTTGTGGTATAAAGTCCTTGGCTCGCACCAGCGGACCGCACATCACTTTCGGGAAGAACGAGAGTAGGAATATGTAGTCCGAGAGGTGTTTCAGGGGCTTTATCGTGCCGCGTGATATGTCGATGACGTATGCCAACGATTGGAATACGAAGAACGATACACCGGCAGGCTTTACCACAGCCTCCCAGTCGAGGGTGCCATCGCCATAGATGGCGTTTATGCTATCTACGAAGAAGTTTGTAGCGGTGAAGTAGGCGAGTATGCCGACATTTATTACTACGCTCAACGCAAGCCATCCTCTGCATCGTTGCCCCTGCTCCTTGCGGCGATATATGCGCTTGCCTATGATGTAGTCGCTTAATGCTGTGAAGAGCAGCAGTAGCAGGTATATGCCCGAGAGTTTGAAGTAGAAGTATAGCGAGAAGAGTACGACGTAGAGTGTGCGCAGTCGCTGATTACTACGCAGGATGAGGTATCCGGCGCCAAAGAGGACAAAAAGCATCAGAAAGAGTCCGCTCACCAACGAGATAGGACCCTCTCCCAAGAGCGACAACATACGCTCCCATGCTCCACCGCCAAAGTCGAAATACTCCATCTGCAAACGCTATGCTATGCTGTCGCTATCGATTAGGGTGTCGCTATTTTTGTGGCTCTCGTTCTCCACCACCACCTCGTTCTCCGCAGTCTCGATGACTACTTCGCTCGCGGTATCCTCCGAAATATCCTCACTCGCGATGTTTGCAACATCCTCACTAATCTCATTTCCCTCGCCATTCCCCTCTTGAATATCCTCGGCAATGCCCTCTGCAATGGCGTCCGGCTGCTCTATCGATGTTGTGTCTATCGAGATTATGTTGTTGATGATAGCCTCGCGTTGCTCCAAGATTTGGGTGTTGCGCTCCGCAATTTCGCGTTCGCGTTGGACGCGCATCTGCTTGGCACTCTCCTCCGATAGTTCTTGCTCGTAGAGGAGGTTATACACCTCGTTGTGCAGTGCATTGGCAAGTGCCTGTGCAATGCGTTTGCCGCCTGCGAAGTTGATATGCGTGTAGTCGCTCGCAGCCCATCCGTTAGCAACAAACGCGGGCATGCCGCCAAGTGCTGCCATCGCCTCCGACGTATTCCAGAAGGCTACGCCACACTCCTCGGCTGCGGCACGCTGATATTCGGTCATGGCATCTACCGAGCCTATTGGCACATAGGTCCCCTGCTCTTCATCTTTTATCCAACGGTCGCTGACGCCAAGTACCATGATAGCTGCGTTTGGGAAGTATGCCTTGGCATAATCTATCATCGTTGCGAGTTGCTCCTTGTACTTTGTGAAGTGGCGCTGTCCGGGTTGCATGATATTCAGACCATACTGCAACACCACCAAGTCGTAGCCGAAGATGTTGTCGGCATCGTTGCATATGCTCTTGTTCATGTTGTATATGGCGTGACCATTGTTGCTGCGTACCGAGAAGTTATCGACGATGACACCTCCGCCGTTGCCCTCCAACGATGCTCCATAGCATAGAATCTTGCCGCTTACGACTTTGAGTTTCAGGCTCTTCATAGGCATGTCAATCTCTATCTGTCGCAGGCGGTCGCTCTTGGCGATGTTCATCTCGCGCTTCAGCGTGTCGTGTTCGTTGATAATGGTGAGTTCGACTATCGAGCTGTCGCGTGCCACAAGCAGAATATCGGCGTGGGTGCACGAGTCCAACGTTGCGAACTTATCTACCGTGCGCCATGTTACCGTAGCTCCTGCGCCACCCTCCGAAATGTAGCCCGACGCGAAGAACTTATCGCGCAACGTCTCGGGCACGCTCTTATGTTTCATGATGCTGTACGAGGTCCACCCCTTGGCATCGCGCTTTACGGTGGTGCGTACCGTCGTAAAGGGGATGTCGCACGACACAAAGCCTACGCCACGACCGCCATAGCTGCGTTGCAGAATGTCGCGCAGGTCCGAGGTTACGATGTCGCCCTCGACAAACGAGTCGCCCATGACGGCGATGCGCACACCCTCGCCCAAGGCGAGCTTCTCGATGAAGTTGTGGAACTTGCCGTTGGGCAGCGTGTCGAAATCCTCGATGGCCACGATGTTGCTCTTCGTGATTTCAATCTCGGAGCTATGCAGCTTGCGACCACGCTCACCATCCGCACCTCTCTTCGACCCATTCTCAACGCTCCACTTCAACTCCTCGTCCCTCTCTTCGACCTTCGCTGGTTCGGGCTTGGGAGTTGCCAAAAGCATTGAGTCGAGATTTGCGCGTGCCACCTCGCTATCTATTACCTCCATCTCGGCAATGGCATCGTCGATTGCCACTTCGGCAGGGCGCAATGCCGAGAGTATATCCACACGCTCGGTACGTAGCCCAAAGACCTCAAACGGGGGTATCAGCCCCAAGCATATTACACCAACAACTACCACGAGGCTCATGAGCCAACCGCGTAGCGTGTAGTCCTCTCTCTTCATCGTGTCGGGTCGTTAGTCTATTGCATGGCGTGCCGTTAGTCGCGGCGCGCCATGATGAGTGTTACGTAGTAGAGTATGGTGGCAATAGCACTCAATGCCGCCACAAGGTAGGTGCGTGCAGCCCAGCGCAATGAGGTACGTGCGCCCTCCATCTCTCGGCTATCGAGCGTGCCGCTGTTTTCGAGCCATGCCAAGGCGCGCTCCGAAGCGTTGTACTCCACGGGGAGTGTAACGATAGAGAATATCGCCGATATGGTGATAAGACCGATACCTATCCAGCAGAGCGTGGTGCTCTGTGTTGCTGCCATCATCACTATGCCGGCGAGCAGCACCCATGTAGCAATCTGCGACGAGAAGCTCACGATGGGCACAAGGCGCGAGCGGAGCTTGATGGGTCCATAGCCCGTAGCGTGCTGCACGGCGTGGCCACACTCGTGGCAGGCTACGGCAGCTGCAGCAATCGAGCGCGATGAATAGACGCTGTCGCTGAGGTTTACGGTCATGGTTACGGGGTTGAAGTGGTCGGTGAGGTGACCCTTGACGTGCGTAACCTTGACGTTGTAGATGCCGTGGTCGTGTAGCATCTTCTCGGCAAGCTCGGCGCCGGTCATGCCGCCGGGCGATGTCACCTTCGAGTACTTCTGAAAGACGCTTTGCAGACGCGACTGTACGACGAATCCCGCAATACCGATGATAATCATCAGTATCAACGAACCGGCAGACGAAAAACTTGACATGAAGCCGTTTGTGGCTTCGGGAACACTGTTTGTAAGAATCTCAAACATCTCTTTATAAAGTTTTAGTTATCTTCAATTACATTAACGTAAAGACGTAGGCAACATATATGGCGAGGAACAAAATTCCCTCCAAACGGGTCAGCTTATCTCGGCCTATGAAGAGTGCGCTCAACATAAGTATTGCCACACCCGCCATAGTGACATAGATATCGAACATCTTGATGTTGCCCATCGTAAGAGGTGTTACCGACGAGCAGGAGCCAAGGATTAGCAGTATGTTGGCGATGTTCGAGCCGAGGACGTTACCCAACGCCAACGACGTCTTACCCTTCAATATCGAGGCGAGGCACGATGCGAGCTCCGGAAGCGATGTGCCACCCGCCACCAATGTTATGGCAATCGTAGCCTCGGAAACGCCGAGCGAGCGTGCGATTTCGGTTGCAGAATCGACACACAGCTGACCACCATAAATCAAACCTCCAAGACCCGCTACGATATATAGTCCGATGCGCAGCGCCGACATCGAGGCCTTGCTCTGGCTCTGCTCCTCGGTGTTGGGCGTGGGGGCTGTTGCCATACTCTTGCGGTCGGCACGTATCGTAAGGTAAATCATTGCGATGTAGCCAACGAGCAGGATGATACCCTCCAAACGTGTGATGTTGTTGTCGATAAGCGTAACGACCAACAAAGCCAGTGTGGCGGCGATGCATATGGGTATATCGCGACGGATGTTTGTCTTGGTGAAGATTATCGGTGCAACTATGGCGCAGATGCCGAGTGTGGCAAAAATATTGAATATGTTTGAGCCCACGACATTGCCTATTGCCATGTCGCCCTTGCCATCGATTGCCGAGAAGAGGCTGACCGTAAGCTCCGGCATAGATGTTCCTATGGCAACGACTGTCAGACCGACAATAAACTCCGGCACGTGCAGTCTCTCTGCCAGCGCTACCGAGCCGTCGGTGAGAATCATGGCGCCCACGATAATCAATACAAGACCGGCAACAAGAATCAAATACTCCATAGCTTTTTTATTTATAAAAAAATAATCGCGCAAAGTTAGTAAAAAAAACGAAAGGTGTGCCATAGTGCCGATTATTTTTAGGCAATAGCTTGTGTATGGCATATTCTGCCTCTGCAAAGCGCGGAGGTTTTGAGGCGTGGCGGGGCTGTCGGATGGGATGGGGTGGTTGGAGAGATTAGAGAGTTGTGATTAGCTACTCACTTGCTAACTTTTCTAAATTACCTAAATTGCATACCCCCCCCCTGAAAATACAAGGGGCTAACCGCAGTGGTCAGCCCCTTGATAGATTTGTTCTTGGCGATATGCTAACGATAGAATATCGACGATATAGATTTGTAGTTGTGAACGCGCTCGATGACATCGGCAAAGATGGGAGCTACGCTCAATACCGTAAATTTCGACAAATCCTCACCCTCCTTCAACGGAATAGTATCGGTGGTGATAACCTCCTGAATAGCACTCTCGTTGATGCGGTCGTATGCCTTGCCCGAAAGCACGGGGTGGGTGACGGCTGCGCGAACACTCTTTGCACCGCGGTCCATAAGCATGTTGGCTGCCATGCAGATTGTGCCTGCCGTATCGATCATGTCATCGACGATGATTACGTTGCGACCCTCAACCTCGCCAATAGCTGTCATCGAGCCAACGACATTGGCCTTGGCACGCTCCTTATGCGAGATGATGATGGGTGCCTGGAAATGCTTTGCATACGACGAGGCGCGCTTTGCACCGCCCATGTCGGGAGAGGCAATCGAGAGGTCGGGAATAGCCAACTTCTGGATATAGGGCACGAAGATGCCCGAAGCGTAGAGAGCATCCATCGGAAGGTCGAAGAATCCCTGAATCTGGTCGGCGTGCAAATCCATGGTCATCACGCGCTGAACGCCGGCAGCGATTAGCATGTTGGCAACGAGGCGTGCGGTGATGGGTACACGAGGACGATCCTTGCGGTCTTGACGTGCCCAGCCGAAGTAGGGTATAACGGCAATAACCTGATGAGCCGAGGCACGACGTGCAGCGTCGGCCATCATCAGAAGCTCCATGAGGTTGTCCGAAGGTGGAAATGTAGATTGGATGATAAAGACGGTGCAGCCACGGATAGACTCGTGGAAGCAGGGCTGAAACTCGCCGTCGCTAAACTGCAATACATCCGAATCGCCAAGTGCTATGCCATACTCGGCGGCAATCTTCTCGGCGAGATAGCGTGAGCCTCGACCTGCGAAGAATTTGATTTTGTGGATCGCCATAAATTAAGTGTAGGTTGATTATGTTTGTGTAAATAATTTGTACTCAACTCTTTGCCTCGTAACGGGGCTGCATAGTCCCCAAAAAGCATTACAAAGTTATAAAGTTATTCCTAAAAAACAAGCCAAATCGCGCTCTATTTTTTCAACATTCCGTCAAACACTCCTCGATAAAAGCGAGTATCTCCTCGCGCCCTGTGCGCTTCTCGCTCGACGATATGAAGATTGGTGGCAGCTCCTCCCACTGCTCGGCAAGGCGCTGCGAGTAGCTCTTAATATTGCGGTTGAGCTGTGCCTGCGAGAGTTTATCGGCCTTGGTAAAGATTATGCCAAAAGGTATGCCATTCTCGCCTAACATCTCTATGAAACGGAGATCTATCTTCTGGGGTTCGAGGCGCGAATCCACCAATACGAATAGGAAGTGCAGCTTGTCGCATTTTAGCACGTAGTCGGTTATGAGCTTCGAGAACTCGCCACGTGTCGATTTCGATACGCGAGCGTAGCCATAGCCCGGTAAATCGACCAAATACCAACTCTCGTTTATCAGGAAGTGGTTTATGAGGCGTGTCTTTCCGGGTGTTCCCGACACCTTTGCCAAGCCGTTTATGCCTGTCAGCATATTCACTAACGACGATTTACCCACGTTGCTTCGTCCGATGAATGCTATATCTTTGAGTGTGTCCTTCGGTACTTGCGATATGCGCTCCGAACTACACTTGAACTTTGCTTTTACGGTAGTTGCCATAGCGTTGAAGTTTTGCGCAAAGATACGAAATAATAGTAATATGGGAAAATAAATATTTTTTATGGTTGATATTTGGCGTTCTGTTTTTTTTTCTATATTTGCAAAAGATGAGAAAGATTGTGACCCCAAAATTATATATACTATGAGAAAATTTAGCAAATTAAACATTGGTTTGGTGGCTATTTGTGCGCTTGTGGCGATGTGTGCTTGCAAATCAGATAGCGAGCCTATTCTAATGCCCGAGCCCGGGCCTGACCCAAAGCCCGCCCCCACCCCCGACCCTGTATTCGACTACGATATGAGTGGTGAGGAGGAGGGTAATTTCTACACCTACTTCCAGTTTGTGAACGAAACGGATAAATCTCTTGGTGTAGAGTTCGTAAAGCCGAATAGCGATATTGGCAGTGGTTGCGAATTGATGGCTGGTGAGAGTTGGGTCTTTGCGAGTGTGGACTCAAATGAGTTTCCTGCGCACGAGCGACTATTCCGAAATATCGTAGTTAAGTATAGTTTGGTCGAGGGCGAGAGCCGCAAGAGAGTGACTTATTGGGCAGATTTGGCGCCTTCCGACAGCCCGTCGCCTGCCGACAAGGCGCAGTGGGAGGAGATAGCGATTGATGATAATTCGCTACTGCGACGCTACCTGTTCGACAACGAGGATATTGTCTATGCCGAAAACTATGTGAACGATGCTGTGCATATCCCCAATGGTCAGCCCTATGGTACCGACTTCGAGTATGATATGAGTGGCGAGAGCGATGACTACTACTATACCTATTTCCAATTTGTGAATACCACCGATATGATTGTCGGGGTAAGCTACATGCCATTTTCGAGTGATATGTTTGGCGAGAACCGCTACATTGGCGGAGGTCGAAACGATGTTTTCGAGGAGTCGGATGTGGTTGATTTTCTGACAATCGATACGGTATGTAGCGCGATATGTATGACCTTCTATGGCGAGGATGGCAAGGTCGAGGCGCTCTATAATGTTGAAGATGCTCTTGATGCCTACCCCTCACCCGCCGACAGAGCGCAGTGGGAGGATGTGCCCATCGACAACAACTCGATGATACGTCGTTATACCATAACGCATGAGTGTTACGACTATGCCTTGGCGCAAAAGTAGTCTATTTTGCCACGCGATGTCCGACGAATTAGCATAAAGATAGAGATGATTGGTTATCGAGCTAATTCGTAGGTCGCCATTGTAGAGGCGTGTGGGGCTATTCAACAAATCGTGTTGAGTGCCCCACACTCTTTTTTTCGATTTCAAAAATAAATGTCTATATTTGCGTGTTCGAATCAAGGAGTATAAGTGTATTTGGAAATAACTAAATTATTAAGATAGCTATGAAGAAAGAGTGGAACGATGTGCGCGAATTTCATGAGAAGTTCGGACACCCCGTGGCTACGGAGCCCAAGATGATTGATAAGAAGCGTGCGTTGTCGCGTGCCAAGTGGATGCAGGAGGAGGTCGCCGAGTTCCTCGTGGCCGAAGATATCTACGAGCAGGCAGATGCAATGATTGACCTTATGTACTTTGCGTTGGGCACAATGGTTGAGATGGGCTTGGAGGCCGACGAGCTCTTTGATATTGTGCAACAAGCAAATATGGCAAAACTGTGGCCAGATGGCAAGCCCCACTACAACCCCAAAGATGGCAAGGTTATCAAGCCCGAAGGTTGGGAGGACCCGGCGCCCAAAATTCGTGCATGTATCGACAAGGTGCGTGCAGCAAAGTGCGCAAAGTAGAGGTCGAGGCTGCGGTTTGTAGCCGAATAAATATGTTGCGATGTGTCGCTATGGCGGCATGTCGTACGAAGATAACAGCGGCTGCAATGTGGTAAATCGTTTGACTATATTCCTAAAATGGCGGTGTGACTTTTGGGGCATGCCACCATTTTTTTTGTTGTCGCATTCGTGCGCGCGAACGTATATATATGGGTAAAAATGTTTGTTTCGTTGAATTTATTTTTCGAACGAGATTTAATGTCCTATATTTGTCACGAGAATTTAGTAAATATTAAAGAAGTATTTTGTTGAATATGAAACTTTTTAATTCAATACTTTGCCTCTCGGCAGCGATGACACTCCTTGTAGGTTGCTCGACCTCTGTGCAGGACGATGCCCCTGTGACGTTGCCACAGACGGATGTGGAGGCGTGTTTTATGCTTTCGACCGACGCTGTGAGTCGTACGACGCTTGCCGACGATGGCGCCTCGATAAATTGGCAGATTGGCGATGTGATTGCCATGTGGGGCTACGATAACACGGGTAGCTACCTCTTCGAGAATGAGCCTTTTCAGTTGGTGCGTTTTACGACGGAGTACACCAAGGCCTACTTCTCGGGTCATATTCCCGAGCTTGGCGACGAAGCATATACCTACCTGATGTGTACGCCTGTGCCACAGAGCGTCAATGGCACCGAGGTGAGCTATACGTTGCCCTCGTTGCAGTCGGGTGAGTATGATGGCAAATACGATGTTATGGTGGCTTCGCCCGTAGAGAGCGGCAGCATAACGGCAAACAAGGATGTAGAGTTCGAGGTTAGTCTGCACCACAAGATGCACGCCCTGAATATTACCATTCCCGAGGGTGGTAACGCCTTTGGCTCGACATTCACAAAGCTCGAACTTACGTTCCCCACGCCTGTGGTTGGCGATATTACGTTCGATGTGGCTAACCCCGATGCAGAGCCTACCTATACCAATCTATCGAATGTCATAACCGTTGAGAATAGCAAGGGCTTCAACGAGGGCGACTCTATCTGGGTCTTTGTGCTTCCCGGCATGGTCGAGGGTGATGTAAGCTATACGGTGCGTTCGGAGGGTCAGCGTTCGGTTGAGCGCGTAAGCTACATTAGCCGCGATATGAAGCCCGGACATGTTACGCCTATCAATATGACCACGCCGGACCTCTACAAATATACGGCTATGCACTTCTCTGTCGGTCAGAACAACCTCGGCGAGGATTTCGATACGTTTACACTCTACGACCACAACAACGAGGTGTTAAGGGTGTTTAACCGCAATGCCGAGAATCGCTATACTATCGACTTCGAGGGCGATATCGATTTGAGTAGCTATCAGAACAAGGTGTTCAGAGCCGTATTCGACACTCCGCATGCTGTTGTCGAGTGCCCGATAAACATGGGTAATGTCCAGCCCTATTGCGAGCAGAATATCACGCCCATGGTTCTGCCCTATCTCTACGAGCAAGATTTCTCGCAGATACCCTCGTTTGACGATGGTCATGATAATCCAAATACGGGTTTTAACTCCGATACCTACAACTCATCGAATTTGCTCGATTCCTATACGTCGATACTCGCCGGATGGTCGGGTGGACGTATTGGTGGCTCGGCAGGTCAGTCGGTACGCATATGCTGCCGTTTCGAGGGTGGACTTGGCGCATCTGCCTACTATAAGGGTCGTGTAGATACGGCGCCCATGACAAAGTTAAAGAGCGGAGCGAGCGTTAAGGTTAGCGTATCGTTTAGTTACAGTGCTGCAAAGAAGGAGTATGGTGTAGGTAACGGTAGCACCACTTTGAGCTTTGGCCACACCACCGCTTCGGGAGCCATTGCACCGTCGAGCAATATCGAGAACACGGTAATCTCGGCAGAGACTATCGATGGTACGGATGGTAGTTACAGCAACATCTACAATACGCGCACCGTATCGTTCAGCGGCTGTACCAACGCAACACGTCTGTCGTGGCAGGCTGGCACAACGCGCGGTAGCTCAATCGCCGGCAACGGTAACTATTGGCTCTATCTGGACAATATCAAGGTGCAGATAGCACAGTAGCGTACGCTCTTCGCAAGGAAAATACGACGAAAACGAAAACAAAATAGAATAACTTAAAGTAATTAACGATGAAAAGAGTTTTTACAACTATCTCTTTGGCTCTTGTAGCCTTGGTTGCGTGCAACAAGGCAGAGGAGCCCGTTGCAGCCGAGCAGCAGGGTAGTGTCTCAATCTCGTGCAATGTCACTTCGGAGGTTGAAGATACGCGTGCCGAGGTTAGCTGCACACTGCCCGCGATTGATGAGTTCAGCCTCACAATCGACGGTATTTCGCAGGACTACCATGCCGAGTATGCCTCGGTAGCGGAGTTCCAGGAGAGCTACCTGCATAACGGCAGCTACAAGGCGTCGGTCAAGGCGGGTGACCTAAATGTCGAGGGCTACGACTGCGCAACATTCGAGGGTGAGGCGGAGTTCACGGTAGTATCGCGCCAACATACCGATGTCGAGGTTACGGCGACTATCGCCAACAGCCTTGTCAAGGTTGAGGTGACCGAGGCCTTCAAGTCCTACTTTGCAGGTGGCTATGAGTTTACGCTCAAAACCGAGCTTGGCAACGAGTACGACGTAACCGAGCAGAGCGACTACCTCTTTGTTGCTCCTACGTCAATAGAGATTTTGGCTACGGCAACCAAGCAGCCCAATGAGTCGGGTGCCGAGGGTAAAGTTGTTACACTGCCCACCGAGCGTATCGAGAACCTCAAACCGCGCACCACCTACGTCGTAAAGTTCGACGTATCGACAGCGGGCGAGGCAACGTTGCAGATTACGCTTAACGACTCGCTTGTCGAGGAGCGTAACATCGACAACGAACTTAACCAGTATGCATAACAGATAAGGAGAAACAGATATGAAATCACTATTCAGAATTATGAGTGTGGCAGTTGCCGCAGCCTTGACGCTCGGCTCATGTCACAAGGATAACCCCAATTACAGTCAGGGTCAGGTAGGTGCGGAGGAGAACATCGGCTACCTCTCGTTGAGCGCTCTCGAAGCCTCGATTATGGTCGATACCGAGAATATAGTATCGCCCTCGACGACACGTGCCGACATCGATATCAACACCTTCGATGTTGTTATCACCAACGAGAGCGGTGCCGTGGTCAATGAGTTTGTCTATGGCAATCTGCCCTCGGAGCCTATTGCATTGCCTGCGGGTGTATATACACTTCGCATGTCTTCGTCGGAGATGGTTGGTGCCGCATGGGAGGCTCCCGTATATAGCGGCGAGAAGAGCTTTGTTGTGGTACGCAAGCAGGTTACCGAGCTCGAAGAGCTTATCTGTAAGCTCGCCAACATCAAGGTTACGGTGTCGTATGCTGCCGACCTCAAAGATGAGCTCGATCCCGACTATACAACAATGGTAGCCACTATCGCCGAGAACGAGTTGGTTTACGCTCTCAACGAGGAGCGTGCCGGATATTTCGAGGCTGTTGCCAAGGAGAACACTCTGAACCTTACACTCTCGTGTCGTTACAAGGGTCAGGATAAGGATATTATCATGACCAGCTCGATTGATGGTGTTAAGGCGGCGCAGTGGCGTAAGATTAACGTCGTGGTGCAGCACGCCTTGGAGGGTGACCTCACACTTGGCATCGTTTGCGATACTTGGACCTATGATGAGGTAGTGGAGTTCGA
Organism: Alistipes sp.; assembly: GCA_017403125.1. GTDB lineage: Bacteria > Bacteroidota > Bacteroidia > Bacteroidales > Rikenellaceae > Alistipes. The sequence goes on along the minus strand of JAFQOR010000012.1, from coordinate 108,205 downwards.
CTCTGCGGCATACCTTATGGAGGATATTCTCACCGACGATACCGATATGCCTGTTATCGTATGGGAGGGTCACGACCTTGCCGATAAGTTTCAGCTCAACGACGATATGTTCGATGCCGAGGGTAACTTCACCAAGAGCATCAACATCGACATTACGGCAAAGTCGCCTATTCGTTCGCTCGTAGTTAAGGTGTCGTCTGACAACAGCGATTTTACCAAGGCCTACTCGGAGATTATGCCCTTGGAGGAGGATTTGTGCAACCCCACAGTGTCGAATGCCATATTGAAGATGATGGGTTATCCGACCGATGCAGCGGGTGCAACGGCAACACGCATCAAGTTTGCATCGCAGACCGACCTGCTGACGGCGTGTGAGGGTACTCACAGCTACGAGATTACGGTTGTTGATGAGAATGGTGGCGAGACTACGGCAACACTTGCAATCGAGTATGGCGAGAATGTTGCTCCGAAGATTGTATGGATTGGTTACGATATTACCAAGCGTCAGACCATTACCAGCGAGACAACATGCCGCATAGAGGTTACAGCGCCTCTTGGTATTAAGGACTTCCTCGTAGAGATTATATCTGACACGCTTACTCCCGAGGAGCTTGGAGTAGTGGGTCTTACCGATAAGTTCAGCCTTGTGAACCCCGGCGAGTACGAGGATAAGCTCGACGGTCTTGGCTTCCCCATCAAGGGCGAGGAGAATGTCTATGGCAAGACCTATATCGCGGGCGAGGAGCTCGATATCACAAGCTTCCTCTCGCTGTTGGGTATGCTTGGCAATGGCGACCACGACTTCAAGATGACGGTCGTTGATATGGAGGATAACGTAACTACCGAGGTGGTAATGATGCACTTTGAGTAGAAGGTAGGATTATTTATATAGTATAGCGAATATGAAAAAGATATTATCTATGCTTTGCGCGATGCTCGTTGTGGTGTCGTGTAACAAAGAGTCGGAGGAGTTTGTCCCCCAGATGGCAGATGAGGGCGCAATGCGCATGAGCCTTTCGGTTGCATCTACGGACTTGGCAGATGAGACTATCTCTATCAAGATATACAAGGTCGATGATGCTGGCGAGCGTCAGTTGGTACGCCGCTATACCTCTATCAACGACGTTCCGGAGTACTTGGCGTTGCTTGCCGACGACTACGTTGCTGTTGTGACTGTTGGTGAGCGTAGCGTTGCCTCGTTCGACAATAAGTGCTACCATGGCGAGACTTCCTTTACGATTCTCCCCGGCGAGGTAGCATCAGTAACGGTAGATTGTAAGTTGCTCTCGACCATTGCCACCGTAGCTTACGACGCGACCATTGCCGAGAAGCTCAACGATGGCTACAAGACCACTATCGCAATTACCGATAGCTACGATCAGGCTGCTATCGACAAGGGTGACATCCACTCGTTGGTATATACCGAGTCGAAGGATGGCTTCTTTATGATGCCCGAGGGCTCGACAACATTGTCGTGGCGTTTCGAGGGTGAGCATCCCGTTGAGGGTGCACTCGTGGCCGAGGGTGTAATCGAGAACGTCAAGGCGGCAGCACGCTACACCGTGTCGTTGAAGTATTCGAAGGATGCCGACGGAACGCTGAACTTCACCGCCGACGTTGATGTCACGCTCGACGAGCACGATGATACCATCACATTCAGTCCCGACCCGACTATCATGGGTAAGGGCTTCGATGTGAATGCCGAGCAGAGTTCTATTGCTGCTGCCCGCACCTATGTGGTGTCGGCACTTGCGAACATCGAAACTCTTACCATCATGAAGGATGGCGCAACCTACGACCTCCTGAATAGCACGTTGGAGGGTGTGTCGGTTGTTAAGAATAGCGATACTTCGTATGATATCACTATCGATGGCTCGCTCTTCGCCAACGACAATGGTGGCGAGAGCATCGTAACGCTCTATGTCGAGGATGCCGATGGCGGTAAACTCTCGAAGGATGTTGTCTATGGTGTTCAGGGTATCGTGCCTATTACTACATCGGATTACAACCTCTGGCATGGCAATGCGACCTTCTCGGCGAAGGTGCTTGCTACGAATGCTACGAGCGTGAAGATTGCCTACCGCGTGAATGGTGGCGAGTGGAAGGAGTTGGATGCTACGGCAGCTGCTGATGGTTACTATACGGCGCAGATGACCGAGATAACTGCCGATAAGAGCTACGACTACAAACTCGTTGTCGATGGCGCAGACTCGGGACGCACGCTCTCACTTGCAACCGAGGCGGGTGCGCAGCTACCGAATGCGGGCTTCGAGGAGTGGTCAGGCAAGGAACCCTACTACCCCTATGCAAGTGGTGCATCACCCTTCTGGCTTACGGGTAACGAGGGCTCGCAGATGGCAGGTACGAACCTCACAACTCCTTCGGACGACGTACGTCCCGGCTCTACGGGTACGAAGTCGGCATATCTTAAATCTACCTATGCTGCAGTCTTGGGTATCGGTAAGTTTGCTGCGGGTAACCTCTTCACCGGAACATTCTCGCTGTCGGGAATGAATGGTACCGTAGGTTTCGGTCGTGACTTTACATTCAACGCCAAGCCCAAGAGTCTCTCGGTATGGATGAAGAATAACGAGGGTACGATTAACTATGGCGCGGGCAATCCTGCCGAGGCCACCGGAAACGACCTTTGTACGATGATGGTACTTATCACCGATTGGCAGACACAGCGCAAGGTGGACACCAGCAACACGAGTACGTTCTTTACTATGGAGGACCTTGCTACGATGGACGGAGTTATAGCCTATGGCTACTACAAGTCTCGTGAGTCGCATAATGAGTGGAGTGAGTACACTTTGGAATTGACCTACCGCGAGGATATGAAGGATGTTTCGCCTCGCATGGTTGTTGTGTCGTTCACACCTTCGGGCTTCGGTGACTACTTTACGGGTTCGAGTGACTCGTGGATGTATGTCGATGACCTCAAATTCAACTATTAGTATTGTGGCGTTAGCAGCCGAAAGTGTCCCAAAATGCCTTTCGGCTGCTATATTACGCCGCTTTCGATAGTTCTTTCATGCTGACCCAATTAGCCCATAGTCGGGTCACATTATACTAACAGCATAGGGCGCGAAGAGACGGCCTATGCCTATAACTAATTTCGATGAGGAAATTTTATTTTACACTTCTGTTCATGATGACCACCGTTGTGGGTATGGCGCAGCAGAGCGACGATGCTGTTGTGGCTATGGCGACGGAGGATGTCGTGGAGCAGACCGAGGGTGTGGAGTTGCAGGCGCAACCGACGATGACACCCAATGAGGCGCGTAAGCAGAGGGGCTTCTCGACAAATACCTGTTTTGTTCCCAAGGGACAGTGGATATTTGGTGGTACAGCATCCTACTCGGCGCATGTTAATGAGAATTATAAGGTATTGGTGATTAACGATATCGACTCGGAGGGCTATACCATCAACGTAGCTCCGATGATAGCCTTTGCGCCGTGGCGTAATATGGCTGTCGGTGTTCGTTTTGGCTACGGACGCTCGTTGCTTGCACTGGATAATGCAGCATTGAGCATTGGTGAGGGCGATTCGGGTATCAATATGAACGTCGATTACTATCACCAAATCAGGCACTCCTATACGGGCTCGCTGTTCTGGCGACCATATATTCCACTTGGAGAGAGTAACCGTATTGCAATCTTTGCCGAGGTGCAGCTCAACTTCACAGGTTCGCAGTCGCGCCTTGTGGCGGAGGATGGCGTCATAGATGGCTTGCAGAACTATCGAGGACGCTATGCTACGACATTCGGAGCGTCGGTAGGCTTGCAGCCCGGTATTGTGGCGTTCGTCACGAATAATACGGCTCTCGAACTCTCGATTGGTGTGTTCGGCATCGGCTTCGAGCGTACCAAACAGATTCGCAACCAGATTGAGGAGGGTACCTTCACGTCGAGTGATATGAATTTTAGGGTCAATCTATTGTCGGTTGGCTTCGGTGTTTCGTTCTACCTATAAACTTACAGCACAATGAAGAGATTTATACTACTATTTGCGGCTGTAACGTTCATAGCAACGACAGCCTTGGCGCAGCAGACAGATGGTGCTGTTGTCGCCGACAAGGAGCTTACGGCATCGCCTGCACAAGCTATTGATTCGGGTGTGGTGAAGGGTGCCGACGAGGAGGTGTCGCATGGTCACTTCCTTCCTATGCGTCAGCGTATCGACCGTCATGTCGATCGCAACAAGTTTGTCTATCGTGGCGAGGTGATGCTCGGTCTTTCGGCATCGTACGGTACGATGAAGGCATCGGATGCAGATCTGCTGCTTGTCATGGATAATATCAATTTCAACCTCGACAGGGTCACTGTGAAGCCCTTTGTTGCCTATGCCTACCGCGATAACCGTTCGGTGGGTATGCGCTTTGGCTACGAGATGATTAAGGGAGGTCTAGGTAATCTGGATATTGACCTTGGCTCGGCTAACGACCTTGCACTATCGCTGTCGGGTCTTGGGCTCGAAAACGAGAGCTTCTCGTGGTCGGTATTTCACCGCAACTACATCGGTTTGGACCGTCGTGGCATAGTTGGTGCAATTCTGGAATCGGAGCTTCTTATAAAGACCGGTACGTCGAGCTTCTCGTACGAGAGCGATGGTGAGACCAATCTCTCGAAGAGTCGAAACTTTGCGGCGAAGATTAACTTTAATCCCGGTTTGGCGGTCTATGTCTTCCCGCAGGTGTGCGTCACCGTTACGGTGGGCATCGGGGGTCTCTACTACAACAATGTGCGTCAGGAGGATGTCTATGGTGTTGAAACGGGTCGCCGCGATCGTACGGGTTTGAAGTTTAAGTTTAACATTGCCGATATTCAGATTGGCATAGTTATGCATTTGTGGAACAAAAAGAGGGATTAACGGTATGAAGCGATTGTATAGATATTTTATATTTGCCCTTCTTGCTACAACAACGTTTGGGTGTATCAAGAATGATGTTCCCTATCCCGTCGTAAAGCTCGATATTTTGAGTTTCGAGGTCGATGGTGCCAAGTCGGCATCGGTAATTGATGCGGCGGCACATACCGTACACTTCGAGTTGGAGGAGACGACGGATATACGCAGGGTTAATGTCCAGAAGGTAACTATGACCGAGGGTGCAACATCGAGTGTTGTCTTTCCCGGCATCTTCGACTTCCGCAATCCACTCTACGTGACGCTGTCTATGTATCAGGACTTCGAGTGGACCATTACAGCCGAGCAGACCATCGAGCGCTACTTCCGCGTCGAGGGTCAAATTGGCGAGGCGGTTATCGACCCCGTAAGCCATATCGCTACGGCGTATGTGCCCATGGATGCCGACCTAAATAACGTGGTGGTGACTGCTGCCAAGTTCGGCCCCAAGGATATTACGTCATACACTCCCGATCCGTTGTCGTTTACGTCGTTTGAAGATACGGTGCACCACGTCACTATTCGTTATCACGACGATATAGAGCAGATGTGGACGCTCTGTGTAGTGCCTACCGAGGTCGAGGTAGAATTTAACTCTGTCGATGCTTGGGCAAAGCGTATATGGTTGCAGGCGTCGGGACGTAGTGGTGCCGATCTCGGCTTCAACTACCGCAAGGCGGGCGATGAGGAGTGGATTAAGGTGAACGATATTGAGGTAGATGGCGGTAGCTTCTCGGCATGTATCGAGGGTCTGGATCCCCTTACGGAGTATGAGGTTGTTGCCTTCTCGGGCGAGAACTTTACGGATGTCGTTACGGTTACTACGGAGGATGCCCCTGCGCTTATAAATGGTGCTATGGAGGATTGGTCGTTTGCCGATAAGAACTACTATCCCTATGCCGAGGGTGCAGCCCCCTATTGGGCTACGGGTAACCCCGGTGCTACGACTTTGGGCGAGATGTTTAACCTTACCACACCTACGACTGATATACGCCCCGGCTCTACGGGTAAGTATGCCGCCGAGTTGCAGTCGATGTACCCGAATATGGCTGGTATAGGTAAGTTTGCTGCCGGTAATATCTTCCTTGGACGCTTTGCAGGTGTTGCCGGAACCAACGGTATAGTGCACTTTGGACGCCCCTCTGCGGCACGTCCTGTGGCTCTGCATGGCTGGGTTAAGTATGAGCAGGGTATGGTCGATAAATTGGGTACTATTCCTGCCGACACGCCCGATTTGAAGATTGGTGACCCCGACCAGGGCTCGATATATATCGCCGTGGGCGATTGGACTGCCGAGGAGTATGGTGGCGACGAGGATAGTCCCATTGCCATCGATACGCGCGACGAGGCTACCTTCTTCAACCCCTATGGCAAGAATGTTATTGGCTATGGCTGCTTGCGTTTCGAGGCATCTACGGATGGTTGGATTGAGTTTACCATCCCCGTGGAGTATGTGTCGAAGTCGCGTATCCCCACACACCTTGTTGTAGTATGCTCGGGCTCGCGCTGGGGTGACTATTTCACAGGCTCGACGCGTAGCTGTATGGTGGTCGATGACTTGGAACTTATCTACTAACAGAGGCTATTTGCTATGATATAAGTAGCAGATTGTTAGACATAGATTGCTATCGAGAGATTAAGGTGAGTGCTCTGATGCACAACCCTTAATCTCTCCTGTTTTTTTCTGATATAAAAAATAATTATGATGGTATAAAAATTTTTAGCTTTGACTTATTAAAAAATTGCCCTATCTTTGCAGTGTGAAAGATGAACTAATAAAAACTAATAATATTATGGCAACAAAGTTTTATAAGTGCCGTCACTGCGGCAATGTAATAGAGAAGATAGTAGATTCGAAGGTTCCCGTTGTATGCTGCGGCGAGAAGATGGAGGAGCTTATTCCTAATACTGTTGATGCATCGAACGAGAAGCACGTTCCCGTGGTTACGTGCCTCGATGGTGGTAAAATCAAGGTTGAGGTAGGAAGCGTGGCACACCCCATGACCCAAGAGCACCACATCTCGTTCATCTATGTCGAGACCGAGAGTGGAGGCATCAAGGTAAACCTTACGGATAAGCCCGAGGCTATAATTTCGGTTGGTGACCAGAAGGTTACGGCAGTCTATGAGTACTGCAACCTGCATGGTTTGTGGAAGACGGAGTTTTAGCCATCAAGGGTAACAGCCCGATGTCCCAAAATAGTGTTTAAGTAGATAGTTTTGTGCCGCCGTAGAGCTCTTAATCTCTTCGGCGGTTTTTTTGTGGTGGGGGCTCGTGTTGTTTAAGACTACGGTAGGGCCTACTCGGCGAGTAGCAGTGTGCGCAGCTCATCTGTCTTTGTTACCACGGTTGTGGCACCTGCGTCGTAGAGCTCGTCGGCATAGCGAAATCCCCATGCCACACCTATTGATGCTATGTTGGCTGCCGCAGCTGTGCGGATGTCGATGCCCGAGTCGCCTACCATCACCGTGCGTTCACGCTTTGCGCCGGCGATAGCGATAATCTTCTCTACGATGCGTGGGTCTGGTTTCAGCGGCTCACCCTCGCGGTTGCCCTCTATGGCTACAAACTCTATGTTGCCGAAGAACTTGCTTATAAGGCGCTCGGTGCCGTGTTGAAACTTGTTGGATGCCACAGCCACCGCCACTCCACGCTGACATAGCTCTTCGAGAAACTCTACCATGCCTTCGTAGGGGAGGGTATGGCGGTCGATGTTATCGACATAGTAGCGACGAAACTGTGCTACACACTCCTCAACATAGCCATCATCCTTGGCAAGGTGGGCGGGCAGGGCTCTTTCGACAAGTCTTTTGATGCCTCCACCTACCATGTTGCGATACTCGGCATCGCTATGTTCGGGGAGGTTGCGGCTGCGCATTACATAGTCCACCGATGCTGCCAAGTCGCCTATGGTGTTTAGCAGCGTGCCATCCAAATCGAATATTACCAAATCATATTTCATGTTGCAAAGATAGTGTTTTTTAAGGAAAATTGTGTAACTTTGTCCTCATGACACGCCTATCATTGGTCATAGCAACCTACAATCGCGCCGAGTGCCTTATGGTGACTCTCGCCTCTGTTGCAGAGCAGAGTGCCAAGCCCCAGAAGTGGGAGTGCATTGTCGTGGATAACAACTCCAAGGATGATACGAAGCAGCGCGTAGAGAGTTTTATTGCCAACCATCCGACGCTCAATGTGCGCTATGTTTTCGAGGTGCAACAGGGCTTGTCCTATGCTCGCAACGCCGGCATTGCTCATGCCGAGGGCGACATTGTGGCGTTTATCGATGACGACGAACGCATCGTCCCGAACTTTATCTCATCCTATATATCTCTCTTTGATAAGTACTCCAATGCCATGGTTGCCGGCGGTAAGATTGTAGCGGAGTATCCTACGGGGCGTCCACGTTGGATGTCGCACTTCACGGAGCTTCCTATTGCCAACCCGATGGATTTTGGTGACTATGTGTGCCGTTTCCCGAAGCGACGTATTCCTGGTGGCGGCAATATGGCAATGCGTCGCGAACTCTTCGAGAGGGTTGGTGTATTCAATACCTCGTTAGGGCGTACAGGCAAGAGCCTTATCGGAGGCGAGGAGAGTGAACTCTTTGAGCGCATACGTGATGCAAATATGGAGTGCTACTATACGCCACATGCTGTCATGTATCATATCATCCCGGCAGAGAAGCTCACGCCGGAGTACTTTACGCGCCTCTCGTATAACATAGGTGTCAGCCAGCGTATGCGTGCCGAGCTGCGTGGTGGCAAGCGTATGCTCTATGTGAAGGAGTGTGTCAAGTGGGTCGTTACGTTGCTCTTGGTGCTTATACATAGACCTGCGCAGTCGCGCTATCTTATCAAGATGCGTAAGCATATCTCGCGTGGTATCTGGTCGAAGTAGCCGTTGCCATATTTGAAGTTTGTGTTGCTGTGGTCGCTACCTCTTTATGGTGCTTTGCTTTGACGGTGCTTTGCTTTGACAGCGCTTCGGTTGGATAACACTTCACATGAATCGCGTTCCGCTTGGCGCTGGGTTATCGCTTGTTCTTCCCTTGTTCTTCCCTTGTTCTTCCCTTTCGCTACTCTTTCGCTACTCTTTTGCTACTCTTTTGCTACTCTTTTGCTACCCTTTATGCACACCTATTGCTACGACATCAACAAAAAAAGAGAACCGAAACGGTCCTCTTTTCTCTTTTGTGCAAAATTCGTGATTACTCAGCAATAGGAGTAACGCTCACGTATGACTTGCCAGATGCCTTCTTGCAGAAGCCGACTGTACCATCAACCAATGCAAAAAGAGTGTGGTCCTTACCCATACCCACGTTCTCGCCGGGGTTGTGTACTGTACCTCGCTGACGAACGATAATGTTACCCGCCTTTGCGAACTGACCACCGAAAAGCTTTACACCGAGTCGCTTGCTCTCTGACTCACGGCCGTTCTTCGAACTACCTACACCTTTTTTGTGTGCCATTTTCTACTTCGTTTTAAGGGTTTAACAATTGATCTCCTCAACGAGAACCTGTGTCAGATACTGACGATGACCGTTACACTTCTGATAACCGGTTCTACGCTTCTTCTTGAACACGAGGACCTTGTCATCCTTCAAGTGCTTCAAGATTTTGCACTGCACCGAGGCGCCTTCTACAACAGGTGCACCTACCTTAACCTGACCGTCGTTGTCTACAAGCAGGACTTTGTCGAAGCTCAAAGACGAATTCTCTTCGCCTTGGAGACGGTGAACATAGAGCTTTCGACCCTTTTCAGCCTTGAACTGCTGACCTGCAATCTCTACTATTACGTACATTTAATAAATAAATTGAATGTTTTAGCGCGCAAATATACGTATTATTTTTCAATCCGCAATACTTCGCACACTTTTTTATCGCTTTTTGGCACACTTTTCGACACCTGCCAATGAGTGATGGCCACTTCGCATGCTACATACAGAGCTATAATCCTCGCCGACGATGTGACGCTGGTGTCAATGTTGGTTTCACTGTTGCGCCGAGAGTGCGTGCTGGTAGAGGTCGTATGTAGCGAGCAGGCGTTGCATCGTCGGTTAGCAGTTGCGACCTTCGACCTCGTAGTGATGACAACAACGGTGCCATTTGCTGCCGATGCTCTTATTGAGCATAAGGTGAGATATATCCATCGCTGTGGCGCTCTGCTCATTGTGCTCATGCGTAGCAACCGATACCGTCATACGTTGAGGCTGCTTGGTGCCGGCGTCGATTGTTGCATGAGTTATCCACCTAATATGCAGCGTCTTCGGCGTGTCGTGGCGGAGTTGTTACACAATAGAATACGCAGGGTAGAGTGAAGGGTTACTCGGATATGACGCGCTATTTAGAGGCTGTCGTAGATGCCATTTCGCATGACGACACTCTGTTTTTGGGTTATGCGCCACGTATGGTGCGTGTGGCTCGACTTATGGCGCGTCTTGCCGATAAACCTATGACCGTTGAGAGCGAACTCAAAAGCAGTACATTGGCGCTTAAAAGCAGTGAGTGTCATGCTATTGCAACCCTTGTGCAGCGCGGACACTACGATGTAAATGTGGAGCGTATGCTCTGCACCGAGAACCATAACCTGCGATTGTTGGCTATCATCCTTGTGGGTCGAAACTCGGTTGAGGGCTACGAGGCATACCTCCATAATATCGCTTGTGGTGGCGATGACTCCACTGTGGTGGCAGAGGCTTTGCGAGTGTTGCTTACGAATTGTGTTCTGCTCGACGTCGAGGCGATGATTAGGGCGATAAGGAGTTTGGATTGTAACCTGCGACGGTGGCTGTTGCGCGAGGTCGCTATCGAGAGGGGTTGTTGTGAGCCGATATTGGCGTCGTGTGACCACGAGGATGCGTGTAGCGGAGCGTGGTTAGCGAATCTATATAAGTATATATTGAGATGAGTTGGTTGGACTATCTATTCATGGGGCTCGGAGTGGCTCTCATTCTCTATGCTCTATTGCGGGTGTGGTTGGCGTATCGTGCCAACAGGTTGCGACGCCTTGTTGCGCTATCGTCGATGCTCTATCGTGGTGAGGGGTGTGGAGGTATAAGTGTAGTATGCACGGGGGCTATCGACATGGCACAGTTGGAGAATCTTGTAGCTCCGGATAATATGGGCTATGAGGTGGTGTTGCTTATGGATGGTGAGAGCTATGGACGATATATGCAACGTATCGTGCGTCGCTATGCTCTCTTCGAGGTTGCTGTGCCACGATGGAGCGAGTTGCCGGTGGAGGGTGTACGCCGTGTGTGGCGCAGTCGCTTCGATGCACTGCGGCGCATAACGCTAATTGATAGGGTAGAGACGACGCCTGTCGAAGAGCTCGATTGCGCAACGGCGCTATGTAGCATGGAGTATGTCATGCCACTGTCGAGCCACCTATATTTAGATAGGGGCGCTGCCGATATTCTGCTGTCGCTTGTGGCGGAGTATGAGCATAGTGCAGAATGTATCGTCTGCGGTATTGACGAGCCTGTGAGGCTCTATCGCCGTGCGTGTGTGGTGCGCTGTGGTGGCTTTGCGGGTGTAGCATCGGAGCAGATAAGACGTTGTTATGTGCCTGTGGATGTGGTATCGCACATAGCTCCTGCGCGCCGTCATGTGTGTCGCATAGCGATGCTTACGCTGCTTGGTGTAGGGGCTCTTCTTGTGGTCGCTGTCGGCGCCCTGTCGCTACGTAGCTTTGTCACCATGGCTGTTGCTGTGTGTGGTGTTGTGGCAGCTCGAATCTATATTTCGATAAGCCGTATGTCGGCAACCCCCGACGAGGGGTATGCCCATCGTGTGGGGCGTGGAGAGCCGAAGTCGTAGTTATGCACCATATTTTCGGCGGAAATGTTGGATATCTCAAATAATATTGTTACCTTTACGTAGTAAACCATAGATGACATCTAAAAACCTTTGGACGATGATTGACGATACTATTCGCGAGTATCTTCTTGCGCAGCAGTTCAACGCCGCGGTGCGTGCCGGAGCTGCCATTATGAAGATATACAAACATAGCGACGACTACGACATAGCTATGAAGAGCGACCATACGCCCATTACTATTGCCGATCGCATGGCACACAACACCATAAAGGAGGCCCTTGGTACTACGCGCATACCTATACTCTCGGAGGAGGGTCGCGAGATGCTCTACGACGAGCGCCGTAATTGGGAGCTGTTCTGGTTGGTGGATCCGTTAGATGGCACGGTGGAGTTTATCAAGGGTAACAACGAGTTTACGGTCAATATTGCACTTATGGAGAACAACGTCTGCATAAGTTCGGTGGTCTATGTTCCATATCATCACAAGATGTATATTGCCGAGCGTGGTCGCGGTGCGTGGGTCATGACCGATGTTGTGCCCGACGAGCATGCCGAGTATAGCTACGACCTTATGCACGCCTCTATGCAGCGTCTGCCTCTTGCCGGTGCGCACCATGAGCGGTTTCGTGTTGCTGTGTCGCGCTCGCACCAGACCGAGGAGACGCATCAGCATATCGAGTCGTTGCGTGTCGAGTACCCCGACTTGGAGGTCGTAGAGCAGGGTAGCTCCTATAAGTTTTGCCTCTTGGCAGAGGGTGTCGTGGATTACTACATACGCACCACCACAACCTTCGAGTGGGATACTGCCGCCGGAGAGCTTATCCTTGCCGAGTCGGGTGGTGTGACCGTGTCATACCCCTCGGGCGAGAGTCTGTGCTACAATAAGTCGGAACTTGGCAATCCGTGGTTCGTAGCCCGCAGGTAGATAGAGGCGTGTTGTAGGCGTTATGGCATCTTTTGTTAGGGGATATAACGACCTAAATATCCCTATTCCGTGAAATAAATTTTTTTATACGGATAATAGTGCTACCTTTGCGCCCTAATTAGTAATACTAACCCGAATAAATAGTTTTTATGAGTCTCGAATGGCTTAAAGATGTAGTCCTGGGTAACCCCGACCATCCGTCGATTGCTCACACAGTGTTTGTGTTGGCATTTGTCATCGCATCAGGTATTGCGTTAAGCAGAATCAAAATCAAGGGCATATCGTTGGGTATGACCTGGATTCTGTTTACGGGTATCGCCGTAGGACATTTTGGTGTTCATCTGCACCCCGAAACGCTCCACTTTATCAAGGAGTTCGGTCTTATTCTCTTTGTATTTTTTATCGGTTTACAGGTCGGCCCCGGCTTCTTCTCGTCGCTTAAAAGCGGTGGTTTGACGCTTATTGGCCTTGCGGCGTTGGTAATCCTTTTGGGTGGCGTCACGACCTATGTCATACACCTTATCACGGGCGAGCCTCTGCCTACGATGGTGGGTGTCATGTCGGGTGCCGTGACCAATACGCCGGGTCTTGGTGCTGCACAGCAGGCCTATACCGATGCTGTGGGCGTCGAGGATGCTTCAATCTCGCTCGGCTATGCCGTAGCCTATCCGTTGGGTGTCGTGGGTATCATATTGAGTATGATTCTCATGCGTCGCCTGTTGAAGGTGGACTTCAAGAAGGAGGACGAGGGCTTGGCAGCCATGAGCAACGAGACACAGCTCCCGCACCGCTACTCTGTTGAATTTACGAATCGCATGTTGGAGGGCAAGACCATTGCCCATGCCCATACGCTTATCAACCGCCAGTTTGTCATTTCGCGTATCATGCACGCCAATGGTGAGATTGTTATGGCAGATGGCAACAGTGTGCTTACGATCGGCGACCGTCTGCGTGTTATCTGCACCGACGAGGATGCCGAGGCGATACTTGCATTCTTTGGTCAGCCTATCGAGATGAGTGCCGACGATTGGGGTGCTACGGCAATGCAATCAACACCGTTGGTTTCGCGCCGCATCCTTATTACGCGCGAGGAGGTTAATGGCAAGAAGTTCTCGGATTTGCGTCTGCGTACGCGCTACGGCATCAACATCACGCGTGTGCATCGTGCCGGCGTCGATCTTATCCCCTATCAGGGTATGGAGCTTCAGGTGGGCGATAAGGTTATGGTCGTAGGTCCCGAGGCTGCTGTGGCTGCTGCCGAGAAGGTGTTGGGCAACTCGTTGAAGAAGCTCGACCACCCCAATCTGTTGCCTGTGTTCATAGGCATTGCTCTTGGTGTGTTGCTCGGCTCGTTGCCGCTGATGAATATCCCGCAGCCCGTGAAGCTCGGTTTGGCTGGTGGCCCGCTTATCATTGCAATACTTATTGGTCGTTTTGGACCTCACTTCCACATGGTTACCTACACGACCATGAGCGCCAACCTCATGTTGCGTGAGATAGGTCTGGCGATGTTCCTTGCCGCCGTAGGTATTGGCGCGGGCGACGGATTCATTGATGCAATTGTGGGTGGTGGCTACAAGTGGATAGGCTATGGTGTGCTTATCACCATGCTGCCTCTTATCTTGGTGGCGTTCATTGCGCACTTGAAGTGTAAGATGAACTACTATACGATGATGGGTCTTATGGCGGGTTCGATGACCGACCCTCCGGCACTCGGCTTTGCAAGCCAATCTACGGGTAACGACATGCCAGCAGTGGGCTACGCCACGGTATATCCGGTGGTTATGTTCCTACGTGTGCTTACGGCACAGTTGCTGATGCTCATGGCATTGTAAAAGTGAAAAACGACGAGTTAAGAACTTTTTGTAAATACTTGATACTATTGCATATTCTCAGTTGAAGAATTCTGCGGAGATGACAGAGATGGAGCGCACTGGTGCAAAGAAGCTCTTCTGGTCGCAGATGTGGTGCAAGGGCAGGTTATAAAGAGAAAATGGGGCTGTTTGACCAAGTGTCAGATAGCCCCATAATATTTCTGAATGGGAATAACGCTACTTGCGGAAGATGAAATAGACCGCCAATACCAAGAAGGCGAAGCCTACAAAGTGATTCCACTTCACCCCCTCGTGCATGAATAGAATCATGAAGAGCGTGAAGACCACCAATGATATTACCTCCTGAATAACCTTCAAGTGCCACAGCGAGAAGGGACCACCCATCGCCTCGCTACCTATGCGGTTGGCAGGCACCTGAAAGCAGTACTCCAAGAGTGCCACCGCCCAACTTATGAGTATGATGGCAACAATGCCATAGCGCTCCAACTTCGACTTAAAGGCTATATGACCATACCACGCGAGGGTCATAAAGATATTTGAGCATATGAGCAACGCAATGGTTGCAACTCCTTTGGCTAACATACAAAAAGTGTTTTGGGGTTCAAGTTGAGCAGCCCATTATGCGATGTGAACTGCGCGGCAAAGGTAGTAAAAAAAATGTAGATACTGCGTTCCATGGATATAATAGTGCGAAACGGAGCTAAACTCGTTGCGAAAGTTTTGTCATCTCACTTTTTCATCGTAAATTTACACCGATTTTTGCAATTTAACCTAAATAGACAGATGAACAAATTTTTTGGAATTACCGCTATGGGAGTATTAGCCGTATCGGGAAGCGCTATGGCGTCGGAGCCCGAGCAGCCGTGGATTGTTGATCGTTTCGACGATATCAAGGTCATCAGATACGAGGTCCCCGGTTTTGAGGAGCTGTCGCTCAACGAGAAGGAGATGATATACTATCTCGCAGAGGCGGCGAAGTGTGGTCGCGACATCTTGTTCGACCAGAATTTTAAGTACAACATTGCTATTCGTCGCACGTTGGAGAGCATCTATACTGCCTCGACAAAGCGCGATAGCGACGAGTTCAAGGCGTTTGAGAAGTATTTGAAGAAGGTGTGGTTTGCAAATGGCATCCATCACCACTACTCTAACGATAAGTTCAAGCCCGAGTTCTCGGAGAAGTGGTTCCGTAAGCAGCTCGCACGCTTCATCAACGACGAGAATCGTCAGATGGACGACGACCTGTTGTGTCGTATAATCTTCGATAAGGAGCTCTACGCATCACGTCTTAACCAGACTGCCGGTGTAGATGTTATTACGGCTTCGGCAAACAACTACTACGAGGAGGGTATCACACAAGAGGAGGTTGAGGCGTTCTATGGTGCTATGGCTGCTGCCGACGAGGGTAACCCCGAGCCCATATCGTATGGCCTTAACTCAAAACTCGTACGCGATGCCGAGGGTAATATTGCAGAGCGCGTATGGAAGGTGGGCGGTATGTATTCGCCGGCTATCGAGCGCATCGTATATTGGTTGGAGAAGGCTGCTGCGGTGGCTGACGATGTACAGCGCCCCATCATCGAGGCCCTTATAGAGTACTATCGTTCGGGCGATTTGAAGGATTTCGATACCTACAACGTATTGTGGGTTAAGGATACCGACTCGAAGATCGACTTCGTAAACGGCTTCATCGAGAGCTATGGCGACCCTCTGGGACGCAAGGCATCGTGGGAGTCTGTCGTAAACTTCCGCGACGAGGAGGCTTGCCGTCGTACGGCAATTATGTCGGCAAATGCACAGTGGTTCGAGGATAATGCACCGATAAATCCCGCATATCGCAAGGAGGAGGTTAAGGGTGTATCGGCAAAGGTTATCACCGTGGCAATGCTTGGTGGCGACTGCTACCCTGCAACAGCTATCGGTATCAACCTTCCCAACGCCGATTGGATTCGTAAGGAGCATGGCTCGAAGTCGGTGACTATCGACAACATCACCTATGCCTACGACAAGGCTGCGCAGGGTAATGGCTTCATGGAGGAGTTTGTGTTGAGAGAGGAGGATAGAGAGCGTATGAAGCAGTATGGCAAGCTCTCGGATGACCTTCATACCGACCTCCACGAGTGTCTCGGTCATGGCTCTGGTCAGCTCGCCCCGGGCGTTAAGGGTGATGAGCTTCGCACCTACTCATCGACCTTGGAAGAGGCGCGTGCCGACCTATTTGCACTCTACTATCTTGGCGACGAGAAGCTGATAGAGATTGGCCTTATTCCTACGTTGGACGTAGCGTGGGCACAGTATAGCGACTATATCATGAATGGTATGATGACCCAGCTTTCGCGTATCGAGCCCGGCAAGAATGTCGAGGAGGCGCATATGCGTAACCGCAAGCTCATCGCCGAGTGGTGCTACGAGAAGGGTAAGGCAGATAACGTTATCGAGTTGGTGGAGAAGGATGGCAAGCACTATGTCGTAATCAACGACTTCGTTGCTTTGCGCAAGCTCTTTGGTGAGTTGTTGTGCGAGGTTCAGCGCATTAAGTCAGAGGGTGACTACGAAGCTTGCCGCAAGCTTGTCGAGGACTATGCCGTACAGGTAGATGCCGACATTCACGCCGAGGTTATTGCGCGTAATGCAGCATTGAAGATTGAGCCTTATGGAGGTTTCGTAAATCCGGAGTACACCCCCGTATATTCGGAGGATGGCAAGCTCGTAGATGTAAAGATCTCGTATCCGGCAAACTACGTAGAGCAGCACTTGCACTATGGTAAGGACTACTCGTTCTTGCCCTCGCAGAACTAAATCTTGACGGCAGATATTTATTCACTCTTTTAGATATTAGGGGCTGGCTAAAAAGTAATTTAGCCAGCCCCAATCTTTGTTATAAGGCTATCTGACGCCTTGCCTAACTCTACAAGAAGCGCTTGGTTGTGATGCTGCGTGTTGCACTCGACGTAGCCTCCGCAATGCCGTCCGGGAGCTCACAGCGCTCATATACCGAGATGTCGCTCTCATCTTTGGTATTCGTCCACGTCATGCTATCTGCCGTAACGGTGTAGCTGTAAGCTGCGCCCCATGCCACGCCATCGTCATATACGCCTCGTATGATACCATCGTCGGTGACACCTGCCGAACTTGTGTAGCACTCCCAATCGCGGCTCTGCATCTTCTGGTAGAGTACCACATCGCCCGTGGTGTTAATCTCCATATATACCTCGAACGATGGTGTTGTGCCACACCAATCAACAAGGTGCCATGTGCCGGCAATAGCCGTAGTATCGCTATTTAGGGGCGGCTCCGGTATCTCGCCCTTCGGCGTGCGGATTGATGCTACCGTCGATTCGAAGCTCTCGGTGCCATTGACCTTAATTACGGATAACACCTCATATACGGTATCATCTTGCAGCGTCGTGATGGGAATTTCTGCATATAGACCACTTGTGCCATAGTCGATACTCATTGCTATATCCCACTCCGCGCCGAGTGCTCGGAAGAGAATCGCTTTCTCGACGTTCGTAGCAGCATAGCGACCATCCAGCGTGGCATAGATCTCCTCGGCGATAATTTGCAACGAGCTGTCGGTAAGCGTAAGTTGTGGCGTTGTCAGCACCGCATTTGCTACGGCATCTTTGGTCTGGAAGCTAAACTCGTCGCTTTGGGGGCTATGCTTGTCACTCTTTGGCCCTACCGTAACGCGGAGATTATAGGTGGTGTTCTCTTTGAGACGCTCTTCGGTTGTCGAGGGCAACGTTATGCTGACCTCGCCATCGATGATGTCGCTGCCGGCGATGCGTATGCTCTGGTCATAGTCACTGCCAACCTCGCCCCACTCTATGTTGATTGAATCGATGTCAATATCCTCGCCATCTATGGTGTAGCTGATATTCGTAAGTTGTACATCGGCATAGAGTCCGTATGCCGTGATGTTGGGTACGATGCTAAATGCGTAGGTCGGAACATGCTCCTTCGTTGTGAACGCTATGCTCTCGCTCTGCTCTGTGCCGTAGTCCTCGGTCGAGAGTTGCAGGTAGGCTTCGTAGTCACTCTCTGGCTGCAACCCCTCGATTGAGTAGATAAGTTTGTCGCCTACCTCCTCACACTGCATAACCTTATGTATAAAGCCCGAATCATCACCCTTGGCACCCCACATAAGGCATATCTCGCCATCTACTCTCTCGCCATCAACCGTGACGTAGGGTGTGTCCGTGGTTATGGTTGCTGTCGTCTCGGTCGTCTCGACACTCGACGTGCCAAATACGAACTCTACGACGGGCTTCGGTGTAGGCTCTGGTTGCGGTGTAGGTTGCTCCGTATTGTTGTCGCACGATGCAAGTTGCGTAGCGACTGCTATTCCCAATAATAAATATATGTATCTCTTCATGACTATACTCTTAATTTTTATAACCAACCACCGTTCTTGGCTGTTGATTGACGTACGACAATCTCAAATTCGCGAGCGATCTCCATACCACCTATGGCGTTACCACCGCCCAAGTTCTCGCCACCGGCGATGGCTCTTACGGTTATGCGTGCTGTGCCACGCTTGGTGCATTTTATCTTCAACTTGCCATTTTCGATAGTGGGAGTATCAACCATACCAACTGCTTCGCGAGCCTCGTCCGATATATCTACGCCGAGGTAGGTGAGCGACTGTGAAGCGTCGCCAAAGAACTCATCCAGCGAGCATAGCGTCTCCTCGCCTGCGGTAAAGTAGAGGCAGGGAGTATTTGCAATCTGCATCAGTAGCAGGTGGGCATCAATATATCCTGTGCCGAGATTGCCCTGATATGGTTCGAGTTGGAGGTCGTAGTACTCGCCTGATTCAAGGTCGAACGCCGATTTTGAGCCTACCTGATACTTGTCGATGTCGTGTACCGACGTCAGTAGCATATTGCGCATCTCGTCGTTCGTGAAGGAGTATCCGTTTTGCACGGCGTATGACAATCCGAGGGCAAGACATCCTGTAACATGCGGGCATGCCATTGACGTTCCCTGCATGTATTCATATCCGTATCTCGAGTCTGATGTTGAGGATATGGTACACACAGTGCCGTAGTTTGCATCGCCTCCCGGGGCGCATATATTGCAGCCCGGACCATAGTTGGTGTAGTATGCTGCGGTATAGTCCGGCGACATTGCCGTAACGCAGGTATAGGCATGATAAGCTCCCGGATACGATGCCACGTTGGCGGCTTCGTTTGAAGCGGCAAATATGGCTAATCCACCCTCCATTACGCCCTCCATGCCACCATTCTCCTCGAAGTAGTCAATGGCGGCCTTTAACGCGCCGTCGTATTGTACATATTCATCGTCCGAAGCAAAGCCGTAGGGGTCGTATGCCCACGAGTTATTGACGATGGCAGCACCGTTGTCGGCTGCGTATTTAAAGGCTTGGGCTATCTGGTAAGAATAGCAACCATCGTCGCCATCGAAAATCTGTAACGACATCAGGCGTACGCCGTCGTTGTTGCCCGAGCCACCGGCAATACCACACACGGCATAACCGTTGTTATTGACAGCCGATATTGTACCTGCCACGTGTGTACCATGGCTGTCGGCTCTAATTTTACCAGAGTTTGTTACGAAGTTGTAGCCGTAGATGTCATCGACATATCCGTTCATGTCGTCGTCTATGCCGAGTGAACCATTAGCCTCCGCCTCGTTTACCCACATATTGGATGCGAGGTCGTCGTGGTCCACCTGAATGCCACCATCAATCACAGCAACAACCACACGGTTGTCGCCCGTAGTGTACTTCCACGCCTCAAAGAGGTTGATATCAGCCCCAGGGAGCATAGTGTACTCTCCCGGCTCATAACCAACAATCGTACCGGTGTTGTGGTAGTTCCACTGCCACGGCAACTCGGGGTCGTCAAAGGGCATCTCGATGCTACGTGTAAGTGCCGGACGTGTAGTGGGCATAGGAACTTTGTTAGCTTTGATGCGCTTCACGGGTTGGTCATACTCCACAATCTCGACGCGGCTATCCTCTGCCAGTCCCTTGGCAATGGTGCGTAGCTCAACTTCGGGGTCGAACGATATGAGCATCCACTGCTCCAACGACGTGCCCTCGCTATTCGGAAACATTGGCTTGACATCGACCTCGATGCCTGCGACAGAGTTCAGGTCGAAGTGCTCGACATCGGCGGCAAGGCGCGTCATAATTATGCCAGATGCTGCTCCCTCAGGCGAGTTGATAATCTTTTGCGATGCAGGGATGGTGTTATGAATATCGCCATCCTCTACCTTAGTACACGCCCCACATAGGAGTACGGCAGCTGCAAACAGGAAAAATCTATTCATATTAAGGTATTTATAGGTTTAGGTTACACTTTTTTTAGCATGCAAATATATTAAAAAAACACAAAACATTGCCAAGTTGATGCAAAATTTTGTTATTTGTCGAATATTAAAATCCTTCGTGCAAAGGTTTGGCGGTAGGAGCATCGTCACATTATGTAACAATGCCGCCGACCAAAATACTCTTTGGTCGGCGGCAAACTATCTATCTCGACGTCTGTTTTACAAGAAACGCTTTGCGCTGATACCGCGTGTTGCTACTGCCTGCTTCAAGTTTGCAAGCTCGTCGGGGAGTGAGCTACGCTCGTAAACCGATATGTCGGCGCTATCTTCGGTATCGGTCCATGTCATCGAGTTATCCGGTACGCTGTAATAGTAGTCTGCGCCCCAAGCAATACCATCGGTATAGGTTCCGCTGATGATGCCGTTTGCAGTCTCGGCGGCACTCTGGTAGAGCTCCCACTCGCAATCTTCGAGGCGCTGCCAGAGGGTGATACCTCCGGTCTCGGTGATTACCATGTAGATGTCGAATGAGGGCTCGCTACCACGCCACTCGGTGAGGTGCCATGTGCCTGCCATCATCGAGGTGTCGCCACCTACGGGAGGTGTAGGAACAACTATCTCGTCTGACTCGGGAGTGGTAACCTCGGCAACCTTGCTGTAATACTCATTGCCATAGAGGCTGATGCGTGCGCATGTCTCGTAGGTAGTGGCTGCAAGCAACTCATCGATGTCGATGCTTGCCTCGATTTTGCCATGGTCGTCGTGGGCGGTAACCTCGATTGCGCTCCACTCCTCGCTGCCCTTCTGGCGATAGAGAATCTCCTGTCTGTGGTTGGTCGAGGTGTAGTGTGTATCAACTTTTACGAGAGACTCGGTAAGTGTGGCGATAAGCAAGCCACCACCAACACGTGCCTTCATAGCACCAAACAGAGCCTCGATGTCGGCCTCGACTGTTGTGAAGTTGAATCGCGTGTATGACTCGTACTCAACGTCGTCAAGAACGGCGATAACACGGCACTCGTAGTTGGTCTCGGGCTCCAAATGGCGACTTGTCGATTGGGGTAGCGACACGCTGATGACGCCGTTGCGGATAGCGCTACCATCGTACTCCTCGCGAAGAGCCTCTTCGTTGCCCTCGCTCTTATACTCGATATAGAACTTTGTGAAGCTCATCTTCTTGCCGTCGATATAGAGTATTGCATTATCCAATGAGCAGTGTGCATAGTAGCCGTAGGCCGTAACAGTGGTTGTGGGCTCGAAGATGTAGGGAGCATCCACGGTTTGGAACGTATAGACGTCGCTTAGCTGCTTGCCATACTCGCCGGCTTCGAGAGCGACGCGCAACTCGTAATGGCTACCCGGAACGAGGTTGTTAAGGCTGAACGTAATCTTGTCGCCAACCGTATTATACTCCTTAACCTCGGTCCAGTCGTACTTCATAGTACCCTCCTTGCTCGGGTCGAGACGATACTCTACCGATGGGGTTGTGTTCTCAACCTTAACGCCATCAACTGAATAGTAGGGCATCTCCATCTCTACCTCGGCGCTACGCTCTGTGGGTGTAATCTCCACACCCTCTACCTTAAACTCGTGTACCGGAACTGCGGGTGCCGGCTCCTCCTTATCGCAAGCTATACCCATGAGGGCCACTGCTGCAAAAAGTGCTGTATATTTTATGTTTAGCATTTTCATTGTCTTAACTTGTTTATTATAACCAACCACCATTCTCTGCCTTTGAGCGGCGTACAACCAACTCAACTTCGCGCTCAATCTCCATACCCTCGGTTACGCTACCTGTGCCTATAACGGCCTTGATAGTGATGCGTCCCGTGCCGGGCTTTGTGCACTTGATACAGAGCTTGCCATCCTCGAACGAGGGTGCATCGCTGATGCCCAAGTCATCTTCGCACTGCTGCGACACTATGCACTCGGTGAAATTGATGCGGTGAGCAGCCTCGCTGAATAGGTTGTCGAGTGCCAATGGCTCGTCGCTGCCTGTTGAGGTGTAGAGGCAGGGTATCTGGTCGAGTTGCATAAGCAGAAGGTGTGCATCGATGTAGCCTGTGCCGAGAGCTCCGGCATAGCGGCTCATATCCACGTAGTCGAACTCCTTGTTCTCCTTGTCGTAGATGTTGGCATAGCCTGTCTGATACTTGTCGATATCGTGTGTCGATGTTACGATAAGGTCGCGATATTCGCGTGCCGAGAGCTTATAGCCCTTCTGGATAGCATACGACAAACCGAGAGCAGCAATACCCGATACGTGGGGACATGCCATCGACGTACCCTGCATATAGCCGTAGCCACGACCATCAAGCGTCGTAGAGACCACTTCGTACTGATCGCCATAGAACTTGTCACCACCGGGTGCGCAGACGTTGATGCCCGGACCATAGTTGGTGTAGTTAGCTGCCATGAAGTCGGGAGCGAAGGCCGCTACGCCGATAATGTCATGGAAGGCTGCGGGATACATAGCCAAGGGTTTGCCATCGTTACCGCCGGCAAACACCACAATACCGCCATCAATAACATCAGGGTTACCACCATTCTGCTCGAAGTAGTCGATAGCCTCCTGCAATAACGAGTATTTTTCGAGATAGGCGCTATCCGTAGCTACGTCCGAAGCCTCGTAGCCCCAAGAGTTGTTGATGACCGATGCTCCGTTGTCTGCGGCATAGATGAAGGCATTAGCAAAGCCTGCCGTAGTGGCTACGTTGTAGCTCGAAAATACCTGACACGACATGATGCGAACACCGTCGTTGTTGCCCGAACCACCGGCGATACCGGCAACGCCTCGACCGTTGTTTGTCTCGGCAGCAATGATACCTGCAACGTGTGTTGCGTGCGAGGTGTCGTAGAAGTCTTTCCACGTAATCTCGCCCTTGTCGTCGCAGAAGTTGTAGCCGTGAATATCGTCGATATATCCATTTTCATCATCATCAACGCCCTCAACACCGTTAAGCTCCGCCTCGTTTACCCACATGTTGCCATCCAAATCGGGGTGATCAACGCGAATACCGTTATCCACAACGGCAACGATGATGCGGCTGTCACCAGTGGTGTATTTCCATGCGTCGAAGACATTTACATCGGCACCGATAACCGCGCGCTCACCAACAAAACCATCGTTCATAAGATTCCACTGGTAGGGAAGCTGCGGGTCGTCATAGGGCATGTCGTCCAAGGCGCGTGTCGTAGCCTCAATATCCATGCTTGCCTCGACAAGTTCGGGCTCGTTGCGACGCTCCAAAGCCTTGTTGTACTCGACATAGGCGACACGGCTATCGGCAGCGATAGTGCGTGCCATACTCTCCAAATCGCAATTCTCGTCGAAGCGAACCATGTACCAGCGGTCGAGACCCGACTCTGCAAGGCTCTCGCGGTTGTTGTTGCCACGCGCAAAAATAGGCTCGCAACTGCACTCCACGGTGCTAACATTGTCGAACGAAAGCTCTTCTACGCCCTCTACAGCCTTGACCATAATCTCGCCGGCAATAGCATTTGTCGGGCTGTTAATAATCTTTCCGCATGACTCTGTCGAGGTGTCGATGCCTCGTTCCATGTCGCGCACACATCCCACCATAAGCAAACAGGGGAGTGATAAAAGTAGTAGTTGTTTCATAAAGGTTAAATAATTAAGTATATCACTTGTCTATAAAGTTTGTTCGTAATTTTGTCGTTTGGGTTAGTATTGACCGAGCTTAAAGACAATCTTCTGACAATATAGCTCGCCTGCCTGCAACTCAATCGAGGGGAAGTGAGGGTGGTGCACAGCATCGCTATATCCCTGACACTCGATAGCCACACCGGCATAGTCGTCGTAGCGCTCTCCCGACTTGGTGATGGGACATCCGCCGGCTAACCAATTACCGGTGTAGAGCACGGCTGCCGGCTGCGACGAGAGTATGGTAACCCTGCGTCCCGTAGCCTCGCAACGCAACTCGCCTATCTCCTGCAAGATATTCTTCTGCCAGCCATCTACGGCAAAGCAGTGGTCATAGCCTCGATAGGTGCGTATGTTGTTGAACTCCGAGTCGATGTCGTCGCCAAAACGACGCCACGAGGTGAAGTCGAGAGCCGTACCCTCGACGTCGAGAAGCTTGCCGGTAGGTATCTGAACCGTATCCATCTCCAAAACCTTCGAGCAGTTGAGGCGTAGCTCATGGTCGAGGATATTTAGCTTTGAGCCCTCGCCATGCAGGTTCCAATAGAGGTGGTTAGTGAGGTTTACGACCGTCGTCTTGTTGCTCTTCGCAAGATAGGTTATCTCCAAGTTATCCTCGTCATCGAAGTCATAGACGGCCTCCACTACCAACTCGCCCGGATAGCTCTGCTCGCCATCTTCCGATATGCGCGAGAAGATTACGCGGTTGGTCTCAACACGACCCTCCCAATAGCAGTTGGCAAATCCCTTCGAGCCACCGTGCAAGTGGTTGGGACCGTTGTTCACCTCCAAGCGATACTCCACGCCGTCGATAACAACATGTCCTCGTGCTATGCGCCCTGCCACGCGACCTACGCTCTTGCCGCTTGCTGCACCATCGCCAAAGTAGCTCATGCAATCCTTGTAGCCCAGAGCCACATCGTCGATGTTGCCATTGCGGTCGGCAAACTTCACGCTCACGATGGATGCTCCAACGTTGCACAACTGCACCTCCGAGCCACGGCTGTTGCGCATGGTATAGAGTATGATGCCCTCGCCCTCGGGTGTCGAGCCCCATATATGTTGTAGAATCTCCATTATTCCAAAGGTGTTACACTCTTAATAAGGTTGTCGATACGCTTGGCACACTCCTCCTTGCCGATGAACTCCGTCACGTCGAACATTCCGGGACCCTTGCCCGCGCCTACCAGCGCCAAACGAAGGGTGTTCATAACCTGACCCAACGAGAATCCCTTCTCCTCAATCCAAGCCTTAACAACGCTCTCGGTATTCTCCTTCGAGAAGTCCTCAATCGAGAGCAACAACTCCTTGAACTCGGCAAGCATCTTGGGATTTTCGCCCTTCCACTGCTTCTTCACAAGTTTCTCGTCATACTCGTTAGGAGCAACGAAGAAGAACGATATAAGGTCCCAAAGCTCCGTAGTGAGTGTTACGCGCTCCTTCATGATATTTGCAGCACGTCCCGCCAACTCGTCGCTGCACTCGATGCCGTGTGCACGGAGTACCGACTGGCTTATGGGGGCGAGCTCCTCGGCTGTCATGCGGTGGAAATATTGAGCATTGAACCACTTTGCCTTATCGGGTTGGAAGCGTGCTCCCGCCTTCGATACGCGCTCCAAAGAGAAGGCGTCGATAAGCTCCTGCATCGAGAATATCTCCTGTTCGGTACCGGGGTTCCAGCCCAACAACGCAAGCATGTTGATAAAGGCCTCGGCAAGGTAGCCATCCTCGCGGTAGCCACGCGATGTCTCGCCCGTGGTGGGCGATTGCCAGAAGAGTGGGAATACGGGGAAGCCCATCTTGTCGCCATCGCGCTTCGAGAGTTTACCGCCACCCGTAGGTTTGAGCAGCAGCGGGAGGTGTGCAAACTGTGGACGTGTGTCGTCCCAGCCGAAGGCACGATACAGAAGGTAGTGCAGCGGCAACGATGGCAACCACTCCTCGCCACGAATAACGTGCGAAACCTCCATTAGGTGGTCATCAACGATGTTGGCAAGATGGTAGGTGGGCAGTGCATCTACCGACTTATAGAGCACCTTGTCGTCGAGTGTCGAAGTGTTTACCTCGACATGACCACGGATAAGGTCATCCATGGCTACAACCTCGTCCTTGGGTATCTTGAAGCGTACGACCCACTGCTCGCCACGTGCGATGCGCTCCTCAACCTCCTGGGCGCTGAGCGAGAGCGATGTGGGAAGCTTCTCGCGCACCTCGAAGTTGTAGGCAAAGGTCTTGCCCTCGGCCTCGGCCTCCTTGCGCAGGGTGTCGAGCTCCTCGGGGGTGTCGAAAGCGTAGTATGCCCAGCCGGCATCGATGAGCTGCTTGGCATATTTGAGATATATTTCGCGGCGTTCGCTTTGACGGTAGGGCGCGTGAGGACCGCCCACGCCTACGCCCTCGTCAATCTCTATACCGCACCATTTCAACGACTCGATGATGTAATCCTCGGCTCCGGGCACAAAGCGCTGTGAGTCGGTGTCCTCGATACGCAGTATCATCTTGCCGTTGTTGCGACGAGCAAACAGATAGTTATAAAGTGCCGTGCGCACACCGCCGATATGTAGCGGACCTGTGGGGCTCGGCGCAAAACGTACTCTTACTTCACGATTCATAATATCCTAATGTTTTTTAAGTTTAATTACTCCTTGATTTTGTACTCCGAACGTACGGTTACTCGCGCCTTCTTTTCGCGCGATGTGAGGTTGAACGAGCCTCCTGCCGAGAACTCCTCGTCGCCCGTAGCTGCCGTAATCTGGAACACTCCGGCGCGTGAAGAGCTCAAAGCGTCGAGCTCAACCCCCGAATTTGTGGCGATAAGCTCGGCACGAGCGTGTGCATCGGCTGCTGCCTCGGCAATGAGCGTATGCTTAACGTCGTCGAGCATGGTGTAGTAGTACATGGGCTCATCCACCGATATCGACACTCCCTCGCCAATGAGCGATGTGAGCTCGCGAGCTGCTGCCTCGACCGTATCCACGCTCTTTGACTCGATGGTGAAGCCTTGCGACATCTTGTAGTGGCTGAACTGCTCGCCGATGTAGTTGCCCTCGTCATATACCGGCGACCACTCCTCGTAGGTGTTGAGCATCGAGAACGATAGCTCGGTTGTCGCTACGCCACGCTCGTTTAGGAATGTTGCAACTCTGCGCTTGTCGCTCTCCATCTCGTTGTAGCCCTCCGCAGCATCGATATTCGTAACCGTGATGCGTCCCGTGATGACAATCATATCCGACGTAAACTCCGTTTCGCCAAGACCCGTTACGCTGATTATGCCGTTCGACGTGCGAGACTTATTGGTGTAGGCTACTGCCAACACCACCGCTGCGATAACTACCGCCGATGACATGATTATGTATTTCCAAAGGTTGTTCATAGTGTAGGTCTGTTTTTATGGTTGTTGAAAAATCTATCAATTTGGCTTATACGTTGAACAGGAAGTGCATGATGTCGCCATCCTCGACCACATACTCCTTGCCCTCGATACCAATCTTTCCCACATCGCGGCATGCGCGCTCCGAACCAAGCTCCACGTAGTCGGCATACTTTATGACTTCGGCACGTATGAAGCCACGCTCGAAGTCGGTGTGAATAATGCCTGCGGTCTCGGGAGCCTTCATTCCGCGACGGAAGGTCCATGCTCGGCTCTCGTCGGCACCTGTGGTGAAGAATGTCTGCAAATCCAATAGACGATATGCAGCCTTTATGAGGCGGCTTACGCCCGACTCCTCCAAGCCCATATCCTGCAAGAACATCTGGCGCTCCTCGTAGGTCTCCAACTCGGCGATGTCGGCCTCTGCCGATGCTGCCACGATAAGCATCTCGGCGTGTTCGTTGGCTATCGCTGCCTTCACCGCCTCGGTATGGGTGTTACCCGTAACAGCTGATGCCTCATCGACGTTACACACGTAGAGTACGGGTTTATCTGTGAGCAGATTCAGGTCCCATACAGCCTTGCGCTCCTCGGCGCCAAGCTCGACGGTGCGTGCCGAAAGACCCTGCTCCAAAGCCTCCTTATAACGTAGCAGGATGTCGTACTGTCGCTTTGCCAACTTATCTCCCGCCGTAGCCTGCTTCTGGCACTTGCCTATGCGGTTCTCGATGGTTTCGAGGTCTTTGAGTTGAAGTTCGGTATCGATAATGCCCTTGTCGCGCACCGGGTCCACCGTGCCATCAACATGGGTTATGTTCTCGTTTTCGAAGCAACGCAATACGTGGATGATGGCGTTGGTGTTGCGAATGTTTGCCAAGAACTTGTTGCCCAAACCCTCGCCCTTCGAG
The DNA here is from genome assembly GCA_017403125.1 of Alistipes sp. Classification (GTDB taxonomy): domain Bacteria; phylum Bacteroidota; class Bacteroidia; order Bacteroidales; family Rikenellaceae; genus Alistipes. The sequence goes on along the minus strand of JAFQOR010000012.1, from coordinate 79,476 downwards.
GCACCCTTAACCAAGCCTGCGATATCCACAATCTCGATTGTCGTAGGTACTACGCGCTTTGGGTTGTCTATCTCGGCGAGCTTCATAAGACGCTCATCGGGTACGGTGATTACGCCTACGTTGGGCTCGATGGTGCAGAACGGGAAGTTTGCTGCCTGTGCTCGTGCGTTCGACAAGCAGTTAAAAAGTGTTGATTTGCCTACGTTGGGCAATCCTACAATTCCACATTGAAGTGCCATAAGTTATATCTTTTTTTAGTTTTCGTTCAGTCTTTGTTCAATTCATTTTTTGTTGAGCCTCACGCGCCAAGTGCGGCATGTGCGTCACTTCGGCTAATCCGCCTGCGAGATATTCACCAGAGCCTCGCGGTAGGCGTTCAGTATTCGCGACTTCGAGATAAAGCCCAAGTAGTGGTTCTCCTTGCTTACTACGGGTAGCATCCATGTGTTTGCCTGCTCGAAGCGTGGCAGGATATTCTGTATCTGCTCGTCCTGCATTATGCGGTCGGCAGGTTGTATCATATACTCCATAATGGATTTGCCCCAATTCTCGCGGTTGAACATGTCGTGACGAAGGTCATCGAGTTGGACTATGCCTATAAGGTTCCCGAAGTTATCGACAACGGGGAAGATGTTGCGTCGGGCATCCGAGATAATGTTCACCACATCACCCAGCGTGAAGTTCTGGCGAAGACGTATGAAGTCGGTCTCCATAAGCTCGTCAAGGCGCAGGAAGACCAATGCCGACGAATCCTTGTCGTGTGTGAGTAACTCGCCACGCATACGCAGCTGCTTGGTATATATCGAGTCGCGGTCGAGGCTATAATTTACGGCAAACGAGATGCAAGAGACAATCATCAGCGGGATGAATAGACCATAGCCGTTCGAGAGCTCGGCGATAAGGAATATCGATGTTAGCGGCGCCTTCATCACGCCCGACATGACACCCGCCATGCCGACCAACGTGAACGATGTGATGGATACGTCCCAGCCGAATGCTGCACGACAAATCACGGCGAGTGTAGCTCCGGCAAAGGCTCCTACGAAGAGCGAGGGGGCAAAGGTTCCGCCGACACCTCCCGAGGCGTTGGTTGTAGCCATAGCCACCACCTTGAAGAGCATGATGGCGATAAGATATACGATGAGGAACCAGTCGGTATCACTCAACGAGTAGAAGAGCGTGTTGTTAAACAGCTCCTCTGTCTCGCCCGACATCAACGTTACAAAGCTGTCGTGACCCTCGCCATAGAGTGGCGGGAAGATGAAGATGAGGATGCCGAGCGTAAGTCCGGCATAGATCCACTTGCGGTATTGGCTCTTTATCGAGTTGTAGAATCCGGCGACGCGCGAGTTTACCGAGGTGAAGTAGTATGCCATGATGCCGCAAAAACATCCCAAGAGTATGAAGAGCGGTATCTGCGCAACCTGAAACATGTCGCCTTCGGTAAGCGAAATGGCGATAATGGGGCTGAAACCGTGCAGCGACAGCGATGTGATAGTTGCCGTCACAGACGCCATGAGGAGCGGAATGATTGACTTCGATGTGATGTCGAGCATCAGAATCTCCAACACAAAGACCACGCCCGTGATAGGAGCCTTGAATATAGCTGCTACCGCAGCACCGGCACCGCAACACAGCAGCAGGGTCATATTCTTGTAGTTCAAACGCGCCATCTGTCCAACGTTAGAGCCGAGAGCGGCTCCCGTAAGTACGATAGGCGCCTCGGGACCTACCGAGCCTCCGAAGCCAATGGTCGTGGCACCACCTACCACCGACGACCAGCAGTTGTGTGACGCTATGCGTGAGCCTTTGCGCGACATGGCATACAGCACGCGCGTCACACCTTCGGAGATGGCATCCTTGACGATGTACTTCACGAAGAGCGTAGCCAGCACGATACCTATTGCCGGGTATATCAAGTAGAACCACTGGGCCTGATCGGCAGGCGTCCACGATGTGAGGCTATGGCTTATGAGGTGGAGCAACGAGTTGAAAACGTAGGCTCCGATACCGGCAAACAGACCCACGACGACGGCGAGTATTGCCATCACCTGTGTTGTAGTCAGTCGGCGCGTAATCATCAGATAACCCTGATATATGCGGTCCGATAGAGAGATATGCTCCGTTGCCATTTTTTTGTTCGATGGGGTGTTGGGTCGTAGTGTTCAATGTCGTTTATTTGCGATACTCGGCAGCCTGACGTGCTATGAGTTCGCTATCTTCGAAGTAGTTGATGCGCATGGCGCGACGAACATCCGCGAGTGTCGATGCTGCTGCCTCGCGTGCCTCGTCCGAGCCACGTTTGAGTATGGCATATACCTCCTCGATATGCTGCTCGTAGTGCTTTCTGCGCTCGCGAATGGGGGCAAGAAGCTCCTCCAATACGGCGATTAGGAAGCGCTTAACCTTGACGTCGCCCAGACCGCCGCGGCGATAGTGCTCCTTCAATGCGTCGAGCGACTCGTAGTCGGGGAGGTACTTTGCAAAGTGCTCGGGACGGCTGAAAGCGTCGAGATAGGTGAATACGGTGTTACCCTCGACCTGACCAGGGTCCTCAACGCGAAGGTGATTCGGGTCGGTGTACATGCCCATGACCTTCTTCTTTACGTCGTCTGCCGTATCCGAGAGGTATATGCAGTTGCCCAACGACTTCGACATCTTTGCCTTGCCATCCGTGCCGGGCAGACGAAGACATGCCGCGTTAGTCGGGAGCATGATTTCGGGCTCGGTAAGCGTCTCGCCATATATCGAGTTGAACTTGTGTACAATCTCGCGTGTCTGCTCAATCATGGGCTCCTGGTCCTCGCCTACGGGAACTGTTGTTGCGCGGAATGCCGTGATATCCGATGCCTGCGAAATGGGGTAGGTGAAGAAGCCCACGGGGGTGCCCTTGCGCTGCTGATTCTCCTCCTCGCCATTGTTATCGGCAAAGCCGCGCATCTGAATCTCTGCCTTTACTGTCGGGTTGCGCTGCAAGCGCTGTACCGTAACGAGGTTCATGTAGTAGAAGGCGAGCTCGCACAACTCGGCAACGTGCGACTGGATGAAGATTGTCGAACGCTCGGGGTCGATGCCGCACGACAGGTAGTCCAAGGCTACCTCGATGATATTCTCTCGCACCTTGTCGGGATTGTCGGCGTTGTCGGTAAGAGCCTGCGCATCGGCTATCATGATAAATATCTTGTCATACTCGCCCGAGTTCTGCAACTCGACGCGACAGCTCAACGAGCCCACAAAGTGTCCCAGATGAAGTTTGCCTGTGGGGCGGTCGCCCGTGAGGATTATTTTTGCCATAGATAAATTCGGTTTTCACAGTTATTTTTTTGAGCATATACCACTATGTATAGCTCGTAGGCGACAAAAATACTAAAAAATCGCATATAAATCTTAAAAAATGGTTTGCGCATAGATATTTTTTATAACTTTGTAGGTGCGAAAACATATATCTTATATTCGATTATGACTATAATTCAACTTGAATACTTGTTGGCGGTAGCAAATTGCGGTAGTTTTTCGGTTGCTGCCGAGCATTGTTTTGTTACGCAACCCTCTTTGAGTATGCAGATTAAGGCGTTGGAAGAGGAGTTGGGCGTAGTGCTGTTGGACCGAACAAAGAAACCTATAATACCCACGGCCGTTGGGGAGGTGGTTTTGGAGCAGGCGCGCGAAACGTTGAGGGCATATAACCACATTCGTGAGTCGGTGGTGGAGATGCGTGGTGAGACGGCGGGAAAGATGCGTTTGGGTGTTATCCCGACCATAGCCCCTTATTTGTTGCATAAGTTTATTCCAACCTTCGTCAAGGAGTATCCGAAGGTTGAGTTGGAGATACATGAGATGGTTACTGCCGATATTATCGAGGCGCTGAAACACGACTACATCGATGCGGCGCTTGTGGCAAGTGGCACGTGTGGTCAGGGTATTACCGAGCATGACCTTTTTAGCGACCATTTCTATGCCTACGTATCGCCCTCGCATCCGCTCTTCGAGAGATCGAATATTCGTATCGAAGATATTGATTTCAAAGACCTTATTTTGTTGAGTCGAGGAAATTGTATGCGTGACCAGATATTCGAATTGTGTCAGGCTGCTCACGAAATTCCGTCGCACTTCTACTTCGAGTCGGGCTCGCTTGACACGCTTATGCGCATGGTAGATTGCACGTCGTGCATGACCATTATTCCGGAGATGGCGTTGGAGTTTATTCCTATGGCTCGTCGCAACCGAGTGAAGAGCATTGCCAAGGGCGCCACGTCGCGTCGTGTAGCTCTTGCTGTGAGCCGTACGTATGTTAAGCAATCTATTGTCGAGGCTCTGCGTACGACGATTTTGCGATGTGTAAATCAGGAGCGACAGTAGGCGAACGTAATTTGCAGTGTGATAAATGGTTAGTGCAGTATAGTCGATGCTGCCCGCCAGATGATGGTGACTCTCCTCCCGAAATTCTGTTTCGGGAGGATTTTTGTCTCTATGTCGCATAGTCGCATCGAACATGCGTTGTGGTAGATTTATGTATAAAAGTGGTCAATAAATATGGTTGGGGATTGCTTATATCACTTTTTTTATCTATATTTGCACGAATAATCGTATGCGCGTACGAGTGCGGAGGGAAGTGTGTGTGGCGTTGCGATTTGGGTTTAGTGTAGTAAAATATTGAAATTAAGATAATTATGGAGGAAAATTTGGATAAGTTGATTGGTGCAATCGTTGAGGGTATCGACGATAAGAAGGGTAAGGGTATCGTGTCGCTCGACCTATCGGGGTTCGATGGTGCAATATGTTCTCACTTTGTGGTATGCCATGCCGACTCTACGACGCAGGTTGATGCCATCTCGGCGAGCATCGAGGAGAAGGTTTTTGAGGTTATGCACGAGTGGCCTGTGAGAGTTGAGGGCCGTCAGAATGCGTTTTGGATTGCTATGGACTATACGGATGTCATCGTGCATATCTTCCAGACCGAGTTGCGCGAGTTCTATCGTTTGGAGGAGCTTTGGGCAGATGCACCTATGAAACGTTATGAGTTTGGGGAGTAAGAGAGAGAGGTGTGCTACTCTTGCGCTTTGTGGTTAGCGGGGTGCGAGGTAGTGCAGTGTGTTTAACGGTTTAAGAGAAATTCAGAGAGAAGATTTATGGCTAATAAGCAGAATATGCCCACTATGCGACCACGCTTTAACTTCATGTGGTTTTGGGCTATTGTTGGTGTGGTAATCATCGGCTATTCGATGTTTGGCTCGGCAGAGAGCCAGCCTGTCGATGGAGATTGGGATATGGTTACCGAGTTGGTTGAGCAGGGATATGTCGAGCGAATCAATGTGCTGGATGGCGAGAAGGCGAGTGTCTTTCTCACGCAGTCGGCAATCGATACCCTTGCCACAGATGTACGTTTTCAGAACATGCCGCGCACGGGAGCACAGATTGTCTTCAATACAGGTGGTAATCAGGAGGTCTTCACGCGCAAAATCGAGGATGCCGAGGCTGTTGCCACGGCACGCTACGATGCCTATATTAACGACCTTTTAGCGTCGAGAGATAGCACTGCGCAGGGGACGGTGGTTGTTGCCGACCCGGCGCCGTCGAACGTCAAGATTAAGTACGAGCGCTCGGAGAAGGGCTTCTGGGGCTATGTCCTCGACTTCCTGCCGTGGATTCTTATCATTGTAGTGTGGATATTCATCATGCGCAGCATGTCGCGCGGTGCTTCGGGCGGTGGTGGCGGCATCATGAATGTAGGCAAGGCACGTGCGCAGGTCTCGGACAAGGATAACAAAAAGAAGGTGACGTTCAAGGATGTTGCCGGCTTGGAGGAGGCGAAGGTCGAGATTATGGAGATTGTAGATTTCTTGAAGAAGGCCGACAAATATAAGGCTCTGGGTGCGAAGATTCCGAAGGGTGCGCTCCTGGCAGGCCCTCCGGGAACGGGTAAGACCCTCTTGGCAAAGGCTGTTGCGGGTGAGGCTAACGTTCCGTTCCTCTCGATTTCGGGTTCCGACTTTGTTGAGATGTTCGTGGGTGTGGGTGCTTCGCGTGTTCGCGACCTGTTTGACCAAGCAAAGAAGATGGCGCCGTGTATCGTCTTTATCGACGAGATTGATGCCATTGGCCGTGCGCGTGGCAAGAACTCCGGCTTCTCGGGTAACGACGAGCGCGAGAATACGCTGAACCAGCTCCTCACCGAGATGGATGGTTTCCAAACAAATACGGGTGTCATCGTGCTTGCTGCGACAAACCGTGTGGATATTCTGGATAAGGCGTTGATGCGTGCCGGTCGTTTCGACCGTCAGATTGAGGTCGGTCTTCCCGATGTCAAGGAGCGTAAGGAGATTTTCGATGTGCATCTCAAAAATTTGAAGCTCGACGATAAGCTCGACCGCGAGTTTCTTGCAAAACAGACGCCCGGCTTTGCGGGTGCCGATATTGCTAATGTCTGCAACGAGGCGGCGCTTATCGCTGCGCGTCATGGCAAGAGTGCCGTTACGCAGGAGGACTTCTTGGCGGCTATCGACCGTATCGTCGGAGGCTTGGAGCGTCGAAATATGCCTATGACCAAGCAGGAGCGTCGCTCGACGGCTATCCACGAGGCGGGACATGCCACGGTCATGTGGCGTCTTACGCATTGCGACCCTGTGTTGAAGATTACCATCATCCCGCGCGGTAGGTCGCTCGGCGCTACGTGGTATCTGCCCGAGGAGCGCGTAAACCACAATGTCGAGCACTTCATGCACAAGATGGCGGGTCTGCTTGGTGGACGCCTCTCGGAGCAGTTGCTGCTTAACGTGACGAGCACGGGTGCTATCAACGACTTGGAGCGCACGAGCAAGATGGCGTATGCCATGGTTGCCTTCTATGGCATGAGCCCCAAGGTGGGTAACGTAAGTTTCTACGATGCTACGGGTCAGCGCGATATGTTTACCAAGCCGTTTAGCGAGCGTACAGCCGAACTAATCGACGACGAGGTGCGTCGCCTTATCGACGAGGCTGTGGCGATGGCGAGCGACATCATTCGCAACGAGCGAGAGAATATCGAGCGTCTTGCCGACCTGCTTATCGAGAAGGAGACAATCTTTACGGAGGATGTCGAGAAGATATTGGGCCGCAGTGCCCAGCAGATAGCCAAGGACGAGGCGAACGAGGCGGAGACCAAGATTGGTGCTACCGACGAGGGTGGTGCTTCGGGCGAGGTTATCGTCGATGACGAGGGTGTAGGCATCAAGTATATTATCGAGCCTTCGCCGAAGGAGGATGGCGCCGAGCGCAACGACGAGGCGCCGAGGGCGGAGGATAACACCAAAATATCTTAAAAGTTATGGGAGACAAAAGTCGTAACCTTATAGTACGCACGTTGAGCGGCATTGTACTCTTGGCTGTGGTGCTTGCCGCAGCCTATGGTGGGCCGTATGCCTATGGAGGCTTTCTGCTGCTGATACTCGTTGTTGGCATGTGGGAGTTCTATAAGCTCGCCCACGCCACAAAATCGTCGCCACAGGCAGGTGTGGGCATCGCTGCGGGCATTGTCCTCTTCTTGTCGGGTTTCAGCCTCTTTGTGGGCGACGAGGGAGGTTTTATGCTTGGCAACGAACACTTCATAGGCAGCATTCTCTACTTCATGTTGCTTGTGCCGCTGACGTTTGTTATCGAGCTGTTTCGCAAGGGCGAGACGCCGTTGCGTAACGTTGCCGTGACGCTTGCCGGCATCTGGTACGTGGCGTTGCCCATGACGCTCATGCTCTTTATCCCGCTTATGCTCAACGGCGGTGTGTGGCGTGCCGAGGCGTTTCTGTTCTACCTCTTTATCGTGTGGGCTAACGACGTATGTGCCTACCTCGTGGGCATGACCATTGGTCGTCATCGTTTGTGTGAGCGCATATCGCCCAAGAAGTCGTGGGAGGGTTTCTTTGGCGGTGTTGCCGGAGCCTTGGGCATGGGTGCTATCGGTGCGAGTGTCGTAGGTGGCAGTTGTGGCTTGTGGCTCGGCTTGGCGGCTATTGTCGCTGTGAGTGGCGTGCTTGGCGACTTGGTCGAGTCGATGTTCAAGCGCGAGGCGGGCGTCAAGGATTCGGGTAACATATTGCCCGGTCATGGCGGCATGCTCGACCGCTTCGATGCGCTTATGATATCGTCGCCTATGGCGTTTGTATATCTGGTGATGGCGCTTTTGTAAACATTGTATAAACTATAAACTCAATACAGTTATGAAGATTAACAAGGAGGGATATAAGATTATAGGTATTACGGGACTCATCTCGTTGGCAATATGGTTGTGCGCCTACTACTTCATCGAGAGTGTCTCGGGCTACATCTGGTTCATGGCGATATTCTTGCTCGTCTTTTGGTTCTTCATAGCCGCCTTTTTCCGCGAGCCTCGCCGTGTGCAGATTCACGATGACGAGCTTGTGTTCTCGCCTTGCGACGGACGTGTCGTGGTCACGGAGGTTGTACACGAGAAGGAGCATATCGACTGCGAGATGCTTCAAATCTCGATTTTCATGTCCATAACCAACGTGCATATGAATTGGCTGCCTGTGGGTGGCGAGGTGGAATATACCAAGCACCATCATGGACGTTTCTTGGTGGCATGGCATCCCAAGTCATCTACCGAGAACGAGCGTAATACCACGGTCATACGCCTTAAAGATGGTCGCAAGGTGCTTATGCGTCAGATTGCGGGTCTTATTGCGCGCCGCATTGTGTCGTATGTCAAGCCCGGCAAGCATGTTAAGCAGAACGACGTATTGGGCTTCATTAAGTTTGGCTCGCGTGTCGATATCCTTATCCCGAAGGATTCGGAGCTCTATGTCGAGATTGGCGACCCCGTTATCGGCTCACAGACACCCATTGCGCGCCTTAAAAGCACAACTCCGGCGGAGGAGTAGTGCAGCTATTTTCGGAGTATGATAGAGATTCAGGCAGAGGTAATTCACGGCAAGAAGATAGGCAGGGCTCTGGGCTTTCCCACAGCCAATATGGAGCTTAAAGGGTATGAGCATATAGAGCGTGGTGTCTATCGCTCGTCGGTGGAGATTGATGGTAGGACGTATCGCGCTATGTCGAATGTCGGCATACGACCCTCGGTTGGCGGCAAGGAGCTGCTTCTCGAAACACATGTTATCGACTACGAGGGCGACCTCTACGGACGTAGGTTGCGTGTCTGCCTCTTGGAGAAGATTCGCGACGAGAAGAGGTTTTCGTCTATTGGTGACTTGCGCGACCAACTCCTTCGCGACTACAACAGCATCAAGGAGCGATAGGGGGGCGATGATTGTGCAGGCGACGACGGTGGTGGCGTTTCGCACGTGCGCTGGATGTTTCGATATCTATTTTAACCCAATAATAACTAAACAAACAAAACTACTATGGCACTTGTTAAATGTCCCGACTGTGGTGCGATGGTTTCGTCGCGTGCTGCGCAGTGCCCGCGCTGTGGCTGTCCGCAATCAGCGTTTGTGGAGAGTTCGCCAGTTGCGCACTCGGTGAGTAGCGATGATACGCCGATCTCTTCCTATGCACCTAAATATACATCTACAACAGAGCCTTCTCCTTCACCTAAAAAAGAGTCTGGTGGCAGTAGCAAGATGATATGGATTCTTCTTGCAGTTGTTGCATTGGCTACTTTACTATTTATTGCATTCTCTATCTATACGGACAATCGCAAAAAAAATACACGACAGATGATGAAAGAGTTTCGCGAGGAGTTGAATGGTAAAAGAGACCGTCTGCGCGAGCTCCAAGGGCTGTCCAATTATTAAGGCTATATCGTGGTGGCAGTGGTTGCCGCTTTTGTGGTTTATCCTCCCGATGCTTCACACTTCGGGAGGACTTTTTTCTGCCCATGCTGTCATTTGCTGTCGTGCTGCCTGCCAAAATGTCAGTTGCAGGAGATTGGCACGCCCTTTGCCAACATCATAGGCGTTGAGCAGAGATAACGTAATAACATAATAATATATATAGAATAAGCTATGAAGAACGGAAAAATTGGGGTTACGACAGAAAATATATTCCCCGTAATCAAGAAGTTCCTGTACTCGGATCACGAGATTTTCCTGCGCGAGTTGGTCTCTAATGCTGTGGATGCTACGCAGAAGTTGAAGACGCTATCTGCCAAAGGCGAGTTCGAGGGTGAGCTCGGCGAGCTTACGATACGCATCGACGCCGACGCCGACCAAAAGACGCTAACGATTACCGACCGCGGCATAGGCATGTCGGCAGAGGAGGTCGATCGCTACATCAACCAGATTGCATTCTCGGGCGCCGAGGAGTTTATGGCGAAGTACAAGGATCAGGCTATCATAGGCCACTTTGGCTTGGGCTTTTACTCGTCGTTCATGGTGTCGGATAGGGTTGAGATATTCTCGCAGTCGTATCGCGATGCCGAGAAGAGCGTGCATTGGAGTTGCAACGGCTCGCCCGAGTTCGAGATGGAGGAGCTTGACGAGAAACTGCCGCGCGGCACACGCATCGTATTGCACCTCTCGGAGGATTGTGTGGAGTATGCCCAGAAGGGCGAGGTGACGACGCTGCTCAAAAAGTATTGCCGCTTCCTGCCCATACCCATCGCTTTTGGCAAGAAGACCGAGTGGAAGGATGGTAAGTATGTCGATACCGACGAGGACAACATCATCAACGACACCACGCCGCTATGGACACGCAAGCCGTCGGAGATAAGCATCGACGACTACAAGAACTTCTATGCGGAGCTCTTCCCCATGTGCGAGGAGCCGCTGTTCTACATCCATCTGAATATCGACTACCCCTTCAACCTCACGGGTATCCTCTACTTCCCGAAGATTCACTCCAACTTCGAGATTCAGAAGAACCGCATACAGCTCTACTCGAATCAGGTCTTTGTCACCGATGAGGTTACGGGCATTGTGCCGGAGTATCTCACGTTGTTGCACGGCGTCATCGACTCGCCCGACATTCCGCTCAACGTGTCGCGTAGCTACTTGCAGAGCGACTCGAACGTGAAGAAGATTTCGGGATATATCACACGCAAGGTTGCCGACCGCTTGCAGGAGCTCTTCACGACCATGCGCGAGGAGTATGAGCAGAAGTGGGACGACCTGAAAATATTTATTCAGTATGGCATGCTCACCGACGAGAAGTTTGCCGAGAAGGCGTCTAACTTCATGCTGTGGAAGTCTATCGAGGGCAAGTACTACACCTCGGAGGAGTATGTCGAGAAGGTGCGCGACATGCAGACCGACAAGGATGGTTTCACGATACTCCTCTACACCGACGATGTCGAGGGTAAGAACTCGTTTATCGAGGCTGCCAAGGCGAAGGGCTACGACGTGTTGGAGATGAATGGTCAGCTCGACAGCCACTATGTGCAGTACTTCGAGTCGAAGAACGAGAAGGTGCGCTTCGTGCGTGTCGATAGCGACGTTGTAGATAACCTTATCCGCAAGGAGGAGCGTCAGGCGATGTCGCTCACGAGCGAGCAGCAGCAGATTATGCGTCCCGTGTTCGAGGGTCAGCTCCCCGGCGACGAGAAGATAAACTACCATGTCACCTTCGAGGCTATGTCGGCAGATGCAGCCCCCGTTGTTATCACGCAGAACGAGTTTATGCGACGCATGAAGGATATGGCAGCTACGAGCGGTGGCGAGATGAGCCGCTTCTATCAGCAGATGCCCGACAACTTCACCATCACCGTAAATGGCAACCACCCCATAGTGCTCGACATCTTGGGCGAGGTTGAGAAGGCTTATGGCGACAAGTTGCGCACCATAGGCAAGAAGATTACGGCTGCCGAGCAGGAGGAGTCACGCTTCGAGGAGGTTGTCAAGGATAAGAAGGATGAGGAGCTCACCGACGAGGAGCGTACCATGCGCGAGCAGCTCTCGAAGCGCGTTGTCGAGTTGCGCGAGGAGCGTGACACACGCCTCGAAGAGATAGGTCGCGAGAACCGCAAGGTACGCCAGATTATCGACCTCGCGTTGCTATCGAACGGCATGTTGAAGGGTAAGAACCTCACGGAGTTTATTGAGCGTAGTATATCGCTTATCGAGTAATTTGTTGTGATAGCGGCGCATTAGCGACGCTTCAATCCAAGCCCCGAATGGGACGTACCTTAAAGTACTACCCATCCGGGGCTCTCTCATGTCAGCGCCACTTCTGCACCACTCTGACAACAAATTAGCCCACGCTCCCGAAATCATCACCCCAAGGCAAAAATGAATCTGGCGCATTAGCGGCGCTTCAATCCAAGCCCCGAATGGGACGTACACCAAAGTACTACCCATCCGGGGCTTTCTCATGTCAGCGCCACTTCTGCACCACTCTGACAACAAATTAGCCTACGCTCCCGAAATCATCACCCCAAGGTAAAAATGAATCTGGCGCATTAGCGAAGCTTCAATCCAAGCCCCGAATGGGACGTACCTCAAAGTACTACCCATCCGGGGCTCTCTCATGTCAGCGCCACCACCATATCAGCGCCACCACCATATCAGCGCCACCACCATATCAGCACCACATCAGCTGTGCGCATAAAATTAAGGCAGACCTCCAATTGAAAGTCTGCCTTGTCGCGTTTTTATTTAAGCGTTGCGGTATCTACTACTCCTCCTGACGGTAGGTGTGCTCAACGTAGATAGCGTGCTGCATAGCCTCGCGCTTTGCGATTGAGGGCTTTGTGAAGTACTGACGACGACGAAGCTCCTTCAATACGCCGGTACGCTCATACTTACGCTTAAACTTCTTGAGGGCGCGCTCGATGTTCTCTCCCTCCTTAACAGGCATGATAATCATAACTATATTCCTTTTTTTGTTGTAAATAATCTTCTCTCTTCGACACCGCAACACTCTTTAACTCTCTGTTGCCGGGGTGTCATATTCTATCGACCTTTTTTGTGGGGTGGTCACTCCTAATCTTCTACGGAGCCCCATCATCTCCTATCTTCACGAACCTCGTCCGCTCCGATACACCTCTATGTTGCCTACTTGGGGTTTGTACCAAAATCGAGATAGGGTGCAATCTTTGCTGCCTCCTCCTCGGAAAATATGTCATCCTCGATCATCTCGTCTATGGTACTCCAACCTCCTTTCAGTTCACGTTGTTTAATTATGCGTCGCAACATTCGGTTCGATAAATAGGGATGAACCATCAGCTCGTTTTGACCCGCAAAGTTAATACTAATTTTTTTAATTCCGCAACTATCGCAATAAATTTGTGACGAAAATTTTAAGAAATTATGATTCTGGATGATATCTATCTCCAAAATCTGCTTTGTGTCGTAGTATCCACCCAACAATTCGCGGTACTGAATAATCCTCTGTGCGCTCTTTGCACCTATGCCGTCCAGCAGGCATAGCGTAGTTGAGTCGGCGCTGTTTATGTCGATAGGCAGCGTTAAGCGACTCGGTGTTGCAAGGGTGTCACGCGCAGGAAACGTGATGTAGGGTGCGAGGCGTGCTGCCATCGTAGAGTCCACACCATAGCACTCCTCGAACTCCTCTATCGAGCGGTAGTTGCCAATTATATCGCGGTAGCGGAGTATAAGCTCTGCCTGACGCAGGCTGAATCCCACCTCGCGCAGAAAGTCTCTATCTACCGTGTCGAGGCAGAAGGGGCGTGGCTCTGCCCATTGTTTGTACTTCGGGGCGAGCTGCTCGGCAATAGTGTTATACTTCTTGGGCTTGAGGCGATGCTCCTTGTCTATGATAATATAGGGCTCCAAAGCGAAGTATAGCGAGTCTGTCATGTTGTGGCATAGCGCAAGATCCTCCTTTATGCGATAGACCTTGCCCGCCTCGCGCCAACGTATGATGCTCACCGCAACGTCGCGTGGCAGACCGGCGTCGATTAGTGTGCGATAGCTGGCGGTGTTGGGGCTGAAGGGGCGTAGGACGGTGCTCGTAGGCGTAGAGATGGTATCGCTCTCTACGACATCGGCTGTCGTGGAGAGCATGATGGTGCCTTCGGACTCGATAACCTCCTGATTACGGCCATTGCCTCCGACGAGGATAGCTATGGCGATGATGGCTATGGGGAGAATGAGAAGTAGGCTGCGTAGGCTATGACGCAGATTCTCCCGTATGTTTCTACCACTCTGCATTGTCCGAAAGCCAAAGTTTACGGTAGCGTCGCGAGGGCGACTCAATCATTGTACCAAGGTTATACTCCCCCCATCGCTCATCGACAAGATGTATGGTCTCGGGCAGCGACGTCACAACATTGGGGAAGCGTCGCGGGTTGCTGCCGTAGCCGGGGCGCTTGCTACGTGCGTCGATAAGTAGGGTGTTGCCATGCAGGCGTATGTCGCGTCGTGGGTCGGTGTTTGCAGCTGCCAACCACACAAGGTCCGACGGGCGCATGTTGCCCGCAGCACCTCGGTCGAAGAGCACTACGAAGCGTGCATCGTCAAAGCCGTTATGCGAGATATATTGCTCCACATCGACCCTCTCGCGCCATTCGCGCTCGGCAAAGAGTAGCAACAATCCATACTCCGCCATAAACTGCGTATCGAAGAGCTCGACGCCACCCATGGGGCTTGCAGTGCCCGGCACGCGCGGATTGAACTCCTTGTCGGGGTCGATATCCGTAAGGTCTATGCCGAGTTTCGAGCCGTAGCCACATGTAGGTGTTGCATGGTCCAAAACATCGAGGATGCCATCTGCCCAAATAAGGTTGCGCTCGGGGTCGATATGGCGCATTAGACGCATTATATCGCTATGTGAGCGTATGTCGGTCTGCTCCGAGGCTACGATGAGATACTTGTTGAACATCATCTGCCCTGCACCCCACAACCCCTGTGTCACCTTGTTTGCCTGACCCTCGTAGCGCTTGGCTATCGATACTATGGCGATGTTGTGTGCCGTACCCTCGATAGGCATGTAGAGGTCGCGTACCTCGGGCTGTATGGCAAGGCGTATAGGCGCTAAAAATATGCGCTCGGTAGCCTTGGCGATATAGGCATCCTCCATCGGAGGAACACCCACGATGGTAGCGGGGTAGATGGCGTCGCGTCGTGAGGTGATGGCCTCGACATGGAGGCGTGGGTATAGGTCTGTGAGCGAGTAGAAACCTGTGTGGTCGCCAAAGGCTCCCTCTACGGCAAGCTCCTCCGAAGTATCGACATAACCCTCGATAACGAAGTCGCAGTCGGCAGGTACCCATATATCGTTCGTCAGACACTTTACCAGCTCCACAGGCTTGCGGCGCAACATGCCGGCAAGCAGCATCTCGTCCATATTGTCGGGCATGGGTGCCGTTGCCGAGTAGATGTAGGCGGGGTCGCCACCAAGGCATACGCTCACGGGCATACGTCGTCCCTGACGCTTGTAGCCGTCGTAGTGGCGTGCGCCGGTCTTATGCTTGTGCCAATGCATACCCGTGGTGCGCCTATCGAAAATCTGCATGCGATACATGCCCATATTCGGAATCCCCGTTTCGGGGTCGAGTGTGCATACCATCGGCAGCGTGATGAAGGGCCCACCGTCGCAGCCCCACGAGGTGAGTATTGGCAGCTTGCCTAAATCAACTTCCTCGCCACGCCATACCACCTGCTGACATTCGCCTCGGCGCGTACGTCGTTTGGGAAACCACTTCGATACATCCTTCAACAGGGGCAGCATGCGCAACTTATCCATAAGTGTGTTCTTGGGCGACATAACACCCTTCAACAGCGCATCTATGCGTTCGCTAATCTCTTGCAGGTCATCAACGCCCAGAGCCATAGCCATACGCCTATCCGACCCCATCATATTCATCAATATGGGGTAGTCGGTGCCGTTGTTCTCGAAGAGGAGGGCTTTGCCTCCACCCTCCATCTTCGATATGCGGTCCGTGATTTCGGCTATCTCGAAGCGAGTATCTACGCGGCATGTTATGCGTTGAAGTTCGCCCGCAGCCTCTAACTTGGCAATGTATTCGCGAAGTCTCATTGGCGTTTGATATGGAGCAGATTATGCTATAACTTTATGTCGTAAAGCTGGATAACACCCTCCAAACGACCGTCATGTGATGTTACGATAAGCGAATTTATCTTGTGCTCGGTCATACGCTTCTCTGCCTCGATAAGCTTCTGGTCCGAAGATATGGTCTTGGGATTGCGCGTAGCTATATCTATGGCGCGTATGTTGAAGAACTCGGCACGGTGCTTCTCCATAGCGCGACGCACATCGCCATCGGTCACGATGCCTATGATGCGCTCATCCTCGGCGATGATGATAAGACCCAGGCCACCCTTGCTTATGCGGTGAATCATCTCGGTTGCCGAGCAGTCGGGAGCTACGACGGGCAGCTCCTCCTTGCGCATGACGTGACCTACGGTCATCAGCAGGCGGCGTCCGAGGCTGCCTCCGGGGTGCAGACGCGCAAAGTCCATGGCTGTGAAGTTGCGTGCATGCATGAGCGTCGTTGCCAAAGCATCGCCCATGGCGAGCTGCGCTGTGGTGGATGATGTGGGAGCAAGGCGCAGGATACACGCCTCCTGACGCACCATGATGTCAAGATGAACGTCGGCATTGCGTGCCAACGACGATTGAGCCTTGCCCGTGATGGCTATCAGCTTGTTGCCATTCTCGTGCACAAAGGGTATGATTTTCAGAATCTCGTCCGTCTCGCCCGAATAGGATAGCGCAAGAATGACATCCTCCTTCGAAATCATGCCCAGGTCGCCGTGGAACGCCTCGGCGGGGTGTAGGAAGAAACTCGGTGTGCCCGTGCTGGCAAGTGTTGCAGCAATCTTGCAACCTATATGTCCCGACTTTCCCATGCCCGTAACAATGAGCTTGCCACGGCAATTAAGGATAATCTCTACGGCGCGAACAAACTCCTCGCCCAACGATAGCTCCATGGCTTGCAGAGCCTCTGCCTCGGTATGTATGGTGTTGCGACCTATGGTCAGCAACTCCTCCTGTATGGGTGTCATTGCTAAAAAAAGAATAGGGTTTATAGTAGTGATTTAATAACGTTTTCGAGGTCGCTCAAATAGAGCATATTGGGCCCGTCACTCATGGCGCAGTCGGGGTTGGGGTGTACCTCGAAGAAGTAGCCGTTGGCACCAAAGGCCTTGGCCGCAAGTGCCATGGCGGGCACGAACTCGCGGTTGCCGCCCGTCTTGCCACCTGCTGCTCCGGGGCGCTGTACCGAGTGTGTGCAGTCCATGACTACGGTGTCGGCAATATTGCGCATGTCGGCAATGTTGCGGAAATCCACGACGAGGTTGTTGTAACCATACATGTTGCCACGCTCGGTGAGCCATACCTCCTTGGCACCCGACTCCATAGCCTTCTCGTAGGGGTACGTCATGTCCTCGCCCGAGAGAAACTGTGCCTTCTTGATATTCACACACTTGCCCGTGCGTGCTGCCTCTACCAGAAGGTCGGTCTGACGGCAGAGGAATGCGGGAATCTGTATCACATCCACAACATCGCCTACGGGTTTTGCCTGCCACGACTCGTGTATGTCGGTGAGGAGTTTAAGACCATATTTCGAGCGTATGTCCGAGAGCATTTCGAGTCCCTTGTCGAGACCTACGCCTCGGTACGAACGTATCGACGTGCGGTTTGCCTTGTCGAACGATGCCTTGAAGATGATGTCGGTACCTAACTTTGCGTTGATGCCAACAAGGGTCTGTGCGACCTCCTCTAACAGCTCCTGTGACTCGATGACACAGGGTCCGGCGATAATCTTTGGTAGGTTCATAATTATATTGGGTCTTTAAGGTTTTATTCGTTATCGGTTGCGGTTGAGGGTGTTGCCTCTATCTCTGCTGATTAGCCAAAAAGCGCTCGGCGTGCTCCAAATCTTCGGGAGTGTCGATGCCTATTGTCTCTTGCTCGGTGATGCCTATGCCTATGCGGTAGCCATTCTCCAACCAACGCAACTGTTCGAGCTTTTCGCTCAACTCCAACGGCGATTGGGGGAGCGAGGTCACCTCGCGCAGGGTGTGAGTGCGGAAGGCATACATGCCTATATGCTTGTAGTAGCGACCTGCATTGAGCCACTCGCTGCGCTCCACACCTCGCTTGTAGGGTATTACCGAGCGCGAGAAGTAGATAGCCTTCATATCGCAGCTCACAACAACCTTCGGCGAGTTGGGATTCTCCAACGCCTCGATGCCATCTTCCGGAGTGAAGGGTTTAACCAACGTGGCTATGTCGGTAGCTTCATCCTCGAAGCATGCCATGAGTGATGCTATCTGCGTGGGCTGGATGAAGGGTTCGTCGCCCTGAACGTTTATTACAACGTCATACTCGCCCTCGACCTTCGTAAGAGCCTCGTAGCAGCGGTCGGTGCCACTCTGGTGCTCCGTCGATGTCATCACTGCGCGTCCGCCAAACGACTCCACGACGCGAAGTATGCGCTCGTCGTCGGTGGCGACAACAACCATATCTACGGCCTTGCGCACCTGATTATAGACATGCTCAATGATGGGCTTGCCTCCGAGCAGTGCAAGGGGCTTCGCCGGAAAACGTGTCGAAGCGTAGCGTGCCGGGATTATTGCTATAAACTTCATATCTTTGGTTACTACATTTATTACTACTTCTTGTTCTCTATTGTCTTGGGGTGTTGTGCAGGGCTATTGCAGAGCTATGCTCAACACCTCGTCGTTGCTCTTTACGTAGTGGAACGTGAGTCCATCGATGTACTCGGGCTTTATCTCCTCGATGTCCTTGCGGTTCTCCTCCGAGAGTATAAGCTCGCTGATACCCGCGCGCTTGGCAGCAAGAATCTTCTCTTTGATGCCGCCTACGGCGGTAACCCTGCCGCGCAACGTGGTCTCGCCCGTCATTGCTATGCGCTCCTTGACAAGGCGCCCGGTGAAGGTCGAGACTATCGACGTCACCATCGTGATGCCCGCCGAAGGGCCATCCTTGGGTATTGCTCCCTCGGGAACGTGAATGTTCAGGTCGCACTCCTCGAAGAGCTTCTTGTCGATGCCCAGCTCCTCGTGGTGTGCCATGACCCACTCATAGGCTATCGTTGCCGACTCCTTCATCACGTCGCCCAGATT
Source organism: Alistipes sp. (assembly GCA_017403125.1). GTDB lineage: Bacteria > Bacteroidota > Bacteroidia > Bacteroidales > Rikenellaceae > Alistipes. The sequence continues at coordinate 60,514 of JAFQOR010000012.1, read as the reverse complement.
TCCCGTAAGGTTGAGTTTACCCTTGCCGGGCGTAAGCACCGACTCGATGTAGAGGATGTCGCCACCCACCTCGGTCCATGCCAAGCCTGTGACAACACCGCGCATGCCGGCGATGTCGTAGCGGTCGTTCTTGAACTTGGGCTTGCCGAGTATCTTCTCCAAGTCGGCTACATCGAGTGTCGCGCTGTACTCCTCGCCAAAAGCTATGGCCTTGGCGCGGTTGCGGGCTATCTTGGCGATGTTCTTATCCAAGCCTCGGACACCTGACTCTCGCGTATAGTCCTCGATGATGCGCACTATGGCGTCGGTCGTGAGGTCCATCTGCTTATCCTTGATGCCGTGAGCGTCGCGCTGCTTGGCAATGAGGTGCTTGTGGGCAATCTCAATCTTGTCTTCGAGGATGTATCCGGGGATGTTTATCATCTCCATACGGTCGCGTAGCGCCGCCGAGATGTTGCCAACATTGTTTGCCGTAGCTATGAACAGCACCTTCGAGAGGTCGTATTCGGTGTCGAGATAGTTGTCGTGGAACGTGGTGTTCTGCTCGGGGTCGAGGACCTCCAACAGAGCACTCGACGGGTCGCCATGATTCGAGCGCGAAACCTTGTCTATCTCGTCGAGGATGATTACCGGATTGGATGCTCCGCAACGCTTGATGGTCTCGATGATTCGTCCGGGCATAGCACCGATATATGTGCGGCGGTGTCCACGAATCTCCGACTCGTCGTGCAGACCGCCCAACGAAATGCGTCCGAACTTGCGACCAAGAGCCTCTGCCACCGATTTGCCGAGCGAGGTCTTACCAACTCCCGGAGGGCCATATAGACAGAGAATGGGCGATTTGAGGTCACCTTTGAGCTTGATGACTGCCAAATGCTCCAATAGTCGCTCCTTGACCTCCTCCAAGCCGAAGTGGTCCTTGTCGAGCTGCTCGCGTACTGCTGCAAGGTCGAGCTTATCCTCGGTGACATCGTTCCATGGCAGGTCGAGCATGAGTTGCAGATAGTTCATCTGCACCGAGTACTCGGCAACTGCGGGGTTAAGGCGCTCCAAGCGTGCTACCTCCTTGTCGAAGAGCTCGGCAGTAGCCTTCGACCAATTCTTCTTCTTTGCCTCCTCCTTCAAACGCTCGATGTCGGCATCGACGCCGTCGCCCAACTCATCCTGTATGACGCGCATCTGCTGCTGCAAGTAGTAGTCCTTCTGCTGCTTGTCAATATCCTGCTTTACGCGATTCTGAATCTCGTTTTTAAGCTCGATGAGCTGCTGCTCCTTGACCAATATCTCCAACAGACGGCGCGAGCGTGCCAACAATCCCGGAGCTTCGAGAAGTTGCTGGCGGTCGTCGTCGGTGAGCTCCATGTTCGAGCAGATGAAGTTTATGATGGCGCGATTCGAGTCGAGATTCTTGATGGCGAATGCCGCCTCCTTGGGCATCGAGGGCGATATGTTGATGATGCTCAACGTTACCTCCTTGATAGACTCCACCAATGCCACAAACTCCACATTCTTTGGGTCGGGCGTGGTGTCCTGAATGGTCGTTACCGTAGCCTTGAAGTAGGGCTGTGTAGCGACGTACTCCTGCACCTCAATCTTCTCCAAGCCCGAGAGTATTACGGTGAGATTGCCGTTGGGCATCTCCAATATTTTGAGGATGCGTGCCGAGGTGCCAACCTTGTGCATGTCGTTTGGCTGTGGGTCCTCCACCTCGCTATCCTTTTGGAGTACCGCACCAAGCAGTCCATCCGTAGCCTCAACGGCGCGTACCAGCGCTATCGACTTGGCGCGACCCACTGTGATGGGTGTCACCGAGCCGGGAAATATCACCGAGCTACGCAGTGTGAGTATAGGGAGTGTTTCGGGAATATTTACCTTCTCGATGGTGTCGTCGCCACCGGAGATGATGGGTATTACCTGATGTTTGCCGTCGAAGAGCTCCGGTACCAAGCCCATCTCCTCTATATCCTTATCCTTCTTGTTCATTTTCTCATTAAAAAATTTCGTTTATTCACTCTACAAAACTCTGCAAATATACGCAATTATTTCGTAGAAATAAATAGTGTGCGCCTTTTGTTGATAACATTTTATCGACAAACATAGAGCCAAAGTTGGTGGGGTGGTTGGTACTATGATGGTTATTTGGAACTTAACTCATGGATTTGCAGCGGGGTGAAAAGCGGAGAGAGGGATGGCGCATAAATCGTTCATCCCTCTCTAAATGTGTGTGATGTGGCTGGATTGTGTGCGATGTGTCGTACGAACTAAATGTGTTTGTTGCCCGTTTCGTACTTGATATCCTCGACAAAGCCCTTGATATTCTGCTCCTCGCGCTTGGGGCATATCATAAGCACATCGTCGGTATCGACCACGATATAGTCTTTGAGCCCGCTGACTACGGCAACCTTGTTCGGGGGTAGCGAAATGAGTGAGTTGCGCGTGTCGTAGGTCTTTACGAGGTTGTTGCTAATGACGTTGGCATAGCCATCCTTGCGTGACTGCTGATATACCGAGCCCCATGTGCCCACGTCGCTCCATCCAAAGTCGCCGCTGTGAACATAGACGTTGCTTGCCTTCTCCATCACGCCGTAGTCGATAGATATGGGGCGGCACTCGGCAAAGATGCGGGATATGGCATCGGCTTCACGCTCGGTGTTCAAATCCTCCTTGATGCTGTTGAATAGCGTGCTGTGTTCGGGAAGGTGCTCCTCGATGGCGGCGATGATGTCCTTGACCTTCCAGATGAAGATTCCGGAATTCCATAAAAATTCGCCACACTCCAAAAATGCTTGTGCCATCTCGTAGTTCGGTTTCTCGGTAAAGCATTTTACCTTGCTTATGCTCTCGTTGCTCGAACGCTGTATGTATCCGTAACCCGTCTCGGGACGACTGGGTTTGATGCCAATGGTCATCAGAGCGCTCTTCTCGGTTATGAAATCCGAACATCTGTTTACGATGCGACAGAACTCCTCTTCGTTGAGTATCAGGTGGTCCGAGGGCGATACAATCATCTCGGCGTCGGGAGCTATCTTATGCAGACGATAGGCAGCGTAGGCGATGCATGGCGCTGTGTTACGACCTATCGGCTCGCAGAGAACCTGACTCTCGTCGAGCTCGGGAATATGCTCCAATACCTGCTGTTTGTAGCGCAGATTGGTGACTATGATAAAGTTCTTGGTTGGGATAATTTTGGCAAATCTTTCGTATGTCTGTCGGATAAACGAACGCCCTGTGCCAAGGATGTCCAAGAACTGTTTTGGACATGATTGGCGGCTTTTGGGCCAAAAGCGTGAGCCTACGCCTCCCGCCATAATTACGCAATATCTGTTGTTTTTCATCGATTTTTTGAGGGTTAAATTTATTAAATTTACACAAAGATAAAAATTTTTTTGTATCTTTGCAAAATATTTGGGTTTATTTTGATGTACAAAACGCCCTGTAAATTTGAAAACAATATAGATAACGATATGAATATCAGATTGTTTACGTTGCCTAATATGCTTACGCTTGCAAATTTGGTTGCCGGTGCGGCTGCCATTGTTTGCGTTTTGCAGTACCATGCCTACGAAACGGCTTTTTGGCTTATTATCGCGGCTGCCGTATGTGACTTCTTCGACGGGATGGTGGCGCGTTTGCTCAATCAGATGTCGCCTCTTGGTGTGCAACTCGACTCGCTTGCCGACGACATATCGTTTGGTTTGGCTCCGGCGGTAGTTATGTACGATGCCTACATGGGTTCGACATCGCTCTATGAGCTTCCGGCGAATATTATGGAGCCGCTACGTTTCGTGGTATTCATTATCGCTGCTTTCTCGGCGTTGAGGCTGGCAAAATTCAATATCGACACTACGCAGGCTACGGAGTTTCGCGGTCTGCCCACGCCTGCAAATGCGTTGATGCTAATGTCGTTGGCGGTGCTCGCCGAGCAGGGTGAGGTTGCACTATATCAGGAGCACATACTGCTAATCTCGGTAGCGGCATCACTCCTTCTAATCAGCCCCATACGCATGTTTGCCTTGAAGTTCAAGGGCTTTGGCCTACGAGGTAACGAGCTCCGCTACGGTTTCTTGGCTGCTGCGGCGTTGATAATAGTTTTCATGCCCAAATACGCACTGTTGTCAATTATCGTTCTATATATTGTCGTATCGACGCTGCGATGGCTTGTAAGCAAGGAGCGATAAACATCAAAAGATGAGGTTGAGAGTATGAGATTTTTGCGGTTGATACTATCGGTTGTGTGTGTGGTGGCGGCAGTGGTGCTGTCGTCATACGATGCGCATGCCCAGGTCGATGCCGCAGCTTTGGCACGTGCCCAACGAGAGCAGCAGATGTATGGCAATCAGAATGGCACGGGCTACGATATGTATGGCAACCCCATTGCAGGTGAGGAGGGCGAAGAGGGTGAGCAACCCGACTCGACCGATGTCAAGAAGAAGCGCCCGAAGCGCCCCAATGAGTCCTACTACTTCAGCGATACGGTGCGTGCGTTGCCCAACTGGAAGTGGAGCATCGACCCCGACTTCAACCGCGTGAATATTGCGCCGCTCGATACTACGCTCTCGGATTGGCGTATCGACTATGTCTTCTATCGCAAAGGCGTGGGTGATATGGCGCTTGGTGGCTTGGGTCAATCTACGCAGCCGGTAAATTGGTTCGATAGACGCCAAGATGCCGATTTCAGCTTTGCGCGCAGCTACGATGCCTACACAGCTCGTCTGGATAACGTCCCCTTCTATAACGGTAAGAAGCCGCTTACGAACCTGCTCTACTTGGAGGCGGGACAGAAGCGCTATCGTGAGGAGCACTTCGAGCTGGTACACTCACAGAACATCACCCCCTCGACCTCGGCAAACGTGAACTACAAGGCGCGAAGCACCATGGGTCGCTACGATTGGCAGCGTACGAAGAACCATGTCTTGTCGGTGGCGGTAGCACATACCGGCAAGCGTTACTCGATACATGCGGCATATATGCACAACAACATCAATACTCGCGAAAATGGTGGTGTTGTTGGCGAGTGGGCTATTGCCGACACCACCTTCGAGATGCCCTCGGGTGTCCCTATGCGTCTGGCATCTTCGGAGGCGCATAACCACTATCGCAACCACGCCTTCTTTGTACGTCAGGCCTATGCTATACCGTTGCAGCGTGTCACCGAGTATGACTTCTCGTTGGCGGATCTCTCGGCGGTATATTTCGGCCATCAGTTCGAGTTCAACACTTGGTCGAAGGTCTATACCGACAAGCGTTCGACCTACACCAACGAGCGCGACCACTACAACGAGGAGTTGGGTAAGTGGGAGTCGGGAACGCACTCCTACTACGAGGATTGGTTTATTACGCCACAAAATACCCGAGACTCTATATCGGAGCGACTGATATCCAACAAACTCTTTGTGCAGGTGCAGCCGTGGGATCGTAATGGTGTTGTCAGCACTATTGATGGAGGTATAGGTCTCGACCTTCATACCTACTCGTATCTGCGTCTGACGGACTATGTGTCGGGTAAGATGACAAAGGATAAGCGCACGTCGTGGTATATCTATGGTGCGGCGAGCGGTAAGATTAAACGATATGCCGATTGGGGAGTCGATGCAAAGTACTATCCGTCGGGCTATCGTGGCGGTGATCTCTCGGTGGATGCAAAAATCACATTGAGAGCCTTCATTCGCGAACATCCCCTGATTCTGAGCGGAAGATTCTTGCAAGAACTACGCTCGCCCAGCTATTGGGAGGAGAATCTATTCTCAAACCACTACACGTGGTTTAACTCCTTTGATAAGGAGTCTGAAACTCGTTTCGAGGTTAATTTCTCGGTCCCCGATTTTGCGTTGGAGGTCGGAGCATGGCAGGGCGTCATCAACAAGATGATTTACAATGGCGCCGATAGTCGTGTCGCCCAACATTCGGGCACGGTTAGTCTCACGAGTTTGTATGCTCGCAAGGATTTCCGCATTGCGGGACTCCATCTCGATCATCGGGCATTGGTGCAAATCACATCGGATGAGAGTGTGCTCCCCGTACCCACGTTCAGTGCTTTCCTCTCGTACTACTACGAGTTCTGGGTTAAGCGCGACGTGTTGCGTGTGCAGATTGGCTTGGACGGACGTTTCAATACGGCGTACTATGCTCCGAGCTACAATCCTGCACTCTCTGCCTTCTTCAATCAAAGAGAGGTTAGGATAGGCAACTATCCCTACATCGATTTCTTTGTGTCGGCAAAGTGGAAGCGCATGCGTATTCTGCTTAAAGTCCAGCACTTGAACCAGAACCTGTTTGGCAATGGCGAGTACTTCCAGGTGGCTCGCTATCCGCTCAACCCGCGAATGTTCAAGCTGGGTATCTCGTGGTCGTTCTACGACTAACGGTGAGTTTTGTACCCGATAAGCAGCCCACAAACTACCTAAACATGTTAAAAAAAGTATCGTTTGTGGTTCTTACAGCCGCTATGTTTGCGGTATATGAGTCCACACAAGGACAACCTAACATTGTCGTTATGACCGTGACGGAGGAGGCGACAGCGAATATAGAGGATGTAGAGGTTGTCGCAGTTGAAAGCAACGAGGTGCAGACTGCCGTGACGGATGAGCTGCCCTGTATCATCTCCAAGTTCGACCCCATCATGCGTAAGGTGGGCGAAGAGGAGGGACAAGATTGGCGACTTATGAGTGCCATTGCCTACCATGAGTCGCGTTTTATTGAGAATTTGCAGTCGAAGCAGGGGGCTCGCGGTATCATGCAGATACGTCCCGTTGTAGCGCGCCACTTCGATGTGCCGGTTGAGAGTATCGACGATACCGAGACAAATATTCGTCTTGCCGGCATGCTGCTTACCGAGTTGGATGACATGTTGCACATGCCTGCCTCGACACCCGTTGCCGACCGCATGAGCATCATCCTTGCCAGCTACAATGCCGGCATTGGACACGTCCTCGATGCACGCCGTCTGGCGCGTATGGAGGGTGCAAATCCCAACTCTTGGGACGAGGTAAGCCACTATTTGCAACTCAAAGCCGACCCTGCATACTACGAGTTAGACGAGGTGCAGAGTGGCAAGTTTACGGGAAGCCGACAGACGTTGGCATATGTGCGCGAGGTCATGGAGAAGTATGACCAATATTGCACAATGGCATCGTAGCAGCAGCTTCGTTAAAACAACAACAGTAGCCAAACGGCTACTGTTGTTGTTTTTGTATCTAATACTACATGTCGTTATTGCCCCGACGAAGAGCCACCACTCCCCAGACGACCACGGTCGTCCGCCGAGCCACTCTCTACGCTCTTTGCGCGGAACTGCTTGCCCGAGTTGAAGTTGTACGATATAGAGAACTTCGCCGCGATACGCTGCCAGGGCTGGTCGGCAGTCAGTACTCGTTTGAATGTAGCCTCCTCAATCTCGATACGCTGCTTCTGCGGTATGAGGTTTTGCAGACCTATGCTTATGGTTAGCTTGTTGTTTGCCATACGCTTCTTGGCCGTGATGGATAGGTTGCCGAAGTCGCCAATGCGTGTGTTACCCGCCTGTGCACCGTGCATGAACATGCCATCGAGTTCGATAAAGAAGTTCTTGGGCAGCGTGAATGACATCTGACCATTGAACACGCCCATGAAGTAGCGGCGTATAGGCTCGTCGGGATAGATGCGCTGTCCCATATACATCGCCATGAGGTTGAAGTTCGCCGACCACCACTTCGTGAATTGGAACGGCAGACTGAACGAGGCGTAGTAGTTGTTGAGTGTGGGGTAGTTCGTAGTCTGCAATATGAGCAATTCGGGATTCTTGGCATCCACCAATGTCGTCTGCTGTATGGCATCCTGCATAATCTGCATGCCGAAGGTCAGCGAGTACTTATATTTCAATACTGCCGTCACAGACAGTGAGTTGCTGTACGAGGGTTCGAGGTCGGGATTGCCGCGCTGAATAAGATACTCCGACACCTTGCGCTCGTTGGGCGATAGAGCCCAGAACGAGGGGCGCGATATGGTGCGTGCATACTGTGCTATGATGGAGTAGGCGCCATCCTTGGTTATGGCGTACGATATGTTAGCGTTGGGGAAGAGGTCGAAGTAGTCTAAATCGACGATTTTGTCTGCCGAGCGGAACGAGGTGTACTCGCCACGCAAACCTCCAACAAGGCTTACACGACCGAGGCGTGCCGTGGCAGTGATGTAGGCGGCACCAATATTCTCGGTATAACCTATGTCGTAGCTGTTTATGTTGTTGGGCATCCACGTTTCGTTCTTGTAATACTCGTAGTCGGCACTATTGTCGTTGGTGTTGTAGGTGTATTTAACACCGGCTTTGAGGCTCACTTTCTTCGACAATACCTTCTGTACGTCGAGAGTTGCTGTTGCAAGTTGGTAGTGACTATCGCTGCTGTTGCGATACGTCGAGTCGCGTGAAACGAGGGGCGTGGCAAGGTCGCGCGTGGTGTCGAAGTAGTCGTTCCATAGGGGCATGCGCGAGTCGGTGTAGTCGCCAATGAGTTTCAGTGTCGAGCCCATGTCGTCGAGCTTGTAGATGTAGTTCAGTGTTGCGGTGAGCATGTGGCTGTTTGTGTGCGAGGTGTAGTTGCCGTCGCTGCGCGTCACACTGCCCGCCATTGTGCGCTCGGTCCATGTGTCGGTGGAGTCGTTGTTGCCCCAATAGTTGTATTGTAGCTCGGCACCTACGCTATGATGGTCGTTGATGTCGTACACCACACCCACGTTGCCACCTGCCCATTGCGACCTATCTTTAAGGTCGGTAGCGGCATCTATGAGACTCCCCGATGTGTAGTCCGTATGCTCCTCCGTACCATATTTCGAGCCACTTACGCCTGCCCATACGCGGCCATAGGCGTTAATCTTGCCCTCGTTGTAGTTCAGCGATAGCGAGGGCATAACGTTGTATAGCCCCTTGGTGGCGTTCGTAACGAGCGATGCCGACCCCATAAAGCCCATGTTGAGGCGTCGCTTTGTGGTAATCTTTATTATGCCACCCGATGACGATGCGTCGTAGTCGGCGCCCGATTGCGGTATAACCTCGATGCGTTGAATGTCGTCGGCACGCAGCGAGCGCAGATATGCCATGAGCTGTGCATCCTCCAACTTCACCTCGCGGTCGTTGAGGTATATCTTCGAGCCCGATGCACCGTTTATAGATATTTTGTCGTCCTGAATCCACACTCCCGGTGCCGATTTCAACAACTCTTCGCCATCTTTGCCTATGGCAATGGGCGAGTTGGCAACATCTACTACGAAGCGGTCTGCTTCGCGGCGCAGCAACTGTGCCGTCACCACCACCTCGTCTATGTCGATGTTGTCCTGCTCGATTGTAATGTCGCCCATGTCCGTTGTGCTATCAATCGTTATCTCGCGTTCGAGGCTCTTGTAGCCTACGTATGCCACGTGCATGGTGTAGGTGCCTGTGGGGGCATAGAGTGTAAAAGTGCCTTCGTCGTTCGTGACGCCTCCCGCTACTTGGTCTATGCCACTTACCAATACGACTGTTGCAAAGGGTATGGGCTGTGTATTCTGATCGACTACGCGCCCCGTAATGTTGTGCTTTTGTGCCGATGCTGTGAGGGTAATGCTCGATAGAAGTAGTATTGTGGCTACCAAAAGATATGCTCTTGTTAATGATTTCATGGTTACACTTGTGTTTGTTATATATATGTGGTGGATATGTGCTAAATGGGTCTTGTCCTAACTCTCTATGTTTCGGGATACAAATTTACCCCCCCCCATCAATTTTCCAAATTTTTCGTAGATTATTTTCTGTTGCATAACTCATTTTTCTACATAAACGAATAATATGCAGAAATTGTAACGTCGGGAGTAAAAAAAAATGTAGTGAATGGGGGGGGAGTAGAAGGGTAGTGAAAGGGAAGTGGAAGGGTAGTGAAAGGGTAGTGAAAAAGAAAGGCAAGTGGTTTTGCCGCGCCGCCAAGCGTCAGCGCCGTCAAGCGCAGCGCCTACAACTAACTCCGCCTGCCGCCAAGCGTCAGTGCCGTCAAGCGCAGCGCCCACAACTAACTCCGTCAGCATCCAAGCATCAGCGCCGTCAAGCGCAGCGCCCACAACTAACTCCGCCGCGCCTCCAAGTCACCTCCTCCAAAATTCACTTTTTTTTATGTTTTTTTCTGTGCGCACGTTTGTAAAATTTTTATTATCTTTGTCGAAATTTATGTGAATTTATCAAACACAGCGCGTTTATTATGTTAAGTTTTCTCTACTATCTTGTTTGTTTGGTTGTAGCTTTGGTGCTATACGTAGCTTCGTTTATCGCTCTTGTGGTGTGCTATCCGTTTGATAAAAAACGAGTTGTGGTGCACACAATTTCGAAGTGGATTACCGACGTGATATTTGGTCTTCCGCCCCTTATGCGACGCGACGTCGTAGGTGTAGAGAATATCGACCCCAAGCAGCAATATGTGATAACTCTTAACCACAACTCGATGGTTGATATATTGTGCCTGTACAAGATTCCGCTCGTCTTCAAGTGGGTGTCAAAGAGGGAGGTATATAAGATTCCTATCGTAGGTCGTCTGCTCTTTATGCATGGCGATATTGTTATCAATCGCGCAAGTGCCAAGGAGGCTATGCAGATGGTGCACGACAAGGGTCGTGAGTGGCTATCGAAGGGGGCTTCGATATCTATCTTCCCGGAGGGTACACGCTCCAAGGATGGCGAGATTCACGGCTTCAAGGCGGGAGCCTTTATCCTTGCCAAGGATGCCGAGGTGCCCATCCTGCCCATAGTGCTCGATGGTACAAATACGCTTACGAAGAGGGGTTTGGTAAATTGGCGCAACCGCGTAACAATCAAAGTGCTACCTCCGGTATCAGCCAAGGAGGTTCGGGAGCGACCTATAAAGGAGCTCATGACCGAGGTGCATGACAGCATGGTTGAGGCTCTGGCAGAGGTGCGTGCTGCAAACAGAAGATAGTGGGAGCGTAACAAAGCAAAAGTTGATAAAGGATAGATATGGCAGAACAGAACATGGCTACGCCCGTAGCCGATTATGGCAAAGATGCGATAGTCACACTCTCCCCGCGTGAGCATATACGTCTGCGTCCGGGTATGTATATTGGCAAGTTGGGCGATGGTACGCAGGCCGACGATGGCATCTATGTGCTGTTGAAAGAGGTTGTTGATAACTCCATCGATGAGTTTATCATGGGTGCGGGCAAGCGTATCGAGATAACGATTGAGGGAGATAAGGTATCGGTTCGTGACTACGGACGCGGTATTCCGTTGGAGGCGTTATCGGATGCTGTGAGCAAGATGAATACGGGAGGTAAGTACGGAGGCGAGGCATTCAAGAAGACGGTGGGTCTGAATGGCGTCGGCGTCAAGGCGGTAAACATGCTGTCGAGCCACTTTATGGCGCGCTCGGTACGTCAGGGCGAGGCGCGCACCGTGACCTTCTCGCAGGGCTTGGAACTTACCGATCGCTCGGAGAGCGGCGTAGCGGAGGCAAATGGTACCTATGTCGAGTTTATTGTTGATCGCGAGGTCTTTGGTGACTACGCCTACAATATGGAGTATGTCGAACAGATGGTAAAGAACTATACCTACCTGAACCTCGGTCTTACGGTGCAGCTCAATGGCAAGCCTTATACGTCGAAAAATGGTCTGTTGGATTTGGTGAATGACAACCTGTCGAGCGACCCTCTATATCAGCCTATACACCTTTCGGGCGAGGATATCGAGGTTGTTATCACGCATGGAAATGGCTATGGCGAGGCTTATTCGTCGTTTGTGAATGGTCAATATACGCCGCAGGGCGGTACGCATCAGGCAGCTTTTCGTGAGGCTATTGCCAAGACTATCAAGGAGTTTTATCACAAGGACTACGAGCCCGCCGATATACGAACATCCATCATCGCTGCCATCTCGGTGCGTGTGAACGACCCCATATTCGAGTCGCAGACAAAGACCAAACTTGGCTCGAAGGATAAAGAGGAGGGTGTCACGATGCGTCAGTTTGTTGGTGACTTCCTTGCCACGAATCTCGATAACTACCTGCATAAGCATCCCGATGCAGCGCAGACGTTGCAAAAGAAGATTGTGGAGAACGAAAAGGAGCGCAAGGCTATATCGGGTGTGCAGAAGAAGGCGCGTGAGGCTGCAAAGAAGGTGTCGCTGAACAATAAGAAGCTGCGCGACTGTAAGATTCACTATACCGATAAGAGCGACCTTGCCGACGATACAATGATATTCATCACGGAGGGTAACTCGGCATCGGGCTCGATAACGTCGAGCCGTGACCCGCGTACGCAGGCTGTATTTTCGTTGCGCGGTAAGCCACTGAACTGCTATGGACTAACGAAGCGTGTGGTCTATGAGAACGAGGAGTTCAACCTCTTGCAGGCGGCATTGAACATCGAGGAGGATATGGATAACCTACGCTACAACAAGGTTATCATCGCAACGGATGCCGATGTCGATGGCATGCACATACGTCTGCTGCTCACGAGTTTCTTCCTGCAATTCTTCCCCGATGTGATACGTTTAGGTCACCTCTACATCTTGCAGACACCGCTGTTCCGTGTGCGCAACAAGAGGGAGACCTATTACTGCTATACCGATGATGAGCGTCAGGCCGCCGTTAAGAAGTGTGGTGCACAGGCCGAGATTACACGTTTCAAGGGTCTGGGCGAGATTTCGGCTGCCGAGTTCAAGGAGTTCATCGGTGAGGGTATGCGTTTGGACCGCGTGCGACTGACGAAGGATGACCCCATAAAGGATATGTTGGAGTTCTATATGGGTAAGAATACTCCCGACCGCAAGGATTTCATTGTTAATAACTTGCGCGTGGAGGAGGATATCGTCGAAAACCTGAAAATGCTTAACTAACGATGGAGAACAAGGATATAATCGAGCGCGACGAGCCAATGGTGTCGAGCGCCGAAAGTGCGGAGGTGGAGCTGGCGGATGACGATACGTCGGTTGCCGAAGGTGTGCCCCAGGGTAAGTATGGTTCGCTGACTTCGGCGGACGACGACGTAAGGCGACTCACGGGTATGTACAAGAATTGGTTCTTGGACTACGCCTCATATGTTATCTTGGAGCGTGCTGTGCCCCACTTGGAGGATGGCTTGAAGCCTGTGCAGCGTCGTATTCTGCACGCCATGAAGATGGTCGAGGATGGTCGCTACAACAAGGTTGCCAATATCGTGGGTCAGGCTATGCAGTATCACCCCCATGGCGATGCCTCGATCAAGGATGCGTTGGTGCAGCTCGGACAGAAGGGGTTGCTTATCGATATGCAGGGTAACTGGGGTAACATCCTCACGGGCGATGAGGCTGCCGCAGCGCGATATATCGAGGCGCGACTCTCGAAGTTTGCTCTCGATGTGGTCTATAACAAGAAGACCACGGAGTGGATGTTGGCGTACGATGGTCGTAAGGAGGAGCCTGTGACGTTGCCCGTTAAGTTCCCGCTGCTTCTGGCGCAGGGTGCCGACGGTATCGCCGTAGGTTTGGCATCGAAGATTCTGCCACACAACTTTGTGGAGCTTATCAATGCCTCGGTAGCCTACTTGCGTGGCGAGGAGTTTAGGCTTGTCCCCGACTTCCAGACGGGTGGCGTTATGGATGCCAGCAACTATAACGATGGTTTGCGAGGTGGCTCGGTGCGTGTTCGTGCCCGCATCTCGAAGATTGACAAGCGCACGTTAGCTATTACCGAGATACCCTTCACGACGACGTCGGAGAGCATCAAGGAGTCGATAATCAAGGCGAACGAGAAAGGCAAGATAAAGATAAAGAAGGTTGATGACAACACCGCCGAGAAGGTAGAGATTATAATTCAGGTGGCTGCCGACGAGTCGTCGGATAAGACTATCGATGCGTTGTACGCCTTTACCGACTGTGAGGTCTCTATATCGCCTAACGCCTGTGTTATCGTCGATGATAAACCCGTGTTTATGGGCGTCAGCGACATCCTGCGCTACTCTACGGACCATACGCGCTCGTTGCTTGGCAGGGAGCTCGAAATAAGGCTCGAAGAGCTGAATACGGCGTGGCATGCAGCGTCGTTGGAGCGCATCTTCATCGAGAACAAACTCTATCAGCTTATCGAGGGTTGTCGCACACGCGAGGCTGCATACGAGGCTGTGGATAAGGGCTTGGAGCCCTTCAAGTCGAAGCTGCGCCGCGAGGTTACGTTGGAGGATGTGCAGCGCCTTACGGAGTTGAAATTCATACGTATATCGCGCTACGACTCGGATAAGGCTGACAACGAGATTAAGCAGATAGAGAGGGATATAAAGCAGACAAAGCACGACTTGGAGCACCTTACGGAGTATGCCATAGCCTACTTCGAACGCATCAAGGCGAAGTATGGCGAGGGTATGGAGCGTCGTACCGAGCTTCGTGAGTTCGATGCTATTGAGGCGTGGAAGGTTGCGTCGTCGAATGCCAAACTCTATGTCGATAGGGAGGAGGGCTTCTTTGGCTTTGGTAAGAGCATGAATGATTCGGAGTTCGTATGCGATTGCTCGAATCTGGACGATGTAATCATCATCTTGAAGGATGGACGTTACAAGATAACCAAGATTTCGGATAAGGCGTTCTTCGATAAGGGCATCTACTACATCGGCATCTTCAAACGCAACGACGAGCGTACGATATACAACATGCTCTATCGCGATGGTCGTGGTGGGCCTATCATGATGAAGCGATGTGCCATCAAGAGCATCACGCGTGACAAGGAGTACGACCTGACGAAGGGTACGCCACGAAGCGAGTTGCTCTACTTGTCGGTGAATCCGAATGGCGAGGCGGAGGTGTTGAAGATATATTTGCGTCCGAGAGCAAGGTTGAAGAGGTGTATTATCGACCTCGACCTCTCGACACTCGCTATCAAGGGTCGTCAGAGCGTGGGTAACCTTGTTACACGCTACTCGATAAACAAGATTGTGTTGAAGGAGAAGGGTGCCTCGACGCTCGGAGGTCAGAATATATGGTACGACGAGGATGTGCGCCGTCTGAATACCGATGGCCGTGGCCGCCTGCTCGGCGAGTTTAAGGGCGACGACAAGATTGTGGTATGGACGCAGAAGAATCAATACTATATTACGAGCTTCGACGTTCAACAACACTTCCCCGACGATACGATGCGTGTCGAACCCTATATCCCCGATACGATATATGCTCTCTGCTACTACGATGGCGAGCAGAACTACTACTATATGAAGCGCTTTCAGTTGGAGGCGAGCGAGAAGATGCAGTTCTTCCTTGACGAGGGGCAGCAGATGCGCTTTGTTGCTGTCACCGACTGCGCAGGTGCCAAGCTCGCAGTTGAGTTTGGAGGTAACCATGCGGAGCGACCTATGGAGATTATCGATGTCGATGAGTTTATCGGTGTCAAGAGCCATAGAGCCAAGGGCAAGCGTATTACGAACTATGAGGTGGCACGCCTAACCTTCATCGAGCCCGAGATTCCGGAAGATGAGGAGCTGCCGTCGGAGGATGAGCCCATGCCGGCCGATGTGGTTGAGGAGGATATGGTTGCGGGCGACGATGATACGCTCGATATAGATGATTTGGTGGGTGGCGATATCGAGGTAAAGCCCGACGTCGATTATAAGAGTAGAGGCGAGGGGGACGATGGCGGATTCACTTCGGCACAGCTCAACTTGTTCTAAACCATAAATTTAGGTTGCTATGTTGCTTTTCATTGTCGGATATGCAGGCTCGGGAAAGAGTTCGTTGGGAAGGCGTCTTGCGCGCCATCTCGGCGTGAAGTTTATCGATACCGACCAGCTTATCGAGCAGACGGTAGGTGCTACGATTGCCGACATCTTCTACTACGAGGGCGAGGACTATTTCCGACGAGAGGAGAGCAATGTGTTGCGACATATCTACAATAGCCTTGGTGATGCCGTGGTTGCCACGGGTGGCGGTCTTCCGACATGGGGCGATAACATGGCGTGGATGAAGGAGCATGGCACGACACTATATCTGCGACGCTCTGCCGAGCAGATTATATCGCGACTGTCGGATTATGGTCGCCAGAAGCGCCCGCTGTTTCGAGGTAAGAGCGATGAGGAGTTGTTGTGCTTCATGCAGCAACATATGGTGGAGCGTGAGCCCTACTATGCCTTGGCGGATATCGAAGTAGATTGCCGTTCGATGAGCGACGAGCAAGCGGTGGAGTATATCGTACAACATATTGATTGCAAGAGCGATGAATAATTCAGCAATAGGAGTCTATGATTCGGGCTTTGGGGGGCTTTCGGTGTGGCGCGAGCTACGTCGAGCGTTGCCCGACGAGTCGCTGATATATCTTGGCGACGGCAAGAATTGTCCCTATGGCGGTCGCTCACGTGAGGAGATAACGCGCTTTGCCGAGGAGGCTGTCGAGTGCCTCGTATCTCGTGGCGTGAAGATGGTTGTGGTGGGGTGTAATACGGCAACTACCGCCGCTGTGGAGCAGCTGCGTAGCCGCTGGCAGAGTATGCCTATCGTGGGCTTGGAGCCTGCGGTGAAACCTGCGTCGCTATCAACACGTACGGGGCGCATAGCGGTTCTTGCTACGGAGCATAGTCTTGCGAGTGATATGTTTCTGCGTACGGCATCGCGCTATGCCGAGGGTGTGGAGGTTATAAAGGTCGTGGGCGAGAATTTTGTGGAGCTTGTCGAGCAGGATGCCGAGAATACGGAGCGTGCTGCGGAGGCGGTGCGCAGGGTTATCGAGCCGCTCTTGAATAGGGGCATCGACCGCATTGTTTTGGGATGCACACACTACCCCTTCCTTGTGCCGCAAATCGAGCGCGTAATTTCGGGACACGACATCGAGATTGTGGATTCGGGAGAGGCTGTCGCCCGTCGTGTAGCATGGCTTCTCGACCGCTACGAGCTTCATGCAGAGCGAGGTCATCGCCCTACGTATGAGTTTCTTACCTTTGCCGATGAAGAGTATCGTCTGCGCCTCGAACAGAAGGCGCTCGGCATCAAAGATGTATTATAAATTGGGGTAAGCATCTATTTCGTGTTGCGCTAATTTGTAGAATACTTCACAAGATAAAATTCCGTAAAACAGAGCAGAAATTGTATAAATTTTTGGGAGATATGAACATAAATTTTCATATCTCAAAAAATTATTGTATCTTCGCTTGATTATTCAAGCGATGCACAACAATGGCAAAACAAAAGATACGTAAGCAAAAGACGAAGGAGACGGAGCACGTGGTGCATGATGGTGGTAGCGACGTTGTTACCACGCGCGATAACGTGCGATGGATGACAGGCTTTGTGCTGTTATCCACATCGCTCATACTCTTCTGTTCGATACTCTCGTACTTCTTCTACTGGAAGGAGGACATCAGCGCACTCTCGGAGTACTCACAAAGTCTCGGTGGTGTCGAGGTGCGGAACATCTGTGGCGATATGGGTGCCAAATTGGCGCATCTTATGGTCGGAGAGTGGTTTGGTGTCTTTGCGCTGGTCATACCCGTGGTGCTGTTGATTTTCGGTTGGCGCATGTTTCGCTATAAGCCATTGCGCTTCAACTATATAGGTATCAGCTCGGCGCTTATCCTTATCTTTGGCTCGTTGAGCATGGGCTATCTGTTTGGAACAAATTGGGATCTCTATTATTCGGGTCTTGGTGGAGGCATCGGCCTCTCGATGGCGGAGCGCATGCAGGATGTCATTGGCGGCGTTGGAACGCTTGTCGTGGTTGTTGCGGGGTGGATACTCACGGGACTATTCATCAATCGCAACTTCATACATGCCGTAGATAATGCCGGAGGATATGTCGTCGGAGGTGTATCGGGTGGCGCACGTTGGCTCTGGGCAAAGGTGCAGGATATGCGAGCGAAGAGCGACGATAAGGAGGAAAATGTGGTGCCTTCGGCAGCGCCTGTGGCAGAGCAGGGTGCCGACGAGGGCGCGGAGCAAAGGGCGGAGCAAAGGGCAGAGCAAGAGGCAGATAAGGGTGTAGATAGCGACGATGCGCATGAGGATGGCGATAGTGTAGTCCCCGGCGCTCTTGGTGCTGCTGTGGCGCTAACGACCGATGTTGCGGATGCTGCAACGGCAGCTGTTGAACATTCGGTATCGCCCGTAGCGGTAAACGACGACTACCCATTCAAAGATGTTAATGAGCCTATCGAGGGTGGTGCGACAGCTGCAAATGAGGCTGCGAACATCGTGTCAGATGTGGCTGCCAACGAGCCGTTGTCGCCTATGGATGTGGCAAGCGTACTCGGTGTAGGCGGCGCTGCGGAGGGTGCTGCGGAGGATGAGGAGGGCGATAAGGATACTCTTGTTATCACGGTTGAACATCACGAGGCGCAGACGCTCGATGCTGCGGATATTGCGGATAGTGTATATGACCCTATGCGTGACCTGCACAGCTATATTGCCCCCGACCCGTCGTTGTTGAATCAGCGCGCCGATAAGGCTGTTGTCGATGAGCGCGAAATATTCGAGAATAAGGAGCTTATTCGCGAGACGCTGCTAAACTTCGGTATCCCCATCCGCAGCATGCACGCAACCGTAGGGCCTACCGTCACGCTATACGAGATTGTGCAGGAACAGGGTGTTAAGATTTCGAAGATTCAGAATTTGGAGAATGATATCGCCCAAAATCTTAAAGCCTTGGGTATTCGTATCATAGCACCTATTCCGGGTCGTGGAACCATTGGTATCGAGGTGCCAAACATTACCAAGCAGGTGGTGTCGATGCACTCGGCGATATGTTCCAAGGAGTTTCAGGAATTTAGGGCGGAGTTGCCGGTGGTTATCGGTCGCACCATACAGAATAACAACTATATCTTCGACCTCGCCAAGATGCCTCACCTCTTGGTTGCGGGTGCTACGGGTCAGGGTAAGTCTGTGGGACTTAACGCCATCATCACATCGTTGCTCTATCGTAAGCATCCTGCCGAGTTGAAGTTTGTGCTTATCGACCCCAAGATGGTTGAGTTCTCGCTGTATAGCAAGCTCGAAAATCACTTCTTGGCAAAGATGGAGTCCGAGGACGAGGCTATTGTTACCGACCCCAAGAAGGCGGTATATACGCTCAATGCGTTGGTTACGGAGATGTCCAACCGCTTGGAGTTGTGTCGTAAGGCGCATGCCAAGAATATTGTGGAGTACAACGAGAAGTTCCTCAAACGACGTCTTAATCCCGAAAACGGACACCGTTTCATGCCCTATATTGTGGTTGTTATCGACGAGTTTGCCGACCTTATCATGACTGCCAAGGAGGTTGAGGCTCCTGTCATGCGTCTTGCGCAGAAGGCTCGTGCCATCGGTATCCACCTTATTGTCGCAACACAGCGTCCCGATGTTAAGGTTATTACGGGTGGTATCAAGGCTAACTTCCCAGCGCGAATCGCTTTCCGTGTTATGCAGATGACCGACTCGCGTACGATTATCGACCAGCCGGGTGCCAACCAGCTTATTGGTCGTGGCGATATGTTGTTCTCGAATGGTGGTGAACTCACACGCATACAGTGTGCCTTTGTCGATACCCCTGAGGTGGAGGGCATTGTCGAGCATATTGGCAATCAGCAGGGCTACCCCTCGCCCTATGCTCTTCCGGACTATACGCCCGAGTCGGGTAGTGGTGGCGATGCAGGAGCCTATGTCGGCAGCGAAGATAGTGGTGCACCACAGAAGTACGACCCCAAGTTTGGTGATATTGCACGCGATGCCGTAGCCAATGGAGCTATATCGACGTCGATGATTCAGCGAAACTACGAGGTGGGCTTCAACCGCGCAGGGCGCATCATGTTGCAGTTGGAGCGTGCCGGTATCGTAGGTCCGCAGATAGGCTCGAAGCCGCGCGAGATAAAGTTCTATGACCTGCCGTCGTTGGAGGCGAAGCTCCAAGAGTTGGGTATATTCTAAAAAACTATGAATGAGATTATGCGAGGAGTTCTACTACTTATGGCGATGCTCTCGGCGGCTCTCGGCGCATCGGCGCAGCAGAGTCCGCGCGAGTGGATTGATATGCTCAATAGGTCGCTTGGCGCAAGCTATGGCGTTCATGTTGAGGTTACGACCGACGACTCGGAGGAGCCCGTTGCGGGCTACTATATTGTCGATGGCGATAGCTACTATCTGCAACTTGGTGTTATGGAGGTTTATAGCGATGCAAAGTTGCGCTACGAGATAAACAACGAGCGTAAGGAGGTCACTGAGGATGTGGTAAACCTCGAATCTGTGGACCTGCTTACAAATCCTACACGAGCCTTCAATTTTGTAGATGACGAGTTCGATGCAAGCATCGTCGAGCAAAACGCCGAGGGCGCAACGCTGCGCCTTGTACCCAAGGATGAGCTGCTGGGTATAAGTGACATACGTCTGGTGTTGAGACGCGATGGCGCCACGGTGATGCCCACCGATGTAAGCTACGACTACGAGGGTTATGTGGTTGATATTGAGTTGCATGTGGTAGATACCCAAGATACGTCGCTGCCTCGTTGGGCAGAGCGTAAGGCGAACTATCGGGCATACGATATGGTTTCGTTCTTATAGAATGTGTGATTGAAGAGTAGATAAAATAGATTAGATATGAAGAGACTTTGGATGATAATGTGTGTTGCAACGACGCTTGGCGGTTGCACATTAGAAGATGCTACGGTGGATGCGCCGGCAGAACAAAGCAAGACTGTTGTCGAGAGCTTCGAGGCGGCGAATGTTGGCGAGGCTGGCTATGCCTATGGCTACCATTCGCAGATACTCGACTTTGAACATCATTACAACGAGGAGTGGGGTAGCTGGGCAGGCTTTGCCCCCTCTACGCACTTCGATATGGAGGATGCGTCGTACGATAATCAGTTTAGTGTCTATAACAGCTCGGCAGCATCGGGAGATGTGTTTGCCATGTTCTACTACGACAGTTTCAATGAGCCTACCGATATTCTATGTCGCTACTATGGCTACTACACCTTCCGTAGTGTGCGTCTTAACCTCTCGACGATATGCTATAAGGCTGTCACCGAGGGTAATGATTTTGCTCGTGCCTTTGCCGATGGCGACTACTTGAAGGTGGAGTTCATTGCCTTGGAGGAGAATCAGGTCGAGGGCGACGTTGTTGAGTTCTACGCCGTGGACTACCGCGACGGCAAGCGATTTATAGCCGATGAATGGAACTATGTCGATTTGTCGTCGTTGCAGGGCGATTTGTGGGGTTTGCGCATACGTATAACGACCACAGATTGTGGCGAGTGGGGAGCTAATACGCCTCTCTACGTATGTCTCGACGACTTGACATATTCGGTCATAACCTACTAAAATTGGGAATATAAGGCTGTAATGGCGCGCTGCAAGTTATGTTTGTGGCGCGCCGTCTGTCTGTTTTTTATCCCTTTCGCCCCCGTTTGCCCTTTGTTTTAGCTCCTTGTTGCAACGGAGCAATCTCCATTTTCTCCCTTGTTTTTTTTAGTAGAATTGTTGTATATCGTTAAAATATCACTATCTTTGTAGCTTGAGAATATGTCGATGATAGCATACTGCGTGGCTATTTTCGTGAAAGTCTCTACGAGTTAGACGACAAGGTGTGCTAATTGGCTATGTTCCACGTGCTTGGTATGATTAGATGAAGAACAAATAACTTAAAACTTTAACTGAACATTTGTACTATGAACAAAGGTAAACTTTTTATGTTTGCATCGGTTGCTCTCTTGTCAGCATGTACTGCCGACTTTGAGCCCAACGCACAGATTTGCGAGGATGCGGCGGTAGCGCAGAAGATTGTAAACACTTCTGTCGAGGCTGTCGAGGGCGAGCTTATCATTGTTGTTGATACCGATGTCGTTAAAATGTTGGATGGCGCCGAGAGCCTTACACGTTCGGGTGTTAGTGGCTTGGATGCTGTTGCCGAGGAGATTGGTGCATACTCTGTGGAGCATGTATTCAATATGAATGGCAACAAGGAGCGTATCAAGGAGCATGGCTTGGACCGCTGGTTCCTCGTTCGCTTCTCGGAGAATGTCAATTTGGAGAGTGCCGCTATTAAGCTCGCAAGTGTTGATGCTATTGACGCTGTTGAGTTCAATACTCGCGTTGCACGTCCCAAGGTTACACCTGTGGAGGTAGATGAGGAGCAGATGGCTAAAACACGTGCCGGCATATATCCGTTTGACGATATGATGCTCGATGCGCAGTGGCACTACCACAACACCGGTAGCAAGAGTGTATCTCAGACTGCTCTTGCTGGTGCCGACATCAACCTCTTCCCCGCATGGGAGATTACGGCAGGTCGCAAAGAGATTGTCGTTGCTGTTGTAGATGAGGGTGTTGATTACACTCACCCCGACCTTAATGCCAACATGTGGTATAACGAGGCAGAGATTAACGGTTCGGCTGGCGTAGATGACGATCAAAATGGTTATGTGGATGATATCTATGGCTATAACTTTGCCGGTGATGGTCCTGTGTCGTGGGATGCTCCCAAGGACCTTGGTCACGGAACACACGTAGCGGGAACTATCGCTGCTGTAAACAACAATGGTAAAGGTGTTGCGGGTGTTGCCGGAGGTACGGGTAACAACGATGGTGTGCGTATCATGTCGTGCCAGATTTTCGATGGCGACGACTATGGCACAGTGCCCGAGATTGCAAAGGCTATTCAGTATGCTGCCGACAACGGCGCTTGCGTCATGAACAACTCATGGGGTATGCCCGTAGGTGGATTGAAAGACGACGACGATTATGCCTATGGCTCATATTCGGCTGTTCGCAAGGCTGTCGATTACTTTACCTCGGCAAGCAATAGCTCGGTCATGGATGGCAACATTGCTATCTTTGCAGCCGGTAACGAAGGTTTCGCATCGGCTGCTTATCCCGGTGCATATAACGAGTATATTTGTGTTGCGGCATTTGCCCCCGACGGTCTTCCTGCATATTACACCAACTATGACCGAGGCTGTAACCTCTCGGCGCCCGGTGGCGAGTGTAACAATGGCACTAACGACCCTGCACAGGTGCTCTCGACAATGCCTAACGGCAAGTATGGCTATGCACAGGGTACCTCAATGGCTTGCCCGCACGTATCGGGTATTGCTGCATTGGCGCTCTCGTATGCCCTCGATAACAACATCCACCTTACGTTGGAGCAGCTTAAAGGTTTTCTTGTAACGTCGGTGAACGATATGAATGCACGCCTGATGGGTACACGCAACTACTATGGTGGCGTCATGAATCTTTCGAACTATAAGGATAACATGGGTACGGGTATGATAGATGCTTATCAGGTGCTTATGGCGGTGCGTGGAACGCTCTGTCTCCCTGTTACCGTAGGCGAGGAGGCAAAGATTGATGTTGATAGCTATCTTGGCGATGGTAATCTCTCGATTAAGATGCTCAGCGAGATTGAGATTTCGGACGATGTGCGCGAGGAGCTTGGCATCGAGACTGACCCCAAGGTCAAGGGCGATAGGCTCTATATTACATGCACAAAGCCCGGCTCGGGCATTATCAAGCTCCACTTCGTAGCAGGTGATGTGTCTGTTGGTGGCGGCTCTATGATTGGTGGTATGGAGTTCACTCGTGAGTTTGCCATCATTTCGCGTCCTAACAATAGCACCGCTTCGGGTTGGTTGTAGTATAAAACAGACAAATAAATATAATAGTATATTATGAAGAGTTTGAAGATATGGTCGCTGCTTGCAGTGTTGGCAGTGGCAATTACAGGATGCGGTGATGATAATAACGGCGGCGACGCACCAGCACCCCTTCCGGAGGGAGTAAGCCTTGTTAAGGAGTGGCGTATAGCAACATGGAATGGCAGCGAGGCTCCGTTCGATGTCTATATCGACTTCAACGAGGATGGTAGCTACGACATGTATCAGCAGATCTATACACTGAACTACCAGCATTTCAGCGGAAGCTACAACCTCTCGGGTGATATTGTTACGGGTACATATTCTGATGGTACCAATTGGAAGAGTGGCTATAAGGTAGCCCTCTCGGCGGATGGCATGCAGCTCACGATGCATAGTCAGGAAGATGTTAGCATGACAGCCGTATATAATAGCACAGTCATTCCCGAGGATGTAAAGGCAGAGGCAGCCGAGTCACGAGCAGTGGATGTAGAGCGCTTCCTCTAATAGACGTTGAGGTTGCCCATAGAAGGTGGCGCACCTCGATGCTCGACAAGAAAACCGAGATACCGCACATAGATGCAGTATCTCGGTCTATTTTTTTGAGGGGTGGGTATGAAGTTTAATGTGTTTAGGAGGAATAGGAATAATAGGTAGTTTAGGGCGTTGATGCTGTGGTGGGTGTTGCTCGAAACCTCTCGAATTACTCTAACTTAACTAAATTCCCTAAAATCTTTTACCTTCGAAAATTCACTATCTTCACATAGCACCGATTTTTAGTGTTGATATTCATTTTGAAAAAGCTGCATTCTGTTGAATCGACTTTGTTTTTGGAATATTTATGCCTATCTTTGCCCCGCTTTTATGCCATATTTGTTCTCTATGCAGAGTTGTGGCAGCTGATAAATGAAATAATATTCTAAAATATAGGTCAATATGCTTAATATGACTACAAAAGAGTATTCTGCTCCGGAGTTGGAGATTCTCGAAATCGCTGTTGAGCAGGGATTCTTGCTGTCGGGTGTGACCGATAGTGGTGATTATGGTGATGGTGGCGAAGGTGTGCCTATGGATTAACCGAGTTAAACGTAAGAGCTATGATGAGGTTTTTTAGTACATTGACAGCTATCGCTCTATTGGTGGGCTGTTCAACAAACGATGAATGTATCGATAATCAGCAGTCGGAGGCGCGTTTGACACTTGTTGGTAGCATCGCAGAGGATGCTACACGTGTGGCTGTTGGAGGTGAGCTTCATAACGAGGTAAGCTGGGAACAGGGTGATTGTGTGAAGCTTGTCTCGGATGGCGGTGTCAATACCACGCTCTCTGCTACCGCAGCAGGAAAGAGCGACATCCGTTTTGTGGGTGATGCTACGGCAGCTGCACAGAATGACAACTACTATGCGGTTTATCCCGCAACAGAGTTTGATGGCACGGTTGTATCGTTCGACTATGGGGTGCAGTCGGGAGTGAGCTTTGCAGCATTGGTTGGTGTGGCAGAGGGTGTTAAGCCTGGTGAGATAGATATGCTCTTCAAGCCTGTGAATGCGCTGTTGTACGTCGAGGTTGTGGGCGCAAAGAGGCTCGATAAGGCGGAGTTTATGAGCTACGACGGCAATGCCTTTGCAACGGGTATGAGCTATGACTTTGCAACAGACCTTACGGCGCACTGCGGTTCGTCGGAGGTGATTACTGTCGATGATCCTGCAACAGACGGCTTCTTCTTCGCATTGCCCGCCGACCTTAAAATGGAGAGTGGATATGTGGTTCGCCTTACCGATACGTCGGGTGCAACATGCGCTGTGGCGTACAATGGCGATACATTTGAGCGAGGCACGACAAAGCGCATAAAGATGACGTGGAGCACGCCAAACGTAGTGCTTGGTGCCAAGAGTTCGTATAACTACTATCTCGATGGCGAATCATCTTGGGCAAATGCGTGCTCGAATAGTGCAATATATTTTACCACGGGTATCAAGGGTGAGAGTTGTGCTTCGACCTATGGCAATGTGCAGAATGCCATGGTTACGGATGTTGGTTACGATGTCGAGGGCACGATATACAGCTACTCGGGAGGTCAGGTCGTTTGGGATAAGTCGAAGAGGAGCTTCGAGCCTACTACCGCGCCTTCGTACTCTACGACGTGGGGCGAGAAGAGTGACATCCGAGCCTTTATCGTCGTGGATGGTGTGACCTATTACTCATCGAACACAGTGTGGCTTACGGGTTTGCCCTACGACTACGACTTTGTAGCAAAGGGCTCGCTCGATCAATATGCGGCAGATGGCTGGACGCTCAATGGTGATTTGAGGTATAGCGATGACTCGGTAACGGGTAACCCGGCGTTGATGCTCTACTACTATCGTTCGTGGGATGGTGCAAGTAGCGGATATGTTGTGTCGCCCAAATTCCATATGCATGGCAATATCAATGTTCAGACTATGTTCGAGCGCAGTCTTTATACGACAAAAGGCTCGGGCAGTAAAGATGGATATATTGGCGCTGTGGCAAATACATCATCTAAGAGTACTGCGCTCACATTCTCGACGTCGGCATACTCTACTGCAGTAAACTATAAGACCTATGGTTCGGGCGAGTGGAGCTCAGCGTTTGAAGTTAGTCCATCGAATTCCTATGTAAGCATCAGTTGCAACACGGATAAGATAGATTGGTCAGCGGGTACATACTTCTTTGCTCGAAACTTCCGTTTGCGCTACGCAGAGTAGTGCGTGGCGATGCGCAAGTAATGTGGCAAGGCTGTTCGATGTAGTTCGAGCAGCCTTGTTTTCTCTTTTGCGCTACGCTTATTTCTTAAAATATGCGACACTCTGTGCTCGATGTCGCTCTTTTTTTGTTTTTTTTCGTCGCTTTGCGATATAAATTCCGCAAAATTTCGTACCTTTGATAAATATTATACCTTTTTGAAGATGAACACCACGGAGATAAAAGATAGACTATCGCGCGTTGCAGCGCTTGTAGATGGTTGGCAGGATAGGGATTCGATAGCTACTATCGAGCGAGATTTGGCTTTGGAGGAGTTGCGCAGACTCTACGACCTGCTTCTTATGGACAGCAGCGCAGAGGCTAAGGGTGTAGCTCCGAGTCAGAGTGTGAAGGTTGCGGTTGCTGTCGAAGAGCCTCTCCACGACGATGAGATTATGGATGAGGATACCCTCGACATTGATGCACTGCTGGGCCTGACGGATACCCAGCCCATACATGTCGAGATGCAGCCTGCAACCGAGGGCGAGGGTGACGTAGATAAGGAGCTTGTCGATGAGGTTGCGAAGCAGTCCGTAGAGCAGAGGACCGAGGAGTTGCCCGTTGTGGTTGAGGAACACGAGGAGCAACTTGTAGAGAGGTCTGTGCCAGAAGTTATTGAGGTGCAAATAGAGGAGAAAACTGCGGTTGAACAAGAGGTCGCAGAGGAGCCAAAGGAGGAGCCGGCGGAAGAGTCAAAGGAGGAGAAGAAGGAGGCATCGAAGTCGAAGCCGGCGGTGGCAGTTGGTGGTGGTCTGTTCGATATTGATGATATACCGGTTAGAACAAAGTCGGGGCGTAAGATGCTGTCGCTCTACGACACCCCGGCAAAGCGCGTTGTAGAGGGTGCTGCAACTGTGGCGACAACATCTGCGTCGGCTTCTGCGGCAGTACCGCAGGGTGGTGTCGATGTTCAGCCTATTCGGGATGTGGATGCTGTTGGTGACCCCGAACCGCAACCGCAGCAAATAGTCAAGCCGCAGCCACAGGTAAAGCCCATGCCGCAGCCACAGCCACAGCCACAACCCCAGCAGCCGACGCGTTTGGCTGATGTGTTGGGCGGAAAGGTGACGCTTGCCGACAAGATGGTGGACGACACTGCCCCTATGCCGGCGATGAATCGCATAAACGATTTGCGCAAGGCGATAGGTCTGAACGACCGCTTTTTGATGATTCGTGACCTTTTTGCGGGCGATGCCGCACGCTACGAGGATACGATTGATACGCTCAATGAGTTCGATGATTTGGACGAGTGCATGATATACATCGTTGAGAACTTTGCATGGAATCCCGATTCGGAGGGTGCAAAGATGTTGGTGTCGCTTATCGAACGTAAACTCTCGTAGCCATGGCAAAGCTCTATATTGTACCTACTCCCATCGGTAACCTCGAAGATATCACGTTGCGCGCAATAAACGTTTTGCGTGAGGTGGATTTCATTCTTGCCGAAGATACGCGCACGACATCGCATCTGTTGCGCCATCTCGGTATCGAGAAGCCTATGCACTCGCACCATAAGTTCAACGAGCATGCTACCGTAGGTCGTGTTGCCGAGAGTATCGCCGCGGGACGCGACGTCGCTCTGGTGTCGGATGCCGGTACGCCCGGAATCTCGGACCCCGGTTTTTTGCTCGTTAGAAAGTGTGTGGAGGAGGGTATCGAGGTTGTTACATTGCCCGGAGCTACCGCCCTTATTCCGGCTGTGGTGCAGAGTGGGTTTCCGTGCGACAGATTCTGCTTCGAGGGATTCCTGCCGCAGAAGAAGGGGCGTATGAAGCGTCTTGCGGAGCTTCGTGCAGAACAGCGTACACTCATACTCTATGAGTCGCCATATCGCGTTGTCAAGTGTTTGGAGCAGCTTGCCGAGGTCTTTGGTGCGGAGCGTCGTGTGGCGGTGGTAAGGGAGATTACCAAGAAGTTCGAGGAGTGTGTGCGCGGAACTATCGACGAGGTGTTGGCTCACTTCAAGGCACATGAGCCCAAGGGTGAGTTCGTAATTGTCGTGGCAGGCTATGATGGTCGTGGCGAGCAGGGGATGTCGGGTGACGAGGATGATGAGGATTAACCAACAGGTATATGGCAAGAGATAACAATAGATATACGCTCACACGTTGGCAGCGATTACGAGTAGGCATACTCTATGGTATGTGTCGCTTTGTGGCTATTCTGCCGCGCTGGGTGCGCTACTATCTGCTCGAAGAGCTTATCTACTTCGTGTTGCGCTATGTGATGCGTTATCGTCGCGGTGTTATATTGACAAACCTGCGCAACTCATTCCCAACGAAGAGCGAAAAGGAGCTTAAAGCCATAGCAAAGCGCTATTATAACTATCTTGCCGAGCAGTTTATAAATACGTTGAGCGTGACGGGCGCGAGTCCCAAGCGTATGAAACAATATTTAACGTTCCCGGATGCGGAGAAGTATCGTGAGGCTGTCAAGGATACGGATGTGATACTTATGGGTGGTCACTATGGCAGCTGGGAGTATTTCACGGCTGTTGCACTCTACGATCCCGACCACGTTATCATGAGCATCTACCATCCGTTGCATAGCTGCGTTATCGACGACCTATTTAAGCGTATGCGATGCTTGGAGAATACGGTGCTTGTGCCTCGTGACGAGAGCTTGCGCTACTTTTTGAAGAACCGTGGTGGCGATAAACGCTTGGCTATGGGGCTTATAGCCGACCAAAATCCATTCTTTCATAGGGATGTACATTGGTTTAAGTTCCTGAATCAGGATACAATCTTTGCCGAGGGTGGTGAGCAGTTGGCGCGTAAGTTGTCGCTTCCGGTATGGTTTGGCGGCATGCGTCGCCGTCGCCGTGGCGAGTACGAGATGTATATGGAGCAGCTCTACGATGGTCGTGAGCCGGTCGAGGAGCATGAGATAACCGAGCGATATGTGCGTCGCATGGAGCAGGCAATCGAGGAGTGTCCGGAGTTGTGGCTATGGTCGCACCGTCGTTGGAAATATAAACCTTCGGATCAACAAAAGAGAGAGGCATAGCGATGGCGAAGTTGAGCGTGGTCATATTAAATTGGAATGGCAGGCACCATCTGGAGCGCTTTCTGCCAAGTGTGGTGTGCCATAGCTCGAACGAGGCGGAGGTCGTGGTTGCGGATAATGGCTCGAAGGATGACTCGTTGGCGTGGTTGCGCTTGAACTATCCTGAGGTGCGTGTCGTAAAGCTCGATAAGAACTATGGTTTTGCTGATGGCTATAATCGTGCGATACGCGAGGTAGAGTCGGAGTATGTGTTGCTTTTGAACTCTGATGTCGAAGTTACCGATGGTTGGCTTGCGCCACTTGTTGAGGTGCTTGATAGAGAGGTGGATGTGGCTGTTGTAGCTCCAAAACTTCGCTCTGTTGAGCAGCGCGATAGGTTTGAGTATGCCGGAGCTGCGGGAGGCTTCATCGACTATTTAGGCTACCCATTCTGTCGAGGTCGCATACTATCGAGTGTTGAACGTGATTGCGGTCAGTATGATGGTAGGCGCAACGTTTTTTGGGCGAGTGGTGCCGCCATGTGCTGTCGTCGTCGGCTCTTTCTCGAACTCGGAGGCTTCGATGCCGACTTCTTTGCACATATGGAGGAGATAGATTTGCAGTGGCGCATGCAGCTTGCGGGTTGGCGTATTGTGGTCGAGCCTCGCTCGGTGGTATATCACCTCGGCGGAGGTACGCTTCCCAACTCGTCGCACAAGGTCTATCTCAACCATCGCAACAACTTGGCAATGCTGTATAAGTGCTCTACGCCTATGCAGCGCGCAGTGGTTGCCCTGATACGTCCGTTTACGGATATGGTGGAGGCATTGGCGCAGCTCTTGACGTTGCATCCCCACCGAGCATGGGCTATTCTGAGGGCGTGGGGTAGCTTTATAAAGTGGCATGGCGAGCTTGCCAAGAAGCGACGTGCTACGAAGCGCATAAAAAAGGTCGAGGGCATATATCGCTTCTCGATAGTGTTGCGTTATCTTTGTGGTTGGCACAAGTTTAAGCAGATGATGTGATGAGACGACTAATAATCATACCTACCTACAACGAGCGTGAGAATATCGAGCGCATGATAGAGCATGTCATGGGCATGTCGCCGATGTTCGACCTCTTAATCGTTGATGATGGCTCGCCTGATGGCACTGCCGAGCTTGTGCGTAAGGCACAGAGTAGATTCGATGGGCGTCTGCATCTTATTGTTCGCGAGGGTAAGCTTGGTCTTGGCTCGGCATATATCGCCGGTTTCAGATACGCTTTGCAGCACGACTATGCTCGTATCTTCGAGATGGATTGTGACTTTTCGCACAATCCCGATGATTTGGTGCGTTTGGATGCTATGCTCGATGAGCGTGATGTGGCGATAGGTTCGCGCTATGCCAAGGGTGTGAATGTTGTGAATTGGCCTATGGGGCGTCTCTTGATGTCGTACTTTGCGTCGAAGTATGTGCGTTTTGTTACGCGCATGCCCGTCAAGGATGCCACGGCAGGCTTTGTGGGTTATCGTCGCGAGGTGCTCGATGCCATAGACTTCGACCGCGTGAAGATGAATGGCTATGGCTTCCAGATAGAGATGAAATATACGGCATGGCGATTCAAGTTCTCGATAGGTGAGGTTTCGATAATCTTCATAGACCGCGAGGCGGGAACATCGAAGATGTCGAGTAGCATCTTTGGCGAGGCATTTTTTGGCGTATTGAGGCTGCCATTTCGTAAGATTCGTCGCCGCGAGGGGGCAAAAATGAGTAGTAATAACTAACTAAAATTATGGATAGAAGAGAGGCCGAGAAGGCTACAAACCGACTGTTGGAGGTTATGGATACACTCCGTAGAGAGTGTCCGTGGGACAGGGAGCAGACCTTTGATTCGTTGCGTAACAACACAATCGAGGAGACGTATGAGCTTGCCGATGCCATTACGGATAAGAATATGGAGGGCATCAAGGAGGAGCTGGGTGACCTGTTACTGCACGTTGTATTCTACTCGAAGTTGGGCGAGGAGCAGGGTGCATTCAACTATGAAGATGTTGCTAATGGGGTGTGTGATAAGCTAATCTATCGTCATCCGCATGTCTATGGCGACATCCATGCCGATACGCCCGAGGAGGTGAAGCAGAACTGGGAGGCTTTGAAATTGCGCAAGAAGAGGCGTAAGAGTGGCACGTTGGGTGGTGTTCCGGTGTCGCTCCCGGCAATGGTCAAGGCGTATCGTATAGGCGAGAAGGCGGCTGCCACGGGCTTCGATTGGCAGCATAAGGAGGATGTGTGGGCAAAGGTCAAGGAGGAGCTCATCGAGGTGGATGCCGAGGTGCAGGCGGAGTGCAAGGAGCGCATGGCAGACGAGATGGGTGATCTGTTTTTTGCCTTGATAAATGCATGTCGCCTCTATGGTATCGATCCCGAGGCGGCGTTGGAGCGTACGAATAAGAAGTTTATACGACGCTTCGAGTATATGGAACAATGCGCTGTTAATAAGGGTATTACGCTTCGTGACATGTCGCTCGACGAGATGGAGGGCTATTGGCAGGAGGCAAAGCGCGAGGAGTAGTATATGAAAATTGGCAAGTAGTAGTATTAAGCTTAAAAAAAAGAGAGTTATGGCACTTATTCGTGAGGTACGTGGCCACGAGCCCGAGATAGGTAAGGATACGTTTTTGGCAGAGAATGCAACCATCATTGGTGATGTTAAGATTGGCGAGAACTGTTCGATATGGTATAACGCCGTTTTGCGAGGCGATGTAAACTCTATCCGCATTGGTAACAATACGAATATTCAGGACGGTGCGGTTATTCATACGCTCTACGATGGCTCGAAGAATCCGTCACAGACACATATCGGTGACTTTGTATCGGTGGGTCACAACGCCATAATTCATGGTGGCATCATCGAGGATAACTGCCTTATAGGCATGGGCGCCATCGTCTTGGATAATGCTGTTGTAGGCACAGGGTGTATCGTGGCAGCAGGGGCATTGGTGCTCTCGAACCAGAGGCTCGAACCCTACTCGGTATATGCAGGTGTTCCCGCCAAGAAGGTTAAGGATGTTACACCCGAGCAGCGCGACGAGATTATCAAGCGTACGGCACGCGACTACTGTACCTACGCTTCGTGGTATAAGTAGCCTACGCGGTTGGTGCAAAATGGAGCGGGGAACATCCGTTGTTTTTGCATGCAAGGTCGATACAGACGTTAAAAACGGAACTATTCCGCATCAAAATAGACTACGCCTATGAAGATATTGAAACGAAGTCTGGGTATGCATTTGCTCATAGCCATAGGTTTGAGCCTTATTATCAACTTCTCTTACCTATTGGTGCCTATTATCACGGAGCAGGGTATGAGCGAGCGTGGTGAGGGTAGTGGTATGAGTGAGCATAACAGTGGCGTGTTGCATCTTACCGACGACCTTCACGGATACGTCGTCTGCGACTGCGAGCAGCGCGATAGTATCTATGTCTCGGCGTGGAAGGTGCATACCTTTAAGCTGCAAGATGGTGACCATCTGAACTTTACCTCGCGTATATTGACAGGCGACACCTACACCGACGAACAGAAGGCAAAGGCTCATCCGCGTCTGGAAGAGGTTATAGCACGTAATGGCGAGCCCTTCGACTTCGATGCGTTGTACGATCGTCCAAGCCGCACCGTCGAGTTTGTGTGGCAGATAGGCTACTATGCTCTGCTCTCGTTCCTCTTTATTCTGCTCTTCACGGCGTCGTTTGGTAGGCGACAGCGTCCGCGCTGGCGCTTTGTACAGCGTGTGCTTGTGGCGTTGGCTTTGGCATGCGTGGCGATATATTTCGCACCCGTCATGTCGTTCAAGGAGGGTGCCATGCGCATCGTATTCTTCTACGAGAGCGACCCGCGCGACCATACCTATCTTATAGTGCTTACCAAGTCACTCTTTACGGTTGCCGTTACGGTGCTCTATGCCAACATCTATCGCCTTATGCAGCAGCGCCAGAGGATGGCAATAGAGAACGAGCATCTCAAAACAGAGAATCTCGCCACGCGCTACAACATGCTTATGGGACAGATAAATCCCCACTTCTTCTTCAACTCGCTTAACTCTCTGGCGATGCTAATACGTGAGAAGGATGACGAGCGTGCCTTGAAGTATATCGATCAGCTATCCTATACCTTCCGTTACATAATTCAGAGCGGGCAGAGTGGCAAGACCACGTTGCGCGATGAGCTTGCTTTTGCCGAGGCGTATGCCTATTTGTTCAAGATACGCTATGCCGATAAGCTCTTTTTCGACTTCGATGTCGATGACGAGTACAAAGATTGGCAGTTGCCGGCGTTGTCGTTGCAGCCTCTCATAGGAAATGCTGTTAAGCACAATAGCATTACATCAAAAAATCCGTTGCATGTCGAGATAAGCGTACACGACGGTGTGCTCGAAATACGCAACAAGAAGCATCCGAAACTGGATGTAGAGCCTTCGACGGGCATCGGTCTCGACAACCTGAATAATCGTTGGAAGATTATTTCGGGTCAGGAGATTGAAGTTCGTGACGAGGCTGATAGCTTTGTGGTGCGTCTGCCGTTGGAGCGCCCTGCCAAATAGCTTATAAGTTGTGGGATGTTCTATGAGTTAGACTCCCGGCGACGAAAAACTTTTTTTTAGTAATTTATAGGACACCCCATATGATACGAAGAGTTGTAATTGTTGAGGATGAGACGGCTGCTGCGGTCAATCTGCGAAGCATGCTTGTTGCTATCGATGAGTCGATAGAGATTGTTGCTGTCTTGGAGTCGGTTGAGGAGTCTGTCGAATACTTCTCGCACGCCTACGATGCCGATGTTATCTTCATGGATATACATCTTGCCGATGGCGACTCGTTTCGCATCTTCCAGAGCGTGGATATAGCTACGCCTATCATCTTCACAACCGCCTACGATGAGTATGCGTTGCAGGCGTTCAAGGTAAATAGCATCGACTATCTGCTCAAACCCTTCAAGGACGAGGATTTGAGGCGTGCGTTGGAGAAGTTGGAGCGCCTCACTGCTGCCGAGCGTGTCGAGGAGCGTACGAAGCTCGATCATATGATTGCCGAACATGGCGAGCAGGGCATGACGACGATGCTTGTGCGCTACAAAGATAAGATTATACCGGTGGCGATGAACGAGGTTGCATTCTTCTACACCTTCTCGGAGCGTGTTACGCTCACGACGCTCGATGGGCGTAGCTTCCAGATAGATAAGACCCTCGAAGCGTTGATGCAACAACTATCGGCCGAGGATTTTTTCCGTGCCAATCGCCAGTTTATAGTGTCGCGTGCGGCGGTTAAGGATATCGCTATATGGTTTGGTAGCCGTCTGGCGCTCAATTTGAGTGTCGATACCCCCGAGCGTATCATCATCAGCAAGGCTCGCGTGCCAGAATTGAAGCAGTGGTTGCAGTCTGTTCACCGGTCATAAAGGTTGTTTCACGCTGCGAAAATGTCGATTCAGCGCCGTGTGCGGAGCATAACGCAAGAGGTGGTTGTACCTTTGTATTAGGGATATGAAATTCAACCACTTAATTTTATTGAGTTATGAAGAAGATGATGTTTATGCTTGTCGTGCTGTCGGTGATGGCAACAGGCACAGTTTTGGCTAACGAGCGTGGACCCAAGAGGGGTAATACCAAGGTTGAGCTTATTGTCTTTAAGGACATAAATCATGGTGCTAATTGCCATGGCAATGCGTTTGCTCACTGCCCGGCAGATAGGGGCTATAAGAGTGCTCATTGCAAGTCGTGTTGCGATGGATGGCACAAGCGCGATAAGAGGGGTTGCCCCCACGACTTCAAGCATCCGCATAAGAAGCCGCATCATGCCTGCGGAGCTCCTGCACATTGCCACGATAAGGGTGGTCGTCGTGCTCCGGGTCGCCGCTAAAAATGCCAATAAGAGAGGGTGTCAGTCATCTGACACCCCCTTTTTGCCGTTTCACCGTTAAAAGAGATGTTATCTCGAAAAAAAGTAGTAAATTCGTTCCGAATTTTTAGAGAGCAGAGATAAAAGAAAATGTTGTGTATGAAAAGGTTTTTAGCCCTCATTTTAGCGTTGTCATTTGTGCTACCTGCGCAGGCGCAGTCTAATAAGGTTACAGCGCGTGTTGTAGATAGCGAGGCCGATATGGGTGTGATTGGAGCTATCGTCGAGATTGTTGCAAAGGATAATCCCGATAAGCGCAAACATACGGTGTCGGGTGCCGACGGTGCGTTCACGATTACGAGTGTTGCGGCGGGCGACTATACGATGAACATCACGTTCATTGGTTACTCTACCGTTACGCGCGATATATCGGTCAAGGGCAACTTGGATTTGGGTGTCATCGAAATTGCACCCGAGGCTGTTGCTATCGAGACCGTTGTTAAGGAGGTGCAGGCGCTGCGTACGTCGCAAAATGGCGATACGGTAGCGTATAACGCAGCAGCCTTCAAGGTGGCAAGCGATGCCGATGTCGAGGGCCTTCTCAAAAAGATGCCCGGTATTACCATCTCTAATGGCTCGGTTGAGGCGCAGGGTGAGCAGGTGAAGAAGATATTTGTGGATGGCAAGGAGTTCTTTGGCGAGGATGTATCTACGGCACTAAACTCGTTGCCGGCGCAGGCGGTTGATCGTATCGAGGTCTTTAATAAACTCTCGGATAATGCCGAGTTTTCGGGCATGGACGATGGCGAGGGCTACAAGGCTATCAACATCATCACGCACTCTAATATGCGTCAGGGTGTCTTCGGTAAGGTCTATGGTGGCTATGGCTACCAGCCCGATACAGACGACGTTACATCCGAACATAAGTATAATGCCGGTGGTAACGTCAATATATTCAACAAATCGGACCGTATCTCTATCATCGGACTTCTGAATAACGTCAATCAGCAGAACTTCTCGTTTGAGGATATTTTGGGTGTCACCGGTGGCGGTAGCGGTCACGGAGGCGGTCGTGGTCGCGGTGTAGGTAGCTACATGGTGCGTCCGCAGAATGGTGTGGCGCGTGTAGGCTCTATCGGTGTGCAGTATTCGGGAGCGTGGGGCGAGAACGAGAAGGTCAAGCTTAATGGCTCGTACTTCTTCAATAGCACCAATACGCAGAACGTAAGCCGCTTGGAGAAGTGGTACTACGACCCCTCGCCTGCCGACACTTTGGAGCAGGATGGTCGCTCGGATATAGCCAACATGAACCATCGCGTGAACGTGCGTTTCGACTGGACAATCAACCGTAACATGTCGCTTATGTCGCGTACGAATTTCAGCTTCCAGGGTAACGACCCCGAGTCGTTAACCGAGGGAAAGCAGTGGGGCGAGAGTGGATATAATATCACAAAGAGTGGCTCGGTAGGTTCGTCGCGCGCTCTGCGCTTCTCGGAGTTCTTGCAGTATAGAGTTAAGCTTGGAGATAAGCCGGGGCGTACGATTACGGTCGATGGTCGCGTGTCATATAAGAATACACCTCGTTCGTGGAGCAATAGCTACTCGACATTGGAGACAATCGAAGATCCGACTACGGGACTCTACATTCCCGACTTGCGTTACGTGTCATCGTTTGCTCCGGAGAACGAGTTAGACCTCGGTGCCAACTTTACCTACACCGAGCCTGTGTCGAAAAATGCACAGTTGAGCATGCAGTATCGTTTCGAGTCGGAGCGTCAGGAGATTGACAAGGCGTCGTATATCACCGACGTTAGTTTCGACATCGCGGGTATTGCGCCTAACGATCAGCTCTCATCTACGACCGACAGCCACTATATGGAGCATAAGGTGGGCCCCGGATTCCGCTATGCAAAGAGCGGTAATAACGTTGTGGCGAATGTCTATTATCAATACTCGGTACTCGATGCTCTGGTAAAGAATAAGCCGGTGAAGAACGACTTCCACGACTTTACATACTTCCTTATGAGCAACATAGCCTTCAACTCACAGAACACCATGCGTCTGTTTGTTATGTCGCACTCGGAGAATCCCAAGGTGCAGAACTTGCAGGAGGTCTATGATTTGTCGAACGCACAGTTCATATCGAAGGGTAACGAGAATCTCGAACCGGCATATACGCACCGCATCAACCTACACTACGTGCGCTCGAATATGGAGAAGGGTCGCACCTTCATGTGGATGTTCTCGGGGCAGTTTACGCAGGATTATATCGGTCAGTCGGTGACCTACAACCCCGGAAAGATGGATATAGATGGCGTGGCATACGATCCGTTGCAGTACACGACCTACGCTAACCTCGATGGCTATCGTTCGTTGCGTACGCACCTCAGCTACGGCTTCCCCATAACGCCCATCAAGTGTAACCTTAATGTCATGGCGGGAGTTAGCTGGACGCGTACGCCGTCGTTAATCGATGGAAATGCCAACTTTACGAGCAATATTGGCTACGATGCCATGTTGTCGTTAGGTAGCAATATCTCGGAAAATATCGACTTTACGGTGCAGTGGAATGGTACGTTTAACGATACGAAGCAGTCGTTGGCTATGCGTAATGCCAAGAACACCTACTTTAACCATGCTGCATCGGGCACGTTGAAGTGGGTATTCTGGAAGGGCTTCACGCTTACGGCTGCCGTGAACTACAACCAGTATATCGGCTTCACGAACGACTATAACGAGGATTACCTCATCTGTAACGTATATCTTGGCAAGAAGGTGTTTAAGAACCAGATGGGCGAGGTGATGATTGGTGTAAACGACCTCTTGGACCAGAACACCGCCTTCGCTCGTACGGTCGGCAGCGGTTATACGCAGAATATGACGAATAGTGCCGTAGGTCGCTATTTCACGGTGCAGTTTACCTATAACTTGCGTTTCTTCGGCAAGAACGCATCAAACGACATCAACGACTACGATGGCATGAACGTGAGTGGCAAGCACGGTGCCTTTGGTCGTCCACCTATGCACCGTTAAGGTTTATCAAACAAAAACATCCCGCAGATTTTCTGCGGGATGTTTTTGTTTTGGTGCACGCCTCGACTACTCTGCGAAGTACTTGTAGAAGTAGGGTAGAGTCTCCAATCCCTTGTCGAACTGGTCGAGGCCATAGCTCTCGTTAGGCGAGTGTATAGCATCCTTCGACAGACCAAAGCCCAACAAGATTGACTTGATGCCCAAGATGTTCTCGAAGCCCGAGATGATGGGTATCGAGCCACCAGAGTAGAAGGGCAGAGGCTTGATGCCGAATGTAGTCTCAACGGCCTTCTCCGCAGCCTTGTATGCCGGAAGGTCGGTAGGCGATACGTAGGGTGCACCACCATGCAGGAACTCAACCTTAACCTTCACGCTCTTTGGTGCTATGCGACGGAAGTGCTTCTCGAAGAGCTTGGCAATCTTCTTAAAGTCCTGATTGGGGACCAGACGCATAGAAATCTTGGCGTATGCCTTCGACGGGATAACGGTCTTGGTGCCCTCGCCTGTGTAACCACCCCAGATGCCGTTTACGTCGAGTGAGGGGCGTATGCCCGTACGCTCCATTGTGGTGTAGTCAATCTCGCCTGCCACGTCGCCAAGGTCCAGCGCCTTCTTGTACTCGTCGAGCGAGAAGGGGGCTTTGTTCAACGCCTTGCGCTCGGCGTCACTCAATATGCGTACGTCGTCGTAGAAGCCGGGGATAGTCACGCGACCAAACTCGTCGGTAAGCGATGCTACGAGCTTGGCAAGCACGTTAGCGGGGTTGGCAACAGCACCTCCAAACAGACCAGAGTGTAGATCCTTATCCGGACCCGTAACCTCTACCTGCATGTAGGTCAAGCCACGCAGACCGGCTGTAATTGTTGGTGTTTCCATGCCAATCATCGAGGTGTCCGAAACGAGGATGATGTCGGCTTTGAGCATCTTCTTGTTGTCGGCGCAGAACTTGTAAAGGCTCGGTGAACCAATCTCCTCTTCGCCCTCCAACATGAACTTAACGTTGCACGGCAGTGTGTCGGTAGCTACCATAGCCTCGAACGCCTTGGCGTGCATGAAGAGCTGACCCTTATCGTCGTCGGCACCACGGCACCATATACGACCATCCTTGATTTCGGGCTCAAAGGGGTTGGTCTTCCACTCGTCGATGGGATCCTCGGGCATCACGTCGTAGTGACCATATACCAATACGGTCTTTGCCTTGGGATCGATAATCTTCTCGGCATATACCACGGGGTTGCCCTCGGTAGGGAGCACGTCGGCACGGTCGGCACCTGCCTTTACGAGCGACTGTGCAAGCCACTCGGCGCAGCGTACCATATCCTGCTTGTGAAGCGAAGGCTGTGCGCTGATTGATGGTATGCGTAGAAGCTCGAAGAGCTCCTCCAAGAAACGCTCACGATTCTTGGCGATGTATTCTGTTGCAAGTTTCATAATGTTATGTGTGTTTTAGGTGAATATATAGTCGTTATTACGCTTTGCATATTTGTTCTATTTCGGAAATGAAGCGCTTTGCCAAACTATCAGCCTCTTCCATCGTATGCGCCTCGGTATAGATGCGGATAATGGGCTCGGTGTTGGACTTGCGAAGGTGTACCCAATTGTGCTCAAAGTCTATCTTTACACCGTCAATATCGTTGATTCTTTCGCCTGAATATCTGCTCTTTATGGTAGCAAGAATCTTATCTACATCGATTTCGGGCGTGAGCTGAATCTTGTTCTTTGAGGCGTAGTAGGCAGGGTAGCTGCGACGCAGCTCCGACATGGTCATATCGAGTCCTGCAAAATAGGTCAAAAAGAGAGCAACACCAACCAAAGCATCACGTCCGTAGTGTAGCTCCGGATAGATGACTCCGCCATTGCCTTCGCCACCGATTACAGCCCCCGTATCCTTCATCTTCTTAACTACGTTTACCTCGCCTACGGCAGCGGCAGCATAGCTGCAACCTTCGTATCGTGCCGTAATATCGCTCAGCGCACGCGACGACGAAAGGTTCGATACGGTGTTACCCTTCGTGTGGCGCAACACGTAGTCCGCAACGGCAACCAACGTGTACTCCTCTACAAACATCTCTCCATTCTCCATGACAAAAGCCAATCTATCGACATCGGGATCGACAACAACACCGAGGTCGGCGCCTTCGCGACGTATAACCTCCGAGATTTCGGTAAGATTCTCGGGTAGAGGTTCGGGGTTGTGAGCAAATTCGCCCGTGGGGTCGCAGTTGAGCTCCACAACCTCGCATCCTAACTCGCGCAAAAGAGCCGGAATTACGATGCCACCTACCGAGTTTACGGCATCTACCACAACCTTGAACTTGCGCTGACGTACAGCCTCCTTATCTACCAGCGGCAGTGCTAACACCTGCTCGATATGCTTCGAGTTAAAGTCCTCACGCATAACGATGTGTCCAATGTTGTCGATTTCGGGATAGGCGAAGTCGCTCTCCTCCGCGAGGCTCAACACCTGTTTGCCTTCGGCATCGTCGAGAAATTCGCCATGCTCATTCAGTAGCTTCAAGGCGTTCCATTGGCGCGGATTATGCGATGCAGTGATTATTATGCCGCCATCTGCCTTATGGGTGATGACCGCCATCTCGGTGCCGGGCGTGGTACACAGACCAACGTTTATGACATCAACACCCGTGCCGAGCAGCGTGCCCTCAACCAGTCGCTCGACCATCTCGCCCGAGAGGCGTGCGTCGCGACCTAAGACAATGGTTATGCGTTTGTTGGGGTGCTTCGACTTCATAAGACGCGCGTACGCCGTTGTGAACTTTACGATGTCGATGGGGGTGATGTTGTCTGTGGGCATTCCGCCAATGGTGCCTCGGATACCCGATATTGATTTGATAAGTGTCATACGTTGTTAATTTGTAAAAATTAGGCAAAACATTTTGCTATTTCTGACAAAATTACTAATTTTACGCGAATATTAAAATAATATTGATAATAAATTTAGTTTGTCGCATGAGAACGATACCCTCTTCCGAACTGATAATCAATGGTGATGGCTCGATTTTCCATCTCCACTTGAAGCCCGAACAATTGGCTGATATCGTAATATTGGTTGGCGATCCCGGTCGTGTGGCCATGATTGCGGAGTTCTTCGATGAGCGTGAGGCTGAGGTCTCGAATCGCGAGTTTAGGACCATTACCGGTAGCTACAAGGGTAGGCGTATGTCGGTAATATCTACGGGTATCGGCATTGGCAATATCGACATCTGTGTTACGGAGCTCGATGCCTTGGCAAATATCGACTTCGCAACTCGTCAGGTAAAGGCGGAGCACAAACGTCTGACGCTGGTGCGCCTTGGAACGTCGGGTGCCATACAGCGCGACATCGAGGTGGGTGACATCATCTTCTCGCGCACGTCGCTCGGCTTCGATGGGTTGTTGTCGTATTATGAGGGTCGTGACAGCGTCTGTGACTTGGCGTTGGAGAGCGCCTTTATGCAGCATACGGGGTGGTATGAGAAGTTGCCATATCCCTACTTTGTGGATGCCGACAGCGAACTCTTCGAGCTCTTCAAGGATTCGACCAAGGAGGGTATAACTATCGCCGCTCCGGGCTTCTATGCTCCGCAAGGTCGTTGGGTACGTCTGCGTCCGCACGATTTGGAGCTTAATCACAAGATTGAGAGCTTCCGCTTTGGCGAGCGCCGTATTACCAACTTCGAGATGGAGGGTTCGGCATTGGCGGGTCTTTCGTCTCTTTTGGGACACCGCGCCGCCACCATCTGCACAATCATCGCACAGCGTGTGGCGAAGGATGCTTGCACCGACTATAAGCCCTTTGTGCGCCACATGATTCAGATGGCACTTGATAAGTTGGCAACGCTATAAGCCGAAGATGCGAATCACGACAAAACAACGAAATTATAGAGTAAAAAATATAAAACAGAGAGATTATGAAATTTACAGTATCAAGCTCGGCGCTTCTGTCGCTACTTGCAACCACCGGAAAGGCTATCAGCAACAAGAATACACTGCCTATCCTCGAATACTTCCTTTTGGAGCTCAAAGATGGTGAGCTTACCGTTACAACATCCGACTTGGAGACCACGCTCGTAGGTCGTATCAAGGTCGAGAACGTAGAGCGTGAGGGTGTTATCGCTGCCCCCGCAAAGCTTATGCTCGACTCGTTGAAGGAGTTTCCGGAGATGCCTCTCGATATCGAGACAAACGATACAACGTGGGAGATTAAGATTATGTGGGCAAGTGGCTCGCTCTCTATCCCCGGTGCAAGCGCCGTAAGCTATCCCGCAATACAGACTCTCGGTGCGGAGCAGAAGGAGATTATGCTCGATGTAGATATGCTTATCGCCGGCATAAACAAGACAATTTTTGCTACTGCCGACGATGAGCTTCGTCCCGTGATGAATGGCGTGTATTTCAATTTTGAGGAGGGTCGCCTTACCTTTGTTGCTACCGACGCCCATAAGCTTGTGCGCTCGACAGCCGAGTGTGCCGATGTCGATTTCAACGCCTCGTTCATACTTCCCAAGAAGCCTGCAAACCTCTTGAAGGGCGTGCTCTTGAAGGAGGAGGATCCTATTCGTGTTACGTTCGATGCAAAGAACGTGGTATTCGAGTTGAAGAACTACAAACTCGTATGTCGTCTTATCGAGGGTAACTACCCCAACTACAATGCCGTTATTCCTACGGCCAACCCCAACAAGGTGTTGGTGGATCGCGTGGAGCTTGTGAATGGTATCAAGCGCGTTGCGGTATGCTCTAACCCCACGACAAACCTTATTCGCATGGATT
The DNA here is from genome assembly GCA_017403125.1 of Alistipes sp. Classification (GTDB taxonomy): domain Bacteria; phylum Bacteroidota; class Bacteroidia; order Bacteroidales; family Rikenellaceae; genus Alistipes. The sequence goes on along the minus strand of JAFQOR010000012.1, from coordinate 17,546 downwards.
TGGCTAACAATCGTATAAACCTCGCAGCGCAGGATATCGACTTCTCGGTATCGGCCTACGAGAATATCTCGTGCAGCTTCGATGGCCAGCCTGTGACAATCGGCTTCAAATCGACATTCCTCGTAGAGATTTTGTCGAACATCGACACTCCTACGGTCATGATCGAGTTGGCAGACTCGACGCGAGCAGGTGTGTTCAAGCCCGTGTCGGACGATAAGCACACAACCGAGGTGCTTATGCTCCTTATGCCTATGATGATTAACGCATAGCGGTTAGTCCAAAAAATTATAGGCGAGAATCGTACCAATGGGTTGTGCATATCGATATTGCACAGCCCTTTGGTGTCGGTAGTAAAGCTCTTTTCGGGTCGGTATATGCCCAGATGAAAGTATTGTAATTGGCAAAATTTAGGCAGGATGAATCTCAAACTCAAACGTCCGATAATCTTTTTCGACCTCGAAACTACGGGTGTGGATACTTCGGAGGATCGTATTGTCGAGATATCGATGGTAAAGATTGGTGTAGATGGTAGCAAGCAGGTTAAGACGCGACGCATCAACCCCGAAATGCACATCCCCGAGGCTGCAACGGCGGTACATGGCATTACCGACGATGATGTGCGCGACATGCCCACCTTCCGTCAGATAGCACGTTCGTTGGCACAATTTATCGAGGGTTGCGACTTTGGTGGCTTCAACTCCAATCGTTTCGACTTGCCGATGCTCGTTGAGGAGTTTATGCGTGTTGGTGTCGATGTCGATTTTCGCAATCGCAAGTTTATCGATGTGCAGAACATATTTCACAAAAAGGAGCAACGCACGTTGGTTGCGGCGTATCGTTTCTATTGTGATAAGGAGCTTGCCGATGCCCACTCTGCCGAGGCGGACACGATGGCAACCTATGAGGTGTTGGAGGCGCAGATTGAGCGTTATGGCGACATAGGTGATACGGTAGAGAGTCTTGCCGAATTCTCGACACATGGCCGTACGGCAGACTTTGCCGGCATGATAGGCTACGATAGTGAGGGACGTGAGATATTTACGTTTGGCAAGTACAGGGGGCAGCGTGTCGAGGAGGTTTTTCGAGCCGAGCCAAGTTACTACTCATGGATGATGAATGGTCGTTTTCCGCAATACACCAAGAAGGTTATCACCGAGATACGACTGCGTACTAAATAGATTTTTTTGCAATGAAGCTGTTACGAATAGTGCTTATACTGCTCTTTGTTGTGATGACAGGAGTAGATAGGGTCGAAGCTACGCATCCCACCGACCGCGTGGTTACGATGAATGGCGAGAAGTATTATTTGCACACTGTGGCAGATGGTGAGACGTTGTATTCACTATCGAAAAACTTCGGTGTATCGATAGGCGATATTACGGGTGCGAATCGCGGTTTAAGTCCGCAGACGCTCTATGCCGGCATGAAGATATATATACCTGTTGCAGAGGTCAAAGCATCGGAGGTCAAGAGTCAGGAGGGTGCTGCGCAAGATAGCCACTTCCTCATTCACGTTGTACGCGAGGGCGATACGCTCTACTCGATAGCACGTGCACATAAGATATCGGTTGCCATTATCGAGGAGGATAATCCCGGCATTGATGCTTCGACGTTGAGTATAGGCATGGAGCTCCGCATACGTCGTTCGGAGCGTGGATACGCCACATCGAAGCAGATTGAGCGCGAACAGATGGCTCGCGAGCAGCAGGCTGCGCAGGAGCAGGCAGCGCAGGAGCAGGTTCAGTTGGCGGAGGGTGAGTATCTTGTCAAGGCAGGCGAGACGGTATATTCGTTGTCGCGCCGTTATGGCATGAGCGAGCAGGAGTTCTTGGACCTGAACGATATGTTCTATGGCGATTTGAAGGCTGGTATGGTCGTTCGCGTCAAGGCTCAACAGGGTGTTGAGGAGCAGCCGTCACAGATAGAAGGTGGCGATAGTGAAGGTGGGGTAGTTGAGCAGGAGCTGCCTGTGTCGAATATGGCAGAGATTGTGCCAGAGGGCGATGTCACCCCGATTACGGCGAGTCAGATGGTAGATGAGGAGACGCTCTACAACGAGTGGTTGCGTTATGTTATGGGATATAACGACAACGTGTTCAATACCGGTTTCCGCCCTATTGATGTCGATTTTTGGCTCTTGGGGCGTCGCAATGTCTTGCAGTGTGCTTTGATGTTGCCGTTTAGTCGTTCGGGCAAGATAAACGTAAACTACGTTAACTTCTACAAGGGCGTGCTCATGGCGATGGAGGATTTGAAGGCGGAGGGTATCTCGGTCAAGTTGTCGGTATTCGACACCATGGCATCGTCGTCGCGTATCTATAATCTGTTGAGCTACGAGCCTGCAATTCTCGATGCGCAGCTTATCATAGGTCCTGCTTATGCCGACGAGTTGCGTCCGGTGGTAAATTTTGCCGAGCAGAATCAGATACCTATTGTTTCGCCACTTGCCGATGTAGATGAGTTGCGCAGTAGCGCTCTGTTTCAGATGCAGCCCGAGGGAGATTACGAGTTCGAGAAGTTTGCCGAGTTCTTTGCTGCCGACCGTGAGATAATCGTTATATACACATCAAACCTCGATACGGAGTTCTTGTCGCAGGTGACACCTCTCATGCGCGAGTATAACGTCGAACGACTCAACTACACCTATAACCGTGGCTCGTTCTTCTATAAGCGTCAGGCGGATGGCTCGAACGGCTCGTCGGTGTCTATTGGTGAGCTTTTGCGTCGCCCTTCGAAAAAGAGCTTTGTGATTGTTGCGCGCGACGAGGTTGATGTTGATCGTATCTTGGTTACACTATCGTCCGAGAAGTCGAATATAGTTGCACGTAGTATGGGTAACGGCAACTATGTGGTTGTGGGTAATCGTAAGTGGACACACATGAAGGGTATAGATAAGAAGAGCTTCTTCCACAACAATGTTGCCTTTGTTGTCCCCTATCACGCCAAGCGCGATAGTGAGGTGATACGCCTTTTTGATAGCCGCTACATCAAGACCTTTGGCACGTTGCCCACGATGTTCTCGTATCGAGGCTACGATGCTGCCATGATTTTCTGTCGCAAGATGTTTGGCCGCGGGGGCTTTGTCAGCGGTGATGAGGGCCTTAACGATATTGCTAACGACCACTTCACGCCTCTTGCAACGACCTATCGCTTCAGCTTCGAGGATGGGCTCTATACCAACTATGAGTGGACCATGGAACACTATCACGACGACTACACAATCGAGATAAAGTAACACGCCGAGGCGTAAGATTTTTAGTTTGAGTATGGCAAATATCCAGACACCTATCCCGGAGAAGACTATCGAGCGTTTGAGCGAGTATCGACGAACGTTGTTGAAGTGTCATGCCCAGGGTATAACACACATATTCTCGCACGTGCTTGCCGGCATGCACGGCATTACGGCGGTGCAGGTACGTCGCGACCTTATGCTCATAGGCTTTTCGAGCGATACGAAGAAGGGCTATGATGTCAAGGTTCTTATCGACTTTATCGACGGCATACTGTATAGTGAGCAACCGATGAACATGGCAGTCATTGGTATGGGCCATCTTGGTCAGGCTATTACGCGCTACTTCAATAGCAAGGGCTTGAAGATGCGTATCACGGCCGCCTTTGATGTGGATAAGGAGAAGGTGGGTCGGTGCATCGATAACATTCCGTGCTATCATATCAACGAGTTTGAGCAGCGTGTCGAGGAGCTCGATATTAGCATAGCCATCGTCTCGTTGCCTACGTCTGCCGCTTCGACTCTGGTGTTGCCAATCATAAATGCCGGCATCAAGGGTGTGTTGAACTTTACATCGGCACCTCTTAACTTCCCGCAGGGCATCGTTGTCGAGAACTACGATATAACCACACTTTTGGAGAAGGTCGCCTACTTTGTTAAGGTTGCCGATGGTAACTCCTAAACTTAAATTGCATAACACCAATCATCATGCGGCGTTGCAGCCTACGGTTGCGATGCTCTGTCGTGAAATAGACCTTGAACGATGGCGCTCTACTACGATTTCGATAGTTATCCCCAAAATATCCCCACGGTCGTTACCGTTGGGTCGTTTGATGGTGTGCATGGTGGTCATCACCGACTCTTGGATAGGGTTATATCTATGGCACAGAGGCTCTCGGCACGCAGTGTTGTGGTAAGCTTTGAGCCCCATCCGCGTATCGCTATGGGGCGTGCAGAGGGCATGTCGTTGCTAACGAATGTCGAGGAGCGTGTTGAGTTGCTTACGCGCCTGGGAATCGACGATGTCGTTATCGCTCATTTCGATGATAAGTTTCGTATGCAATCCTACGAGGAGTTTGTGCAACGTAGCCTTGTCGATGCAATCTCGATGTGTGGTATGGTCGTAGGGTATAACCACCGCTTTGGGCGTGAACATACGGGGAATTACGATTCGCTGATGCCGCTGGCTCGGCAATTGGGCTTCGAGGTGGAGCAGGTAGAGCAGTTTCGTGACAGAGGAGATAAGGTGAGCTCGACGGTCATACGCGAATTGATAGCGAAGGGCGATATGGAGCGTGCAACCGAGATGCTGCAACACCCCTATATGGCAATTGGCGAGGCACGGTCGGGTGTTGTTCCGATTCGTGATAGCTATAAGTTGTTGCCTGCGGGCGGTGACTATCGTGCTATGGTCAATCGGGCGGAGACGTTGGTGAGTGTTTTAGAACGCGAGATAAGGCTTGCGGAGGTTGTTGATGGTAGGGTAGTAATAGAATTTTTGGAGAGAGTATAAAACAAATATGTGATTGTATGAAGAGCTTTGAAACTACGATACGTGTTGAGTATCATCATACGGACCAGATGGGTATTGTTCATCATTCGAACTACATCAAGTTCTTTGAGGTGGCGCGCACCGAGTGGCTTCGTACCGTAGGCATGACCTATGCCGAGATGGAGCGTCGGGGTGTTATGATGCCAATTGTCGATGTGCAAGTTAAGTATAAGCAGCCTGCATACTACGACGAACTTATTAAGGTGCGAGCCTTTGTCGATGCGTTACCCATGGCGCGCATGACCTTCCGCTACGAGATTCATGGCGAGGATGGTCGTGAGATAGCTACGGGTATGACGACGTTAGGCTTCATCGATAAGGTTACGCGTCGTCCGCAGCGTGCCCCGCAGTGGCTTATGGAGGTGCTTGGCGACGTGGAGTAGGAGAAGTAGCGTGGCATGTAGCCACATCATACTATTTAGTGGCGTATGGCTTTTGCGTAAGCGCCGCGGATATTAGCATATAAATTGAGGCTGTTCCTGTGTGTAAGGAACAGCCTCAATTTGTGTAAGTACGCTACGCTTACTCGGTAACAACATTACCCTCCTCGGCGGGGTCGATCATGAAGGGTGCGTGGAAGTTACCCTCGCTATCACACCATGTGGTGTAAATCATAGACTGACCCTTGGTGCCATAGAAGTAGTGATTATAGACTCCTACGGTCTCCTCCTCATGGTAGATGTAGTCGTCATCATCAAAGGTACCGTCATTATCCAAATCTGCATACTCTTTCCATGAGTGCACATAGCCATCTGCCGAGTACTCACATACCGTACCATTGGTTTTGAGGTAAGCAGCGAGTTTTTCGGGAGTATTGATCTTCTCCTCCTCGATGAATGATGGGAAGAGTACAGCTGAATAGGCTGTATAGCCCTCTTGAGGAGTCACATACCAAGTAATGTTGAAGAACTCTGTGTTCAAACACTCTCCAACAGTAATAGTTGGTTTACCTACCTCCCAATTAGCATCATCCGCAGCAACAAAATTACCAAGGTTGGTCATAGGCTTGAAGTAGAGACCAGCACCCTCCGAGATACCATTCTCATCAACTGCTACAACAACGATTACATACTCGTCGTCAATCATCAAGCCATCAAGCTTAATTTCGCCATTCACCAACGCATAATCGGGGTCGTCGCTATGACGTATGTTGTAGTTGTTGGGGTTGATAATCATGTAGTTTCCAGCACGTTTGATGGTACCGCCATAGACCTGCTTCCAATCCTCATCTGCGGTGCGGCATACGATATACATATACTTCTGTGCTCCATCGCACGATACCTTGATACGCAAGTCATCTGCCTTCTCCGAAGTCATCTCTAACGACACTTTCAAGTCGTTGTACTCGATATCCTTTGTTCGGAGCTCCTGCTTAAATATCTTACCGAAGTTACCCTCGGCGTCGGCAGCAACGGCAAAGAGTGTTACTCGCTCACCCGGCTCCTTGCCTGTGTAGTGCATCCTAACGCTCTCGGTGGTAATATTTATCCTTCCATCGCGTCGAAGCATGGCAATTGCCAACTCGTCGGTTGAGTATGCCGTGGCCTCGTAGTAGGGTACAACGTTATAGTATAGGATGATATGTCCGGCGGTATTGAACTCCATGTCGATTGTTGCATAATCAACTACGGGCTCGCTGGCTATGATTTCGAGATCGCCACCCATCACAAGGTCCTGTGTCGTAAATGACCATGTCTTCACATCCTCAACATCGTATCTCTCGCCATCGTTCTTGGCAACGTACCATACCGTATATTCAACACCCGGAAGCAACGTAGCGTTGTAGGTCTTGTCATACAGGCCAAGGAACGAACCCTCGTAGGTTTGATCTTCGAGTAGGTTGAAGTCGAAGTAGTACTCATTCTCGTTGAGGAAGAATACACGTTCTGCAACGTCGAACTTGCTTGTCTCGCTGTAACCCATGATGTAGCCATTGGTGCCCTGTGCCGAGAACTTGATATCTACATCGAAGAAAGAGGTTGATGTAACCTCGAAACTAACCTCGCCATGCTTGTAAATCTTCGACATCACCTCCTCGGTAAGAACATAGGGAGTGCCTTCTTCATCGTAGCGAGGAACGGCATACCAGAATGTGTACTCCCTGCCTGCCACGAGCTTCTGTGTGAAGATATCGGCAATAGCAACCTCGGCAGTGGTAGTCTCGAAGAAACCTACCTCGTAGATGCCCTTTATGGTTTCGCCATTGAGGAATCTGTTGATGTTGGTTGTAAGGGTCTCCTGATTGAATGTGCTGACCATACCATAGAGCATGTAGTCACATCCGTAGCCAGCCTCCATGCGGACTGTTTCGTCGATAAACTTAATCTTCACCGGCTCGGTCGTAAGATGGATGCGAGCGATTGCCGATGTGCCGTCGTTGAAGACAATCATCATCTTGAACGTGCCCTCGGCTACTGCGCTACCATTGGTTATGGCCTCGTACGTTGGAGCCTTGAATACCATCTCGTATGCCGAGTTAGTCTCGCGGAACTTGATGTCGCAACCCCAACCAGCGGGAACTTCGGTAAGGTAGTCGGCAGCATCTTCGGCTGTTATGTAGAATGTGCGGTCGGTGCCATAGGGCGCGAAGATGGTATCAACCGAAAGGATGATTTTTCCGCCACGCATACCCACCTTGATGGTGTTGCCATCGGCAAGCGTAAGCTCGCAGTAGAGAGGTATGTGCTTGCCGTTATTGTCGGTCTGCCACTCCGAATAGACTACCTTAACGCCGGTAATCATAGAGTCGCTTGTCGAGGGGGTATAACCCGTAACATGCCATGTATTGCCACCGTCGAACGATACTTCGATGGTGCCATTATTGTCGTTGGCACGTACCTGTGGCTTAACATCAACTACGGGGATGCGTTCGCCGGAGTCGTTATAGATGAACTCTACGCCACCACGCTCGTTGTAGATTGCCCAATACATAACTCCATCCTTCTCCTTCACGGTAATGATGTTCTTGGGGTGCTCGCCACGGTCGGGATAAACCATGAGTGATGTGCCATCCGAGAGCTTAACCTCGGTTGAGCCATCATCGTTTGCTACAACCTCCTCAACGGTGATCGAACCATCGATAAGCGCCTTGATGGCATTTATCTCGTTAGCTACGTCTGCGCGAAGTTGAGCAAGCTCCTCCTTGATCTTGTCAATCTCCTCCCAGACCTTTGTGTCGTCATACGCGTCGGTACACGACACTACGGTCGATGACATCGTTGCCAATATAAGTGTGGCCACGACGTACGACTTCATGTTCATAAAGAAACGTTTCATAGAAGATTTGTGTTAAAGTTATTTGTTTTGTCTTTTTTTTGCCTCGAAAAATAGGGGTTATCACCCACAGAATCAACTCACAAATATAAAGATAAAATTCGGCATCTGCAAATTATCAGGGGATAATATCGCTATAATCACCCTTTTAGGTGGCGTCTAATCCTTGCGGTTCGAGGTTGCGATTCGGAGGGTCGGAGTAGTAGAGTAGCGAGGAGTAGCATAAGTGCGAGGTGCCATCAAATAAGCAGTGCCCCGCCGTCAAGCAACATCAGCTGCTCCCCTCTTCGCGAAAAAAGTCGCCCCCCACGGACGTGGAGTGCGACTAAATGAGTATTAAGGGATATACTACAAATCATACCCTATTATTTTTTAAGCGTCTCCTTGGCGGCGTGCTCTTCGGATTTTATGCGTGCAATTTCAGCCTTTGCCTCTGCAACCTTGCTCTTATGCTCCTCCTCCACGGCTTTTGTCCTCGACTTTGCCGACGCTATCTCCTGCTTGGTGCGTGTTGCCTCCTGCTTGTAGCGAGCGTTAGCGTTGTCCAACTCGCGTTTTGCCTCCGCTACGCGACGCTTCTGCTCCTCGACGATAGCCTTGTACTCCTCCTTAACATCCTCCAAATCGCTCTTGGCGGCATCGAGTCTGTCGTTTGCTACGTCGGTAATGCGTCGCTCCTCGCTGCGTATCTCATTTAGAGCACGTTTCTGGTTATCCTTGGCACGGTCGTACTCTATTTGTGCCTCTGCCAAGCTCTTGCCGGGATTCTGTGCATAAAGTGTAGTTGTCGCAGTAGCGAACAACAACATGATGACGATTCTCTTCATAACCTTAACATATTTAAGTTTTACGTATTACAAATGTAGTAATTATTTCTTAAAAAAGAGGTAAGCGCAGGTGTTTTTTTTTACCTGCGCTTACCCTAAAACAACTCCGAGCTATGTTGCGTGCTCGTTGCTTTGCTATCGCTTAAACTCCACGATAAGTGTCGATTGTGGGGCAACTTTTCTACCCTTCATCTCGACCTTTTCGCCTGTGATGACGTCGTAGCCGCAACCCAAGCCCTCGGTAATCTCCTTGTAGCGAGTCCACGGTATCTCGCGCTCGCTATCGCTATTGTTGATATAGACGAACACAACCTCCTCGTCGTTGTAACGGAAGTAGGCGTAGGTGTTGTCACGATCTATGAAGTGGAGCGTCTTGCCCGTGTGTATCACCTCCTTGTTTTTGCGCCAATTCATCAGTTTGTGTGAGAAGTCGAATACCTCCTTCTGTGCGCCACTATGCTCGGCTCTGTCGAAGAGGTTCGTGCTATCGCCCTCCCAACCTCCGGGGAAGTCGATACGCAGTGTGGGGTGACCCTTGCTTCGGTCCGTTGAGCGGAACATAAGCTCGTCGCCATAGAGCAACTGCGGCATGCCACGCATGGTGCAGAGTAGTGTCATCACAATCTTCATACTCTTGGGATTACCCTCGCATACGTCACCTATGCGGTCAGTATCGTGGTTACCCGGCATAATCATCATGTTGCTCATGTCGTGATATACGAAGTCGTGCGATACAACGTCGTAGATGCGTGTCATGCCCTGACCCCAGCCGGCTTTCGCACCGCTCTCGGTCATTGCTGTACGTATTGCATCGTGCAACGGGAAGTCCATGATTGATTTCAGGTGAGAGTCGAAACCATCCTTATTGTTGTTGCCGCCCTGCCAATATGCCAACTGCGGAATCGACGATGTCCACACCTCGCCCACGATGTTGAAGTTGGGATACTCCGTCATGACGGCCTCGCACCAGCGGCTCATAGGCATCTTCTCGTTGTAGGGGTATGTATCTACGCGGAAACCATCCAATCCCGAGTACTCAATCCACCATATTGCCCACTGTTGGAAGTAGCGCAGAAGGTACTCGTTGTCGAGATTCATATCCGCCATTGAGCTGTCGAACCAACCGCTCTCCATCTGGTAGAGGTCGGCAGATGATGCGTTGTAATCCATGTTGGTAGAGAATGTCCAGTTCGACTGTGTGTAGCTATCCCACCTATGTGTCCAATCCTCGAAGGGCTGATCCTCATACCACCAATGCGATGTCGAGCTGTGGTTGGGTACGATGTCCATTATAACCTTCAAGCCGCGCTTGTGACACTCATCGACATACTCCTTGAAGAGTTCGTTGCTACCGAAGCGGGGATCTATCATGTAGTAGTCGCTACATGAGTATCCGTGGTACGATGCTCCATTCTCGTTGTCGAGCAACATCGGTGTGCTCCATATTGCTGTGGCACCGAGGTCGGCGATGTAGTCCAAGTGGTTGATTATGCCCTGTATGTCACCGCCATGTCGGCGTCCCGGATTTCTACGATCTGCCTTCTCTACCGTATTTGGGGTGTTGTCGTTCTCGGGGTTGCCATTAGCAAAGCGGTCGGGCATGATTAGATATACGAAGTCGGCAGTGGTGAAGCTGCGACGCTCGCGTGAGCCCTCCTTGCGTTCGGCGATGGTGTAGGCATAATCATACTTGCGTTTGCCATCCTTGAATCGCAGTGTGTACTCACCAGCCTTGGCATTCTGGTCGATGACAACATCCACGAAGAGGTAGTTGGGGCTGTCGGCACGATGCACCTCACCGATGCTAACACCCTGCTCTGCCGGGAGAATCTCAACGCTGCATAGCGATATGTTGTCGCCATTGACCATAAGTTGTAGCTCCTGCTCCATGCCTACCCACCACGAGAGCGGCTCAACATGGTTGATGCTCACCTTGGGCTTTGCCGGGCTCGCCATTGTTATGCAGACGAGAAACATGGCGCATATAACTGTTGTAACTCTTTTCATATAACATCCTATTTATTTGATCAATATCTGATAGCTCCAAGGCTCTATGTCGCGTTCGACGTGACTTGCAAGCGTCACACGCTCGCCACTTATGGCGTTGCGGTAGTCGCCGACGTAGATGCCCGTGTTGAAGTCGGCATGTATGCAGTATGGCGAGAGGTTTAGGATGGCAACCACGCGGCTATTGCCCACCTCGCGTACCATAGTTATCATGCAATCCTTGGCGTTGTTCTCAATCTCTATCATTTCGCCACCTCGCTCTGCTGCTGCCAATGCCGGCTGGCTATGTTTCAGTGCGCACAGACGGCGATATAGCTCTGTTGTGCGATTCTCGCGGTAGCTCTCCTCGGGTATAGGGTCACGGTCGAAGAAGGCAAACGAGTGGTCGTAGCCAACCTCCTGACCTGTGTATATCAGAGGCATTGTCGAGGGCATGAGGAAGGTCAGAACCGTCATTATCTCCAACGCAGCTCCGAAGCGCGATTGCTCCGAGCCACTCCACGAGTTTTCGTCGTGGTTCGAGGTGAAACTCATGCGCATCGATTCGCGCGGATACTTCGCTCGCTCGTGATGTATGGCATGGCGAAGGTCCCACACGCGACGTGCACCCTTGGCTATGTCGCACATTATGTGGTGTATGTTCCACTGGTAGCTGGCGTTGAATGCGTTGTCGAAGAGGTTATCCTCCTCGGCTTCGGCAAGCAGAAAAATGTCGCTCTTTTCGCGGTGTAGCGCTGACGATGCCTCCTGCCAGAACTCAATGGGGACGAGCATCGCCATGTCGCAACGGAAGCCGTCGATACGGAACTCTCTAACCCAATAGAGCATGGCGTCAATCTCGCCCTGCCACACATCGTGGTTTGCGTAGTTTAGCTTCGCTGTGTCGCTCCAATCCCACGGAACGAGAGCTCTGCCCTCTGCATCGCGCTCGTACCACTCTGTCGGCTTTTCGCTCAACCAGCGAGCATCGCGTGCCGTATGGTTGGCAACCCAATCCAAGAGAACGCGCATGCCGAGAGCGTGTGCCACATCTACGAAGCTGCGAAAATCATCCTTCGTGCCGAACTCCGGATTTACGGCCTCGTAGTCGCGTATCGAGTAGTAGGAGCCTAACGACCCTTTGCGCTGCTCGATGCCAATAGGGTAGATGGGCATGAGCCAGATGGCGTCGATGCCTATTGAGCGTAGAAATGGGAGTCGCTCTATTGCTGCGTGGAGCGTACCCTCCGGCGTGAACTGCCTGATGTTCAGCTCATAGAGTACGGCAGAGTAGCTCCACTCTGGATTCTTGTACATGCCTTGTGCCTTGCTAACAGTTTTTCGTGTTTGCGTTTTTAGATATTAGCGTGCAAGGAGCTTGAAGTCCCATGCGCCAAGCTCCATCGTATCACCGGCAGCGAATGACATCTTCTCTCCACATGCGCAGGTGTAGTCGCCGGCCTCACGCTCGGTGATGGTGAGTGTTGCGGGCTCTGCCGAGAAGTTGAATACGCAGAATACGGTGTTATCCGCCTTCTGGCGAGTGAAAGCAAAGAGGTTGTCCGAAGCACCCTCGACATAGACGATGGGAGCCACGTTGTTGCCTGCTGCCAGAGCCTTGTTGGCGTGGCGGAACGAGCAGAGCTTGGTGTAGAAGTCGCGATACTCCTTGCCATACTCGGTATCTACAAGCTCCACGATGGGATCCTTCTCGAAGAACTGCAAACGACGGTTCAAGCCAATCTCCTGACCCGTATAAATCAGAGGCTGACCCTGCGGAAGTACGAACGTAAGGGCAGCAAATGCCTTGTGAGCATCTCCCATGCGCTCCATCTCGGTGCCTGCCCATGAGTTTTCGTCGTGGTTCGAGGTGAACATAAGACGCATTGCAGGTGCGGCGTAGTTCTGTGCATCGCGTGCGATATACTCTTTGAGGTCCTTAACGCTCTTTGCGTCGGTCTTGATGGTGCCGTCGCCGGCTACGTTCTTTGTTTCGCTACCACCCTTTGCCATGGCATTCATCATGTGGTGGAACTCCCATGCATAGGTCGTATCAAAAGCGTTGTTGTGCAACCAGCTCTCCTCGCCCTCGGCCAAGAGATATACGTTCGGATTGATCTTCTTTACCTCCTCGAATGCTGCCTGCCAGAAGTCTGATGGCACCTTGTATGCAACGTCGCAACGATAGCCATCGATACCAATCTCCACCCAGTAGCACAGAGCCTCGGTCATTGCTGCGCGCATATCCTCGTTCTCGTAGTCGAGCGATGCGATGTCGGTCCAGTCATACTCTACGATAGGAAGGTCGGTCTCGGGGTCGATTTTGTACCAATCCTTCTTACCCTCGGTCCACCACTTTGCATCGCGTGATGTGTGGTTAGCAACCCAGTCGATTATGACCTTTAAGCCGAGGTCGTGAGCCTTGTCAAGGAAGCTCTTGAAGTCGTCCAGCGTACCAAACTCGGGGTTGATAGCCTTGTAATCTACTATCGAATAGTATGAGCCAAGCGTGCCTTTGCGACCCTCGACTCCAATGGGGCTGATAGGCATTAGCCATACGATATCTACGCCCATCTGCTTCAATGTGGGAAGATACTCTTCGGCAGCGCGGAACGTGCCTTCGGCTGTTGCCTGACGAATGTTGAGCTCATATACCACCGAGTTGTACATGTCGTATGCTGCCTCCTCGCTCTCCTCGGCTGCCTCGTTCGCTGTTGCTACCTCCTCAACTGTTGTTGCAGCCTCTGCCGTAGCCTCCTCTGCCTTGGGCTTGTTACCACCGCACGACGCAACTATTGCTGCAAGTGCGATGAACGAAAAAATCTTCTTCATATACTTATCTTTTTTTAGTTTATAATTTACAGTCTCTTCTGAAATATCGCATATCCGTATGCCGGAATGTGGATTGTGAGCGAGTAGTCCTGGTCGCGTACGACGTCAGCATCGTAGCTTCCGAGGCTCTTGCGCAAGCTCCTGTTCAAGACGCCGAAGATCAGGTTGTCGAGCTTAACTCTTACGGTGCGGTCCTTATCACGTACGTTCATGGCAACAATCGCCAAGTCGTCCTTGTAGTGACGCATGAATACCCATACGCTGTCATCGACATAGAGCGTTTTGTAGTTACCATACATCAACGCCAACGACGAGCGGCGCAGATTGAATAGGTTGCATGTAGCTTCAAACTCCTTCTGCTGGTGGTCGTTAGCAGCTTCGAATACCATCATGTCGCGGTTATCGGGGTCGTTAGCACCCGGAACGCCATACTCGTCGCCCTGATATATGCAAGGAACACCCGGAACGGTAGAGATTATGGCTTTGAGTAGTTTGAGTTTCGCGTGACCCATATCCATGTCGCCTACGCCAACCTCACGATTCCATCCCTCGGCCTTGTCGTCGGGGCACCAGAGCGACATGTCGCCACCTGCCAACGAGATGAAGCGAGGCTTGTCGTGGTTGCCGGTGATGTTACCCATGGTGTGGTGCGAGCCGTATGCTGCCTCAGACTCCTCGACTACGGCTACGATGTCGCGCATCGAGCGGCTCTCATCAACGATGACGTCGCGCGAGGTGTGGTAGAGGTTGAAGTCGAACTGTGCGTCGATCATACCGGTCTTAACGTATGAGCCGATGAGCGATACATCGCCATAGGTCTCACCAATCTGCCAGAGGCTGCGGTTGGGCATCTCCGACTTCATCTTGTGTGTAAGCATGCGCCAGTAGTCCAACGGAATATGCTTGCAAGCGTCGTGGCGATAGCCATCGAAGTCGAAGTTGCGTACCCAGTGCAGTGCCGAGTCGGTCATTGGGTCGCAAACCTCCTGACGCTCCAAGTCAAGCGTGGGGATGTGCTCGTCGAACCATGTCGTAAGACGTGTCTCGCCATCCCACTGACCGATATTCTTGCGACCATCGGGCAACATAAGCTCTGTGGTCCAGTCGGGGTGCTCTTGCAGCACGGGAGAGTTGATGTGAAGGTGGTTTGCAACGTAGTCCAAGATAACGTTCTTGCCATTTGCGTGTGCCTCGTTCAACATCGTACGAAGCTCCTCCTCGGTGCCAAAGCGCTTATCTACCACGGTGCTGTAAATAGGCCAATAGCCGTGATAGCCCGAGAACTTCGTGTCGGGATTTACGTTCTGACCCCATGCGTCGTAGGGATTCTGCGTGATGGGCGAAATCCAGATGGTGCTGATGCCCAGCATGTCGAAGTATGAGTCCTGAATTTTCTGTGTGATACCCACGATGTCGCCACCCTGATAATCAACCTTGTCGAGTACCTCGGGCGAGTTGAGTTTCCAGTCGTTTGCCGTTGAGCCATTTGCAAAGCGGTCAATCATCAACGAGTAGAGCACCTGTGTATGCTTGTCGCTGCGTGCGAGCTGCGAGGTGCTCGTTACCGGACTACCGTTCTCTAACGGTATGAGTACATCGTTGAAGCGGCCATCCTTCGATGCTGCGAAGATGCGAAGGTGTGAGCGCTTGTAATCTTTGGCCTCGTCGGGGGTGTTCAAAAAGATATATTTGCCTTCGACATCCACTCCCTCGATGCGCTTGTTTTGCCACATTACGACCGCCTCGGTGATATCTTTGTTGGCAAGGATGTCATTGTCGAACGTGCCGACAACCGTCATGTAGCTATCCTTGTCGCGATTGCCACCGAGTACCACAATCGATAGCTTCGACTCGCCGTGCCATACGTCGATTGTCGATACCTTCATATCCTTCGATGCCTTAATCGAGAATACCGACCAGTCATCTTTGAGGGGTGTAAGCTCGATGCGCTCGTCGTCGGTCGTAATCTTGTCGGCACCTACCCACTGCGGATAGTAGTCCGTAAGGTAGTGCTCCTTGACGTTCTCGTCGATGTAGAGAGGCACTACAAGATCCATGTTTCCCAACTCAAAGAGCTTCTCGCTCTCGGTCTGCTCCTCGGTAGCAGCTATCGCTGTCTGCTCGGCCTGCTGCTCCTCCTGCTTGGGCTTTTCGCCACCGCAACCGACAACCGCTAATGAAAGCACCATCGTCGGTAGCATAAAATACTTCAACTTCATACTATTTGTGTTTTATAATCTATATTTTCAGCATCAAAAAGCTCGTTGCACAGCAACTACTCCACATCCTGCATCCAATCTATTCCCTCGTGCAGGTTGTTCTGGTTGGTAAAGTCCCAATACGAGTTGTTCTCCCATGTCGAGCCATAGCCCCACGCTGCGGGGTAGGTGTAGATACCCAGACCGTGACCCTCCTCTACGCCCTCCAAGAGGTCGGGAAGCGACTCCGTTCCCCATGTGATGACGCCTATGCCACCTCCCGCCTTGACATCTTCTGCCAAGGAGCGTAGCCATGCGCGTTGTTTCGCCGGGGTGTAGTTTTCGGTGTTCGTAGCATCATTCCAATTGGGGTAGTTATAGGAGTTGTTGCACCAGTCGCCCATCCACGTTCCGTTTACCGTACCTGTGGTGAAGGAGTAGGCAGTCTCCAATATCATTATTCGCTTCGAGTATCGCTCGATGAAGTACTCGCCCATGCTCTCGAAGTTTTGGAACGAGCCCATCGAGTGTCCTATGTCGCTACCCGGATACCACGATAGTGCCACTACGTCGTAGTCGCGGCAACCGTTCTGGTGGAATGTATTTACGTAGTTTCCCGCCTTCGATGGGTTGGCGATGTGCAGTGCCGAGATAATCTCCACGCCCTTCGCTGTGGCAAAGTCGCGTACGGCGCGATGACCCTCTTTCAGTAGGCGAGCGCTGCGTGCGGCATCGTGCGCGCCATTTAGCAGGAAGCCGATGTTCACCTCGTTACCCACGGCAACAATCTTTGGCGTTATGCCTTCGGCATAGAGTGCGTCGAGCGAATCATAGACCCAGTTGTAGAGTGCCTCTTGAAGCTCCGCCTCGCTCAACGACTTCCAATCCTCGGGAATATGGTTGTGTGAGGCATCAGATGCAGAAAATTTATCGTAGTCGGGTTTCAGCGTAAGCATTATATCCAATCCCTCCTGTTGGGCACACTTGGCATCCTCCACCACACGTTCCCACTGCTGCCAATCTATCGTCACGCCGTTTATGGGCTCGAAGGCTTGGCGGTCGAGTTGCAGACGCACGATGTTTGCGCCATGCTCCTTTATCGATGTGTAAGGATTCTTTGCTTCGCCGGCCTCGCGATACACCAAACCACAATCGGTGAGGTAGTTTGCGAACGACATTGTCGTGCCACGATAGAAGTTTTCGGGCATGGGCATAGGTGTGGGCTCGGGGTTGGGCGAAGGTTGGGGCGAGGGTATAGTCTCCTTGTCGTCGCCACATGCCGACAAAAGTAGCATCAACGATGCTATGCCATACAATAACTTCTTCATTCGATTATTGCCTTTGGTTGTTTTTTTTGAGCAAGCGTCGTTTTGTTATGTCGTCTTTTGCTCCTATTAGGAACCGGACAACCGATCAAAGTTGTCCGGTCAAGATATACTACCGCGCGCACACGCACGCGGTAGTATATTAAAGTGTAGATTAAATAGCGGGAACATTACCAGCCTCCATTACATACATGATGCAAGTAGTGGGGTTAAAGTAAAAGTCGTATGTACCAGCAGTCTCAACTTTGAGGTTGTCGCTGTCGCCACCATGCTTGAGAGTCATAGCCTCACCGATAACGGTAGAAGCCCCTCTTTCAAGAGCAT
>JAFQOR010000011.1 GCA_017403125.1 Alistipes sp. | reverse complement strand
TAACCTCTCTAAATTCCTTAATCATGTCCTCACCAAGCGCCACTACCCCACCCATGACACGGGTAGAAAAAAATCTACCCGCGAAAAGGGGAAGACGCCACTTCCCACGCCACAAACACCCACTCCGATGCGGGTAGAAAAAAGTAAACCCACAACGAAAGCATGCTTACCACGCATCTTTACACCACACTGCAACATGCGCACCCCGCAACTGCACGGGTATTAAAAATAATACCCGCACAATGCCGGAGGGGGAGGGATATTAGAGAGTGTGGGGATTTAATGAGGTTAAAGAGATTAAAAAAAGAAGTTAGGGAGGTTAGGGACAGTGAGTTTTTTCACTAAATTCCCTAATCTCCCTATACTCATTAAGATCTATAAATAAGATGCGTAACGCAGCAATTCGCCTTTGTGCGAAAGCCAACGAACGATTATAAAGAATGAAGTGCAAGGCTTGCGAAGTTTGAGAAACCGCAGTTTACTTGGCGTAAATGAGGATTTCGAAAACAAGCGTAACGCAGCAATTCGCCTTTGTGCGAAAGCCAACGAACGATTATAAAGAATGAAATGCAAGGCTTGCGAAGTTTGCAAAAGCGCAGCATACTTTTGCGTATGTGAGCATTTTGCAAACGAGCGTAACGCAGCAATTCGCCTTTATAATCGTTCGTAGAAGATTTAGAACGCCTTACCTATCGCAATAAAATCCTCCGCTTTGAGCGCAGCACCGCCGATAAGACCACCATCGACATCCTCCTGCGAGAATATCTCGGCAGCATTAGAGGGCTTGCATGAGCCACCATAGAGGATGGGACACTGCTCGGCAGCAGCGCCAAACTTCGAACGCAACACCTCACGTATGTAGGCGTGAATCTCCTGTGCCTGCTCTGCCGTAGCTGTCTTACCCGTGCCGATAGCCCAGACGGGCTCGTAGGCGATAACGAGTTTGCTAAACTGCAAGTCGGTGAGGTTGAACACCACCTCCTCGATCTGCGCCTTGACAACCTCGAAATGACGGTTAGACTCTCTCTCTTCGAGATTCTCGCCAACGCAATAGATGGGGGTGAGGTGACTCTCGTAGGCACGAGCCATCTTCTTATTGAGTGTCTCGGAAGTCTCGCCATAGTACTGACGACGCTCCGAGTGACCAAGAATCACATACTCGCAGCCAAGGGCAGCAAGCATCTGTGCCGACACCTCGCCGGTGTAAGCGCCCTTAACCTCGGTAGCACAATCCTGCGCACCAACAGCAATATCCGTATCTCGGAGTCGATCTATGACGCTATACAGATGCGTGAAGGGGGGACACACGATAAGGTTTACACAGTCGCAAACCTCGCCCTTGCCCTTAGCCACGCCACATGCGAGCTCGATACCCTCGGCAGGAAGCGTATTCATCTTCCAGTTGCCTGCTACAATCTTTCTTCTCATAATATCTTAAATCATTAAAATGTTCCTAAACTATGCCTCCTTCTGTGCCTCGATCCATGCCTTAATCTCGGCTGTTGCAAGACCAAGCTTGTTCTTCTTGTTGAAGCCACAGAGGTCATTGAAGAGCTTCATGCCACCCGTTGTAGCCGTATTTTTGAAGGCTTCGAGGGTGATATAACCCATCTTCTGCACAACTGCGACCCACTCCTGAGGAATGCCTGCCTCGGTATATACCTCCTCGGCATCTGCCACGACCTTCTTCTCGGGACGCATCGTGGGGAAGAAGAGTACATCCTGAATCGAGGTCTCGCCCGTCATGAACATCGTGAGGCGGTCGATACCAATACCCATACCCGAGCATGAGGGCATGCCATACTCCAAGGCGCGCACGAAGTCCATATTGATGGTCATAGCCTCGTCGTCGCCCTTCTCCGAAAGGCGCATCTGCTCCTGGAAGCGCTCCAACTGGTCGATGGGGTCGTTAAGCTCGGAGTAGGCATTGCAGAGCTCCTTACCATTGACAAAGAGCTCGAAGCGCTCGGTGAGCTCCTCGTTGTCGCGGTGACGCTTGCACAGAGGCGACATCTCGATAGGATAATCCGTAACAAAGGTGGGCTGAACGAGGTGCTCCTCGCAATACTGGCCAAAGATAGCATCGATAAGCTTACCCTTGCCCATCGTATCATCAATCTCGACATTCAGGCGCTTGCAAGCCTCGCGCAGCTGCTCCTCGCTCTGTCCCGTAATGTCGTAACCCGTCTTCTCGCGAATGGCATCGGTCATAGTCACGCGCTTGAACGGCGCCTTGAACGATATGGTGTGGCCATCAAGAACGACATCGGTAGTGCCATTAACCGCCAACGCCACGCGCTCCAACATCTGCTCGGTGAACTCCTGCATCCAGATATAATCCTTGTAGGCGACATAAATCTCCATACACGTAAACTCCGGATTGTGCGTGCGGTCCATACCCTCGTTGCGGAAGTTCTTGCCAAACTCATATACACCGTCAAAACCTCCGACAATAAGACGTTTGAGATAGAGCTCGGTGGCTATTCGCATATAGAAGTCGATATCCAGCGCATTGTGGTGCGTGATAAAGGGGCGCGCAGCAGCACCTCCGGGGATGGGTTGAAGAATAGGTGTCTCAACCTCCAAATAACCCCTCTCGTTGAAGAAGTCGCGCATGGTCTGCACAATCTTGGCGCGCTTTACAAAGGTCTCCTTGACGTGGGGATTAACCACAAGGTCGAGATAGCGCTGTCGATAGCGCACCTCGGGGTCGGTCAGTGCATCGAAGGTCTGACCATCCTTCTGCTTAACGACGGGCAGCGGGCGCACCGACTTCGAAAGAACGGTGAAGCGCTTACAGTGTACCGACAACTCGCCGGTATTGGTGAGAAATGCAAAACCCTCAACACCAATGAAATCGCCAATATCGAGCAACTTCTTAAATACCGTATTGTAGAGCGTGGGATCGCCCTCGGGGCAGATGTCGTCACGACGAATATAGACCTGAATACGTCCCGTAGAGTCCTGCAACTCGAAGAATGATGCCGAGCCCATGATACGACGGCTCATGATGCGACCTGCGATAGATACCTCCGCATAGTTGCCCTTCTCGGCGTCGTAGTTCTGGGCAATCTCCTTTGCCGTAGCATTCACCTCGAAGCGCGCTGCCGGATAGGGATTGATACCAAGCTCGCGAAGCGCAGCAAGCGACTGTCTGCGCAACTGTTCTTGTTCACTGAGTTCAATCATAGCTATATATATGTTTTTCGGTTAAATCAAATTTGGGGCAAAGTTACAAAAAAATTGGGGGAAAGAAAAAAAGTAAAGACAAAAGATGGCGACGAAACAGATGTCGAAGCCAAAACAGCTCCCAACACCGCCATTCGGGAGAGGTTTACTACACTTATGCGCCCACCCGTAACTACTCGTGGTGGTATGGTTCGTTTTTCAGGATTGTAAAGGCTCGATAGAGCTGTTCTGCAAATATTGCCCTTACGATCTGGTGCGAGAAGGTCATCTTCGAGAGTGAAAGCTTGCTGTTTGCTCTGCCATAGACCGCCTCCGAGAAGCCATAGGGGCCGCCTATGACAAATACCAAGCGGCGTGTTCCCGCCGACATGCGGCGTTGCATCATATCCGCAAACTCGATAGAGCGCAACTCGACGCCATGCTCGTCGAGGAGCATAACATGGTCCGACTCGTTTATAAGACGAAGTATCGCCTCGCCCTCCAAGCGGCGCTGCTCTGCCTCCGACAACTTCTTGGTGTTGCGAATATCGGCTATGGTCGTAATAGCAAAACGCACATAGTGGTTCAGGCGCTTGCTATACATCGCAACCAACGCCTCAACCTCCTTCATATCGGTCTTTCCCACAACAATCAGCTCGACGTTCATCTCCGCACTCCTCCATCGTTAAAGGTCACTATTCCATTCGCCCTGCGCACCATAGTATATTATTGCGCGCGCATCGCCAAACGACTTCAATAACTCGTAGGCCTTGTAGAGGTTGTAGCCATTTCCCGACTCGTCGCCAGCCAAGGCAAAGGCTATGATGCAGACATGATTCTGCGCACGCCAATACATTGCCTCGACACGCGCAAGATAGGTATCAAGCAACTCCGGAGCATTTGCCGGCGACCCCTCCACCGAACGATCGAGGGCGGTCGAAGGCGAGGATATAGCGGCACAATCGATGACATACATACCCACCCTATCGCATAGGTCGTAGAACCATTTGGGTTGCGGATAGTCGGGGCGTAGCGTATTTATGCCCTGCTTTTTGAGAGCACGGATTTCGCTCTCGGTACTCTTCTTGTCCACTGCGGCATTATAGCTCTTTGCCACGATATTCAGTGGCTCACCAAAGAGCGTAATCTCACCCTTGTCGTTGTAGCCATACTCGGCAAAGCCCACCTTCAACGGGATATACTCCCATGGGATGCCGCTTCGTTTGATATAGAGCATAAGGTCGTATAGCTTGGGATTTGCCGCCGACCAACGATTTGGGTTCGAGTGATATATGTATGGTGTAAAGCGCAACGTATCGCGCGTAAAACCCTCCATGGCAAGACCATTGACGCTATACTCCATAAGCTTGCCCTCGGGGGAGTAGATATCGTAGCCCACCTCGATAGTCTCGGGCGTCGAGAACGAGTTATCGACAACAACATCGAGCCTCAACTGCGCAAAGCGGTCAAGCGAGTCGGGCAACATACGCACGTTGAAGTCATAGACGGCAAGACGTCGCTGCGCAAAGATGTAGCAATTCTCGAACTGCTCTCGTCGAGGCTGCTCCAAGCCCTCGTCCAGTAGCGTCATGTAGGGCTCATCGACAACGGCTACCGCCACAACATTTTCGCCCTGGTCCAGATAGGGAGAGATGAAGATGTCGATGGGCGTAAACTCGTCATACGGCTCGGTAATCTGCACACCATTGATGAATACCACAAAATCTGCACCTACGTTCTCGACATGCATATAGGCATTGTAGTCGTTCCATGCCGCGGGCACATCGATGCTCTGCTCATATACGGCACGTATCATGCCCTCGCTCTCGAATTGCAGCGTGGGACGCAACGCTATATATTTATCGATATTTGTACGCTCATCGTTACGGGCATCTTCGCGCCTGTCGTAGCATATAAACTCCGAACGGTGAACAACTGACTGCGCCTCTGCACCGCCCACGCCAAGGAGCGTTATGCCGAGCAACACGAGGCTATGACGAAGTATATTACACATAATTACCTAAAAATATTATTGGCAAAGGTACAAAAAAGTGGTAAGAGTGCAATCGTTTACGAAATTTTTAGTAATTTTGCCCGATACTATGCATGCTAACGTAACGAACGAATAAAATAATATACTGCTTATGAAACTTACGAGAATAGCCCAGATGCTCCAAATGGAGGGTGACGGTCGCGATGTTACCGTCAAGGGCTGGGTGAGAACCAAGCGTGGCAATAAGAATGTTGCCTTCATTGCATTGAACGACGGATCGTGCGTATCGAACATTCAGGTTGTCGTTGATTTGTCAAAGATCAACGAGGCGGAGTTGAAGAACGTTACCACGGGCGCATGTCTGCGCGTCGATGGCAAGCTCGTAGCCTCGTTGGGCAGCGGTCAGGGCGTCGAGGTCCAGGCCGAGCGCATCGAGATCTACGGCACGGCAGACCCCGAGAGCTACCCCTTGCAGAAGAAGGGTCACTCGTTGGAGTTCCTGCGCGACATCGCCTATCTGCGTCCTCGCACCAACACCTTTGGTGCTGTGTTGCGCATCCGCCACGCCATGGCATATGCTATTCACAAGTATTTCAACGACAAGGGCTTCTACTACTTGCACACTCCGCTGATTACCGCTTCGGACTGCGAGGGTGCAGGTGCAATGTTCAACGTATCTACTCTCGACATGCAGAATCCTCCGCGCAACGAGGATGGCACGGTAGACTACACCCAGGACTTCTTTGGCAAGCCTTGCAGCCTTACGGTATCGGGACAGCTCGAAGGTGAGCTTGGAGCTTTGGCTTTGGGACAGATTTACACATTTGGTCCTACATTCCGCGCCGAGAACTCAAATACGCCGCGTCACCTTGCCGAGTTCTGGATGATTGAGCCCGAGATGGCATTCTACGAGTTGCAGGACGATATGGACTTGGCAGAGGAGTTCCTCAAATACCTTATCCGCTACGCCTTGGAGAACTGCCGCGAGGATCTCGAATTTATGAATAAGATGTGGGACAAGGGGTTGTTGGAGCGCTTGCAGTTCGTTCTGGACAACGACTTCGTACGCTTGGACTACACCGAGGGTATCGAGATTTTGAAGGCTTCGGGCAAGAAGTTCGAGTTCCCCTGCGAGTGGGGCTGCGACCTTCAATCCGAGCACGAGCGCTACTTGGTCGAGGAGCACTTCAAGCGTCCGGTTATCCTTATCAACTATCCCAAGGAGATTAAGGCGTTCTATATGAAGCAGAACGATGACGGCAAGACGGTTCGCGCCATGGACGTTCTCTTCCCGCAGATTGGCGAAATTATCGGTGGTTCGGAGCGTGAGGCCGACTTTGGCAAGCTTTGTGCAAGAGTCGATGAGTTAGGCATGAGCCGTAAGGAGTTGTGGTGGTATCTCGACACACGTCGTTGGGGTTCGGCACCTCACTCGGGCTTTGGTCTCGGCTTCGAAAGATTGTTGCTCTTTGTTACGGGCATGACAAACATCCGCGACGTGATTCCCTTCCCGCGCACACCGAAGAACGCCGAGTTTTAAGCTACTTGCGAGCCCACAAAAGCCTATGCGAACGGCAGGTTGCATGCCACCGTTCGCATAACTTTTAACCGAGGTAGATGATTATGGCAAACAAACTCCAACAGACCATTGCGCTGCAAACCAAGATTTCGCCGCAGCAGATACAGATGATAAAGCTCTTGGAGCTGCCCACAGTGCAGCTCGAGGAGCGTATCAAGCGCGAAATCGAGGATAACATTGTATTGGAGGAGGATGTTGAGGCTCAACAAGATGGCGACAATCAGCAGGAGAAGATATCGGTCGATGACTACATCGGCAAGGAGGACGACACACCGTCGTACAAGGCACGCATAAACAACTTCTCGAAGGACGACAAACAGCGCCCGGTATATATCACCGAGGGGCGCTCGCTCGGCGAATCGCTTATCGAGCAGCTACGCTTCCGGTCGCTCACCGACGAGGAGTTTATAGTCGCCGCCTACATCGTCGGCAGCATCGACGATGATGGCTACCTGCGTCGCGACTTGCAATCGTTGTCGGACGACCTCGCCTTCACACGTGGCATGGAGGTCACGACTGTTGAGTTGGAGCGCATACTCGCCATCATCCATAGCTTGGAGCCCGCGGGCATTGGTGCCCGCTCATTGCAGGAGTGTCTGCTGTTGCAGATGCGCCGCGAGCCCATCGACAGCCCCACGAAACGTCTTGCCTACAAGATTCTGAACAGCTATTTCGAGCCCTTCACCAAGAAGCACTACGAGAAACTCATGGCGCGCCTCGGCATCGACGAGGAGAGCTTCCGTGCCGCCATAGAGCATATCCGCAGCCTCTCGCCCAAGCCGGGCAACCTCTACTCCGAGGGGGGCATTGACGCCACGCCATATATCGTTCCCGACTTCCTGCTCGACACATCCGATGGCACTATGCGCCTTACGCTGAACTCGGCGGGCGTTCCCGATGTTCGCATCTCGCGTCGCTATCGCGACATGATTCGCGACATGGTTGCACCCGATGGCACGGTCAAGGCCGAAGACAGAGAGGCATTGCAGTTCGTAAAGAGCAAGATAGACTCGGCAAAGTGGTTCATATCGGCCATCAAGCAGCGTCACGACACGTTGATGCGCACCATGCAGACCATACTCGACTTCCAGCGCGAATACTTTGTCGATGGCGACAAGAGTCGCCTGCGTCCCATGATTTTGAAGGATATAGCCGACCTCACGGGGCTCGATGTATCGACCATCTCGCGTGTCGTAAACAGCAAGTACATACAGACACCCTTTGGCATCATACTCCTAAAATCGCTCTTCTCCGAAGGCATGCAGACCTCATCGGGAGAGGAGGTATCGAGCCACGAGATAAAGAAGATTTTGCAGGACTGCATCGATAACGAAGATAAGCGTCATCCGCTCACCGATGAGAATCTCATGGACATTCTCAACGACAAAGGCTATCGCATAGCACGCCGCACCGTAGCCAAGTATCGCGAGATGCTCGACATCCCCGTAGCCCGCATGCGCAAGCAGATTTAGGCACATTTCATCTTGGTAGGGGGTACATGTTGTGTCCCCACACTCCACCGCCGCTCCCGCCACTTCACCCCTAATTTCATCCGTTTCACACTTTTTTTAGCGAAAAATTGCAAGAAATTGCGATTTTATCACTATCTTGCGCACGATTACGAGTGTTAGTATCGTTGTACACTTACCAAAGGTAAGCTCCTACTCGGATACGAACAATTTGGTTAATGGGCGTATTTGGCGGATTGGTGTTGCATCGTAGTCAGCGTAAACATGTAATTATTAACTTAAAACTTCACTATTTAGGATTATGAAAAAGATTCTGTTTTTGATGCTCGCTATGTTTGTGGGCTTTAATGCATCGGCACAGACTATGCCCGATGTTAAGTTGGAGAATCAGGAGGGCAAGACTATCTCTACGCTCGACGTTGTGGATGGCACCCCCATGATTATCTCATTCTGGTCAACCACCTGCAAGCCATGTATCATGGAGCTCAACGCCATTAACGACTCGCTCTACGAGTGGTTGGACGTAGCCAACTTCAAGGTAGTTGCCGTATCGGTTGATGACAGCCGTACTATCAGCCGCGCTCGTGCCATGACCCAGGGTCAGGGATGGGACGACTTCGAGTGTCTTTATGACAAGAATCAGGACTTCAAGCGCGCCATGAACGTGAGCCTCACGCCCCACACCTTCATCGTAGATGGCGAGGGCAACATCGTCTATTCGCACTCGGGCTACACGCCGGGTAGCGAGCAGGAGCTCTTCGACAAAATCATGGAGTTGCAATAGTTTTTAGAGAATTATATTGTTGGCGGGGAAGGGCAAGAGGCTTGGCTTTGAGAACACCTCCGCCAACAAATTAAAGTTTAGGAAATGAAGAAATTTTTACTTATCTTGGGTGTTGCGCTTGCCGCAACCTTTGTTACAGAGAGCGCTTATGCACAGGTAAAGGTGGGCAAGGGACAGCTTTCGGGTTCGTTGGAGAGTAACAATATCTACTACGACAAGGATAACATAATGCAGGAGAGCGGCTTTATGAAGCGTCCCGACAAGGTCTTTGGCTCGCACGACTACCTCAAACTCGACTACACACTCGGTCGCTTCTCTGCCGGTATCCAGATCGATGGTTACCTCCCTCCGATGTATGGTTTCGACATCTACTCATTGAAGAAGAAGGCGAACAGAATAGATGGTAGCAGCATGCTTACGGGCTTCTTCACGAAGTATGTGCAGTGGGAGGATACCAATTGGGGTGTTCGCTTGGGCGATATTTATGACCAGTTTGGTAATGGTCTTATCTTCCGCACCTACGAGGACCGCGCCTTGGGCTTCAACAACGCTATCGCAGGCGCCCGAGTACACTACAATCTCAACAACTACTTCACGATTAAGGCGTTGGCAGGTATGCCCCGCTACTACGATAAGCGTAATACCAACTGGGTATGGGGTGCCGACCTCTCACTCTCGTTGTCGGATATCGTGGGCTGGAACAACGGTTTAGTCGCTATCGAGGGTAGCTACGTTGGTCGCCATCAAAACGATGTATTGGCCTATGCAGAATATAGGGGTATCACTGGGCTCGATTCAAAAACTCTTAACATGGTATCGGGACGCCTTAACTTCGAGGTTGCCGGTTTCACCCTTCGTGGAGAGTATGTCACAAAGCTCAACAACGACGTTGATATGAATGAGGGCGTGCATGAGGGTCGCAAGGGTAACGCAATCCATATCGACTTGGGATATAGCTACAAGCGTTTCTCGGCTTCTGCTACATTCCGTCGTCAGGAGAATATGAATACACTGCTTATGCTTGGCGGTCAGGGAGGTTGCAACGTTATCAACTACATTCCGGTACTTACACGCCAACACACCTACCTGCTCACCAACCTCAACCCCTATCAGCCCACATCAACCGGCGGAGAGATTGGTGGTCAGATCGACCTCTACTACTCGTTGCGCAACAAGAGTAACCGCACCAAGTATTGGAACTTCCACGCCAACTTCTCGACATTCCAGAATTTGGATTACGTAGAATACCCCGGTGCACCCGTGTCAGAGGGCAAGAAGACGTGGTTGGAGATAAACGTCGATGCCGAGCGTCAGTGGAACCGCAAGATAAAGACTACGTTCCTCTACGCATATCAGGAGTATGACAAAAGCCATGGTCTGGGCGCGCCACAATACCTCAAATCACACATCTTTGTTGCAGATATGACCTACAAGTTCAACAAGAAGCACTCGTTGCATGTCGAGGCACAGTATCTTGCCGACTTCGACAACAAGCAGGGCGACTGGGTAGCACTCCTTGCGGAGTATAACTTCGCTCCCAAGTTCAGCTTCTACGTAAGCGATATGTGGAACTGCGAGAAGGCTGAATTGAATTTCGCAAATCAAAAGAACTACTTGATTCACTACTATCAGGTAGGCGCCAGCTTCACACATGGTCGTACCCGCATCCAGCTCTCTTATGGTCGTAACCGCGAGGGTGTAGTTTGCTCGGGTGGTGTATGTCGTCCGCAGCCCGCCTATACCGGTGTAAACCTTGCTCTTACCACTTCGTTCTAAACAATGAGACTCATAATCCGAAAACAGAAGAGATAAACAAATAACTTAAAACATTTTTACGAACAATGAAAATCACTAAATTTTTTGCACTTCTCTGTGCAACAGCAGCATTTGCGGCTGGTTGCGAGACCACCACTAACGAAGAGCCCAAGCCTGAACCCGAGCCCACCCCCACGACACTCGAAATCAAGGTTAATAGGGAGCGTATTACCATTGGTGACGAGGTTTCGTTTACCGTAACTCTGGATGGTGTGGATGTTACCGCAGCCGAGACACTCGAAATCTACGAGACAAAGAACTACACTGTCGTAAGCAACCCCTATAAGCCCACTGAACTTGGCAAGCATGAGTTCTATGCAATGTATGGCTCACTCGTAACCGATAAACACGCCGTTGTTGAGGTATTGCCTGTAATGGAAAATATTCCCGACGATCCTCAGCCCGAAAACACCACGTTCAATCACCGTATTCTGCTGATTGACCACACCGGTTCTGGCTGCGGATATTGCCCCCAAATGATGACAGTACTACGCCAGTTGTCAGAGGACGATAATTACAAGACAAAGTACAATGAGGTAAGTGCGCATTATGGTAGCTTGGCTACTTACGACAATGCTAAATCAGACGCAGCAGCAATTGTTGGCGGCAATATTGGTGCGTATGTTGAAGGCTTCCCTGCAGTTACCTACAACTTCCTCGAGCGAACAGCCATTTATGACCGTAACTTAAACATTGTCAAAAGAGAGGTTGACAAATTGTGGAACAAGGATGGCGCAGAGGCAGGTATTACTGCAGCTGCGACCTTGGGAGCTAACAAGGTTACTGTAAACTACAAGGTTAAATCTGCGAAGGAGCAGGAGTACCGCGTATCGGTATGGTTGTTGGAGAGCGACATCTACTCAAATCAATCTGGTGCTTCGGCTGATTGGCAACACTATGCACAGCATGCTATCCGCAACATTACCGGCTATGTAGGTCCCAACGACCTCTCGGGTGACTCTATCGGCACTATTGCCGTTGGCGAGACAGCACCGGGCACTGCCGATTTGGCAATCATCAGCACGTCTTGGGTTCCCGAGAATATGGACGTCTTGGTAATCGTTTCGGCGCCGAGCGAAAAATTCAATGGCAAGTTCGAGGTTGTTAATACAGCTTTGTGCCCCGTAGGTGGCACCGTCGAGTACGAGTACTTGTAGTATAAATTGATAATGTCCGGTGGAGAGCAATGCCAAATGGGAGTGTGTCTCTATCGGACATTTTCGGGTTTATATCACACATAAAATTCATATTAAATAAGCACAAATTACGACAATGAGAATTACAAAGTTTCTTGCATTTGCACTTGCAACACTCTCGTTTGCAGCCTGCGAGAGCAACGAGGATCCAGCTCCTAACCCTAATCCTAATCCCCAGCCTAATCCCGAGCCTGAAAAGGGAACGTTGGTGCTCAACGCAGCAAAGGATAGCTATGAGGTGGGTCAAGAGATAAGCTTCACGGCGACTATCGACGAGGAGGATGTGACAGCTAATGCTGTTATCTATAACGCCGATAGCAACACCGAGGTTAGCAACCCCTACACCGCAGAATCAGAGGGCGAAATGCACTTCTACGCCAAGTACAACGATATTCAGTCAAGTACAATTAAGGTAACTATCGTTGCAGCAGAACCCAAACCCGCACCTGATGCATTCCAACACCATGTGCTTTTGGTTGATCACACCGGAAATCAGTGCCCCAACTGCCCGAAGATGATACGCGGATTGAAGTTACTTGCCGAGACCGAGTACCACTCGCGCTACCACGAGGTTGAGTCACACACCTATACAAGTTCGGACCCCGCATATTGCAGTGACGCAAATCTTGTGACCGACCTCTACCCCGGTGTAACAGGTTATCCCAACCTCACTTACAACCTTCACTACCCCACAGTTACCAGCGCAACATCGTGGGATCAGACCACAGCAAAGCGTATTCAGGGCGAGATTGACAAGCTTTGGAAGCCCCTGGGCGCCGATGCCGGTGCCAAGGTTACGGTATCGGAGGTTAGCGGTGGCTCTATCACCGTCGATATAGAGGTTATGGCAAACGTAGCACAGAAGTACCGCGTAGCAGCATGGGTATTGGAGGACAACATCTATGCATACCAGAGCGGTCGCCAGTCAGACGAGGGATGGATGGACTACCACAACAACTGCGTGCGCAGCGTACAGGCCGGTAAGCGTAGCTCGATGGATCTCTCGGGCGACGACCTCGGCGATATCGACGTTAAGGGTACTGCAACCAAGCAGTTTAACATTGATATTGATGGTAGCTGGAACAGTGAAAACCTCAAAGTGTTGGTACTTATCACAGCACCTAACGCCGAATATGGTGGTCACTACGAAATTGTAAACACGGTTCTCTGCCCCATAGGCGAGTCTGTTGATTACGAATATATGGTAGTCGAATAATTAACACACCATATATTATAAAAAATAAATATAGGGGGTTGCGACCTCCTATATTTATTTTATATACACCCCAACCAACAAGGTGTGGGGCTATGTGCAAGAGTAGAGGGGTGGGTATCAACTACCTTACGATAATCTCATCAACGAATAGAAATCCGCTGAAACTACTGCGATACGCCTTATAACGAATGTATCGCGCCTCAGCATCACCCGCCCAGCCGAAACTCTTGTATGACGGTAGTTCGTCCCAGACGACCTCGTGCTCGATTGTTGCAAGCATCTCGTAGTTCTCGCCATCGGTCGAGGCGCTAATCTCGACCAAGCAAGGCATGAAAACACCCGGCCCACAAATCTGCATAAAGTCGGCAGCAATGCTCCGTATGGGCGTCACCTCACCCATGTCGATGATGACATCGACACCTCCGCGACCCAAGAAGCCCTGCCAACGGCTATCGGCATAGGTCCACGTTCCACGCAAGCCATCGGTAAGCGTGGCATCACCCGCAGCTGCATATTTCGGAGCATAGTAGAATGATGGCGCTATGTAGCTCACACTCTTGCCTACGGCAAGATGCTCGACAGGCTGCAACGACTCTGGGCGATCGCCAATCTCGTTTTTAAGGTCAAAGGGCTTATAACCGGCCTGCTGCATACGCTCCACAACTATCAACGCACGACGATGGAACTCGTCGTAGCATCTATCCTCGGGTTGCGACCAGCCAATCTCGGCTACGGCAATGGCACGCGGCCACAGCATCATCTCGTAGTGGTCGTCCTCGAAGATGAACTCAGCCCATAGGTTTGCCTGCACACCCAGAATGTAGCGCGCTACATCCTCACTCATGGTTTCGGGTATAGGCTCGTAGGAATATACCTTACGCAAGGGCAGGTAGCCACCTATCGACTCGGGCTGCGTCTGCGGAGCATCCTGCGGAGCATCGATGTAGCAGTAGCCGTGAGGCGACATCACCACATTGTGACCCATGGCAGCCGCTTCACGTCCACCCTCCTCGCCACGCCACGACATAACCGTAGCGTTAGGTGCAAGACCACCCTGCAAAATCTCATCCCAGCCAATAATCTGACGCCCCTTCGAGTTCAGATACTCCTCGATGCGGTGTATCATGTAGCTCTGCAACTCATCGACATCGGTCAAGCCCTCCTGCCGCATGCGACGTTGGCAATCAAGGCACTCCGACCATGACGACTTGCCCGCCTCGTCGCCACCTATATGTATATACTCCGAGGGGAATATCTCGATAATCTCATCGAGAATGGCCTGCATCATATGAAATGTCGCCTCCTTGCCTACGCAAAGGTCGCCCTGATGCTCGGGCATCGTCGTACACTTCAAATGGGGGTATGCAGCCAACACCTCGTCGGAGTGTCCCGGCATCTCGATTTCGGGGATGATGGTGACATAACGCTCGCTTGCATATTCGACAAGCTCGCGAGCCTCCTCCTTGGTCAGATAGCCTCCGTAGGCACCCTCGCTGCCCTCCTCGACATACTTGCGGTCGCCATACCACCACTCCTTCCACGTTGCAGGCGTACGCCACGCTGCATAGGAACAAAGCGCAGGATAGGTATCAATCTCGATGCGCCAGCCCGCAGCATCGGTCAGATGCAGATGCAGGCGATTCATCTTCATCTGCGCCATCATATCTATCTGACGCATAATAAACTCCTTGGTGCGGAAATGGCGCGATATGTCGATTAGAACACCGCGATACGAGAAGCGTGGATAGTCCTCAATCTCGACACATGGCAATGTCTCCGCGCCAGCTGCCATCTGGTTAAGACTCTGTATGCCGTAGAAGAGGCCTGCGGGTGTCGAGGCAGCAATGGTCACACCCTCACTCGCAACCACAAGTCTGTACCCCTCGTTGGCGCTCACCTCATTATCAATCAACAAATTAAGATACATCCTCGATGCGGGACGTTTAACCACCTTAAAGTCTATATCGCCACGCTCCAATGCCGCCACAAGATGCTCGGCATCGTCGCTCGACAGAGCTCTATCCACATACAACTTCAATGCGCAATCGATATCAAGCGCATCGGCATCTACATAGACTACATCCACGGGCACGGGGGTGATATTTGTCTGCTGCGCATAGAGCGCAGAGGAGCCAAACAAACAAAGTAGCGTTAATTTCAGGTTTCTCAATATTCTCATAATTGCATCTCTATTTTCTACAAAGATATGAAAAAAATGGTAATCGAAGTTTGCTTTAAGTGAAATCTTCGTAACTTTGCTCCATAAAGATAGATAAGAATGACCGAAGAGATACTCGCAGGGCTTAACCCTGCTCAACGTGAAGCTGTTATTAACTACGACGGACCGTCGCTAATCATCGCCGGCGCAGGCTCGGGTAAGACCCGCGTACTTACCTCGCGCATAGCCTACATGCTATCGCAAGGCGTCGAGCCACAATCGATACTCGCCCTCACGTTTACGAACAAGGCGGCACGCGAGATGCGCGAACGTATCGAGAAGATGGTGGGTAGCCGCGCTCGATTCATACGCATGGGCACCTTCCACTCCGTATTTGCCCGTCTGTTGCGCGAAAACGCCTCGAAGATAGGGTTTCCCGACAGCTACACGATTTACGAGTCGAACGATGCAAAAAACCTGATAAAGAGCATTATAAAGGAGCTTAACCTCTCGGACGAGAAGTATAAGCCACAGAGTGTTGCAGCTCGCATATCGATGGCAAAAAACTGCCTTATAACACCCGCAGCCTACCTCGCCAATGCCACACTTGCTGCCGAAGATAGCGAGGCAAAGATGCCCGAAATAGGCAACATATATGCAGAATATTGCCGCCGGTGCAAGCGCAATGGCGCTATGGACTTCGACGATTTGCTGTTGCAGACCAACATTCTGCTACGCGACGAAGCAGAGGTTCTCAACGGCTATCAGGAGCGCTTTCGCTACATCCTTGTGGATGAGTATCAGGATACCAACATGGCGCAATACATCATCGTGCGCCGCTTGGCATTGAAGCACTCAAACGTCTGCGTCGTGGGCGACGATGCGCAGAGCATCTACGCCTTCCGTGGCGCAAAAATCGAGAACATACTCTCGTTCCAAAGAGACTACCCCACAACCAAGGTCTATAAGCTTGAACAAAACTATCGCTCGACACAGACAATCGTCGATGCCGCAAACTCGCTCATCAAGCACAACTCACGTCGCTTGGAGAAGCGCTGCTTCTCCGAGGCGGAGCAAGGCGAGAAGATTCGCTTGGTGCGCGTCATGGAGGATAGCTACGAAGCAGTAGAGGTTGCCATGGACATAAAGGATAGAGCGCGCAATGGTGCCGAATGGCGCGACTTCGCCATACTCTATCGCACAAACAAACAGCATGGCCTATTCGAGTCGGCATTGGCTCGACGCAACATCCCCTATCGCGTCTATAAGGGGCTGTCGCTCCTCGAGCACAAGGATGTGCGTAACGTATTGGCATACATAAGCCTTATACTCAACCCCAACGACGATGAGTCGTTCAAGCGCGTTGTAAACTATCCGGCACGAGGCATTGGCGATACGACCATAAGCCGCATAGAGCAGCTCTCGCAGGAGCGCGGCAAGTCGATGTGGCATACCGTAGCCGAGCTAACGGCAACACCGGCAGCAGCAGGAGTCGAGAAGAGCATCATACGCAAAGTTAATGACTTTGTGCAACTCATACAGCGACTATCGACACTGCGTGTGGAGATGGGAGCATGCGACTTTGTGAAGGAGGTGATGACCTCGACAGGCATACTTCACGCCTTGGAGTTGGAGCACAAGCCCGAGAACGACACCGCCAAAGACTATTTAGAGCAGCTTCTGGCGATGATAGATACATTCGAGGAGGAGTGTCACAACGACCTCGAAGATGGACTGCGCGACACCGAGCCCTCGATAGATGAGTGGATGCAGAGCGTGATGTTGCAGACCGACCAAGACAACGACGACGATGGCAACAAGGTGACGCTCATGACCGTACACTCTGCCAAAGGCTTGGAGTACGACTATGTATATATCGTAGGCATGGAGGAGGGACTCTTTCCCTCGAAGCGCAGCACCGAGTCGCTCGCCGACTTGGAGGAGGAGCGCCGCCTGATGTACGTAGCCCTGACACGCGCCAAGAGGGCAGCCATGCTCTCCTATGCCGAGATGCGCCGCGTGTGGGGCAAGACCGAGAATACCATCCCCAGCCGCTTCTTGAAGGATATAGACAAGGAGTATCTCGATGCCAACTTCGACATCGAAGAGCTACATGGTCGCAGTCGCTGGGAGCGTGCTTTGTCCAACCTTGACAACAATAGTGACCGTGGCGCCTACCGCAGCCGCTACGACAACGAACGCCGCAGCATCGGGGATGGCTACAATGGCCAGAGGCGTAACACCTCACCCAACTTCTCAACGCAGCAACAGCAGCGCCCGCGACCCGAGATTATCGCCACACCCCAGCCCCTCGACCCCGCTCGCCAGGGCATGCGCAAGGTGGCGGTACGCAGCTTCGAGAGCCAACCAACGGAGCTTGGAGACTGCGCATACAGCATAGGTGAGCGTGTGGAGCACCCGAAGTTTGGGGTGGGCACCATCGAGCGCATAGAGCCCTTGGCAACAGACCATAAACTCGTCATCGTCTTCGAAGGCTATGGGTCAAAGACGCTGCTTGCAAACTATGCAAAACTAACCCGCATATAGTATGGAGCAGTGCGACGTTATGCTCTCGGTGATTGTCACCACCTACAACCACGAACACTACCTCGGCGCAGCGATAGAGAGTGCTCTGCACCAACGTGTTAGCTTTCCGATGGAGATTGTCATAGGCGAGGATTGCAGCACAGACAACACGCTACACATAGCACGCCAATACGAGCAGCGCTACCCCGACACGATACGCGTCGTAACATCGGAGAAGAATGTGGGCGTACGCGCTAACTATCGTCGTACGATAGCTGCCGCACGGGGACGCTACATAGCACTACTCGATGGCGACGACTACTTTACCGACGACGAGAAGTTACAGATGCAGGTCGAGGCGTTGGAGGGGGCGCCGGACGTAGGTATGTGCTATGCGCGAAGCCAACGTATCGACGAAAATGGTAATGCCACACGATACCCCGAAGGCGAGTGTAGTACAACATTCGAGGCCATGTTGCGACGCAACCCCGCCGAAAACTGCACCGTGGTAGCACGACGCAACCTTGTCGAGGAGTACTACCGTGAGGTGTGCCCCGAGCTGCATCCGGAGTGGCTTACGGATGACCTGCCGATGTGGCTGTGGTTTGCAGCCAGAAGCCGATACATAGCCCTTGATCGCGTTGTTGCCGTACACCGCGTTCTGACATATAGCGTGAGTCACAACCCCGACTATCGGCGTAAAATAGCCTTTTGCGACTCTCTGTCCGACATTAGCCTGTGGTACGACAGCGAGTATAACAAATGTCGGTTGCGACACGAGTTACAACGCTCGAAGCAAAATACGGCACTTTGGGTATTGTCCTACAATGGTGGTATAGGAGAGTACGTTGCACGATGGTGGCACGACATTAAGCAGTCACCTGCGCTGCTGCTTAACATAGCTGCGTATGGGCTGTTTGCGAAGAAGATAGGTTGGCGCATGTGGCGCAGAAACAGATAGATAACAAGAGTATGACTACAAAACAGCGATACGATGGAGTCGTAGAGTACTTCTCGCGTACGATGCCCTCGGCAGAGAGCGAACTCAACTTCACCAACCCCTTTGAGCTACTCGTTGCCGTGGTGCTCTCGGCGCAGTGTACCGATAAGCGCGTAAACCTCACTACGCCTGCACTCTTTGCCGCCTACCCCACGGCTACGGAGATGGCAAAGGCTACCGAATCCGAAATATTTAGTTACATTCGCAGCATCTCCTATCCCAACAACAAGGCTCGACACCTTGTGGCACTCTCGCGTCGCATCGTCGAGCAGTATGGGGGTGAAGTACCGAGCGACCCCGACGACTTGCAGTCGCTACCTGGCGTGGGTCGCAAGACGGCAAATGTTGTGGGTGCAGTGCTCTGGGGGCGCGAGGTAATGCCCGTAGATACCCATGTCTTCCGCGTTGCAGCACGCATAGGGTTAAGCCGCAATGCCCGCACACCGCTCGCCACCGAACGACAACTCGAAGCCGGCTTTCCGAAGGAGTTGCTACCG
Organism: Alistipes sp.; assembly: GCA_017403125.1. Classification (GTDB taxonomy): domain Bacteria; phylum Bacteroidota; class Bacteroidia; order Bacteroidales; family Rikenellaceae; genus Alistipes. The sequence goes on along the minus strand of JAFQOR010000011.1, from coordinate 20,787 downwards.
TTGGCACACCACTGGTTAATACTTCACGGACGATACACCTGCACAGCACGCAAGCCCAAGTGCGAAACGTGCGGCATCACCCACCTATGCAAACACTATATTGCGGAGCAAAAGATTTCGCGTAAAGAATAGACTATGAAGAGGTTAATATTTATCATTGCATCACTTGCTGTGGCATGCACATCGCCATCGTTTCCCGCGATTGACCGCCCCTCAACGCCCACTTCGCAGGAGGATATGGCTATCATAGATTACATCGACATACGCCTCGAAAAGGAGTACTTTTGGCTCGACGAGGTGTTAGAACGCAGCGACTACTTCAATCGCCGCACCAATTGGGAGGAGTATCTGGACGATGCGCTCCTCATGCTCGACACGAACGAGGATGATGGATACATCAACAGCAAGGGGCAGCGCGTATTCTACTCCTATGTGCGTGAAATAGACAGCGACACCCGAGCTACCTCAACTACGGGCTTTGGCATACAGCTGCACTACACCATAATAGGCGTTGGCGACGAGCGCCTTGGCTTGGTCGTAGAGCATGTTTACGAGGGCTCGCCTGCGGCCAAAGCGGGTGTAAGGCGTGGCGACATCATCACAACCAGAAATGGCTCACAGATTGACATGAACAACTACGTCTCAACGTTCAATGCCATCCAAAACAACACCGCCGCAACACTCGAAATTGGCATCTTCCGTCAATGTCCATTGGAGGGCGAAAGCGAGGTAATGACACTCTCGCTCGACAAGGGGACGTACGAGACCACGCCTATTGCTTCATGTCACGTATTGAGGGTCGAGAGCTGCGACGAACGCATTGGATACATGGCATATACGCAGTTTAAGTCGGAGCATAATAGCGAACTTGTAGTTATGCTTCAAGAGCTTGCTTCGAACGACATAGACCACTTTATTCTCGACCTGCGCACCAACGGCGGAGGTGCTGTAACGGCTGCCACGAAGCTCGTGTCGGCAATGCTTGGCAGCGAGTATGCAGGCAAGACACTATGCGAGTTGAGACGTAACCCTCTTAACACATCATCCGAGACCATATCGAAGTGCAGCTTGGAGGATTTAGGCTTTGGACTTGGCGCCAAGAGTATAACTATCATCTGTTCGGAGAATACGGCATCGGCATCGGAGCTTGTCATCGAGGGATTGCGAGGGTTGGACGTTCCCGTTACACTCATAGGTACAACAACCGAGGGCAAAAATTGTGGTATGGATGTCACACGTCGCACCATCAGCGGTAAGTACATAGAGTATGCGCCTATTACGTTTATGTGTTTCAACGCCAAGGGCTTTGGCGACTATGGTGAAGGTATAGTCCCCGACCTTGATATGGTTGCGGACAACAGCTGGGGAGTAATCGACGAGTACTATCCCCTGCCACGCTGCGGCTGGGGTGACTACACGAACGACGCCGCACTGCGCGTTGCCATAGCAAATATCACGGGCTCTCTGCCTGCGAACGCTACATCGACACGCGGCGCAGCTTCATCGGGGGTCGAGCCCTACGACACCCTCGCCCGACCATATATAGGAACAACGCTCCTCGTGGAGGAGTAGGCACCATCCGGCAGTGCCGCACAAAGGGGAATTATCGAGCCCCCGCAACACCACACCGAGGGTGCTGCGGTGGCTCGACTCATTGTAATGTTTCCATGAATTATGATTTCTCATTTTTTTTTGCTATCTTTACGCCCAAATGTATATATAGTAATAGTATAAAATGAGTTGTAACAAATATCATAAACCGGAGATGGGTCGCGGCTGCTGCTTCTGCAACTGTGGCGACGAGCCGGAGGCACAGCCCGTAGAGGGTTGCTACAAACTGCACGAAACAGATTGGTTGGAGAAGTATCCCAACAACATACCGACAGATATATTCGAGGTGCGCTTCAAGAACACCCGACGTTCCTACTATCAGAATGTCAATAACTTGGACCTCAAACGCGGTGACATTGTTGCCGTGGAGGCATCGCCGGGTCACGACATAGGCATCGTATCGCTTACGGGCGACATGGTAGCAAAGCAGATGCGCAGAGTAGGCTTCAACCCCTACAATGGCGAGTTCAAGAAGATATATCGCAAGGCGCGCCCCTACGATATCGAGAGGTGGCAGGAGGCAATAGCCTTGGAGCATGAGACAATGATTGCATCGCGACAGATTGCCGCCGACATGGGTCTTAACATGAAGATTGGCGACGTGGAGTATCAGGGCGACAAGATTAAGGCGATATTCTACTATATCGCCGATGAGCGCGTCGATTTCCGCGAGCTTATCAAGGTCTTTGCCGAGCGCTTTCACATACGTATAGAGATGAAGCAGATTGGCGCACGCCAGGAGGCGGGACGCATTGGCGGCATCGGCGCTTGTGGTAGAGAGTTGTGCTGTGCATCGTGGATATCGAGCTTTTCGAGTGTCACTACAAATGCAGCCCGCATGCAGGAGATATCGCTCAATCCGCAGAAGCTTGCAGGACAGTGTTCGAAGTTGAAGTGCTGTCTGATGTATGAGTACGACGTCTATGCCGACGCACGACGCACCATACCTCGCCTGCGCGAGCCGTTGCAGACGCTCGATGGCGAATACTTCCTCGTCAAGGTCGATCCTTTGGCACAGACAATGTCGTTCAGCACAAGCAAGGGCATGCTTACCAACCTCACAACGCTGTCTATATCGCGCGTTAAGGAGATATTGGCGCTCAACCGCGCAGGACAGAAGGCGGAGACGCTGCTTGGCGACGAGGAGGAGAACACTCCCGTAGAGCCGACATATCGTAACGAGGAGGATAGCATCACCCGTTTCGACAAACAGTCGAAGCGCAACAAGCGTAATAAGCGTCGCGGCAATAAGGAGCAGCGCAACGAACAGCGAGATGGAGAGGCGAAGAGAGAGTCACAAGGCGACACCTCGACCAAAGAGGGCGCGCCGGAGATAAAGGAGCAACCGTCGGCCGAGGGTGGCGAGGCACGAGCTCCGCGCCAGAGCCGTGAGCAGCGCCGTGGTCGCACCGACCGCCAGCGTGGAGCACACGAACAGCGAACTGCCAAAAGCGCAGAGAGCGAGCAACAGGCACAGCAGACCCAAGCCGTAGCCGAAGGGACGAGTGACGAGGGACAGGAGCGCAGAGAGCGCCGTGGTCGCAACCAGCGCGGAAGACGCAACTTTGACCAGCGCCGTGAGCCAAGAGATAACCGCGAACCGAAAGATAAAGCAGAATAAGAGGTAGCCGGCATGGTATCGAGAGTCAGACACTTTCTGTTAGGGGCGCTACTATCGACATGCGTCGTAGCATGTAGCAGCGATAAGCGCACGGTAGAGATGCACATCACCGAGGGCGACGTGTGGGATTCGGTCGAGGAGTTCTACTACGACAATAGTGACACCCTATCGTTGCGCGAGATAGCTATATGCTTGCGCTACGACAAGAGTTATGTTGCCGACTCGGTAACGATGAATATACTCACTCTGTCGCCAAGCAACCTACTCTACGAGGAGCCCTTTACGCTACACATTCCCCACCTATCGAACATGCGACCCGATGAGCAGACGTTCAGCTACCGACGCAACGTCATGCTCATGGAGGAGGGGCGATATATGTTCCGCCTCACGCCCCACTACCCCGTCGAAGGCATATCGTCGGTGGGCATCATAATAAGCTCCGAGGAGTAGTCCCCTCCAATAACGATGAAACAAGGTTAAGCAAATGGGAAAAGATAAACTACGCAAATTTGCCGAGAACCTCACCTTTGAGTGTCTTGTGCAACCCGAATTTGAAGATATATTCCACAAGGACCACCCCCTGAAAGGGCATTGGCATAGGGATTTCTTTCACAACGACAACCCGATAGTTCTGGAGCTCGGCTGTGGGCGCGGCGAATATACCGTGGCTCTCGCCGAGCGCAATCCCGATAGGAACTACATCGGCATCGACATCAAGGGTGCCAGAATGTGGCGTGGAGCCAAGACTGCCACCGAGCGCAAGATGCCGAATGTGGGTTTTGTGCGTACACGTATCGAGTTCATACGCTCGTTCTTTGCCACGGGCGAGGTGTCGGAGATATGGATTACCTTCCCCGACCCACAACTCAAAAGCCGACGCGCAAAGAAGCGCCTCACCTCGCCTCTGTTCCTTGCCGAGTACAAGCAGATGCTTACCGACGACGGCGTCATAAACCTAAAAACCGACTCGCAGCACCTCTATGCCTACACCGCCGCTGTCATCGAGCGCCTGGGATTAGATGCCGAGGTGCAGAACGCCGACATCTACGGCTCGGGCTATGCCGACGAGGTGCTGTCGGTAAAGACTGCCTACGAGACAAAGTTCGTGGCAATGGGTCTTCCCATCACCTACACTCGCTTCCGCCTCACGGGATGCGACAGCTTCTGCCACTTCGAGTGGGAGGGGGACGACGTGTTGGAGAAGGATGCCGAGAGCAATAGAACAAAGGCATTTTAATTAGATGGGATTGGCAAATCGGAGTGTAGCGATTTTGGGCTGACTCTGACATAGGTACAAGATGACCGAAACACAAACATCCTGCGAATATTTAACTTTTTACTCCTTAAAGTTTGCAAATGGGAAAGAGAAGAAAGGATTACCCCTTAATCGAGGGGTTGGAGATAACCACTCTCGCAGCCGAGGGTAAGGCTATGGGCAAACACGACAACCAGGTGGTCTTTGTGCCGATGACTGTCCCCGGCGACGTTGTCGATGTGCAGATACGCAAGCATCATCGTCGCTATATGGAGGGCGTTGTTGTGCGCTTCGTGAAGCAGTCGCCACTGCGTGTGGAGCACTTCTGCGAACACTTTGGTATATGCGGTGGCTGCAAGTGGCAGAATCTGCCATACGAGGAGCAATTGAAACAGAAGACCAAGCAGGTTGAAGACCAATTGGTGCGTATCGGACACCTCACCCTGCCCGAGGTACGCCCCTGCCTTGGCTCGAAACATACGCGCGAGTACCGCAACAAGTTGGAGTTTACGTTTGCCGACAAGAGGTGGCTTACCTACGAGGAGATTGCCGCAGGCGATGCTATTGAGGCTACGCCTGCCGTGGGTTTCCACATCCCGGGATGCTTCGATAAGGTGCTCGACATCAACCGCTGCCACCTGCAAGTAGATATATCGAACCGCATCAGATTAGCCACGAAGAGCTTCTGTATCGAGCATGGCTACACGTTCCACAACGCCCGTGCACACGAGGGTTTGATGCGCACGATGGTCATACGCACAGCCTCGACAGGCGAAATCATGGTTATCGTCGTATTCAACGAGGATGACAAGGAGCGCATAACGGCACTCATGGAGTACCTCAAAACCGAGTTTAAGGAGATTACATCACTCATTTACATGGTTAATGACAAGTGGAACGACTCGTTGGGCGACCGCAAACCACACTGCTATGCCGGCAAGGACCATATCATCGAGGAGATGGAGGGCTTGAAGTTCAAGGTGGGACCCAAGTCATTCTACCAAACAAATTCGGAACAGGCATACGAGCTCTATAAGGTTACACGCGACTTTGCCGAGATTCAGGCAGATGACACTCTCTACGACCTATACACGGGTACGGGCACCATAGCCAACTTCTGTGCACGTAGCGCAGCGAAGGTCGTAGGCGTTGAGTATGTGCCCGAGGCTATTGAGGATGCCCGCATCAACTCCGCAATAAATGGCATCGATAATACGGTATTCTATGCAGGTGACATGAAAGATGTTTTGAGCGACGAGTTTGTCAAGCGCAACGGCCGCCCCGACGTCATCATCCTTGACCCGCCTCGCGCAGGTGTCGATGAGCGTGTCCTCGATGTCATAAAGCGTGCCGCACCCAAGCGCATGGTATATGTCAGCTGCAACCCCTCGACGCAGGCGCGCGACTTAGCGTTGCTCGACGACATGTACGAGATTTTGGCAGTGCAGCCCGTAGATATGTTCCCGCATACCCACCATGTAGAGAACGTAGTGAAGCTACGCAAACGCCATTAGACATCTGGCTGTGCGGGATGTAGATGATTGACAGAAACGAAATAAACAATATATATAGAAGATGTTTGAGAACGAAAAGATAGTTATCGAGAGCGCGTGGCTCAACCGCGAAGAGTTGCAGCGCGAGGAGGTGCGCGAGGTTATACGTCGCGTTGTGGAGGCTGTGGATAAGGGCGCGTTGCGTTGCGCCGAGCCTATCGACACCGAAAAGAGCCTCTGGCAGGTAAACGAGTGGGTGAAGAAGGCTATTATCATGTACTTCCCCATACAACCCATGCGCACCATGCAGGCGGGCGAGTTGGAGTGGTACGACAAGATGGAGCTGAAACACGGCTACGAGGAGTTGGGGGTAAGAGTTGTGCCCCACGCCATAGCTCGCTATGGTGCATACATAGCTCCGGGAGCAATACTCATGCCCTCGTACGTAAATATTGGAGCCTATGTCGATAGTGGCACAATGGTAGATACGTGGGCTACGGTAGGTTCATGCGCACAGATTGGCAAGAACGTACATTTGAGTGGTGGCGTAGGCATTGGTGGCGTGTTGGAGCCCGTGCAGGCATCGCCCGTCATCATCGAGGATAACTGCTTCATAGGCTCACGTTCGATTGTGGTTGAAGGCGCACATATATGCCGCGAAGCAGTATTAGGCTCAAATACGGTTATCACGGGTTCGACGCATATCATCGACGTAACAGGCCCGGAACCCAAAGAGTACAAGGGTTATGTGCCACCTCGCTCGGTAGTTATATCGGGCACCTACACCAAGCACTTCCCTGCGGGCGATTACGGTGTGCAGTGCGCACTAATAATTGGTCATCGCAAGGAATCTACCGACAAGAAGACATCACTCAACGACGCACTGCGCGACTTCGCAATATCGTAACACTTCCGCAACAGGGCAACCAACAACTTGCCCACTAATTTTTAGACCATTCCCAAAAACAATACACATGAAGAGAACTATTATTGACCTTTTTGAAGAGTCGGTAGCCAAATATGCCAACAAGGAGTTCTTGTTGGAGAAGCACAACGGCAAGTTCGAGCCTACGACCTATGCCGAGACCTATAACCAAGCGCTCAACATAGGCGCAGGTCTTCGCGCCATAGGCGTTGCAGAGGGCGACAGAGTGTCGATACTTGCCGAGGGTTGCAACAACTGGATTATCTCGGAGCTCGGACTGCTCTATGCCGGCGCCGTGAGCGTGCCCCTATCGATAAAATTGGAGGAGGCTAACGACCTGCTATTCCGTCTGCGTCATGCAGACGTCAAGGTTATCTTTGTATCGAAGTATCAGCTTCCAAAGATACGCCGTATCGCAGGCGAGCTATCGGACTTGCAGCACATCATCGTATGGGGCGAGGATGAGAGTGGATTAAAAGAGGGCGAGATGACGTTGCAGAGCGTCGTTGAGCGTGGTGAGCAGTTCTTGAAGGAGCACCGCGAGGAGTTCTTGGCAATAGGTCGCTCGCTGAAAAACGACGACTTGGCAACCATCACCTACACATCGGGAACAACTGCCGACCCCAAGGGTGTTGTACTCACACACCGCAACTACACGGCAAACGTCGAGCAAGCACTGTCGGTAGTATCCATTCCTTCAACATGGCGAACGCTCATCATTCTGCCGCTGGACCACTGCTTTGCTCATGTTGTAGGCTTCTACATCATGATTGCTTGTGGAGCTTCGGTAGCAACAACCGAGGTCGGACGCACACCCATGGAGACGCTGAAAAACATTCCTCTCAACATTCGCGAGGTACGTCCCCACTTCCTGCTCTCGGTACCCGCCTTGGCAAAAAACTTCCGCAAGAGCATCGAGACGACCATACGCAAGAAGGGCAAGATGACCGAGCGCATGTTCCACTTGGCATTGAAGACCTCATACGCCTATCAGGCCGATGGCTTTTCGAAGGGTAAGGGCTGGCGCATGCTGCTCAAACCCACCGTAGCACTCTTCGACAAGATTATTTACAGCAAGGTGCGCGTAGCGTTTGGTGGCGAATTGCAGTTCTTCATCGGTGGTGGTGCACTACTCGACAGCGAGTTACAGCGCTTCTTCTACGCCATAGGCATCCCCATGTTCCAAGGCTATGGTCTCTCGGAGGCCACTCCCGTAATCTCGACCAATGCCCCTTCGAAGGGCAACCACCGCTTTGGCTCGTCGGGCAGATTGGTGCAGCCGCTCGACATACGCATCATGGACGAGGAGGGCAGAGAGCTCCCCACAGGCGAGAAGGGCGAGATTGTTATCCGCGGCGAGAATGTCATGGCAGGATACTGGAAGAATCCGGAATCGACAGCCGATACCGTACGCGATGGCTGGCTCTATACGGGCGATATGGGATATATGTCGAAGGATAACTTCCTCTACGTTCTCGGACGCTTCAAGAGCCTTCTGATATCATCCGACGGCGAGAAGTATAGCCCCGAAGGCATGGAGGAGGCGATGGTCGATAAGTCGCCACTCATCGACCAAATCATGATTTACAACAACCAGAACCCCTACACCATAGCTCTGGTCGTGGCATCGAAGGAGAATCTTAACCGCGTGCTCGACGAACGTGGCATAAAGGGCGAGGAGCGCTCGAAGGAGGGTGTACGCCTTGTAGCACAGGAGGTAGCAAAGTATCGTTCGGGAGGCGCATATAGCGACGAGTTCCCCGACAGATGGGTTCCCGCCGTCATCGCCATTGCCGACGAGCCTTTCACCGAGCAGAACGGCTTGGTAAACAGCACCATGAAGGTTGTGCGCAACAAGGTCGAGAAGCACTTTGCCGATGCCATATCCCACGCCTATACCCCCGAGGGCAAGGCGACGGAGAATAGCCGCAACATCGAGGCCATGCGCAAGCTACTCGGGTAGAGGACTAAATATATAACATAGATATAATGAGCAAGGGGGGGCAACATTTTTGTTGCTCCCTCCGCATATAGGGCTAATGATATACAGATGGGCATTTATAGCATTACTTTTACATCGGCTGATATTAGGGATGTTGTATTATTATCATCCTTGTTCTGTTATCGCTTTTTACTTTAATACCTCAAAACACGCCCATATCACACCTGCACCGACTGCAGCTACTAAACCCCAAACGATGCATACAACGACCATAAACAATAGTATAACAAGTAAATCCCAAAGTATTGCAAATGGTGTGATTAAAGTAATTAAAAGCAGCATGGCCATCAACTTCCGAAATACTGATAAGCTAGCGAATGTATCTTTCGAGCTACTTACCCAACGAACCGAAACATTAACACAATCTTTGAAATCAATGTAAATTGTCGAAGCTATTGAAAATGCTCGCTGCACCTTTCCCTGCTTAACATCACTTATAACATAAATAGTAGTATATGACTTAATTACTTCTTCATTTGCAGGTGTGGTCGTAGCAAATATTGTTGTAAATTCTGTATTGGACCGAGAATAGTCTAACGGAGGTAACGGTTTACATAATTCATCAATATCAGAGAACATTCGCTCAACTATTTCTATGGCAGTATCCAACTCTTCGTTATGTCTAGTCAAATCATCTATATGTGAGCGAAAAATTATAATCTGCCCTTTTCGGTCATAGCATAGTATTATATTTTGTTTCGCCAACTCCTCAAATGTCCATTTCATTAACTTAAACATCGTGTCAACATCATATATAATTACATTACTCATTAAAATAGTAATACCTAAATAATGCTGAGTATCAATCTGTAACATACCTATATAATACATCGAGTTATTGTCTCTATGTATCATCATCATATTCGGACAGTCATCACAACGTTTAGCTGCGAGTTTTTCAAATATGCCACGCACATAATCATTAGGGACCTGCGAATACTTGTCATTAGGATTCCCCCATATATAAATAGTACAATTCATACTATTATCATCTCTATTAATATCTCAACAAAAGAACTGCAATATACAAAGAGAGCCTATCTAACATGTTCTGCTTGACAGGCTCCGCTATAGAGTTAATCATTACCTTTGGACATATTTATATCCCTTATACCATAACCTTCTTTCGATGTCATGGCGCTTTTGCCACTTACATTACTCTGTGGCTCTTGATTTGAACATTGTGTAGTTAGGTAGCTGACAAGGATAATGATAATAAACCCTATAACAAGTACCAACTTAATATTTAGTCTGCTCCACATATCTTTGCCAGGAGGATTGGAAATATTTTTAGTTTCTCCTACTGCAACATCATTAGTTTTCGCTCTATTGTATGCAGATATGATATGCTTAAACTCATTTAATAACTTTACGTTATCAGCATACAAATCCAATTCGCTTTGTTTCTTTGCTAACTCTGCATCTAAAGATTTTATCTTGTCTTCAAGAATTTTAACATTGTCATCGTAGGATTTTTGCAGCTTTGTTATGGACTCTTTCTGTTCATTGTACAACTCTTGAAGAGACTTATTCTCATCCTGCTGCATTTTTAGAGACTCGTTAACAGTCTTTATATAGCCTACGGATTCTTGAATTCGCTGATCTAACGATGGCAATTCCTCGCTGATTAGTATTTTTGCACCACGCTGTATTTGCTGGCATAATGATACCTTATCCGCATCTTCAATACTACATCTTACAATATTAGGTTGTTCGTGTAACTTTTTACCCACCTGTACTGGGATAAAGTAGTTTATGTTTAAGGCATCATCTATCTTCTTACAAACCTTCTTTATAATATCGGGGTTGCTTTGAAAACTTCTAACCAAATACTGTCCACCACTTTTATTAGGGGATATTATATTATTCAGTATTAGTGTATTGTATATATCAGAAAATACATTATAAATATCACTTTGGACAAGATAACAATGCTGTTTTACACGCATAGTTATGCCGAAGAATGAGCCTGAACGACCCGTAAAGTCTGTATAACCCTTTGATCTAACCAGTGTGTAATAAGAATAATTATTACACATCTCAACAATCATATATGCAGACATATCTTTTGATATGCCTCCATATAAGTTATCTACGTATAAATCATTCTTATTATCTGTACCACACCAGTCATGACCATCTGGGACACCATGTAAAAAGACATGACATTCTATTTTATTCGACATATTTACGTATTATTAATTATATTCCAAAACTTCTTATCGTATTCCACAACATTTTTGGGTAATAATCATCTCCTTGTGAAAATACTACTCTACCACTACCACTTCGTGTATATGACCCCGTTTGAAATGGGACAAACTTATATGCATGTTTTTTCCCAAAAAGAGTTCTGTATGTAAACATATTAAAAAGCCCAATATATTCATCGCAGAAATCTTGTTTCAACTGCTTGATGTTCACATCGCACTTACCACGCACAAATGGAGTAAGGTCTACTTTATTGCAGATGAAAAGTATAGAATCCTTCTTCTCGATACTTTTGCGTAGCTCTGCAATTCTATCTATATAATCCGTTACATTTTTATTCCAATTTAATTCTGCCATGATAGCCCAAATCTTCCTGTTTGGGCTATTGATAATATTTTCAATATAGGGCAAAAAACCCTTTCCGAGATTATTGGGATTGTGATAATGCTCACCTGGAGCCTCCAATATCTGGCACACACGGTTTTTATGTTCATCAAGAACTTCAAGAAGCATAAAACTAATTCTATTAGTTGATTCTGCGGCAAAATTTGAATTCAGAAGTGTGTTAAAATTATTACATATTGACTCATAATTTGAGTCATACTGTGGTCTAAAATCGCCCTTAGGTTTAACCTCATAACCAAGTTGTTTAAGATATCTCGCGATACGAATCATCAACATTGTTTTACCACACGCGGGAGGTCCAAACAAAACGACAATGGGTGTCTTCTTGTCAGATATTACAGTTTGTATCAAGGTAGGATCCGATTTTTCAGCTTCAGACAATCCATATACATTATCATCCTCCGCTTTCGGAATATCCATACTTCCCTCGGAATCTACCATATTATCATTTGATAAATTTGATATAGGAACATCCTGCTCGTTCAATTCGTTGTCAACATCAAAAATTGCCATAACTATATTTTTTTAAAGTTAGTATATTTCATAACTCGATGTGTTACTCATCCTCCTCTCTCAACGCTAATGTAAAGAACGCAAAGGCAGCAATATCAATGATTATGGAGAGTAGAATCCAATACCCCAAACCATAATTTTTATCCTTGAATACTCCGCCAAAGAAGTCACTCCAGACCTCAACAACATTTGTTGTTCGTTTCAATGGATAACCTATATAATTCGCTTCAAGTTCTGGCGATAAACTATACGCATTTGTAATTATACGACGAGCCTCCTTTAATATGTCATCCATATTTTCCGTTGTATCTATAACGGCAAGTGCTTGTTTACAATCATCAATTATCTCATTTGCATTTACAGCCCTTTGCTCATTGTCTTGCTTGGCTACATAATATCTGCGCATACACACCTCTTCTAATTCTTCTATATAAGGTTTGAGGATATTATCGCATCTATCAAAGAAATTATTTCTTTCTCTCTTTACTGTCAAATTATAATCCTGCGAGAGAATAATTATATTTTCTATCAACTCACTCTTCTTTTCATCACTCACAACTTGGTACAATATTGAGATAGCATCACCTAACTTACGCTCTGCATTATCACCAAACCCTGGGTCACCAGCCTTTTCGACCTCAGTCTTTAGTGTCACCATGGCACTATTATAATCTTGACGAATTTTATTGTATTCATCGATACACTCAACCTCAATACATCTAATGTCTGCTTCAATATTGATATTATCACGTATATATGATAGCTCACTCTTTGCTGCATCCTTTGCAATCTTATTATACATAAAGTAATGTGTATTGGTTGGCATACTGAATAACAGCCATGTAAATGCCATTCCTATCATACCCAGAACGAATTTCATAGTACGATGCTCACAATATTTAAGGATAATACTATCCACTATCAGCTTCGTACAATAAGATGTCAAGACAAATAACCCAATAACGCCCGAAAGTAATAGCCATATTGGAATAGTTCCATCTTCTAGGGTTAAAAATAACGATTGAGCTGTCGCCCAACAACTCCAACCGGCAAAAATTAGAAATGCTACTGCCGAAAAAATTTTAAGAAAAGAGTAGTTTCTCATTGTTGTTGTTTTTTAGGTTAATATTAGTTTGTCAATTATTCTTATTTCAGAATTACGTGAATTGCTAAGCCTAAAACAAAGCCTAATATCCAATTCAACTACATTAAATAAACACGCACATAGCACCCATGTACAACTAATAATACACTCATCCAATTGATTCAGTAACAGAAAGTGTGGAGTCACTTTCGTTTATCTGACAGATGGTTCTGACAAAACCCAAGCACAAATAAACATGGTAATACCCCACACCTGAACGATATTGATGTGAAAAGAAATACCACCAAAAATCGAACAGATGATGCGAGTGCTACTTAATCCTTGTGCTTTTTTGAACTGTCAGATTCTCTGTCAAGGATAAAAGTTAATCACTTTCATCAAAATATGTAATCTCCTTGTAATACCAAGGATATGCAAATATACAAAAATATTTTGATTGTAGCACTCCGAGTATTACCAATATTATAAAAATATTATTTTTTTATAAATTAGACACTGAATTGGGTGTAATTATGCGAGATTATCATTCTATTGATTTTCAAAAGAGCCGGGATCATGTCCGGCTCCTTATATTTATGTTATACTCGGCAACAACGAACAACACGCCGAGGGCGATAAGCGCCATGGCTATGATACACTCCTTGTCGGGCAGTACCCTATGACGCACGATGGCTACGCTCCATGCAATCGTGGGTTGAATATAGCGATAGAGCGCCGTATGCACTGCCGAGAGCTTCTCGGCGCCACGATAGAGCAATAACAACGGCAATGCAGTGCCAAGCAGCAACGCATAGGCAAGCTCGCCACCATCAATCGGCGAGAACATCGCCAGCTCCTCGACACGAAAGTAGTGCCAAAAGAGGGGCAACGTAATGGGCAAAGCGAAAACCGAGCACCACGCCAACACTGTGCGCGTACCAAGGCGTTCGAGCTGCGGCTTGATGATAACCGTATTTATGGCTATGGCGACCACAGCGACCAACACCAGTGCATTGCCAAAGACCTCACTGCCTACATCCCACATCCTCTCTCCTTGGTCGAAGAGTAGAAGTCCCGCTCCGAACAGCGCAACAACGACGCCCACGATACGTGGCAGACGCATACGGCGGTGCGTAGCTATTCGCGAAGCTACAAGCGTAATAACCGGGCCGAGTGTCGCCAACGTCGAGGCATCGAAGGCGTTGGTCGAAGATGCACCCCACAGCAACATATAGAGCCATCCATAGACTACAAACAGCGTTACAACAATAATGTTGCGCACATCGTGCCATGCAAGGTGCCACGCCGATGCATCGAAGATTAGGTGCGGAATAAAGCACAAGGCAACTACCATAACCTCCATTACGAAGAGCATACGATAGTCCATAACACCCTGCGTAAGTGACACCAACACAGGGAAGTTGCAACCGAACAACACGTTGGCAACAATCAAATCTTCATTGTAACGCAGCCGCATAATAGAGGTCACATGCAAATAGCAGACCCGAAACAGAGCTTGCGACCCAAAACATAGGATTCACAAAAAAAGGTGCTGACCGAACATCTTTCGGTCAGCACCCACCACATTGAGTGGCTAAAAACTAATCTATACTTGTATTACTATACTACTTCACAAGTATCACGTAGTCACTACCGCCAAGTGTCACGGTGTGAGTCGAGCCAAGCGATACGCTCTCGCCGGTCATAAGGTTGGTCCACTCGCCCGTCTGGGGAACATTAACCGTGGTCGAAACCTCGCCATTGGTGAAGTTTGCAACCATGATTACGCGATCCATAACCAAAATCTTGCCACCCATGTTAGTGTCACCTACGCTCCATGTATGCACGGAGAGGTTGTCCTGTGCATAGTACTCCTCGTTGTCGTTGCGGAACTCCAACACCTTCGAGATAGCATCGTAAACAGCCTTGCGGTTTGCATCGTTTGCATAATCCCAACGGATAGGCTTGCGGTGTGTACGATACTCATCATTGACACCCATCTGACCATCCTCATTCATGTTAATCGAGAAGTCGTAGCCAAGCTCGCCAAACTGCCACATCATCTTGGGATAGGGAGTGAGGAAGTGGAAGGCATATACCGCCTGCATACGCTTCGAGATAACTGCCCAATCGCCCTTGACGTAGCTATCACCATAGGTGATAGCCTTGTAGCCGATGCGCTCCTCGTCGTGGGTCTCGATGTTGTTCATACGACCTCTCATAAAGTTAGAGAAGCTGCTCTTGTTGTTACCTGTCCAACCCATAACCGACTCCATATATCCGTTCATAGCTGCGTTGTTCCAGCAGAGAGCTCCTACCGTATCGTAGAGTTCGGTCTCCTCGCGCTGGTCGCAGAAGTGCTCGAAGATAACGTAAGCATCCTCGTCAACCTCGCGGATAGCGTTGGCATAGCCCGTAAGGATGCCGATACGCTCCGCAGAGTAACCGCCTGCATCGTAGCTACCGGGGTTCTGAACAAGACCCTTGGTAAGGTCGAAACGGAAGCCATCGACTTTGTACTCCTCCAACCAGAACTTCAACACGCGGTCGAAGTACTTCTCGGTACCATCGTAGAGGTGGCGGAAGTCGTGGAATACGCTGAAATTGTGTGTTGCCTTAACGTTGAAGAAGGGGTTGTCCGATGCAGTGCAGTTGCTCTCGGCATTCCACCACATCTTCGCATAGGGGAACTGACCCGTAGCGTGGTTGAACACCACATCGAGGATTACGGCGATACCACGCTTGTGACACTCGTCAATGAAGCGCTTGTATGCCTCCTCGGTACCATAGGCCTTGTCCGCTGCGAAGTAGAAGCAGGGGTTGTAACCCCATGAGTCGTTACCATCGAACTCCTGGATAGGCATAAGCTCGATAGCATTCACGCCCAACGTCTGCAAGTAGTCGAGCTTCGCTGTTACGGCATCGATAGAACCCTCGTCGGTAAAGTCGCGGATAAGCAACTCATATACTGCCAACGAGTTCTCGGCAGGACGCTCATAGCCCGTAGCTGTCCAAGCATACTCCTCGGGATTTAGCTCAAAGACCGAAACAATATCCGACGTAAACTCCGAAGGATAGGGTTTGAGGTTAGGATAAATAACGGGGTCGATCCACTTATCGTTCCACGGATCGAGAATCTTCGTGGCATAGGGGTCACCAATCTTTATGGAGCCATCTACAAGATACTGATAGCCATACTCGACGCCCTCCTCCAAGTTGGGAACAGTAATCCAGAAGTAGTCGCCCGAGCGCTTCATCATATATGCGTTCTTGGGTGCATACTCGTTGAAGTCTGCCAACAGGACAACCGACTTCTTGCCGGGGGCGAAGAGCACGAAGGTAGCCTCGTTGCCATTGATATTCACACCATCGATAACACCACCGGGCATCGCCTCATCGACAGTCTCGCCCAACACTGCAACGCTGACGCTGTCCTCGAGAGTCTCGCTGCCGTTCGTAGCAACAGCCTTGAATGTTATATCCTCGGGCTCGGTGGGGGTGAACTTATAGGTAAGAGTTGCACTACCGCTCTCCGATACCATCTCGTCGTTCTTGTAGAGCTTAACGTTCGTAGCATCCTTCTGGTTTACCTGCACGGTGCACTCCTCATTGAGTTTAAGAATATCGCCATGCGAGGGCGAGATGATGCGTACCGACATTCCCTCCGACGCCAACTCGATAAAGATGTCATTTCCCTTATCTTTGAGCTCCTGCTTGCCATCGGCAGAGCGGAATACGAATGCCAAGTGGGTGATTGTCTCACCTTCGGGCACACCATAGAAGGCACGCGGGCCACCCGTGATCACCAACTCCCAAAGGTCGCTGTCGATATTTTCCAGACAGCATGCAGGAATGTTCTCATCCCAATCTGCCTTGACATACTTCCAATCGCCGGTCGTTGCACTCTGGTCCGTAAGCACACCGGTATGAGCATAGAGTTGACCGGTAAAACCTGCCATTGAGGTACCTGCCGTGTTCAGCGTAACAATAACGTTCTCGGTCATATCCTCCGTAACAAACGCAGGTTTGGTCGAGATCAAAGGATACTCCCCCTCACCGGGAGTGGGTTGAGGTTTAGGGTTGGGCGGGAGATAGAGACCCTGATCCTGGCCACAGCCCACCAACGTAGCCACCGCAATAAGCGACAACATCAAAAAGCGAAACTTTTTCATATCTACTTGTTTTGTTAGTTTAGTTTTCCAAAACATAAAAGTACACAATATGTGCAAAGTTATAGTTTTTTTTTCATTTACCGAAATCGTCAAGGCATATTTTGACAGACTGCACTATATGGCGGATGAGTGGTCAAATAACAGCTCCGAGGAGCATTCGTAGCTCCATGCCAACAGCCATAGAGCGCCCTAAATTGCACCTTATTAGACATTTATGAAATAGGCTCGCGGCACGTCAATATGACCACACGGCGACTAATAGGTATTTATACTACCTATATTAAGATAAAATTTATGTACTTTTGCACCAAATTGTTAAAATGAGGAGACTATGAAATTAAGACATCTACTATTTACCATCGTTCTAATGACTGCCGGATACACCGCCTCGGCACAGCAAGAGGCAGCAGAGAGCGAAAAGGGTTTGAAGAAGGAGGCTATCAAGGAGTTTGCCGACAAGCACTTGCGTCTATCGGGATATTTGCAAGGTGGCTTCTCGTGGGACGAGCAGGGCGACCCCACTACTACCTTCTACTTGCGCCGTGCGCGTGTAAGCCTCTCGGGCGACTTTGCCAAGGAGAAGTTCGACTATCGCTTGCAGGTGGATTTTGCCGGAGGTCCCAAGATTTGCGACCTCTACCTTCGCTACAAACCTTTGAATGGTATAAACGTGCAGCTCGGTCAGTTCAAGCTCCCCTTCTCGTTGGAGAACGAGTTGTATGGCCCCACGAAGTTCGAGTTTATCGAGTACTCATACCTGACAACCTATCTTGTTCGTAACGACGGCATGTACGACGGCATCAAGGCAACGGGCCGCGACATAGGTTTGCAGCTATATGGCGGCTTTATCAAGCGCGATGGCTACAACATCATCAACTACAACGTCGGTGTATTCAATGGTTCGGGCATAAACTCAAAGGACAACAACAGCTCAAAAGACTTTATCGCACGCCTCATCATTAAGCCTATCAAGGGACTCTCGTTATCGGGGTCGTATATGTATGGCGAGACAAACTACGACGGCAACCGCTACATGAAGAGCCCCCGCTGGGCAGTAGGTGCCATCTACGACGTGCGCCACTGGATTGCTCGCGCCGAGTTTGCCTCTGCGAAGTTCGACGAGCGCAAGATCGATGCCTTCTACGCATTGGCTGGCTACCACTTCGAGAAGCCGTGGTCGGTTGTTGCTCGCTACGAGTTTCTGAATGATGATACGATAACCATCCCCAATCAGGAGCGTATAACGCTTGGTGCTGTGTACAAGCCCTTTAAGTTCTTGCGTCTGCAACTAAACATGTCCTATACCATGTACGAGGATCTGAAACTGCCAGAGGTGTCAAATCCCAGCTCTCTTGGTGCAAACCTCATGGTAAGCATGATATTCTAACCACCATCATCTAACAGTAAAATTAGAGATATAGAGATATGAAAAAATTTGCAACCGAGGATTGGGTAGTAACGTTTTTGAGTATTCCCCTCCTTATCCTCGCATTCTTCGCTACGGAGCTGCCCAACAACGGCTTCAAGATTCCCACAACGCTTGACAATGGCGACGCGTGGATGAATATCGGCGCCTTCTTTATCATCGCTCTCGTGCTACTCTTCGTCGGCAACAAGTGGCTCAAACGACCTCTGCGCGGCTTGCTACCGTCGTTCACGTTTATCTTTGTTATCGCCGTGCTCGCACAGTGGATAGCAACAATTCCCCAGATTAAGTACTACGGCTTCGAGGCTGTGTTCTTCTCGGTGTTGTTCGGACTTATCATACGCAACGTCTTCCACATCCCCGAGTGGTTGAAGCCCGCCATTCAGGGAGAGTTCTTCATTAAGATTGGTGTCGTATGCCTCGGTGCTACGGTTCTCTTCTCGGACGTAATGAAGTCGGGTGCTGCGGGTCTTATTCAGGCTGTGCTTGTCGTAACCATCGTCTGGTTCTTTGCCTACTGGTTGGCACGTCGCAACAAGGTTGAGCGCGCCTCGGCAATGACCATGGCGAGCGGTTGCTCTATTTGTGGCGTCTCGGCATGTATCACCGCAGCAGGTGTTGCCGGCACCGACAAGAAGTCGCTGTCGTATATCACATCGCTCGTACTCATCATCGTTGTTCCGATGATCTACCTTATGCCCTTCCTTGCAGAGCTTATCGTGCCCCTGCTTACCGACGACCCAACTATCCAGAGCGAGATTACAGGTGCATGGATTGGAGGTACCATCGACACTACGTCGGGTGTAGGTGCTTCGTCGGAGATGGCGGGTGAGGCTGCACAGAAGACAGCAATCGTCGTTAAGGCAACACAGAACGTGCTTATCGGCGTTGTAGCATTCTTCATCGCGTTGTACCTCTCATCGCGCGGCGAGGGTAAGAAGGGTGCTCCTTCGTTGGGTATCGTTTGGGAGAAGTTCCCCAAGTTTATCCTTGGCTTCGTTGTGGCATCTGCGCTATTCAGCATTCTCCAAGCAGAGGATATGCTCACGCTAAACTCAAAGGGTAAGATTATCGAGACATCTATGGCAAAGACCTTCTCAACGTTCTTCTTCTCGCTGTCGTTCGTATGTATAGGTATGGATACACGCTTGAAGGATATCATCTCAAAGGAGAATCGCAATGTCCTGAAGTCGTTCCTTGGCGCACAGACCTTCAACATCATTGTCACATGCCTTATCGCATGGCTCATGTTCGGTGTCGTTAAGCCCGCCGTATGGCCCGACAAGAAGGAGGCTGCAACCGAGAATGTTGTGGCAGTAGAGAATGAGGTCGTAGTAGCCGAGAGCGAGGGCGAAATGCTCCCCACGGCTCCCGCAGCTACGGAGCATGACCTCAATATCGAGGACTACACACAATTTGCAGGAGAGGCAGAAGAGGTGGTTCCTACCACAGTGCAGTAAAGCTCTCTGCATACCATATAATAAATATAGGTCGCCCATAATGGAGCGACCTATATTATTATGCGTATTCAAATCTATTACAAGGGGAAATTCTTTGGATACAAGTCATAAGCATCCTGCAAAAGATCAATAGCCCTCGATTTCTCCTCTGGAGAGAGAGAATCGAGCCACGCCTCAAACTCATCATTGAGGTTATCAAACTGCTCTTTAAGTTTGATATACTCGGCATCAGCACGATAATTATCCACTGCGTCAATTCGCTCTGCGGCGGCTATTGCCAACTCTTGACGACTCTTCGCATAATCAAGACATCTCTCCTCCGAAGTTTTAGGTTTGTTATCTTCGCCACATGCCATAAACAATGCACACGCAGCAAACACGAGTAAAATTTTCTTCATAATCGTAATAGTTATTAGTGTTAATATTTGGCTTAAAAAGCCTTGTGTCAAACAAAGATAAAAAAAATCCCCCCCCCCTCCAAATTTTCTACCTAAAAATCGTATTGAAAGATAAAAAATAGAGGCTTATTGGTCAAAATAGACTTGATTCTCTCACGCAAGATAGTGCTCATTAGCGAGATATGCCATCTTTTTCAACCATCATCGTCGC
>JAFQOR010000010.1 GCA_017403125.1 Alistipes sp. | reverse complement strand
CAGGATTCGTGTTGGGGTTGTAGGTACCCAACTTCTCGATGAACTTACCATCACGTGGCGCTCTGCTATCTGCGGCAACGATGTGGTAGAAAGCATAACCCTTCTTACCGTGACGTGCCAAACGAATTTTAACAGCCATTTTGCTATAAAATTTATTGGTTAATAATAATTACGCTCAACCCATTTGGGTTTTTTAGCGCGCAAATATACGTACATTTTTTCGAACTGCAAAATGTTTTTTGTAAAATTCGTGGAAATGTGGGAGTGAAAAGGTAGTCAAAGAGTAGCGGAAGAGTAGTAAAAGGGTGGCGGAAGGGTAGTAAAAGGGTAGCGGAAGGGTAGTAAAAGGGTAGTGAAAGGGTGAGGCACACCATCAAGCGACCATGTCGTACTATACAAGCGCAGTGCCGAGAAGGGGAGCTGCCGCCATGGCAGATCGCTTTATGGCGTAAAACTTTTTCGAGCGGTTTGCGATATTTCTGGCTTGCATTTTGCAACTATATCGGGTGAGTTTAACTTAATAAATTATAAATTGGTATGTTGCCCGTAAAAAAGCAAAATCGTATGCCGTCAATCTTTGGCGACCTCTTCTCGGACCAGTGGCCCGACAACTTTATGAAGCGCGTGACCACGCCTCAAATCAACGTCATCGAGACCGACAAGAAGTTCAAAATCGAGGTGGCAGCACCCGGTATGTCGAAAGATGATTTGAAGATTGAGCTGATGTCGGATAATCAGCTGATAGTTAGTTTGGAACGTGACGACGAAAAAGAGAGGGACAAGGAGTGCAAGGAGTGTGGCGACGAGAATCGTCACTACTTGCGTCGCGAGTTTACCTACACCTCGTTTCGTCAGATATTCACGCTGCCCGATTCGGTGGACCGCGACAAGATTGCGGCAAAGATGAAGCATGGCGTCTTATGCATCAAGTTGCCAAAGCGCGAAGGCGCAGAGAAGGGTGCGGAGATGAAACGCATCGAGATAGAGTAGGTTTATCTCTCCGTGTTGCGATATGAGCAATATCGCGGTATAGTGGTCGGCAGAAATCTTTTTGGTTTCGTGTCGGCCACTACTTATTGTCGAAATATTGTCGTATGGCTGCGGCGCGACTCTCGCCTACAACTGCCGCAAGCTCCTCGGTCGAGGCTTCGCGCACGGCACTTACGGTCTTGAATTTGCGCAAAAGTGCGGTAAGACTCTTGTCACCTATGCCTTTAATGTGCTTTAATTCGCTGTCTATGAATGTGATACTTCGCTTTTGGCGATGGAACGTAATGCCGAAGCGGTGAGCCTCGTCGCGTATGTGACAAACGACTTTCAGGGGCTCGCCCGTGCGGCTCAAATAGTATGGTAGTGGGTCGTTCGGATAGAATATCTCCTCGATGCGTTTGGCAAGACCCACGATTGGCACGCGCTCGGCAATGCCTAACTCTTTGAGTACGCCATAGGCGCTCGACAGCTGCCCTTTGCCGCCATCGACGATAATGAGGTCGGGGAGCTCGCTGCCCTCGGCGAGTAGGCGCGAGTAGCGGCGATGTACAATCTCTCGCATCGACGCGAAGTCGTCGGCTCCAACGACGGTCTTGATGTTGAAGTGTCGATACTCCTTGCGTGAAGGCTTGCCGTTGCGGAATACGACGCACGACGCTACGGGGTTGGTGCCTTGTAGGTTGGAGTTGTCGAAGCACTCGATATGTCGGGGCTGATGTTGTAGGTGTAGTTCGCGCTGCATGGCATTCATGAGCCTCTCGGTATGACGTTCGGGATTCTTAATCTCCAGGTTCTTCATCATCTCGGCGCGGAATAGGCGTGCGCTCTTTAACGAAAATGCCAATAGATCGGCCTTCTCGCCACGCTTCGGGATGGTGAACGTGACCCTGTCGAAGAGAAGTGCTGCCGTGGGTATTACCGGAACAATGACCTCGCGCGCAAGCTCTCCGGAGATGTTATCGACGATGTGTTGTATGGCTACCGAGAGCAACTCCTCCGCGCTATTGTCGATGCCCGTTGCAAGGCGTATGGTCTGTATGGCCACTATCGAGCCATGGCGTATGCGGATGTAGTTGCAGTAGGCTACGTCGTCGTCGGGGAGTATGGAGAAGACGTCGCAATCCACAATCTTTGAGCTTACGATTACCGAGCGCGACTGGTACTCCGAAAGTGATTGCAGACGGCGTTTGAAGCGATCTGCCTCCTCGAATCGTAGCTCCTCGGCGGCGCGCATCATCTCCGTTTCGAGCCACGTGCGGATGGGGCGCAGGTCGCCTTTAAGGATAGATTGCGCAAGGGCGATGCTTTGGGCATACTCCTCGGCGCTCTCGCCACCGATGCAAGGGGCCTTGCAATTGCCCAAATGGTATTGTAGGCATACGCCGTGCTTTCCGGCCCTGATTGATGCCTCGGTAAGGTTGAGTTTGCAGGTTCGTAAGGGGATGACCTCGCGAATGAACTCCAATATCGAGCGCTGGGTCGAAATCGAGCCATAGGGACCATAGTACTCCGAGCCGTCGCGGAGGAGTTGCCGTGTGGACTGTATGCGTGGAAATGGTTCGCGACGAATCACAATCCATGGGTAGGTCTTGTCGTCTTTGAGTAGGATGTTGTAGCGCGGTTGCAGACTCTTGATAAGCGAATTTTCCAGAAGCAACGCATCCTGCTCGGAATCTACGACAATATGGCGGATATCGACGACTTGGCGGGTCATGACGATAACCTTTGCCGAGTGGTCGCGGCTATCGACGAAGTAGGACGAAACTCGACGTTTGAGTGACTTTGCCTTGCCGACGTAGATTACCGTGCCGTTGCAATCGACGAACTGATAGACGCCGGGAAGGTGTGGAAGTGCTGCCACTTGTGTCTTCAAATGCTCTCTTATGCTCTCATTCATGAAGGCAAAGATACAAACAATTCGAAAAATGGAGCATAAAATTGCCTAAAAGTGGGGCATAGTTGCGCTATATCCCATTTTTTTTGTATCTTTACACGCTTATAATTAGAGTTTGAATATGAGAACAGGCGAAATACAGAGGCTTGCCGTGTCACGTATCTCCGATTTTGGATTGTATCTGACCGATGGCGAGGGTGTGGAGGTTTTGTTGCCCAACCGATTCACACGTCTCGATATGAAGGTGGGTGACGAGGTCGAGGTCTTTGTCTATCACGACTCCGAGGATAGACTTGTGGCATCTACCGAGACTCCGCTTATTAAGGCGGGCGAGGTGGCTGCATTGAGGGTCGTGGATAAGAGTATTCATGGCGCATTCTTGGATTGGGGATTGTCGGGAAAGCATCTCTTTCTGCCGAACAGAAATCAGCAAGGTGCGGTTATAGCCGGACAAAAGAGTGTTGTCTATATGTACATCGATGAGCGTACGGGTAGATGTGTGGCGACGAACAAAATCAAGCCCTTCATCTACAACGAGCACCCCTTGACCGTGGAGGTTGGCGACGAGGTGGATGTGTTGGTGGCGTTCGAAACACCTATCGGGTATCGCGTGGTGTTGGATAATCGCCATTGGGGTATGATATACAAAAACCAACTCTTCCGTCCGATAGCCGTTGGCGACAGGTGTCGTGGCTGGGTGCGAAAGATAACCGAGGATTTGCGAATCGACGTGAGCCTGCAACAGCAGGGCTTGGCAGAGGTGGAGACATCGGTAGCTAAGCTCGAAAAGATGCTCGAAGAGCATGGCGGAGTGTTGGCTGTGAATGACCACAGCGACCCGAAAGATGTGGCACGTCTGACGTCGATGAGCAAGAAGGTGTTTAAGCGTGCTTTGGGCATGTTGCTCAAACAGGGTAAGGTTCGCCAAACAGAGCATGGTATCGAACGCATAAATAGGTAGCGTACGAGATGGCGGTAAAGACGGCAGAGAGAGTTTCGCGCGAGGTCTCCGACAACTTTGTGTTTCAGCGTTCGCGATTAGCCTATGTCGAGGCGGCAAAAAGAGTTGGCGGAAGGGTGTTGGAGATTGGTACGGGTACGGGTTATGGTATCGACATTATTGCTCCGCACGCTACGAGTTTTGTAACTCTCGATAAACATCGCTCCGAGGAGCTCGGGCAGTTGCCTGCGAATGTGGAGTTTAGGGAGTGTCGTGTGCCACCGTTGCCCTTTGAGGATGAAAGTTTCGACTGCGTGGTGTCGTTTCAGGTTATCGAGCATATCAAGCACGATAGTGTGTTTGTCGGCGAGGTGCGTAGAGTATTGCGCAAGGGCGGACGATTTATTGTCAGTACCCCGAATCGACCGATGTCGCTCACGCGCAATCCGTGGCACGTAAGGGAGTACGATGCCGAAGAGTTGCGCATGTTGCTTTCGTCGTTCGACGATGTGGAGTGTATGGGCGTTGGTGGTAACGAACGGGTGTGGAGCTACTACGAGAAGAATCGAGAGTCGGTGCGTCGCATCATGCGTTTCGATGTGTTGCGTATGCAGTGGTGGCTGCCTCGATGGTTATTGCAGTTGCCCTACGACATAATGAACAGACTTAACCGTCGCCGTCTGCATAAACAAAACCGGGAGCTTACCGAGCAGATTGGTATGGAGGATTACGATTTGCGCAGTGTGGATAAGGGGTGTTTCGACCTCTTCTACGTTGCAACAAAATAGATGTGATTTATGCACCGAGTAGCCATTATACAGCGAGATATAGTGTGGTCGTCGATAGCGGAGAATCTGGATGCTGTCGAGTCTATAATTCTTGGTGTCGATGCCGATGTGGTGGTGCTTTCGGAGATGTTTCAAACGGGGTTTGTGACCTCTCCCGAGGGCTTTGCGGATGATGGTGCTACGCTACGTCGCATGCAGAAGTGGGCTGATGCCATTGATGCGGCAATTGTGGGCTCGGTGATTATTCGAGAGGGGGATGGCTTTCGCAATCGCATGTACTTTGTTAAGCCGGCAGGCGAAGTGGAGTATTACGACAAGCGACACCTCTTCTCGGTAGGTGGCGAGGCGGAGCATTTTGTGAGGGGTGACGAGCGCAAAGTTGTGGAGTGGCGCGGTGTGCGTTATCTGTTGGAGATATGCTACGACCTGCGTTTCCCGGTGTGGAGCCGTCAGCGTGGCGACTACGATGCCATTATCTACTCGGCGTTGTGGCCCTCGTCGCGGCGCGAGGTGTGGCGTACACTGCTTCGGGCACGAGCCATCGAGAATCAGGCGTATGTCGTGGGGGTGAATCGCATTGGGGCAGAGCCTACGCTAAACTATGTCGGAGATTCGGCAATCATCGACTTCTATGGCCGAGCAGTTGTCGATATGGCGGATAGGGAGGATGTGGCTGTTGCGGAGCTGGATATGGTGCGCCTTGCGGAGTTTCGTGAAAAGTTTGCTGCATGGAGAGATGCGGATGAATATATATTAACCTAAATTTAAGTGTGATATATGACAGAAAATGAGATAATACTGCTTTCGGTTTCGGGTATTTTTGTCGGCATAATCAATACGTTGGGTGGTGGTGGCTCGGTTATCACCATGGCATTGTTTATGGCTATGGGTATGCCTGTTGGTGTAGCCAACGGTACGAACCGTATAGCCGTCGTTATGCAGAACTTGTCTGCCACAGTATCGTTTATGCGTAAGCGTATGCTCGACATCAAGAGTAGCTTTCTGCTCTCGATACCTGCAATTTTGGGTAATATTGCAGGCTCGATGGTGGCGCTCGATGTGGACGACACGACGTTTAAGATATGTTTAAGCGTGGTGCTTGCAGTGATTCTCGTATATCTGATTATGGATAGGAATAAGCCCAATACGCATGCCGGTCATGAGTTGGTGATTAAGTGGTGGCACTATCTGTTATTCTTCTTCGTGGGCTTCTATGGCGGATATATCTACATAGGTCTTGGATTCCTTATCCTTGCTGTGACCATTTGGACCATGAATCTCGATATTGTCACAGCAAATGTTCTTAAAGGGTGTGTTATATTCCTCTCGACACCATTCGCGCTCGGCGTATTTATGGCAAAGGGCGAGGTGGTCTATGATGCGGGACTTATTCATGGCGCCGGAAACATCATCGGCGCGATATTGGCATCGCATTGGGCTGCAAGTTGGGGCGTAAAGTTCGTAAAGTGGTTTACGCTCTTTATTATCGTTGTGTCGTTTATCGACCTTGTGGGGTTGATATCGCTGCAAGATATGTTGTCGAGAATGTTATAGCGTGATTCGATGGCAAAGAGGGAGATTGTTGTTACGGGTGCCAGAGTGCATAACCTTAAAAACGTTGATGTTACTATTCCGCGCGATGCGTTGGTTGTCATTACCGGCATGTCGGGGTCGGGAAAATCGTCGTTGGCGTTCGATACAATCTATGCCGAGGGTCAGCGCCGATATATGGAGACGCTGTCGTCGTATGCGCGACAGTTTGTTGGTACCATGGAGCGTCCCGATGTCGATTTCATCTCGGGGTTGAGCCCCGTGGTGGCTATTGAACAGAAAACAACGAACAAGAATCCGCGTTCGACGGTTGGTACCGTAACAGAGATAAACGACTTTCTGCGCCTGTTGTTTGCGCGAGCCTCGCGAGCCTTCTCGCCCGTGACTAACGAACCCATGGTGCGATATACCGATGAGCAGATATGCGACCTTATGCTTGGCGAGTATTCGGGTTGCAGGGTGGCATTCCTTGCCCCCGTGGTTAAGGGTCGCAAGGGTCACTATCGCGAACTCTTCGAGTCGATGTCGCGCAAGGGTTATATCTATGCCCGTGTCGATGGCGAGATTAGGGAGTTTGCGCCCGGCATGAAACTCGACCGCTACAAGATTCACACTATCGACATGGTCATCGACCGCCTGGTTGTCGAGGAGTCGGGGCGTGAACGTATGATGACCTCGTTGAAGGAGAGCATGCGTCAGGGTAAGGGTACGATGATGCTCTACGACTATGCAACGGAGAAGATACGCTACTTTTCGCGTCATCTGATGTGTCCGACAAGTGGCGTTGCATTCGAGGAGCCGGCGCCGCATACCTTCTCGTTCAACTCGCCCAAGGGCGCTTGCCCCGAGTGTAATGGCTTGGGTGAGCGAGCTATATTCGATATTCATAAGATTGTTCCCGACGACCGCATGTCGATACGCGATGGAGGTATCGAACCATTTGGCAAGTATCACAATAACATGTTGTTTGCCATACTCGACATGCTTGGACGGCGCTACGACTTCACCCTCGACGAGCCTATATCTAATATCTCGCAGGAGGGTATGAATGCAATACTCTATGGCGATGCCGAGCCACTGATGATAAACCTTGCCGAGTTCTCGTCGTTGGGGCGAAATCAACTCGTTCAGTGGTCGGGACTCTCGGAGTGGATGATGCGAAACGTAGATGAAGAGTCGAAGCGAGGGCAGAAGTGGCGCGAGCAGTTTCTGGTTATGCAGAGCTGCCCGGCATGTGGCGGATGCAGGTTGAAGCCCGAGGCGTTGCAATTCCGAATCGGCGGTCGCAACATAGCAGAGGTGTCGGCAATGTCGATTACGGAGTTTAGAGAGTGGATGTCGCACGTCGAGGAGTGGTTAGATGATAAGGAGCGAATCATCGCCCGCGACATTATCAAGGAGATACGCGAACGTTTGGGTTTCCTGGTAGATGTGGGATTGGGTTACCTCTCTTTGTCGCGTGCTTCGCGTACCATTTCGGGTGGCGAGTCACAGCGCATAAGGCTTGCAACGCAGATAGGCTCGAAGCTCGTGAATGTGTTGTATATCTTGGATGAGCCGAGCATAGGGTTGCATCAGCGCGACAATCGCAGGCTTATCACAAGCCTCAAAAATTTGCGCGATGTGGGTAACTCCATTATCGTTGTGGAGCACGACGAGGATATGATGCGCTCGGCGGACTACATCGTTGATGTGGGTCCTATGGCGGGACGTCGTGGTGGTCGCATTGTCGCTGCCGGAACTTTCGACGAGATTGTCAAGGGCGATACCATCACTGCCGACTACCTGACGGGGCGACGCCGTATCGAGCGCCCGGCGCAGTTGAGAGAGGGTAGTGGCGAGTGGCTTACGTTGCGCGGTGCCGAGGGTAATAACCTTAAATCTGTCGATTTGTCGATACCGTTGGGGCGCTTTGTCTGTATCACGGGTGTTAGTGGCTCGGGTAAGTCATCGCTAATAAACAGCACGTTGCGACCCATAATTTCGCGACATCTCTATCGCTCCTATGACCAACCACTGCCCTACGAATCAATCGAGGGCTTGGAGCATATCGATAAACTCGTTGTCGTAGATCAATCGCCCATAGGACGTACGCCACGCAGCAATCCGGCTACATATTCCAATGTCTTTGCCGACATACGCAAGCTTTTTGAGCAGACGCCCGATGCCCAGATTCGAGGCTATAAGGCGGGACGATTCTCGTTTAATGTCAAGGGCGGACGATGTGAGGAGTGCCGAGGTGCGGGTCAGCAGACTATCGAGATGAACTTTCTGCCC
This sequence comes from Alistipes sp., assembly GCA_017403125.1. Taxonomy (GTDB): domain Bacteria; phylum Bacteroidota; class Bacteroidia; order Bacteroidales; family Rikenellaceae; genus Alistipes. The sequence goes on along the minus strand of JAFQOR010000010.1, from coordinate 74,104 downwards.
GACGTATATGTCAAATGTCGTGCGTGTGGTGGCAACCGCTACAACCGCGAGACGTTGGAGGTGAAGTATAAGGGTAAGAGCATAAACGACGTGCTCAATATGACGATAAACATGGCGGTTGAGTTCTTTGAGAATATCCCGAGCATCTATCAAAAGCTTCGTGCGATACAGCAGGTGGGACTCGGATACCTCACCTTGGGGCAGCCATGTACCACGCTTTCGGGAGGTGAGTCGCAGCGCATAAAACTCGCTGCCGAACTTGCAAAGCGCGATACGGGACGCACGCTTTACATCTTGGATGAGCCAACAACGGGTCTGCATTTCGAGGATATTCGCCAGCTTTTGGAGGTGATAAACCGTCTGGTAGATTGTGGAAATACGGCTATTGTCATTGAGCACAATCTCGATGTGGTGAAGGTTGCCGACTGGATTATCGATATGGGCCCCGAAGGTGGTAGTGAGGGAGGAAGGATTGTTGCCCAAGGTACGCCCGACGATATAGCCAGGGTGGAAGAGAGCTTCACGGGTCAGTTCCTCGCGCGCGTGTTATAAACTATGGCGTGATTTTTGGGCGTTTCGAGGCATAAACCGTTTAAGCCTATGAAACGTTCAGTAATCATCATCGCTTTATTGATGCTATTTGTCGGCGTGGGTATCGCACTTCGTGGCGAGGCACAGCCCGATGCCGATGCCAAGAAGAGCGCACAGCGCACAGCACAGCAGGAGGCGCGACAGCAACGACGAGCCGAACGACTTGCGGCCTATGAGCGCTATGTCGATTCGTTGGTAATGTCGCACAACTTTCGATTTGTGCCACAAACAATGCAGCAGATGCCGGCAGGCATGATGCGCAATTTGGTAAATCCACACTACGAGGTCGCTATATGGGATCGTGCTGTGGATGTCTGCATCCCCTTTCTCAAAGGTTACGTCCCTCCGTACTATCCCGTTGTATTTAACTATGTTCTCCCAAGTGTCGAGGGTTATACAGCCGAGCAGACAAACGACGGGTGGAACGTAACATTCCGAACAACGATGTTTTCGGCAAGCGACTACACCTTCAATTTCGAGATTTACTCGCGTTACGGAGGTGCCACACTTACCATATCGTCACCCTTCTATAATAGTGTGCAATACACGGGTAGTATTTTTGCTATTTAGATGTGCTATGGGTGATAGCCCTAATGTTGTTTATGACAAGGGCTGTTGAAGCGTCGCGAAAGGATGGTAATAAAGATAGGTGAAGAGCATTTGAGGTCGGTTACATCTGCTATGACCTCATTTCTGCCCTTCACCAATCTTTTTTTTCTGCTTGCCTGCTTTCTATTCGCTACATCGGAATCATTGTATTCTCTCGGAATGATGTTGGGGGGGGGTAGCGAGTGTTACAACACTTAACTGTATATTCTCGTAATTTTTAGATACACCCATCGCTATCTTCTCATTCATGCCTAAAAATATCTTGTCTATGGTGCATAATCTGACGATATTGTCGAAAAAATCATAATTATTTTTTAACCATATTTATTATCCGATACGATTTTTTGTAATGGTATGGGAGGTATATGACCTATAAAAATGACTATCTTCCTAATATGGAGATAATTGCTTGAAATATTTTAAGTATAAAATTTGCATATTTGAAAACAAATTATTATATTTGCGAATGAGAGATAGGTGCATGATGGGTAGGAGATATAGTTTGGTATAATTCTAAAATTTGTGTGCTATGAAAAGGTTTTATCTATTTTTGCTATCAATAGCAGTTGTGTTGGTAGCTTGTCAGAAAGAAAATTCCGATGTGGTGATTGACGTGTCATTTGATGCGGAAGATGCTGAATGTGTAGGACGTGTTCGTTCGTATTGTGATGCTTTGAAATTAGCAGAAGAGTTATTATTGGAGTTTGATGGCGAAATGACTCGATCTTCACATGGTGGGCGCAAGATTATGGCTGATCAAGGTCAGTGTATCATGCGTTCAGTAACGCGTAATGGTGAGGTGGTAGAGGAACCAATGATATACATATTCAACAATGAAAATGACGAAGGTTTCATTATCATTGCGGCAGATAGAACGGTATCTCCCGTGATTGCTATTACAGAATCGGGCAATTACACCTATGGAGAACCGACCGGAAATGAATCATTTGATATGTATATGGGTGGTGCAATAGCAGAATTGGAATCGTTGTTGCCACCGCCGACCGGACCCATAACTCCAATAATAAACCACTACTATGTAACTCGCGAAGAGGTTCAAGAGAAGGAGCCTTTGTTATCAACTAAATGGGGTCAAAGGGGTATATTTGATAATTATTGCCCAAATGGAGCTCCTGCTGGATGTGTTATAATGGCTATGCTGCAAATTATGGCATATCATGAATATCCTGCATCGTTTACTACGACATATTCAAGTGAATATCCATATGGAGGATCAACCATTACCCTCAATTGGGATGTGCTATTACAGCACACTGAAGAGCATAGCGATACCGATGCTTGTAATCCATATCATTATCAACTTTCTGCTTTAAGTCGTGAGGTTGGTGAAAGAGTTGGTTGTAATTATGGCCCGTTGTCAACTGGGGCTTCAATAGAGAATGTTATTCCGGCGTTCCAATCGCTTGGTTATAGTACTGGAATATTAATTGAATCAGAAGATAATGAGGAAGTAATATACGATGAGTTGGATGATAATAGACCTCTTATAATGGGAGGATATGGATATAATGGGTCCTCACTAACAGGACACATGTGGGTAGTGGATGGATACTACGATTATAAGTACATAGTTGAAACATATTCGTATGGAATGGGAATAATCTCACCTGTAATGCCTACCCCCGGTGTCCCTGAAGGTTATACGCTAACAAATACGTCGGTGACACGTACTCAAATGCTGCATATTAACTGGGGTTGGGATGGTAGATGTAACGGCTGGTTCAACTTGGGTAATTATGTAACAAACGATGCAGAGGAGTATGATAGTCAGTCGTATGATAATACACTTGAATATTCATATATGTTATATAATGATATAGTGTATAATATATACGCATTGTAATTGTTCAATTTAATATTTATGTACCATGAAAAGGTTTTATCTTATAATCGCGGTTGTCTGCGTAGGTTTGTGGTCGTGTGAAAAAGAGGAAAATAGACAATCAACAGAAGTGCCATTTGTTGATCCCGTTATGGCATTGTACGATCAACTAATCGAGGAGCAGGGTGGTATGTACGATGATGCAGAGTTTATAGATGCTCTGTGTGATGTTGCGATATTGATTGATATGAAGGATGAGCTCCCCTACAAACTAATTGACGATAAGTGGCAACCATGTGATATGAATGATTTGCTAATGGGTGTGTGGGACATCGCTTGGATTGTGTTCGAGGATGGTGTTATCAGACGTTATGGCGAGGATTCCGCCAATCCGACAAATCCTGCTACGATTGTGTATGAGAACTACCATTATGTCTATGATGCAGAGAATAATACCATAGCATGGAGTTATGGCGACGAGTATTTAGGCGAGTCAAAGGTGCAGTATTTCAAGGATAATAAGGTTATTATCGATGGTTACTTCCCTTGTGGCTTCGAGCAACTGTATTGCAGATACAGTTTGATTTTAGACAAGGCCGAGCGTGAAAAGTTGCTCGGTGAATAACATTCGCTGTATAATCTCTGCGGAGGGAGAGTGGCGCAAGAGTTGTTGAAGCGTCGCGAAAGGATAGTAATAAAGATAGGTGAAGAGCATTTGAGGTTGGTTAAATCTACTATGACCTCATTTCTGCCCTTCACCAATCTTTTTTTCTGATTGCCTGCTTTCGGCTCTCTTTCAGCTTTTCGGCTTTAATCCCGTGTATTGCGCTCCTCGTCTTGTAGCCGTAGGCGACGTGATATGTCTGCCAGAGTGCGTAGTACAGCCCACGTTACCATTGTTATCGCGAAGATAACTATGGCGATACATATTGCCCACATTGTGGTATTCTCGATGCCAAAGTCGCTAAACACGGGTGCTATGAGCATGCCAAATGTGCAAAACAGACCGAGTATGAGCGATATGTCGGCTGCATTGACCAATACAGCCTCGCGGAAGATATACTTGGGTTTGGCTATGGGGGTGGCGTTGGTGTAGTTGTCGCGTTCTATAACGTCGGGAATTTCGTCGTATCGCTCGTTGGTTGTCGTCTGCTCCGGGCGGTCGGCACGACAGTGGGGACATGTGTTTAGGTTGCCATCAACCAGCGAGTTGCAGTTGCGGCACAACCACTCTCTATTTTGCTCCTTCTGCATTGTTTGTTGCTATTTTCTGTTCTCGCTATGCTCAATATCGCAGCCGGCGCAGTTGCCCGAACAGAGCTGGTCGCCGTCGCACTCGTTCAATCCCATATCTTCGCGTGTCTCCTGCACAGCGCACTTGATGCCCATGCGCTGCATATTCTTGTTTGTCGATATCTCCGAGTCCATGTGATGCCCCTTGAAGAGGTAGGTTAATGACATCGAGAGTGCAAAAAATCCAACGGCGATAATCGCTGCGATGATGGTGGTAAGCAGTGGTGACATATCTTTTTTCTGTATTAAATGCTAAAAACTGCGTTTTTATTGTATTTTTCGATGCAAATTTATATATTTGCATTGTAATTTGCAAATATTATAGTCCTTCGTTAGATGAGGGCTGTATATAATTGTTTTATATTTAGTTGATTATTTATGAAGATTGTTATAGCCGGTGCAGGTGATATGGGTACGCACCTTGCCAAGATGCTCAGTGGTAACGGTCATGACCTTACGGTGGCGGATGTCGATCCCAAGGCGTTGATCGAGGTGGGTAGTTTGGTTGATGTTATTACGGTAGAGGGCGATACCACACAATTCTCGGTACTGCGCAAGGCGGGGGTGAGAAAGTGCGACCTCTTTATTGCTGTGCGCTCGGTGGAGAATGACAACATCCTCTCGGCAGTAATGGCAAAGCAGCTCGGTGCCAAGAAGGCGATTGCTCGTATCGATAGCAACGAGTATCTCGAACCCAATAGCAAGGAGATATTTATCGACATGGGTATCGACTATCTCTTCTATCCCGAGCAGATTGCCGCGCGCGAGGTTATCAACCTCTTGGGTCACACCTCTACAACAGAGTTTGCGGACTTTGCAGGCGGAAAGCTCTCGATGGTGGCATTCCGCATCGAGCTAACCTCTCCTCTGCTCGGTCGAAAGATTATCGATGCCGAGTACTACGACGAAGACCTCGAATATCGCACGGTGGCTGTGGTGCGCGGCTCACGTACGTTTATCCCAACAGTAGATGATAGGTACGAGGAGGAGGATATGATATACGCCATCACGCGCCATGGTGTGACGCATAAGATTGTTGAACTGTCGGGACGCAGAGAGGTTGCCATACGCAATATCATGATTCTGGGTGGCTCGCGCATTGGCGTGCGTATTGCCAACGAGTTGCAGAACGATATCAACGTCAAGCTCGTAGATTACAATGCCGATAAAGCGTATCACCTTGCCGAGTTGCTCGACAAGACGCTTATTATCAACGAGGATGGTCGCGATACGGAGGCTATGATGGAAGAGGATTTGGCGGGCATGGATGCCTTTGTCGCCGTTACAGGACGCAGCGAGACAAATATCCTTGCCGCAATGCTTGCCAAACGTATGGGTGTGAAGCGAGTTATTGCCGAGGTGGAGAACATAAACTACATCTCGCTTGCCGAGAGTATAGGTGTGGATACTATCATCAACAAAAAACTTATAACCGCATCGAACATCTTCCGCTTTACGATGACAACCGATGTTCAGGCAATTAAATGCCTCACGGGTAGTCAGGCCGAGGTGCTCGAATTTATCGTTAAACCCAACTCGCCGGCAACAAAGTCACGAATACGCGACTTGGGTCTGCCCGCCGATGCCGTAATTGGCGGTATTGTGCGTGGCGATAGGGTGTTTATCGCCGTGGACGATACGCAGGTGAATGCCTATGACCGTGTTGTAGTCTTCTCTATGCCTGAATCGGTTATGCGAGTAGCGGAATTCTTCAACTAATTTTGGCATGATAAGGCAGAATCTATGGCATCAAGCTCATTGTTGTGAATGGGGAAATACGAGGAGTATGTCCCCATCCACCCCAATTTCGACTTGCTACCATATCTTCTACCTTCTGATGCCAAAATTTACTGGTGGCGCGAGGCAGAATCTATGGCATCAAGCTCATTGTTGTGAATGGGGAAATACGTTCAACTAATGAGTGCTACCATACCGCCCAATGATTGATAATGAAATAAGACAAAACTAAAATACTGACCTAACCATGTACATAGCAATTGCGGGAAACATCGGTAGCGGAAAGACGACGCTAACGGAGATTCTTACCAAACGTTACAACGCCAAGGCATACTACGAAGCGTTGGCTAATCCCTACATAAACGACTTCTACGATGATATGAGTAGGTGGTCGTTTCACTTGCAGTTGTGGTTTCTTGGAAGCCGCATAGAGCAGACTCTTGATATGCTTGCCGATAACTCTGAGCACGTATTTCAGGACCGTACGATTTACGAGGATGCCCATATCTTTGCCGATAACCTGCACAAGATGGGGTTGATGTCGAGCCGAGATTTCGACACCTACATGAAAATCTTTGCCATTCAGTGCGATACCATTCCCAAGCCCGATGTGCTGATATACCTTAAAGCAAGTGTGCCGACGCTTATCTCGCAGATACGCATGCGCGGCAGAGACTATGAGCAGAATATCGATGAGGAGTATCTGTGTCGTCTGAACGATAAGTATAACAACTGGATTGACAACATATACGATGGTCGTGTCTTGGTGGTAAACAAAGATGTTGATGACTTCGTTAAGGACCCGTCGATAATCGACCGTATATGCAACTCGTTGGAGGAGATGTGTATGCGTAAACGCGAATTGTAGTATGAGAACACCCCTGCCCATAGAGTTTGTTGCAAGGATGCGGTGCGAGCTTGGCGAGAGCGAGGCGGAGAGGCTGTTCGCGGCCCTCGACACCGAGCCTGCGACATCCATCCGTCTTAATCCCTTTAAGCCGGCATCGACATATGATGGTGAGCAGGTGGGGTGGTGTCGTTGGGGACGTTATCTTGCGGAGCGTCCGCAGTTTACGTTCGACCCTTTGTTGCATGCCGGAGCCTACTATGTGCAGGAGGCGTCATCGCAATTTGTGGCACATCTGCTCTCCGATATCGATATTGAGGGTGGGCGTGTGTTGGATATGTGTGCTGCGCCGGGAGGTAAGACCACGATATACTCGACATTAGTTGGGCGCAGTGGGTTGGTTGTGGCGAACGACATAAACCACAGTAGAACACTTGCCCTTGCCGACAATGTGCAGCGATGGGGATTGGGTAATGTGGTTGTGACATGCAACGAGCCTGCGCATATCGGCTCATTCGAGGAGTGGTTCGATGTGGTTGCCGTAGATGCACCATGCTCTGGCGAGGGAATGTTTCGTAAGATGGATGAGGCGCGCTCGGAGTGGAGTGTGGCATCGGTTGAGCAGTGTGTGGTGCGTCAGCGAGAGATACTTACCGAGGCGTGGCGGGCATTGCGACCCGGAGGTCGTTTGATATACAGCACCTGCACCTTCAATGCCGCAGAAGACGAAGGCGTTGTTGAGTGGTTGGTAAAGGAGTATGGCGATGATATTTTACCCGTTGCGGATGTCGTGGTGGACGAGTCGTGGGGTGTTGTTTCGTCGCGTATAGGAGCTTTTCAGTGCTTCCACTTCTATCCGCATCGCGCAAAAGGCGAGGGCTTCTTTGCGGCTGTGGCAATGAAACGTGAGGCGAAGGTTAGGCGTGTTACGCCAAGGGCGCGACGAAAGGTATTCGGTCCACTCGCCGCGGCAGATAACAAAGTCGCAATAAAGTGGTTTAAGGAGCCTGCGAATGTAGTTCTGCGTATGGTTGGCGACACGATTTATGCCTACTCTGCCGAAAACTTCGAGGATGTTATGGCTCTGTCGGAGTCGTTGTCGGTGGTCTATTCGGGAGTTGCCGTTGGGCATGTGTTCAAGGGTAGGCTTAAACCGGACCATGCGCTATCGCTCTATGTGGGCTTAAATGATGATGCGGTTGCCTCTGCCGAGTTGAACGAGGAGGAGGCTGTGGAGTATCTGCGTCGTGGCGAGGTTGCTGCGTCGAAGTTCGAAGATGGAATAAATGTCGTGCGATATAGGGGGATGCCCATAGGTTTTGTTAAACGCATAGGTGCACGATGCAACAATATGTATCCAAAAGATTTGAGAATTATTAAAACACTATAACAAGATGGCAAAATTACTCTATTCGATGGGAGAGGTTACGGAGATGCTCGATGTTAATCCATCGCTTATCCGTTATTGGGAGTCGAAGTTCGACTGCATCCGTCCTCACAAAAATAAGAAGGGAAACCGCATGTTCACCCCCTCTGATGTCGAGAATCTTAAACTTATTTACCACCTTGTCAAGGAGAAGGGTATGACCCTCGAAGGTGCCAACCGCACGATGAAACGTCGTGGTGGCAAGGTTAAGCATGAGGTGTCGATATTGGAGCGTTTGCAGAATATCAGAGCCATGCTTGTCGAGGTGCGCGACTCGTTGGGCGATAACAGCCCCATAGAGTATGAGGCTCCTATCGAGGCTGTATCGGAGCTTATTACGGATGTCGAGGCAGAGGCGAAGGCAGCGGTGGTGGAGAGTGTGATGGTTGTGGAGAAATCCGACGAGCCCCAACCCGATGTAAAGGAGAGTGAGGATGTGTGCGCTAACGAGGAGAAGGCGGAGGAGCAGCCCGCACCACGTCGTCGTGGTCGTCCTCGCAAAAACGAGGCTAAACCTGTCGAGCAGGAGAGCACGGAGGAGGCGCAGACGGCAGTAGCGCGACGTCGTACGAAACGACAGAAAGCTGATGAGATGAAGGAGCTCTTCCCGTTCTATGAGCAGTCGTTGTTCTAAAAACATTCGAGCATGAAAATCAGAGAATTGACCGATATTATCGAAAGTTTTGCTCCACTATCGTTGCAGGAGTCGTACGACAACTCCGGATTGATTGTTGGGTGTCCCGACGACGAGGTTCATGCAGCGCTGCTTGCTGTGGACGTCACGGAGGAGGTCATGGACGAGGCGGAGCGTGAGGGTTGCGATATAATAATCACGCATCACCCCATAATCTTTCATCCGCTAAAACGCTTTAACTCAAAAACCTATGTCGAGCGTTGTGTCGAACGTGCAATACGTCGTGGTATTGCGCTCTATGCGTGTCATACCAATCTCGATAGTACGCCTAATGGTATGAGTTGGCAGGTGGGTGCAATGATTGGGTTGGAGTCTATGTCGGTGTTGCAGCCACGTGGTGCAGATAGTAGTGTTGGATTTGGTGTTGTGGGTGTGTTGCCGCGTGCCGAGAGTGCTATGGCTCTGCTATCGCGAGTGAAGAGTATCTTCGAGGTGGGAGCGATAAGGTATAGCGACCTGCCGTCTGACGATAGGCTTGTACGCCGTGTGGCGATATGTACAGGTGCCGGAGGATCGCTCATCGACGATGCTCTTGCAGTTGATGCCGACCTATACATCACTGCCGACTTGCGTTATAACGACTTTATGAGGGGGGAGAATCGTATGATTTTGGCAGATATAGGACATTTTGAGAGCGAATTTTGCGCAATTCGTATTTTATTTGATATTATATCAAAAAATTTACATACCTTTGCAGTTCGCAAGAGCGCATGCTCTCGCAATCCGATACACTATTTGGTCTGAAATAACTAAAATTCGACAACTTATATGGCACAGAAGAAGACAAACGAAGTTGATTACTCGATGCAGGAGAAGATTATGGCTCTCTATCAGTTGCAGAAGATTGATTCGGAGATTGATGAGATCAACAAGATTAAGGGCGAGCTTCCCTTGGAGGTTCAGGATCTTGAAGATGAGCTTGCCGGCCTTAACACCCGTATCGAGAATATCAATGCCGAGATCGAGGAGCTCAACTCGCTTACACGTCAGCGCAAGCGCGAGGTAGATCAGGCAAAGATTATGATTGGCAACTACAAGGAGCAGCAGAACAATGTTCGCAACAACCGCGAGTATGATGCTATAACCAAGGAGATTGAGTATCAGGAGTTGGAGATTGAGCTTGCCGAGAAGCGTTTGAAGGAGTATGCTGCAACGATGAAGGCAAAGAAGGCTCTTATCGACGAAACGAACGAGCGTGTTGCCGAGCGTAACATCGACTATAAGGCGAAGAAAGAGGAGTTGGATTCTATCGAGGCAGAGACAGCACAGCAGGTTGCGGACCTCGTGGCAAAGGCCGAAAAGGCAAAGCAGCCTATCGACGAGCGTCTTCTCACGGCCTACAACCGTATTCGCAGCAACGTCCACAACGGCTTGGCTGTTGTTACCGTAACACGTGATGCTTGTGGCGGTTGCTTCAACCGTATTCCTCCCCAGCGTCAGGTAGATATTCGTCAGGGTAAGAAACTTATCGTTTGCGAGTACTGCGGTCGTATCCTTGTATCGGAGTAGTCGTGACGCGGAGTTAGACGACGTAACGCACAAGAAAGTAGTACCATCACTTTGCAGTGATGGTACTACTTTTTTCTACCCGTGCGATTGTGGAGCGTTTTGTGGTGTGGTGATGGGGCGTGTTTGTGTCTTTTTACGCGGGTATTATTTTTAATACCCGCGCGGTTGTTGGGTACGTGGTTGTGTGTGGTGTGGTGGAGTTTCCTCTTTTGTTGTGGGTTTGCCATACACCTCTTTTAGGTTATGGCAACCAGAAAAAGCACGCGTTCCAAGCGTTGTTACGTTCTCAGGAATAGTAATGCTTTTAAGGTTTTCGCAACCGGAGAAAGCATCAGGTCCAATCTCCGTTACGCTGTTGGGAATAATGTTTAATAATTTCTAACAGCTTATCTAACATCGCATCCTGTCCCGAGAGGTAATCCTTCGCAATATATGGAATAGGTATATCTGGCATTAGCACCCCATCTACAGCGAGGGAGTATTCATCATATTCTGTGGTAGCAATAGAAGCTTCATACAACAGCGAGGATAGCCATATCTCCCCTGTTACAGTCTCGCCATAACGAAGAGCGTTGTGGCAAAGTGGTTCTCCGACCAGAGTAGCAGAACCATTGTATTGCATTAAATTACAAAATGATGCTGCTATGGAGGATGTATTTCTACTCATTAGGATATATACATGAATATCATCGCCTATATACAATTCAGGATCAAGGTCAATCGTCTTTATCGTACAACTATCTGGCAGCGTGATGGTCTGTCCTATCATCTCCTCTGTGATAAATTCATAATCCTCTATGGTATATGGAGATACCCTCAACTTTTGCGATTTCAGGTAGGGGATTGTTGGGCGGTTGATAAACAATGATAATAGCTTGTCGAACATATATCCACTACCTCCCGAGTTATATCTCAAATCAAGGATTACATTTTTACAGTTTTTTGCCTTAAACTTGGCAATATGCGATTGCAGAACTTTGATAATTCTCGGATTGTAGAAATAGGAGAACTTGGGTAGTGCGATATAGCCGGTTTGCGATGATTCGTATATACGGATATTTTTATCCATCGACTCCTCGATATCCAACAACGAGGCAGCCTTCTGGTGGCGCATACCTTCAGTTGTAATTGTCAGTAATTCACTGCCACGAACAAGTTGAACAGTATACACCTCTGGAAGATGCTGAAAATAGTAGTTTTGCAGCAAAACGGCTGGTGTTGTGTAGCGGTCGTAGTAGTTATATTCAATCAATTCGGATGGTTTGATACCATTGATCGAAACAATCATATCGCCTTTGCGAAATAGCCTGTTCACCGAGGTGTTGACAACTAACGAGTCTTGAACGCATAGCAGGTTGAAGCCAAGCGCTCGACGAGTTTTCATAAACTCTCGCTTTGTCTTGTAGATACGAGCATCGATGGGTATTCTAGCACCGATGCGACAGTGTGGATCGACTTCGTGCAACCAATCAATATAGGGGCGCAGTACATAAAACAAATCTGCAGTGAGTAGAGTATCCTTCCCCAACTGGGTATGACGAGCGTTTATCTGCTTAAGTAGTTCCTCTTTTATTGTAGGGGTCAGAAGCGAATCAATTGTTGGATGAATACTACTAATGGGCAAGTCGGTCCAACTCCCGCAACGAATTGTTCGAAGATCGCAGATGGCAGCAGCACTATTTTTTACGGCAACAGAGCGTTGCTTAATACTCTCAACATCAAGAGATTGTACGGCAGTTTGTGCTTGAATCGGTTGTATGAAAAATAGTAGACTAAACGATAATAACCACCTCATATTAAACAGTTTGTTTCTCTTATTTATTACAGATATGAAAACTCCGTAGCCATCCCAAGTACAAGATATTTGAAATATTGATAGTTGCTCTCATAACATTGGAGTTTGAACACCACCAATTTAACGCCATAATGAGGTTGATTATTGCACATATTAGCAATATAACATCACAAAACCTTCAAATCAAGTTAACTGAAAAAATACCTAAACTTTTTCAGTTGAGAGAGTTTTCGCATGGCTGTGTGTGTGATGGGGCGTGTCTGCGTTTTTTTGTACGCGGGTATTATTTTTAATACCCGTGTGGTTGTGGGGTCGCTGTGTGTGGGGTGTGGTGAAGTTTCCTCTTTTGTTGTGGGTTTACTTTTTTCTACCCGTGTCGTGGGTGGGGCGGATGTGTGTGTGGTGATGGGGCGGAGCAATACCCCTTTGATTGGTGCGCTCCGAACTTACACGCAAACTCACTCCCTTTCTCTACTCTTTCGCTGCCTTTTGGCTACTCTTTTTGCGGAATAAGGGGTTTATGGATGGCATGAAAGAGCCTCCATAAACCCCTATCAAGTTGCGGCGTTCGCACCTATTGCTTGCGCATGTTGGTGGCGAAGCGAATAATATCGGGTATTATTACCACAGGCGAGGTTATGAGTAGCAGCCACAACCAATCGCTCATGGGGAGCGGCGATACGCTAAATAGGTCGCTGGCAAAGTTTACGATTGCCATCTGTCCGAGGAGTATAACGGCAAAAATCAGGATGAAAAACTTGCTATATGATTCGCGCACACGGTGAGGTGCACGGAATAGGTCTATGATGTCTTGAATAAGGCTGCGGTCGGTGCAGAAATACTTGGCATTAAACAAGTTCCACAACTGCAACATCACAAACATCGAGAAGAATACGCCCATCTCGTAGCCACTCAAATGCGCCTTTGCGGTAGATGAGCTGAACATCTCGGCGAAGAAGATGCGTATTGTCTCGCCATTGAGCAGGTCCGATACCGACTCGATGTTGGTATGCCATAGCAACTGCCATATGCCAACCATAAGCACAAAGAATATCAAGCCACCACCGATGATTCGGTACAACATCTGGCGATTGATAATGTGACTATTCGGGTTGCGGGGCTTATCTTTGAGTACGCCCCTGTCTGCCGGAAGTGACGAGAGTGCCATGGCGGCAAACGTGTCCATGATGAGATTTACCCACAACATCTGTGTTACGGTGAGTGGCGATTCAAGGCCGATAAATGCTCCGAGAAGCACTATAAGACAGGCGCATAGGTTGATTGTCATCTGGAAGATGATGAAGCGACGGATGTTCAGATAGAGCGAACGCCCCCACATTATAGCCTTGTTGATGCTTGCAAACGAGTTGTCGATGATTGTTATGTCGCTTGCCTCCTTTGCACGCGACGTGCCATCACCCATCGATAAACCCACCTGTGCCTTCGATAGAGCCGGAGCATCGTTTGTGCCATCGCCCGTAACAGCTACTACCTCACCATTCGATTGTAGGAGCATTACGAGGCGCGCCTTGTCGTCGGGGCGTGCTCGCGCTATAATCTTTAATTGGGGACCACGTAGCAACTCGCGCGCCTCCTCGTCACCGAGGGCTGCGAACTCCGGTCCGGTAATAACCTGACCCTCCTCTGTGCTGCTGATAAGTCCTATCTGTCGTCCAATCTCGGTTGCTGTGCCGGGAGTGTCGCCTGTGACGATGATAACCCTGACGCCTGCCGAGTTCATACATGTCTCTATCGCCTCGCGCACATCGTCACGTATGGGGTCAGCGATGCCTGCAATACCCACGAAGCACAGCTCCTGCATCGTGCCGTCATCGTTGATATGTTGCATGGCAAAGCCCAAAGTTCGCATGGCACGACCCTGATAGTCTCGCAGCTTTGCCTCGATATGCTCGCGCGTTACGCCACCGGCGATACTTCGACACATTGCCATGATAATCTCCGGAGCACCCTTGATGTATCGCATGCGACGACCCGTTGATAGCTCCTTAACCTCGGTTGCCATAAACTTGGTCTCGGTAGAGAAGGGCTCCTGTGCAACTATGGCGTGGCTATCGCGAATCGTTGCGTGGCTGCGCTCGCGGCTATGTAGCCACATAAGCAGCGCTCCCTCGGTTGGATTTCCTATGGCGGTTAGTTTGCCCTCGTCGTCGAGCGCAAGGTCGGCAGTGGAGTTTACGGCGATGTTGGTCTCGATGTCGGCTATCATACTCTCGTCGCAACACTCCATCTCCATCACGGTCATACGGTTTTTGGTCAGCGTGCCCGTCTTGTCGGTGCAGATTACTGTTGTTGCGCCCATGGTTTCGCATGCGTGGAGCTTACGCACCAAGCTCTTCTCTTTGAGCATCCGTCGCATGCTCAATGCAAGGCTCACGGTGATGCTCATGGGAAGACCCTCGGGCACGGCAACCACGATAAGTGTAACGGCAATCATTATCGAGCCCAGCGCAAACTCGGCAATATCGATAAAACTGCGGTCTGCCATGGGTACGTCGTCGAAGAAGAGGAAGCCCACAACACGCCCTACGACAATGCATGCCGCCATGATGAAACTCGCAATCGAGATCCAATGTCCGAGCTTGGCAAGCTGTCGGTTAAGTGGCGTTTCGACGTCGCTGCCCTCGCTGGCGCGTGCTACGCCACGCCCCTCCTCGGTGTCGCTGCCGACAGCCGATACGCGCATCAGGGCATTACCCTCGATGATGGTTGCGCCGCGCAACATGAAGTTCGAAGGGTATGTAGCATCAGCATCGAATTGTGCCTCGTCGGCATACTTGTTAGCGTAGGTCTCGCCCGTAAAGTTCGACTCATCGACGCGCAGGTGCGTAGCCTCAATAAGGTATCCGTCCGCCGGAATCTCGTCGCCACCCTCCAAGCGCACTATATCGCCAACCACAACATCCTGCTTCTCGATACTCTCGATTGCAGGGCGACTGTTGCTATCTTTGCGGCGCAAGACCTTAACGGGGCGCGAGTCCTTTACCTTATTTAATATGTCGAACTCTTTGCCGGCCTTAACCTCGAAGATGAAGCCTACGCCCGTTGCAAGAAGCAACGCTACGAGCACGCCCGTAGGTTCGAGCAACAATTCCAGGCCCTTGCCTACAACAAATATATCGTAGAGAGCAACGGCTACCGAGAAGATAAAGACCACCAACAATACAATGATTATCGGGTCTTTGAACTTTGCTAAATATGCCTTCCATAGGGGCTCGCGCTCCGGTGGCGGGATAATGTTTTTACCCTTGCCGCTGATGACCTCGTCGGATGACGATAGGAGTGCTGACTCAATTGACGGCTTATTTTCCTTTTGCATATCCACGGATATAATGTGTGTTCCTACTCTTTGTTTACGTTATGAGCGATGTGCTCTGCTACGATGCGCGTTGCCGTTGCTACGTACTCAACGCAAGGGCGTTTGCGGTAGTATTCGGCAGTGCGCGACGAGGGCATGGCGCTCTCGTTTGCTACCGTCGTGTCGTCCAAGCCGAGTAGCCTGCGACATACTATGTCGCCATTCTCTCGGCGAAATGCCTCGGCAAATTGCTGCACAAGGGCATAGTTCTCCTTGCGGCGCAACATATCTTTGGGGTCGGTGGAGGGGCATATGGCACCTGCCACAAGGCTCATGCCGCTAACCGTGCCGCACACCTCGCGCATGCGGCCCATGCCCCCGCCAAAGGGGGCGGCAATGCGTGCGAGTGTCTCTATGTCGTAACCAATGATGTCGTCGAAGGTCATGACTACGGCTTGTGCGCAGTTGTATCCTGCGAGAAAGTAGTTGCGTGCACGCTCTACGCGAGCCTCGATATCGATTGTGGTGTTAGTTTCCATTATTTGTGTTATATTTGTGCACAAATATACACATTTATTATACAAGACAACACCAAATGTCGCTACCAAAGCTAAATTTTCCGCCTATTAGGCTTAAAGCCCGCCATGCGGCAAACGGACGCACCGAGGTTTTCGATGCAGTTCGTGGTCGATGGTTGGTACTTACGCCCGAAGAGTGGGTGCGTAGGCATGTTGTGGAGTATATGGTAGGGTGCTGCGGTTTTATGCCCCAGCAGATTGTCGAGGAGTATCCCGTGAATATGAATGGACAGATGCAGCGTGCCGATATTGTTGCCCTGGGAGATGATGCACGTCCGTTGGTTGTTGTCGAGTGCAAGGAGCCGACGATAAAGATTGACGACATGGTATTGCGCCAGGCGGTGCGCTACAACTCGGTGCTTGGTTGCCGATATGTGGTACTTACAAACGGTCTGCAAACCTACTGCTATCAACTCTCCGAGGGTAGGTATCATCCTATGTCGGAGTTCCCGCATGTGGGGATGGTATAGTACTACCGAGGGCAGCCAACATATATGGCTGCCCTCGATTGCTTTTATTTTAGGCGGGGTTGCTGCCTGTGAGCGTCCTAAACGCCTGTCCACTCCTCTATGCCGCTGTTTAACAACTCTTCGCGTTTGGCAGCATCGAAATTTAGTATATAACGACTATTTGTGCTGCCATATCCTACGGGGTAGGCTCCGTCGATAACTAATGTGTAGTTATCAAAGTATTGTATCTTAGATTCACCTTGATATATATCGTTGTAGTACCACGTAATTGTATTTTGTTTGACATCGTACTCATACTCATAGGTGAGATAGACCATGCCAAACGAGGGCTCTGCATTTGAGGCTGTGTATAGATGTGCAACACCATTGTCGAAAGCGACACATGTAGCATACGATGCTCCGTCGGGCATAGGGCTCATCAACTCCCAATCGCCATCCACATATATGTAGTGTTGGGCCGGGAGTATTGCATTCTTGCATAACGTGTTCAGAAATTCGGCATCGTCATAAGTTCCATTTTGTGTGCTTATCATAGTTGCTATCTCTGCCATTTTCGGCTCCTTCAACCCGTTAGTCTCTTTGTTGCATCCCCACAAACCTATGCAGGCGATTGCAAAAAATGTGTATATGTTTTTCATTGTGCATGATTTAGAATTTGGTGATATTCAAATGCCCATGTACAAAAATAAGCAAATAATTGCAATTGTGCAAATTTTGTGCGTAATTTATTATTGGGGTAAAATGTTAAATAGTAGGAATTTGTTCAAACTGCACTACTCGAAATGGCAGTGGAGGTTGTCTGGATAATTGGATGTGGGGTGATATGGCTAAAATATAAAGATAAATATTTTTTTTCGGAGAGAGGCGATTGGGCGGGGATGGTTGCTGTTGTTCGTGTGGTGGTTTTGTTTTTAGGCGTGGCAAAATTAGTTTTTGGGTTAAAGATTTTACGAAATTTAGGGGACTGGAACTTTGCCACCAGCCTGTTGTAAATCTCCCAAAAGCCACACTTGGCGCAAGGATTGGCAGGACAAAGGGAACAATTATATGAAATTTTGGACTGCGATAGCGATTTTTCATGCTCTTTACTTGTTATCTCCATTTTAGTTTGTAACTTTGCCGCATCATTCCTATAAGTGTATGAAAGTAGTAAATAGAGTAGCTGAACTTGAAGCAGCTTTGGCTGGATGCCCGAAGGAGGGTATCGGCTTTGTGCCCACGATGGGCGCTCTGCACGCCGGACACCGTTCGCTGGTTGAGCGTGCACGTCGCGAGAACGACTTGGTTGTCGTAAGTGTTTTTGTAAATCCTACGCAGTTTAACGATAAGAATGACCTTCGCAACTATCCTCGTACCCCCGAGGCCGATTGTGCTGTGTTGGAAGCTGCGGGTGCCGATGTGGTGTTCATGCCCTCGGTGGAGGACATATATCCCGAGCCCGATACGCGCATCTTCGACTTCGGCATGGTCGATAAGGTTATGGAGGGCGCTACACGTCCCGGTCACTTCAATGGCGTGGCACAGGTCGTGAGTCGCCTCTTCGAGCTTGTTAAGCCCTACAACGCCTACTTCGGCGAGAAGGATTTTCAGCAGATTGCAGTGATTAAGGCTATGGTGCGTCAGCTCAATATCGATGTCAATATCGTTGAGTGTCCGATAGTTCGTGGCGAGGATGGCTTGGCGCTATCGTCGCGCAACGAACTTCTCACACCCGAGCACCGCAAGGCGGCTCCGCACATATATGCTACAATATCGCAGTCGGCAGAGAATATGCAGTCGATGACCCCCGCCGAGCTTACGCAGTGGGTTGTGGCTACCATAGACTCGAATCCGTTGTTGAAGACTATATATTTCGAGGCTGTCGATGCCTTGACCATGCAGCGTGTTGAGAGTTGGGATGAGTCGGAGCGCATACAGGGCTGTATAGCAGTGCAAGTTGGCGATATTCGACTTATCGACAATATCCGAATTAAGTAAAACGAAGCTACCCAAACCTATGTATATCGAGAGACTTAAATCGAAGATTCATCGTGTGCGTGTCACCGAGGCTAATCTAAACTACGTTGGCAGTATCACCATCGACGAGGATTTGATGGATGCAGCAGGACTTATCGAGGGCGAGAAGGTGCAGATTGTGAATAACAACAATGGCGAACGCATCGAGACATATGTTATCAAGGGCGAGCGAGGTAGTGGTTGCATCTGCCTAAATGGTGCGGCAGCACGCCGTACGGCTGTTGGTGACATTGTGATAATCATGGGATATGGCTTTATGGATTTCGAGGAGGCAAAGAGCTTCCAGCCAAAGGTTATATTCCCCGACGAGCGCACCAACAGATTGCTGTAACGCGAGCGAGGCGCGCTGTGTAGTATTCCCGATAGATCGTGATGGTCTGTCGGGATTTTTTTGTGGGCGTCGGCGCGCGTGGATACTGCGAGAAAGGGTAGAGAAAAAGTAGCAAAAGAGTTGAGAAGGGGTTGTAAAAAGTGGGGCGTTCTCGACTCACGAAATTCTTGAACGCTTTAACATTCCTAAACTCTTATTCCATCCGCGCAACCGCTCCAAAAGGTGAGTACTGCGGCAATGCGGGGGAGTGATAGTTGGCGAGCATGCCGTAGGCGAGCGCTGAGGAGATTAGCATCGAGCGAGCTTGCACGCAATGTAATCTAATCTCATCAGCGTAGGGACATAGTCCCTCGCCAACATCCATAGAGCCAAGCAAAAAAAAGAGAAGTTCTCTCGAACTTCTCTCCTCGTACCCAGAGCCGGGGTCGAACCGGCACAGGGGTGAACCTACTGGTGTTTGAGACCAGCGCGTCTACCGATTCCGCCATCTGGGCATCAGATTTCTCTGATTTGGTGTGCAAATGTAGGTATTATTTTCTTATTAGCAAAATTTTCATGCTCTTTTTTTGAATCTTTTATTGGGTGCAGTTTCTAAATCTCTGTATGATAAACATTTGTATCTAAAATAATTTTTCACTTTTTTAGGGGCTGTGCGAAATATATGGAGATGTAAGCTGATATATAAGAACTTTTTTGTACATTTGCGTATAGAAGTCTGTTTATGCCGTCATGGCGTGTAGCTGCGCGTTGTGCGTAGGTGGTGCTATGTGGATAGTGAAATTATAACCCAATATAGTTAATGGAAGCAAAAGAGATTGTAGAGAGATTGATTGCTCGTGATGGGGAGGTGACGCAAAAATTCTTCTTTGAGGATTGTCGTCCGCTCTTCAAGAGTATTATCAACAATGTATTCTCCTACGAGGTGGATTATGATGAGTTTGTGAGCGAATTGTATATCTACCTCTTGGAGGATGATGCGCGACGTCTGCGACAATATGAGGGTAGAAGCTCTCTGTTTCAGTGGTTGAAGATTGTTGCGATCAGATTTTTTATAGCAAAACGTGGTCGGATGATAGAAAATAGGTCTTCCGAGCCTCAATATAGGAAACCGACAGCTGACGAGATTTGTGACGAGGAGAGTCGCAACGATGCTGCAATGGATTTAGAGCGGGCGTTTAGTCTTATGCCAAACAAGAGGTCGGTCTATGCGTTAAGGCGTTTGGTGTTGCAGGATGCCGACCCTGCGGATGTCGCAAAAGAGTTGGGTGTGACGGTTGGTAATTTGTATAATATTAAGAAACGTGCTATTACGGAACTTACCGACATAGTACTTAAAGAGGCTAAAAAAGTAGATGACGATGAAGAAGAGTAGTAAAAAGGTTAGCGTGTCAGACGAGGTGCTGGCTGCCTATTTCGATGGTGAGGCAACATTGGCTGAGTATGATGCCATCTTCGAGGCTCTTGGTCACGACGAGGAGCTGCGTGAGATTATGCAGGTTGCCCGCAAGGTGGATGATGAGGTTAATCTCAATATGCTTGGCGCTATGTCGGCCACGTCGCGTCGCGTGAGAATATTGCCCATCGACGCTCTGGCGGCAAAGTGCGACAACAGCAATTTGTGTTGTGTGGAGTGCGAAAAGTATGTTATGCGTAGGCGTGGTATCGGCTTCGACGAGGAGGCTATACTCGAAGCTGCGGTAGATAACAATTGGCAGAAGTGCGAAGGTACGGCGCTGCATAACGTAGGGCGTCATTTGGAGAGATACGGACTCTATGTCACACGACGCTATCAGTCGTCGGTTGCCGATATCGAGCGAGCTTTGGCTGCGGGCGACGATGTTATTGTTGCGCTCAATCAGTATCTTCTTGCCGGATATGATGCTATGGCTACGGAGTGTCAGCGTCCCGACCATGTAGTCGTGGTGCTTGCGATAGATGAGGAGAGTGTTACGCTTTATGACCCCAACGACATCGCCGATTCGGTGAAGCATCCGTTGCAGCAGTTCCAAAAGGCGTGGGCTGTGTCGGAGAACTATATAGTCGCGGCAAACACGCGCGATAACAAGGAGTATGACCCCAAGCCGATAGATATTACGGATGTGGAGCTCTCGGCAGATATTTGCGAGTTGCGTGAGGCGATAGCCGAGAATGCACACGAGATATGGGCGGAGAGCCGCCGTGCCGAGGGGTGGACATACGGACCGGAGCGCAACGATACGTTGAAGCAGACACCCGACTTGGTGCCCTATGCCGAGCTTGAGGATAGCGAGAAGCAGTATGATCGCGAGATGGCAATGCAGACCATTAAGTTGATGTATAAACTCGGATACGAAATAGTCAAAACAAAGAGGTAAAATAGAGTTTATATAACGCTTATAACAAACTAACCCTAACTACGATATGAAGAAATTTGGGTGACGATACCCGTAAACAGCACAATAGAGTTGGGATTCTTACCGTTGTATATGTAGGCGTGGTAAAACCGTATAAGATTAGATTTTCGTGGATATGAAACAGAGCATGGAGTATAGACCTATGCACCTCGACGATGGTGGTGCCGAGCTGCCGGAGGAGTTGAAGGCTTTGGTGGAGGTTATGGCCGAGAGGGTGCACGACGAGTGGGCACAGGCACGTTTCGATGCGGGATGGAGCTATGGTCCCGAACGCAACGATGCTCTGAAACAGCATCCATGTCTTGTGCCATATAGCGAGCTCCCGGAGGAGGAGCGCCTCTACGACCGCAAAACAGCCATGGCTACGTTGGGACTCATACGTAGCCTCGGCTACAAAATTAGCAAGGAGTAGGCGAGGGGTATGTGATTTTTCGTACAACCTAAATAGATGTGTACTATGAAGAGATTTTTGTTGCTATTTATCACCGTCATGGCGCTTGGGTCGGTGGCACATGCGCAGGACGACTACTACATGCGCAAGGCGCGCGACTACTATCGCGAGGCAGAGTATCATAAGACACAGGCAGATAGCTATATGCGCGAGGCGGAATACTATCTGAAACGTGCCGAGGAGTATCAGCGCGATGTGGCATACTATACGAAAAATGGGAATATCGACCGCGCAGAGAGCTATGCAAAATATGCGGAGGATGCGATGGAGAAGTATGAGCTCTATGTAGGATATGCTGTCAAGTCGCAAGAGAAGGCTGCGATGTATTTGGATTGGGCAGCAGAGGCTACCGAGAAGGCATCGAGGAGGCAATAGGCTCTCAAATAGCACTATATGTACTGTGGGTATTGCATATATAGATAATTTTTGCGATATTTGCAGATGAAGTGTTATGTGCCGTTTAACGGCTAATTGTTTCGAAGATGAAGAGGATATCGATATTTGTAGCCGGAGCAAAGAATCTTGACGAGCAGCGCAAAAGTATCAAGGCGTTGGCAAATGATATGACTACCGAGTATGCTCGCATGAAGCAAGATATATGTGTCAATATCTCCTCTTATGACAATCTATCGACCATTCTTCAAGACGATTTCGACGACTTTATATCCAACGATGCTGATATAGTGCTCTTTGTGCTCGATGGTTGCATTGGCGAGAAGACCGAGCAGGAGTATGTGCATGCCATGAAGTGTCGCCAAGAGCGTGGATACCCCTACATCTATGTCTTCTTTCGTCGTGGTGAGGTCAAGAGCCCCGAGGAGGCCTATGTCGATGGACTATTTAAGGGGCTCACCAAGGAGTACTACATAAACTATGTCAATGACTTTGACCTGGTGCTCAAAGTCAAGGGCGTGTTGCGTCGTACGATTTACGATATATGCGCCGCGCAAGCCTCGTCGAAGCGAGGTGCGCTGGTCGCCACGTTGCGTCGCGTGAGGTGGGTGACTATGGTGCTATTGGTGTTGTTGGCAGCATGTGGCATGATGTTGTATCTGTTGCTGTCGCGACCCGCAAATGATGCACGTGTAGGACACGAGCGAGAGCTGTTAATCATCGGAGGTGGCTCTGCCGAGAGGTATATAGCGCACGAGTATGGCGTGGATGTCAAGGCTCTGCCCAATGCCGACTATCTACCCCTGCCCAGCGGTGTGGCATGGCCTATCTTGGTGGAGGAGGCACAGGGCAATGACAAACGTTATTTCACGGTGGCAATCTCGGCGGACTCGGCGAATATGTATGATATAGGTCTGCGCAGTGGCGACGACTGTATCGTGTCGGTGCCTTTGGGACTCGATACATTGGTTGTCTATGCCAAGGATGATGCTCTCGTAAGGCGTCATTTCAGTCGTGAAAATCTCGAAGAGCAGAGAATTTCGGTCGATGAGTTACGCGAGTTTATGGAGCATAACGACTCGATAAGGGTCTTCTCTACATCTATTTCGAGTGGTACGCGCAATGCCTACGAGAAGATACTCGGTAGCGAGAACCTATCGCCCGAAAAGTGTGCACACTTTATGAAGATTTCGCACTCCGACGAGCCGTATATCATTTTGGCAAGTCGTCACTATATGGATAATGTCGGCGCTATGCCTATGAGCGTCTATCGACGCGAGGCAGATGGCGGCGAGATATACTGCTCGAAACCTATGTTTCTCTACTTCATAGCGTATAGCAAGCACGCCAAACTCGATAGCAGAGGCGGCGATATGGAGTATGTCGTTCCGGAGGGTACGGTGGAGTTGCTCCGTAGGCTTGATGTAGATGTGGATGCAAAGATTCGCGACAACAGGGTTATGGTACGCGGCGA
Source organism: Alistipes sp. (assembly GCA_017403125.1). Taxonomy (GTDB): domain Bacteria; phylum Bacteroidota; class Bacteroidia; order Bacteroidales; family Rikenellaceae; genus Alistipes. The sequence goes on along the minus strand of JAFQOR010000010.1, from coordinate 50,338 downwards.
TAAGTGCTATCTCGACTTCTCGGAGTTGTCGTCGTGGTAGCGGGCGATATGAAGGTGTAAATTAGCTTAAATTAAAATATTATTCCATGAACAGTTTTATATATGATATACCTGTCAAGGTATATTTTGGCGAGAATCAGTTGTCGCATTTGGGCGAGGAGCTAAAAAAGTATGGCAATAGGGTATTGCTGACCTATGGCGGTGGCTCAATCAAGCGTATAGGTCTGTATGATAATGTTATAGAGGTGTTACATAAAGCAGGCATGGAGGTGTTCGAGTTGTCGGGCATCGAGCCAAATCCGCGCATTGAGTCGGTAAGAGAGGGTGTCAAGATGTGCAAGGAGCACAATATTGACGTTTTGCTCGCTGTTGGTGGCGGCTCTACCATTGATGCCACGAAGTTTATGGCGGCGGGTGCATGTGTCGAGCATGACCCGTGGGAGTTCTTCGGTGCCAATGCCAAGCCCATCGAGCGCGCATTGCCATTGGTGACAATACTCACGCTCTCGGCAACAGGCTCGGAGATGGACTCGGGTGGCGTAATCAGTAATTTAGCTACGCAGGATAAGTTGGGACGCTTGGCACAGCCCTTGTTGCCCAAGGTGTCGTTCCTCGACCCTACGCTCACGTATAGCGTCAGTGCCTACCAAACGGCGTGTGGTGCGGCGGATATCATGTCGCATATCATGGAGGTATATTTCAATATGAACAAGGACCTCTACATGCTCGACTGCTTTATGGAGGGCATGCTCAAAACTGTTGTGCGCTACGCTCCAATCGCTATTGCCGAGCCCGAGAACTACGAGGCGCGTGCCAACCTTATGTGGACCTCGTCGTGGGCTATCAACGGCTTCATAAATGGCGGCAAGAAGAAGGCGTGGAGTTGCCACCCTATGGAGCACGAGCTCTCGGCCGTGTATGATATAACGCATGGTCTTGGTTTGGCGATACTTACACCGCGATGGATGGAGTACTGTCTGGACGAGACAAATGTCGAAAAATATGTATCGTTTGGCGTAAACGTCTTTGGCATCGATGCAAATCAGGAGCCTATGACTATCGCCAAGCAGAGTATTCAACGTCTGTCGGACTTCTTCTTCAAGACCCTGGGCTTGCAGAGCACCTTTACGGAGGTGGGTATCAAGCGCGAAGACTTCAAGGAGATGGCGCGCAAGGCGTGTCGCTATGGCGATATTCGCGGCTTCAAGACGCTCACGCCCGAGGATGTTGAGCGAATCTACGAGATGTGTCTGTAAGGGGCAGATGCCGCCAAGTGTCTATTGCGCAGTGCGACTTCCGATAGTCGCGCTGCGCTGCTGTTTCATAGGAAGGGCGAAAAGGGTAGCGAAAGGGTAGTAAAGAGTAGTAAAAGGGCGTAAGCCCGCCCCAAGCGACGCATCATCAAGGAGGCTTTTGTGCCACCAATCAAGCTGCTCTGCCGTGCCTTTGCAATGCTCTGCAATCAACCAAACCGTTCCGTCATTGAAGTACCCCCCCCAAAAAAAGGTTGGATAAAAAACTTTTGGTGCTCTTCACATGTGTGTGGGTATTATTTTTAATACCCGTGTCACAAAATGATAATAGTAATAGTGCGGAAGATTGGGGGCTTGTGTGCAGCACAGTCGTTGCCGGGCGTCCAAAGAAAAGACCACAAAAATCATATTCCGCACAGCCAATCACGTGCTAACATCCCATACCAATCGCGATGCCTAATCTCCTAAAAATTACCCGATTTATAGGCAGCACGATGTTTTTTTTTATCACAAATGCGAAAAAAAAGTATTATTTTGTTTGCAAAATCTAATTTTTTTTTACATTGCGCTCGTGATGGATTTTATCAACCCCATAAAACATCTAGGCTTATGAAAAAATTAACTATTTTAACTATGTGCATCGTAGCGATGGCATGTAGCAAAACGGACGAACTGACGTTTATTACATTAGAGGGTGTTAATACAGAAAATATAGCTAAGGTTAGAAATGATTTCGATAGAGAGGCTGTGGCGGAGTCATTGACAACGAAACTATTATTGATTGAAGAGACCTATATATACATGTACAGTCAAAATGAGTGGAGTGATAGGCGACTTTGGAGTAGCGGTGGTTATGGAGCCATCTATCATGGATTTAGACTTGATGGCAATAGTTGGATTAGTTATTGTGAGCCTTATAATATTACTACGGGGCTATGTGGAGAGTTGCATGAGCGTGTAGAGGATGTCCGCTTCGACAAAGAGACAACCACTATATATTTCGATAGTAGCTGTTACGACCATGAGTATGGTGCGACGGTTGTATATTTCGATGGTGAGATAGTTGTGTTTGAGGGCGTGTTACCTCATAGTGATGCGTGGAGCGATAATTATCCGGAGAAGCATCTTTGTAGATACGTAGGCGTATTTAGCGACGAGCCCGTGGATGAGTGGGTGGAAAAACTTCGACAAAAGATTGCCGAAGAGCATAAGGATTGCCACAAAGACGAATGAGTTGGGTGATTGGCGGTTAGATTCTCATAAGCAAAATAGTATCGCGAAACAGATAATCCAAGTTGAATAAAGGAGTGCACTGCACTCCTTTATTTATCTTATAGCCATCTCGTTATATATTTATTTAATTTTATTATCAGGTATGCGCCAACAGCTTGAACAATGATGTATAACGCAATTTTTTCGGTCATGTTCAGGGTATATATCTGAACGCCCCAACATATATAGAGATTGGCTATGTATATCTCCAATGTGTGTTTGCCAACAATATCTATTGCATTTCTTACAGATGATTTTAGTCGCCCCATATAGTGCCATGATAGGTATATGATGGCGATAACGAGTAGCGATGATGCTAAAAAATGCGACACATATAGACGACAGGGAATATAGAGTATAAGTCCCAATAAACCAATGTGTTTTGCCGATTTATGGCACTTGGCAAACATTATGCCGTAGAGGAATATGGGCAATCTTGCTATTAGGCAATCGTACCACCAAGGCACATCAAACGCATAAAGCACAACAGCCGTGGCGACAAATAGCAATGATAGGGCTACGTATTTCAGTTTTGAGAAGTAGTAAAATGCGGGGAAGAGTAGATAGAGCGTAAACAGACTCTCCAAGTACCAATCATAACGCTGGGTGCCGCCTTCGGTGTAGAAGCCTAACGACGATAGATTATATAACAAATCGTCGATGCCCCAAACTTTGTGGCACATAATGAGATATGTGGTCAATACCCCTATGAAATATATTGGGTAAATACGTGTAAAGCGGTTTTTGTAGAAGTGTGATATTTTGTTCTTCTCAAACGAAGAGGCTAATCCGAAGCCTGACAAAAATAGAAATATATCAACGCCTACATACCCAATGTTGAGAACCCCGATAGGATTATATACGCAGCTAAATGCATGGTATATAACGACCAATATCATGGCTATGCCCATTAGATAGGTCCTGTTTTTTGATACAAACTCTATCATGAGTGTCTTTTTTTAGAATAAAGACTGCTCATCGTTGTTGCCATAGGCGTAGCCGAGGTGCTTGTAGGCAAGCTCGGTAGCCTCTCTGCCACGTGGCGTGCGTTTCAAAAAACCCTCCTTAATCAAGAATGGCTCATAGACCTCCTCGATGGTGCCCGCCTCCTCACTTACGGCTGTTGCTACGGTGTTAAGACCCACGGGGCCTCCGTTAAACTTCTCGATGATAGTTGCCAGAATCTTGTTGTCCATCTGATCCAAACCACGAGCATCGATGTTGAGTGCCGAGAGTGCTATGCGCGTGATGTCTATGTCGATATGACCCTCGCCCTCGACCATCGCAAAGTCGCGTACGCGACGCAGTAGTGCATTGGCAATACGTGGTGTGCCACGTGAGCGCAACGCAATTTCGAGCGAAGCATCGTCGTCGATAGAGATGTCGAGGATGGATGCCGAGCGCTTGACGATGCCCGAGAGCACCTTTGCGTCGTAGTACTCCAAGTGGCAGGTTATGCCGAAACGTGCGCGCAAGGGCGATGTGAGAAGACCGCTGCGTGTGGTAGCTCCCACAAGCGTAAATGGCGCCAATTCAATCTGTATCGAGCGTGCTGCGGGACCCTTGTCCAGGACAATATCTATCTTGTAGTCCTCCATAGCCGAGTAGAGATACTCCTCGACGATGGGGCTTAAACGGTGTATCTCGTCGATAAAGAGGATGTCGCCCGGATTGAGGTTGGTGAGCAATCCCGCCAAGTCGCCGGGCTTGTCGAGAACGGGTCCCGAGGTCACTTTTAGTTGTGCCCCCATCTCGTTGGCGATGATGTTGGCAAGAGTTGTCTTGCCAAGTCCCGGAGGGCCGTGCAGAAGAACGTGGTCGAGCGAGTCGCCACGCATCAGGGCCGCCTTGATGAATATTTTGAGGTTGGCAACAATCTTGTCCTGACCCGAAAAGTATTGCAACTGTTGCGGTCGAATACGGTTCTCGAACTCCTTGTCGCTCTCGATGTTTCGCATGTTTCTATCAACTCCCATAATAAGAAGAATGTTTCTAAAATGCAAATATACGATTTTTACTCGAAAAGTGCAATACTCGCTGCAAATGCAAAACGCAATTAGGGACTAATCACGTAGTGATAGTTGCAAAAAAATACATAAATATGAAATTTCGGTTATTCGTGGTACAATTATTTCGGCGTTTATAAATTTCGTTGTATATTTGTCACGTGAAATTGTGAATATAGCACAACACAATTATAGTTTTATTAACTTAAAAAACACATTATGGCAAAAAAACTTTTTAAGTCGATGTTCGCCTATGCAATGGTGGCTGCTCTCGCAGTTGGCTTTGTAGCGTGCGAAACAGATGAGCCGGAGGTTTCGAATCCTACGGTTGAGCTCTCGACAAAGTCTTTGACCTTCTCGAATGCGGAGGGGACCAAGAGTGTCGAGGTTACGGCTAATGCCGGTTGGGTAGTTGATGCCGGCGATGCTGATTGGATTACGGTTACTCCACAGTCGGGTAACGGAAATGGCGTGATTTCGGTTTCGGTTCCTATGAACGATACCGGCGTGTTGCGTCAGGCAACAATCAAGGTTAGCTCTGTGCATCCGGAGTGGGGTCCGGGTTGGGATACAAAGCGTATCACCGTGTCGCAGTCGGCTGACGAGAAGCCTGCCGTAGAGGCAAAGGATTTGTATTACGACAACTTCGATGGCGAGGAGGCTACAAAGACTTATGGTAGTGAGGGTACTTCGTATCCCTTCATCGATGAGTTCCCCCAGTTTGCAAATGCTACCGGTGACGCTGCTGCAAACGTAACATACTCGGGTTCGGGTGCGTCGGTACGTCCAACCACACCGTCGAATGGCACCTACTCTGACTATGCAGGTTCGGGTCTCAACAACATCTTCTTTGGTCGCTCTGCATTTTTCCAGATTAACGGTATCGCTCTTGAATCAAATCAGAACAACCTTACACTCTCATTCGGAGGTGTGAAGTACGCACAGGATGGCGATAGCAAGTTCTCAACTGACGAGTTCAAGGTATATGTTTCGAAGAATGGTCAGGCATGGGTCGAACTTGAATATAACTTTGCAGGTACGACAGATGGTAAGTGGAACGTGGCTACCGCAGACTTCACTTTGACCGAGGTTCCCAGCACGTTGTATGTCAAGTTTACGGCAAGCGTTGCCAGCGTATATCGTATCGACGATGCGAAACTTGCAACAGGTAATGGTGGCCAGCAGATTACGCTTCCCACAGAGGCCGTATTGCCCGATATGGAGGAGGTAACCGTTGCTGAATTTTTGGAGGCTGCAGAAGATGCAACACTCTACAAACTTACGGGTGAGATTACGCGTGTAGCTAATGAGGTTTATGGCAACTTCGATATTACGGATGCAACAGGTACCGTATATGTATATGGTCTGCTTACTCCCGATGGTGTGGCCAAGACACAGTGGGCTGCTGCCGGTTTGAAGAAGGGCGATACCATCACTATCTATGGTCCTCGCTCATCGTACAACGGCTCACCCCAGATGACAAATGCAACCTACATTTCGCACGTTCCCGGTGAGGGCGGCGGCGAGGAGCCTACGCCAGAGCCGGCAGAGGGTCCTTATGCATCAGATGCTCCCTTCGTATGTTCTGCCGATGATAGCACCAATGCTGCATATACACTCAATGGAACAACTATCGATGGTAGCGCGGTAACAGGCGTTAAACTCGGTAAGGGTAAGCAGACAGGTCGCTTCACATCGGCTGCTATTGGTGTGTCGGGCGACAAGTATCTCAACTTCTATGCTGCTGCATGGAACGGCAGTAGCAACATTTCGCTCTACTATCGCATCGATGGTGGTGCTACACAGTCACAGCCTGTGGCTGCAAATACAACCGTTGCAGGTACTATCCCTTTCGCTTCGTTGAAGTTTGCCGATAGCGATCACTACTCTGTAAAGCTTACGGGTCTTACTGAAAATTCTACTATCGAGTTCTCGTCAGATCCCAACTTCGAGCTTACCACTTATGAGTCGAATGCGCCTCGTCTTGTTGTATGTGGTGTAAAACTTACCGACGAGCCTATCGTGGTGGAGCCTACACCCGAGCCTACTCCCGGCGAGAAGGCTACCATTGCCGAGGTATTGGCATTGGGTCAGGGTGCATCTATCAGCGCCGTAATCGAGGGTTATGTCATTTCGAACATGGATTTGAACAACCTTACTTCGAAGAAGGGTATGTATGTTCAGGATGAGACAGGTGGTTTGCAGTTGCGCTTCAATGCTGACCATAGCTTCGCTTATGGCTCGAAGGTGGAGATTGACCTCACGGGTTGTACTCTTGGCGAATATAGCGGTGCTGTTCAGGTTAGTGGCGTGGCAAACGATAAGGTTACTGTTCTTTCGACGGGTAACACCATTGCTGCCAAGACCGTAAGCATGGCCGACTTCCTTGCAAATAAGTATGAGGGTCAGTATATCGCTTTGGAGGGTGTTCAGGTTGTTGCTGCCGACCTTGCAAAGACTTGGTCAACAAGCGATAGTCACACAAGCATCAATATGGAGGATGCAAATGGTAACAACTTCATTGTGTTCTCGTCGAAGTATGCAACTTATGGTGCCGAGACTGTTGCGCAGGGTTCGGGTACTATCAAGGGTATCTCGTCAATCAACAATGGCAATATGCAGATTATCTTTGCCCAGGCGTCGGACTATGCCGGCTTGACAGGTGAGCGCTTCACTGCGAGTGAGAATCCCACTCCCGATCCGGAGCCCGAGCCCGAGCCTACTCCGGGTGATGTGAAGAAGGTAACTATTGCCGAGTTCTTGGCGGCGGCCGAGGATGATACCGTATATGAGCTTACGGGTGTTATCACCTCTGTAGCCAATACCACCTATGGTAACTTCTATCTCAAGGATGATACAGCCGAGGTGTATATATATGGTTTGTGCAGCCCCGAGGGTGTTGAGAAGTACTGGGCAGAGTCGGGCTTGAAGGTTGGCGATACGGTTACTCTCCGTACGGTACGCACATCGCATAATGGAACTCCCCAAGGCAAGAATGCTATCTATGTATCGCACATTGCGGGTGAGGCTCCCGAGATAGATCCCGATGGCAAGTTTGCATCACAGTCTATTTTCACCAGCACAGTTGATGAAACCCAAAAGGTCTATTTGCAGAGCGCAACCATCAACGGCGAAAACTGCGAGGTGATTAAGTTTGGAACAAGTTCTGTTATTGGAACACTTACATCGGCACCCGTAAATGTGACAGGCGATAAGACCTTGTCGTTCTATGGTGTTGCATGGAATGGCAAGTCGGGTAAAATCGCCATCTCGGTAGATGGAAACGAGGTAACCACAATTGAACTTACGTCTAATGCCGGTGCGGCTAACAACGCTCCTTACACCATTACACTTGATGAGACAACCGATTTTTATAGCGTAAATCTCACAGGTCTTACTGCAACATCTACAATCACGATGAGTACGGTAAGTGGTGCTACACGAGTAATTTTGGCAGGTGTAAGCCTCGAATAAATTATCTCTCTTTCGCAAATGTTCCGGGTAGGCAACTACCCGGAATGGCGAAAGGGATTTGTTCTAAATATCTATTTTTTTTAAGTTGAATGAATAACATTGATAGGGTAGTTAGTGGTGCTATGCGTGCGTTTGTGACCGTTGTTGCGTCGTGCGCAGCATTTGTTGTGTCGGGATGTGACGAAATAAAGGTGGAGGTAGTGGAGAATAGTGCTTCGATACCTGTGACTGACATTAAGGGCTCAACTACGAATTGCGCTGTGGTGCTTAAAGCACAACAGGGTACAACGTACACGGCAACGGTCAAATCGGAGGGCGATTGGGCATACTTCTCGAACAAAGAGCAGTCTGTCTCGGATACGATGGCGACAACCGATAAGGTCATCTACATCTACTTCTCGAAAAATACCTCGGGCGTTGAGCGCAGTGCCGATGTCGAGGTAAAGTTCGGCGATGGCAAGAGTTTTAGGGGTAGCTTCACACAGCAGAGTTACGACAAGACCATAGCTTTTGAGCGCGCATGGGCAGAGCTCCCCGTTTGTCGCATCGATGGCAACTACGTCTATAATACGCACTATGGGCAGCTGGGCATAAACTTCAACGCCCGAAACTATACCTTCTGTTTCGACCCGTCGAACAGAGCATCGTTGTGGGTAGCCTATCCGCTGCATCGTACGCATACGTCGGGTAGCGGAGATAGAGATAATAGCAGCTTTGGATATGACCCCACGGTAAGCACCTCGTCGCAAGCAAACTTGGGTATTGGCTCGTACAGAGGTTGGTATGACCGCGGTCATCAGATTCCGGCGGCTGATAGAAAGTGCTCGCAGCAGATGATGGACCAGACGTTCTACTCGACAAATATGACTCCGCAGCAGGCAAACTTCAACCAGAAGTTGTGGGCTACGGCAGAGGCAAAGGTGCGTAACAACACTTGTGCAGATACGCTCTATGTGGTTACAGGTGCATATTTTGGTGGTGCGCACCACTCGTCGATAGATTCCGAGACAACCGATAGGTCAAATAACGTATGTCCTACACCTACACACTACTATAAGGCGCTGTTGCGCACGAGCAAGGGTAATACGGGCATGACGATAGACGAGGTCAAGGATGCTTCGGAGTTGCGCGCTATTGCCTTTTGGTTCGAGCATGCCAATACGGGCGAGAATACCTCGCTTACGCAGTCGCACTGCATAAGCGTTAGCGAGTTGGAGGAGTTTGTCGGCTTCGAGTTCTTCCCGATGATTGACGACTCGATTGAGGAGGAGGTAAAGGGCAACTACACTCCATCTCTATGGGGAATAAATTAGTTGATAACCTGCAAAGAATGAAAAACAAAATTCAAAACAAATTATAAAACTATGAAACGATTACTGTTGATTCTACCTATTATGCTCCTGATGGTGGCTTCTGCCTCTGCACAGGATAAGCCATACATGGTAGCATTCTGGAATCTCGAAAACCTCTTCGATATCTATGACGATCCGGAGACCCACGACGAGGAGTTTACGCCCGACGGTGTGAAGCAGTGGAACGAGATTAAGTACCAGAAGAAACTCTCGAACATCGAGCGTGTGCTCTTCGATATTGCTGCTATTCAGCGCGACTATCCGATTGTTATCGGTGTATCGGAGATTGAAAATCGCTCGGTATTGGAGGATTTGGTGTCACAGCCCAAGCTTGCAGGTGCCAACTACCGCATCTGTCACTACGATTCGCCCGATGCTCGTGGCGTTGATGTAGCCTTTCTCTATCGTGCCGACGTGTTCAAGTTGCAGGGCTCGGAGAATATCAAGCTCGAAGTAGCAGAGTTGCCCGACTTCCGCACACGTGACTTCGTGGTGATGTGGGGAACAATCGAGGATGAGCCATTCTACTTCCTTGTGTCGCACTGGCCATCGCGTCTGGGCGGTAAGGAGGCTTCGCAGTTCAAGCGCGATGCCTGTGCTTCGCAGATTCGCGCTATCAAGGACTCGCTGTTGGCAGAGAATCCCGCAACGAAGGTTATCGTGATGGGCGACTTCAACGACGATGCTACCGATAGCAGCATTGTGGAGACGATGGGCGCAAAGGGTAAGACAAAGGATTTGGAGAAGGGCGACTTCTTCAACCCCTTCAACCAGATGCTTCGCGCAGGACACGGAACGTTGGCATATCAGGATATGTGGAACCTCTTCGACAACATTTGCGTTACGGAGAACCTGATAAATGACGAGGAGGGTAAGCTCCATTTGGTCAAGGGTAGCGGTAATAAGTTCTGGGGTAACATCTTTCATCGCCCCTACATGTTCCAACAGGAGGGACAGTATAAGGGTTATCCGTTGCGTACGTTCGTGACCAACAACTTCCAGAATGGTTTCAGTGACCACTTCCCCGTATATATATACATAAGTAAATAGAACTTAATAGATACCTTATGAAGAGATTTTTACTAACGTTTGTTTGTACACTCCTCGCCTTTGCATCGTATGCCCAAGATGCGCAAGTCAGCATCGGTGGTATGCGCGGTACGGTGGTGTCGCGTGATGGTCGCGAGCCAATCGGCGGAGTGTCAATCTCGGTCGCAGGCGTTGAAATTCAAACAACGACCAACGACAATGGAGAGTTTTGTATCGAAGGTCTTGAAGCGGGACAGTATGAGGTGACGTTCGAGGCTATGGACTTCGAGAATCTTACACTTATGGTGCGTGTCAAGGAGATGGTGCACGACATGCAGCAGGTGGTTATGGTTCCTTCGACGATGATGACTATCGACGACTCGGCATTCGCCGAGCTCGACACCGATGTCGAGAGTGCCGGTGATTCGCAGGCTATGCCTACGTCGTTGTCGGCATCGAAGGATGTATTCAACAACATTGCATCGTATCGCTTCTCGGAGATGCGTTTTAACGTACGTGGTTACGATTCACAGTATCAGGATGTATATCTTAACGGTATCCGTTTCAACGATGCCCTTACGAGCTATGGCCCCTGGTCGTTGTGGAGCGGTTTGAACGACGCAACACGTAATCAGGAGAATACCTCGGGCTTGCAGATGTCGGACTATGGCTTGGGCGGTGTTGCCGGTACTACGAATATCAATGCTCGTGCATCGCAGTTGCGTAAGGGTTTCCGCGCCAGCGTCGTAAATTCGACACAGCTCTATCGCTATCGTGTGATGGTGAGCTATGCGTCGGGTGCATTGGATAACGGCTGGTCGTATGGCTTCTCGTTCTCGACACGTCAGGGAGGTGCAGGTTATGTAGATGGCGTTTATTACAATGCCTATGGTTACTTTGCCTCTGCCGAGAAGATTTTTAATTCGCGTCATCGCCTCTCGGCAACAATCCTTGGTGCCCCCACAACACGAGGTGCCCAGCAGGCATCTACACAGGAGGCTTACGACCTGTGGGGTGACAACTACTACAACCCTAATGTGGGTTTGCAGAATGGCAAGGAGCGCAATGCACGTGTAAGACGTATGCACGAGCCTATTGCGATGCTTAACTACAACTGGCAGATTTCGGATAACACGTCGCTCTCGGTAGCTACGTCGGTACGCTTCGGTTTTAATGGTTACTCGGCTCTAACATGGTATAAGGGCGAGGATCCCCGTCCCGACTACTACCGTAAGTTACCATCATACTATGGCGACCGCTTGGAGCGTCGTACGCTGCTTAATAAGTTTGCAGAGATGAACGATAAGTCGCCCGTGTTCTCTGAAACCGAACTCGAAACCGACTTCATGAAGTATATGGAGTACACCCAGAATTGGGATGGCTATATCGACTTCGATGGGTTGATTCGCGATAACTACAATGGTGAAGTTAATCAGATATATGGCGATGGACACCGCTCTGCGGCAATGATCGAGGAGCGTCATACCGACCAGATTGACTATAACTTTGCAGCACAGCTCAATCATGTGTTCCGTGGTGGCTCGAAGCTTACAGTGGGTCTTCGAACTCGTATCAACCGCACGGAGTATTATAGCGAGGTTAAGGACTTGCTGGGTGGCGACTATTGGTTGGATATCGACAAGTTTGCAGAGCGCGACTTTGGTAACGACCAGATTTCGTACCAGAACAACATGGCTTACTACAATGCCCATGGACACCCACAAGCTGTTCGTGAGGGAGATAAGTATGGCTACGACTACTATGCGCACGTGCGTCAAGGTCAGTTGTGGGGCGTTTACGAGATTTCGGCAGGTGGCTTCACTGCAAATATCGGTGCCGAGGTAGGCTTCTCGAATATGTGGCGTGAGGGCCTCTGGGAGAAGGGTTTGTTCCTCAACGAGAATGCCGGCAACAATCGTGGTAAGACCTCGTTGGGCGACTCGGAGAAGATTAACCATCTAACATATAAGGTTAAGGCTAACTTGGTTTATCAGTTCTCGGGTGCTCACTCGCTGGAACTCAATGGTACGATTATGCAGAACGCTCCTACGTTCAATAATGCCTTTGTCTCGGCGCGTACGCGTAACCAGATTACTCCCGGTTTGAAACCCGAGAAGATTTATGGTGTTGATTTGACCTATAACTTGTGCACCTCGTGGATGCGTGCACGTATCTCGGCATACTATACCAAGATGATGGATCAGTCGAAGGTTATCTCGTTCTACGACGATACACAGAGCTCGTTTACCAACTTTGCAATGTCGGGTATCGATAAGCGATATATGGGTGTTGAGCTTGGCTTGAATATTCCTATCGCTTGGGGCTTGTCACTGAATGGTGCAGTAAGCTATGGTGACTACATCTATACGTCGAATCCGCAGTTTACGCAGATGATTGATAACTCGGCTACGGATATCGTAAATAGTGTAGTTAAGTATAAGAACTTGAAGGTAGAGAGCACACCTCAAACGGCCATCAACGTAGGTCTTAACTTCCGTGGTCCGAAGAACTGGTTTGCATCGGTTGATTTCAACTACTACGATCGCCTATATCTCTCTATGAATCCGATGTATCGTACACAATACCTTGCACAGGAGCTTATGCGTATCTACGACTTCCAGAACTTGGAGTCGGGTCGTCAGAAGGCCTATGTTGTAGGTATCATTGATGAGATTCGTCAGCAGGAGGAGTTGGGTCATGCCTTTACGTTGAGTGCAAGCATTGGCAAGAACTGGTATATCAAGTATAAATATACACTCGGTTTCAGTCTCCAAGTGAATAACATACTCAACAACCAGACGATACGTACGGGTGGTTACGAGCAGATGCGTCTGAATAAGATTTCGGATCCCATTATCTTCCCCAATGCCGAGGAGGGATTTTCGATTATTCAGAAGCCTACGACCTATTCTCGTTTCGATTCAAAGTATTTCTACATGAATGGCTTGAATTACTACCTGAATATTTACTTCCGTTTCTAACAGATAGACGAATAAAAATATGAAACTTACAAGAATATTTTCACTTATCGCCGTAGCTCTTCTAACGATTGGTTGTTATGAGGAGCATGAGTTGGTAGCTCCGCGTGAGGTGATGGATGATCAGACCTTCGAGGAGATGTTCCCCGAGGCGGAGCATATATCTATCGCCGAGTTGAAGCATGCCTTTGGTCCTATCAGCAATACGGGCGTAAATAGCGGCTGGTCAAATACGAAGTATATGCTCATCGGAGAGGATATATTCGAGGGCCGCGATGTATATATCAAGGGTAAGGTAACGTCGAATGACGATGCCGGTAACATCTACAAGTCGCTCTATATCCAGGACGAAACTACGGGTATCGAGCTGAAACTGAACAACAACGTGGGCCTTCGCTATAAGTATGGCTCATGGGTTTATGTGCGTCTTACGGGACTCTATTTGGGTAACTACCGCATGATGCTATCGTTGGGTGGTGCTCCCTCGGAGTCGTATAACAAAGCTGGTGAACATAAGTACTATGCTAACTCGAATATCGAGTTGCAGGAGGTCATCGATCGCCACGTGTTTGCCGGTCGTGGTGACGAACTTGTAGTTGGCGAGTTCGATCAGTGGTTGCGCTATGCTCCGTCGGTAGATATCATCACCGTTACTCCCGAGAACTATGATGAGGTATTTTCGCCGAGTGAGAGTGTGGAGTTCACAAGCAGCACAGGCGAGAAGTTTACGATGCTTCGTCGCGAGCTCATGTTCGGTCGTTTGATGCGCTTCGAAGGTTTGCAGTGTCGCTATGCCGGTGTCCCTGCTCCGGTGTATGATGCTAATGGCGATATTACGTTCGACGAGGAGGGTAATATTGCAACCTACACCAATCCTGCAATGAAGAGTGGTTCGTTTGATAATATCTATCCCAGCTGGCTCTATACCGACCCGCGTCCTACGGTGTCGAAGGGTTGGTATCATTGGGCATTCAAGGAGGAGATTACGGGTCGTAGCCTCTATGGCTCGGTGCTCTTCACCTATAATCCTAACGCTACGGTATGCTCGGCAGATGGTGTCTATGCACTCCGTTCGAGCGGCTACGCGCGCTTTGCACGTACGAATGTCTGCAAGGATAAGGCTGAGGCAACAATCACGGCCATCTATGGTATCTATGCCCAGAAGTCGAGCTATGCGGGTAATGCCGATGACTATGCTTCGTATCAGCTTACCATCAACTCGTTGGATGACATAGAGTTTATGGATGGTGAGTCGGCGTTGCTTTCGGATGAGGAGGTTGCGCTTCTCACGACCGACGATATGAAGACCGTACCATGGATTGACGAGGAGGGCGAGACGGGTATGTAGTAGGCTGTCGCTGAAGATGCATTTTTACAACCCCGATGGTAGAGTGCCGTCGGGGTTGTTTGTATTTGGAGAGGAGCAAGGCGAGTGACAATATGTAACAATATGAGACGCCCACCCGGCAGATACCGAGTGGGCGCTCTTTGAAACTTTACGCGTGAAATGAGGAATTAGAGCAAGGCCTCAACTTTTGCCTTAATCTGATCCTTTGAAGCTGCACCTACAAGCTTATCTACCTGCTTGCCATCCTTGATGAAGATGATGGTGGGTACGTTGCGAACCATATACTGGGGAGCAACCTCGTCACCCTCCTCAACGTCGCACTTGCCGATAAGAACCTTGCCGTCATACTCCTCGGCGAGCTCCTCAATAATAGGGGCAATCATGCGGCAGGGACCGCACCATGTAGCCCAAAAATCGATAACAACGGGCAAACCCTTGCCCATTACCTCTGCATAGTTTTCATTTGTGATTTTCAATGCCATAATAATAAGTGTTTTATTAGGTTAAATGTTTATATAATAGTTTAGTTCGTTACTCTCCAAAAAATTCATCAAATCGGTGGTTGGCGCAACACGAAACCTCTTTGAGGTTAGCTTAACCTTTACATCATCGTTGAAGTCATGTATCATAAACTGCAACAGTGTTGTGCCGGGCGAGGCGGTAGCCCTCTCCACAAGCATGTCGGTCATCGTTGAACATACATCGTTGATGCTTAATTCGATGCGTATCGACGATATGTTCTCGGCTATCTCTGCCAAGTGTTGTATCGACACAATCTTCAACTCCAACTCCATAGGTTCACGGTAGGGGCGTGGCTGCACGCGACCCTTGATGAACAAGAAGTTGTTTTCGGCAATGAGCATGCCGAAGCGTTCGTAGTCCTTGCTAAATAGCGTAAACTCGTGATTGGTGTTGTAGTCCTCCAAGACGAAACGCGCGTAGCGGCGACCATCTTTGGTCGAGAGTGGCGTAACAGCTGTTACGATGCCGGCAACGGCAATCTCGCGTCCGTTGTAGGGTGTGAGATTCGTGAGGTCACCTAACTTAACCTGACACAGCTTGTTCAATATGAATTGGAACTTATCGAGCGGGTGCGACGATAGGTAGAGACCTGTCATCTCGCGCTCCTTGTTCAGAACAGCTATGTTACTCCAATCCTCTGCGTCGGGCACTCGCGGCTTCTGTATATCCTCGGTGCTGCTACTATCCATGCCAAAAAGGCTCTGCTGCGCATTGCTACGCTCTTGTTGTATGCGCTGACCATAGCGAGCAAGGAGCTCAATGAAGTTTATCTCGTTCTGATCCGTTGCGAACAGACGTGAACGATTGAAATCGATAAGCGAGTCGAAACCTCCGGCATATCCGATATTCTCCAAGCACTTGCGATTTACGACCGAGTAGTTTACTCTCGACATAAAGTCATATATCGAGGTAAAGGCTCCGTTCTCTCGGCGTTCGCGAACAATCGACTCGGCAGCTGCCTCACCAACACCCTTGATAGCAGCAAGACCGAAGCGTATGTTGCCATCCTTGTTGGTCGAGAACTTTATCATTGACTCGTTGATGTCGGGCCCAAGTACCGCAATGCCAAGGCTCTTACACTCGTTCATGTATGCAGTAACCTGCTTGATGTCGTTAAGGTTGCGACTCAATACGGTTGCCATGTACTCCGAGGGGTAGTGTGCCTTGATGTAGGCCGTCTGGTATGCAACCCACGAATAGCAAGTGGCGTGCGACTTGTTGAAGGCGTATGACGCAAACTTCTCCCAATCGCCCCAAATCTTCTCCAACACCTTCTCGTCGTGACCGTTCGACTTGCCGCCGGCAATGAACTTGGGCTTCAACTCATCCAGCTTCGATTTAATCTTCTTACCCATCGCCTTGCGCAGGGTGTCCGATTCGCCTCGTGTGAAGTTGCCGAGCAGACGCGACAAAAGCATGACCTGCTCCTGATATACGGTAATGCCGTAGGTATCCTTCAAGTAGCGTTCCATGACGGGAATGTCGTACTCGATAGGCTTGCGACCATGCTTGCGGTCGATAAAGTCGGGTATGTAGTCCATGGGGCCCGGACGATAGAGGGCATTCATGGCTATAAGGTCCTCGAAGGTCGAGGGCTGCAACTCTCTCAAATACTTCTGCATGCCCGGCGACTCGAATTGGAATGTGCCGATTGTGCGGCCATCGCAATAAAGTTTGTAGGTCTTCTCGTCGTCGATAGGTATGTTGTCAATGTCTATCTCTATGCCATGCGATAGCTTCACTGTCTCGACGGCATCCTTGATAATTGATAGGGTTTTCAGACCAAGGAAATCCATCTTTATAAGTCCCGTATCTTCGATTACCGAGCCTTCGTATTGAGTAACCAGCATCTTCTCGCCCGTCTCCTTGTCGTCGGCGGTGCTCACCGGAACCCAATCGGTGATGTCGTCGCGACATATGATTGTGCCGCAAGCGTGAACACCCGTGCCTCGCACATTGCCCTCCAACATCTTCGCATACTTTATTGTATCGCGCATTATGGGGTCGTCGGACTCCTCGGCAGCCTTCAACTCCGGAACAGCCATGATGGCGTTTTTGAGGTTTATTTTCAGCTGCTTATCCTTGTCGTTGGGGTCCTGAATACGGTCCGGCACCCACTTGCACAACTGGTTGGCTTGTGACAAAGGCAGCTTCTGCACACGTGCAACATCCTTCAACGCCATCTTCGTAGCCATGGTGCCATAGGTGATGATGTGTGCTACCTTCTCTTTGCCATACTTCTGCGTAACCCAATTCAGTACTCGTCCACGACCATCATCGTCGAAGTCTATATCGATATCGGGCAACGAAATGCGGTCGGGATTGAGGAAACGCTCGAACAGAAGATCATATTTTATTGGGTCTATCTGTGTTATTCCCAGACAGTAGGCTACTGCCGAGCCTGCGGCGGAGCCACGTCCCGGGCCCACCGACACATCCAACTCCTCGCGTGCTGCGCGGATGAAGTCCTGCACGATAAGGAAGTAGCCGGGGAAACCCATAGTCTTCATGATATGTAGCTCGAAGCGCAGTCGGGTAGTGGTCTCCTCGTCGATATTCTCGCCATAGCGCTTCTTGGCGCCATCCATAGCGAGCTTGGCGAGGTAGTCGGCTTCGAGTTTGATGCGGTATAGTTTGTCGTACCCACCGAGCTTCTCAATCTTCTTTGCCGCATCCTCCTCCGACATCACCACATTACCATTCTCGTCGCGCGTAAACTCGTCGAATATGTCGCGCTCCGAATACTTCTGGCGGTAGCTCTCCTCGGTGCCAAACTCCTCGGGAATGGCAAACGTAGGCATGATAGGGGCATGGTCGATAGAGTAGCTCTCTACCTTATTGCACACCTCAATGGTATTTGTCAGTGCCTCGGGAACAAAGCTGAACAACTCGTTCATCTCTGCCGTGGTCTTCATCCACTCCTGCTTCGAGTAGAGCATGCGCTTCGGGTCGTCAAGATCCCTGCCTGTGCCAAGGCATATCAGTCGGTCGTGTGCCTCGGCATGCTCCTCGTCAACGAAGTGAACGTCGTTAGTACAAACGAGTTTCACGCCCAACTTCTCGGCATATCGCAGTAGGTGCTCGTTTACTTTGAGCTGCTCGGTGTATGCTTCGTGGTTTGCTCTCTCGGTAGTTGCCTTGTGCAATTGAAGCTCGAGGTAGTAGTCGTCGCCAAAGATTCGTTGGTGCCACTTTATAGCCTCCTCGGCCTCGTCGAACTTGTCGGCACGAATAAGGCGTGGAATCTCGCCACCAAGACATGCCGAACAGCATATCAGACCCTCGGAATACTTCTCCAACTCCACACGGTCGGTACGTGGACGCATATAGAATCCCTCGGTATAGCCCTTCGAAACAATCTTAATCAGGTTCTTGTATCCCGTCATGTTTTTAGCAAGAAGTATGAGGTGGTAGCCACTCTGATCCTCCTTGCCCTCCTTGTTATAGAGGCGTCTGCGTGCTACATATACTTCGCATCCGATAATGCCCTTAAACTCGGTCTTGGGGAGTGCATCCAACGCAGCACGCGCATTTGCCAAGGCGGCATCCGCATCGTCGCCCATCTCCTCCTCGGTAGCTGTACCATTTTCGAGACGCTCGACAAGTGCTTTTTGGCTCTTTAACTTATTCTTGCGCTCCGAGTTTTTCTTGCCCACATAGTTGAAGAACTCCTTGACACCAAACATGTTGCCGTGGTCGGTAAGAGCAATGCCGGGCATGCCGTCAGCTATGGCCTTATCGACAAGTTTCTGGATGCTTGCCTGACCATCTAACAGCGAATATTGACTGTGAACATGTAGGTGTACAAATGGGTGCATACTATTACTCTACCATATACCTTTTCAGCGTACAAATATAACAATAATTTTTTTTGAAAAAAAGTAGTACGATGATTGCATTTTCAACTAAAAAGACGTAATTTTACCAAAATACTCAAAGTTATGGATTCAACTTCAAATTCGTTGGTCGTGTTGCAGGTTTATGACAACACTGCCATGGCCGA
This sequence comes from Alistipes sp., assembly GCA_017403125.1. Classification (GTDB taxonomy): domain Bacteria; phylum Bacteroidota; class Bacteroidia; order Bacteroidales; family Rikenellaceae; genus Alistipes. The sequence goes on along the minus strand of JAFQOR010000010.1, from coordinate 31,101 downwards.
AATAGCCAAGTCCGTATTGGACGATGCCGGTATCTACTGCGATCTTCATGGCGAATATATGTCGGCGATATATTGTGCCGTAGCTTTCCCCGTAAGACTTATGGTTATGGCAGAGGATGTCGATAAAGCTCGAAAATTGCTTGATATTGAGTAGCTTGTTATGCGTTATATCACCTTGTTTATCCTCTCGGTCGTTGCATTTTGTGCGAGCGCACAAGAGCCAGAAGGTGGGGTAGAGGTGCAGATAAACACCGATGATCCCGCTATGGAGGTGTTACGCCGTTATGCCGACATTGCTCCGCATCACTATCTTCCGGATGTCGATTTCAACATTCGTGCGTGGCGTCCTTATGGGATCACATTCGTCATTCCACCCTCACATCTCGATAGGTTGTTGTGGCAGGAGAGTGCAACGATGCCGGCGGTTAGGGTAGTTGTGCCAAAATTTACGGATTACAACTCTCTAAGGCTAAATTTTGGCTCGTCGGGAAAGGCATCTATTACTATAAGCAATGGCTCGGCATATAACTACATGCCGTGGAACAACAGCCCGATTGGCTATCGTGATGCTCGCACTCTGTCGTTTCCCGTACCAAGACGTTAAATGCCTAAATATGTTTTACAAATGAAGAGTCTTATACTGCTAATATTCAGCATGATTCTATCTCTATGCTGTTATTCTCAAACTATCGAAAATCAAACTGATTTTGATGCCTTAATGAAAGAGTATGGCTTGGTTGATATCGAGATGTTGGACGATGAAATTTTGGTTGAGTTGAAGTATTCAACAACAGATAACTTTGTTGGCGAAGACATGTATTTGGATTTGGAGCGAGCCTATCTCGAAGAGTCGTTTGCTGAGCGTGTTGTCGAGGCACAGCGACTGTTGAAATCGCGCTATCCGGAATATACCTTGCTTATATATGATGCTGCGCGACCCATCAGCGTACAGCGTTATATGCGATCTATTGTTGAAGGCACACCGTTTCAGAACTTTGTGGCTGATGGAAGTCGAGGCGGACGTCATAACTATGGTGTGGCTGTGGACTTAACCATAGCACATGCTGATGGAACGCCATTGGATATGGGGGCAGGGTTTGATGATTTTTCGGATGCAGCTGCCGTAAAGGGTACGCCTGATACCGACGATATAACCACGCGCACGATTGACGTTTATCGTGAATATGTAAATTCTTTGGCTCTCTCTGGTGTTATTACTTTCGAAGCTGCACACAATCGCATCTTGCTGTTGGAGGTGATGTGCGAGGCGGGCTTGGTGCCATATCGCAGGGAGTGGTGGCATTTCGAGGAGATTATATCTATTGACGCAACGCGCAAAAAATACAGACTTCTTAATTTCTAACGTATTTGTGCGCATATGTTGAATTGTCCCCGCCTAATATCGAAAACATCTATTTGTCGTAATATTTATATTATGTTAAATTGTACATCAATCACTATTTACGATTATAATAATCGGCGATAGCAAGTAACATTCTCACCAATGCCCATAGAACAATAAGTAACGCAATTTCTATTAACATAATACAAATATAGATAATAATATCAAATATTCCAAATTTTATTTGACCAATTTAACGAGAGACTCCAAAAGATTAGACGATGTCAAATTATCGGGGTCATGAGAGCGCTTGGAATCATAAGTATAATCATCGACTAATTCCATAAATTTATTATAGTACTCATTGTACTCTTGTCTCATACGCCTATAATCGCCATCTGCAATTTTTTATATCTGCAATCAATCGATAAAAGCATCTTAACAGGTGCCGCAAAAACAATGAATATTTTATAACAATTTTAATCAGTGGCGATTAAACCATTCAGCAATTTGGTGCAGTGTATAGATAAGCGCAAATAAAACACCTATACATACAACTACGAATATGATATCAATAACCATCATGATGTAAAGTTATTATTGCTTTTTTGCATCATGAAATCATTATGCACAAAGTTTGCTACGCGACTTAATTTATCTCCTCAAGTAATTCGTTTTCATTCATAACCAAACAACAGTTTGTATTAACTTGTTAATCAGCTTGGCGAATTAAATGAGTGATTTTTTTGTCAAATTGACTTGCGGAATGTGAAGTATTTTGCAGCAATGAAACTATATATGGTTGATACTGCAGTTGTTATAATTTTAGATGGCGTGGGCCAGATGCCTATATGCTCAACAAAGAACTTCATGAAAACATAGTTCAAAACGATAGCCCCAATAACCGATAGCGCATAGCGCAAAAGTTGTCGTCCACTACGCTCGGATGTGGCACGGAATGCCACGTAGCGATTTAGCCAGAAGCCTGTGAAGAACGTAATGGGAAAGACAATGATAAGCGACATTATATGCGGCGAAATCACCACAAAATCGATATCTACATAGCGCTCGGCAACAACGTAGTGGTAAATGATAAAGTACCACACTGCATCGAGTATCATGTTTGTTACACCACACACGCCATAGCCGAACATTTCGCGCGAAAGGATGTTGCGAAACGGATAAACATATAGTTTATCGATGACTGATATCAATCTTGATGATAGCATATTAGGTGTTGCTACTTAAATCTTTTTGGAGTGTGTATCCACAGTGCGCCAAGTCTATTTTTCTCTGCTCGCATAAACTCTTCGCACTCGTCTATTTTGGTGCTACCATACACAGCTATGGCGAACATTTTACCTAACTTAAATTGTTCGCAATGGATGTCTGGATGCTGCTTGCAAATCTTGTCTAATGCTCGATTAGCATTTGCCTCGGTGGAGTAGCTGCCAGCAACGACCCAATGTCTGATATCGGGATTATCGCTCCATACCCCGGAAACAATCGGCGTCTCCTCGGTCGCCGTATCCTCGCTGTTTATATTTGTCTCAACAACGCTCTCGGCTTCTGCAATGATTGTGGTTTCGGGGGTTATGGAATTATCCTCTACGTTTAAGGTATTATCGACCGATTCTGGGGTTTGCATCGGTTTAGAGCTCTCCTCCTCTACTACCCTATCCATCCCCACTTCGTTGCTGGGCACCGCAAGGAGGAATACTACGCCCGTGGCTACGATTGCAAGGAGAATAATGGTTGCAATGTAGAGCCATCGCCTGCCTCGTTTGGGGAGTTTTATCACCCTATTGCTATCGGAGTTTAGTTGCGCAAGAAGGCTCTTTTCTGCGACAAAAGTCTTGTTGTTGAGTGTGCCTATGTCGCAAATAGATAGCTTGTTACCATCTCTTACCTTGTCTAACCATCGAGTATAGATCTCCTCCGCATCTTTTGTTGAGAAGTCTGTTACCCAACTTATGGCATCGACCAACGATACGCCAAACTCTCGCGACGAAAACTCGATAGCAAAGTGTGGTGCAACAACCTCTCTCTTGCTGCGCATTGATGCCGAACGTTGCACAATAGTGAGTGTGCCCACGCCCGGAAGAGTTACTGCGCGGTGAGCAATAAGGGTGTTATATATGATTTTACTAACCTCGCCTACCATTCCTCTTTTGCTTTTTCTTATCCTCCGCTTCGTACATCTTGTTGGCATATGCTGCAACGGCATCGATGTCGCCAATCGCTGGGCGGCGCATAGCGCGATAAATCATATATACGCCCAAAACGATGAACGGCAAACTTAGCCATTGACCCATATCGAGTGACATTGCCGATTCGAAATCGACCTGACGCTCCTTGATGAACTCTATGAAGAATCGCGTGAGGAAGATGCCAATCATGGCTACGCCAAAGAGTAAACCCGGGCGACGACGACCTAAATCTTTGCGGTAGTAGAGCCATAGTATCACCGCAAAAGTAAGCAGGTAACATAGTGCTTCGTAAAGTTGTGCCGGGTGGCGTGCAGGTATCTCGGCGAGTATCGATGCAGGTACATCGCCATTGTAGGCGTTGAAAGCTGCCGGATTATCGTGACGCACAAATTGAAATCCAAGTGCCGAGTCGGTAGCCTTGCCTACAATCTCCGAATTGAAGAGGTTGCCAAAGCGTATTATAGCGCCACTTAACGGGGCGACAATTGCGATGCGGTCCAAACCCCAAATAAAGGGCAGGTGGTTGCGTCGCGTGAATCCTATGATGCCGACTATGATACCAATGGTGGCGCCGTGGCTTGCCATGCCGCCATCACGAATGTCGGTGAGTATGCGCCATGGCTCGGGAAGATAGACCTCGGGCTCGTAGAATAGGCAGTGTCCGACACGCGCGCCGATAAATGTGCCGAGCACAACCCACAAGAATGCCGAATCGACAGTGCGACGTGGTAGCCCCTCATGCTTACACACATGCCATACGATTCGTTCGGCGAGCAAAATGCCTATTGCCCACATCAAACCATACCACCTGATTTCGATGCCTCCTATCTCGATAAAGACGGGGTCCCACTGCCATACAACACTTAAAATATCCATAATCGTTCTCTCTCTCTTTTAGCTTGCCATAATTGCCATCTTGGCGATAACTCGCCACGCCTCCTTGATGTCATCCTTGCGGATGTTTATATCGTCGTACTCCTCGCGGTTGCGGGCTACGAGTCGCCACTGTGTGTCGTCGTTGGCGACGGTGCGTATCTTACGCCATAATACATCCTTATTCGTTATGACTACATACTCGTTGCCCTGTACCATATCCTCTACCTCGACGCGCTTCAAGAAGAGCTCGGTGGCAGCGCACTGCGGCTCTGCCATGGCGCGCGACAACGAACGAATGGCTATGTCGCAATTGCACGCAAAGGGGAGGTGTGCATGCCCCTTGTTGTCGTACTGGCTGAAATTCGGCAGGTAGCTCTCGGCCTCCATCGGGTAGTAAGGGATGAGGACATTATCCTGAATCTCGGATTTGAGCATGCACCCTACGCCCGTAAGCAGCCATGTGCGATCAATCTCGGGAAATGCTGCGACGATGCGGTCGGCGAGGTCGTGCGAGATGCCGTAGTTGCCACGTTTGATGTGGTAGAGGTTCTCGCCACGCGTGAGACCTATATGTAGCGCAAAGTAGTTTGTGGTCATATTCGCCCACTCTATAACACTTGCCAAACGCTCCCAATTTGCGTATTTGTTAGTCATCGTCAAATATTAGTTTGCGGTTGTGTTTAATTTGGCTCTTTCAACTGTCGGGGTGACGAAATTAAAAAAAAAGTTTTACCTTTGCGCAACGGCTCCGTAGTTCAATGGATAGAATTTAAGATTCCGGTTCTTACGATGAAGGTTCGAATCCTTTCGGAGTCACACTCGAAAGGTGCAGCTTATGCCTGCGCCTTTCGCTGTTTTATGGCAAAAATACAGAGTTTTTAACCCTCTATCCCCGCTTTTACAATATTTAGCCTTGCAAATATACAATATTTTGTGGAAACGCAAGCGCTGTTTTGCAAAAATAATCTACTTTTTAATACGATTGAGTTTGTGCGATAAGCGCTCTGTCGGTCGGCTTTGGAAATTGACAGAGGGCTGCAACCCTATGTGGCTACAACCCTCTGCGGCGTTATGCGATAAACCCTAATTTATCTTCCCGACTCGGCAATCTTGTGTCGAATCATGTTGTTGAGATTCTCGGCTTCGAGAAGCTCCTCGAGAGTCATGTGCATGCGGTATCTCCAATAGTGGCGCGAGTTGGCGGGGACGTTGATACGCTCGTCGTTGGGATTCTCGCGACGCAACGATCCATCCATAGCAACCCAATCCTGCCACGGCAGAATGGTGAGCATAGCAGGTGATTTGAGATGCATAGACACCACCTGCTCACAAATCCATGGCTCGCAGAAGTAGGGAGCTTCGCCCCATGCACCAAGTATCTGGTTATAGAAGCGTTGTGTTACGCCTCTATCCTCCTCCCACCATGCGCGCAACGGGTTCATATCGTGGGTGCCGGTTGTGCAAATCGACAGATATGGGTAGTCGTAGGTCGAGCCAAACTCCACCTTGGGATCCTTGGGCATGCGCTGGATTTCGAGCGATAGTATCTGCTCGCCCGACATTACCGAAGGTACGCAGTCGGGAATCATGCCGAGGTCCTCGCCGCAAACCAACATGCCTGTGGATTCGATAAGCGGGGGTAGCTTGCGCAATGCTTCGTGCTTCCAGAACTCGTTGTGACGGCGATAGAAGAAGTCGTCGTAGAGACGGTTGTATGCCTCCTTTTGGTCGTCGGCAAGCCATCGATAGCAGTCGGTAGAGTGTGCCGAGATGCGCGGATGGAACTTGCCCTTCTGGATTTTATCCTCGACGAAGAGCATGTTGTCGGTCTGCGATATGTCGCCTACGTGCCAGCTTTCGAAGCGGAAGCCATAGGATGCTATCTCGTCGTAGCTGTATGGTAAAGCGGGGTTGAAGCGGCCGAGCAATGCGTTTACTGCGTTGAGCGGAATCTCCCAAATGCGGAAGAAGCCCAAAATGTGGTCGATGCGGTATGCGTCGAAGTACTCTGCCATCTTCACGAAGCGAGCCTTCCACCATGCGTAGCCATCCTCCGACATCTTTGCCCAGTTGTAGGTGGGGAAACCCCAATTCTGTCCCATAACCGAGAAGTCATCGGGTGGAGCACCGGCAGATGAGTCCATATTAAAGAGCTCGGGATATACCCACGCATCGACACTTGTGCGTGATATGCCAATAGGTATATCGCCTTTGAGAACTACACCCTTCGAGTGTGCATAGTCGCGAACGGCGCGCAACTGACGCGAGAGGTGGAACTGTACAAAGTAGTGATATGCGACCTCTGCTGCATTCTCCTTCTCATATTTTGCGGCCTTTGCCTTGCTATACTTTGCCATGCTGCCCCACTCCTCGAAGTTGGGTGTGTGCTTCTTGTCGCGAAGTGCGCAGAATACGGCATAAGGACGCAACCACTCCTCGTTGGCAGCCATGAATGTCTTGAACTCCTTTGAGGCCAACGTCTTTTTGCCCTCCTGTGCATATATTGCATGAAGATACTCTGCCTTGGCATTGTTTACCTTCTCGTAGTCAATCATAGGCAGAGCGTTAAGCTCCTTGCCGAGCGCCTCGAAACGCTCCATTTCGCTCTTATCCTTCAATGTGCCTACATCGGGCAGGTGTAAGAATTGAGGGTGTAGTGCGAATGTCGAGTTGGCGTTGTAGGGGTATGAGTCCTGCCATGTTCCCGTCATCGTTGTGTCGTTGATGGGCAGAATCTGTATAATTGACTGACCCGTAGCCGCTGCCCAATCTACCATTAGGCGAATATCGTTGAACTCGCCTACGCCAAAGCTCGATTCCGAGCGCAGCGAGAATACGGGGATGGCAACGCCGGCACCGCGCCATGCAGCCATGTCGAAGCGGGGGCGTAAGCCATCGATAACAATGGCCTTATCCTTGCCTACGGCGCAGTTGTAATAGTAGTTGTCGCCCGACTGCCAAGCCACAACCGAGCCACTCTGGCTATCTACGATTACGAACTTATAGGCGAAGCCCTCCTTGGGATACTTAATACGTGCGCTCCACAACGTAGCTTCGGCATCACTCATTACAACACCCTTGGCTACATCCCAGTTGCCCAGTGCCTTGCCATCGCCAACCAAGACTACATGTTGGGTGGTGCGTACTACGGGAATCTCGGCACGAATAACGATGTAGCCCTCGGCTGCGGGCTGTGCCTTCTTTCTCTTGGCGCGTGCAAATACGCCGTCGGTGAACATCGACGAGCGGAACGAACGGTCGAAAGGCATGTCGTGCCAATGATCGAGTACGATGATATTCTCGCTCTTGCCATCGAGCATAAGGCGGTGTTCGCCGCCCCACTCGCGACGAATAACGGTGTCGCCCGAGCTTAGTTCGTATCGATAGGCTATGTCGCTCGAAGCAGCAAGTTTTACCCTCGCCTCCCAAGTGCCATTGCCGATGTACTGCATCGGATGACGCTTGCTCTTCTCCGAGCCAAGAACCACATATAACTCTTCGCCATATGCTGTCTGATACTCCAATCTCAAATTTAGTGTCATAATATAAGTATGTGTTATTTGGTTGTTACTCCTGTGTAGCTTGCAGCAGTAGTTTGCCTAACTCTTCGCAACTCTTTGCCGGGTTGCGGTGGTCGAAGTGAAACCCCTGCCACCCCATGGCAATGGCCGCCTCGACATTCTCTTTGCGGTCGTCGATAAAGAGTGTCTCCTCGGCATTTAGGCCGTAGCGCTCTATTAGGCGACGATAGATTTCGGGCTCGGGCTTCACGACGTGCTCTTCGCATGAAACCACCTCGCCGTCGAAATTGCAATACACATCCTGTTTGCGCAAAAACTCTATGAACTCCAACGACATATTTGACAGCACATAAAGTTTATATTTAGCCTGTTTTAGCTCTGCTATCAGCTGTGCGGTAGCCGTAATAGGCTCTTGCGTGAGTATCGATCGGCGGAGGTTGCTTTCGGCAAGCTCTTTGTCGCACGAGTTGTATTCGGCGAGGGATGTTATTACCTCGTCATAGCTAACAATGCCACGGTCGTAATCCTCCCAGAATTTTGGTATTTTGGGGAGTAGGATATACGAGAAAAATTTTATAAATTCGGGTTCGAACTTTCGTGGGTCGCGTGCGAATACCACACCACCCAAGTCGAAGACAATATTACTGACTCTTTTCATATCGTACAAAATTAAATATTTTCGATTAAAAGTGCAACAGTATCAATCTTTTTTTTGTCCGAATGGTATAATGCGGGCGACGAAAGAGCATAGTTCACAGATGAAGTGAAATGGCCATTTCTTGGGGTGGAAGAGTGAGTAGAAATTATTGGTAAAATAACCTGTTTTTAATTTTGAATTTTGAATTGTATTTCGTAACTTTGTGCGTTTTATATTGTAAATATAAATTTGACTATATATGAGTACCGAACAAGAGAAAGTGATGAAACACGAGGAGGAGTATTCGGCGTCGAATATTCAAGTCCTCGAAGGCTTGGAGGCTGTCCGAAAGCGCCCTGCGATGTATATTGGCGATATTGGCGAGAAGGGTTTACACCACCTTGTTTACGAGGTTGTGGACAACTCAATCGACGAGGCATTGGCGGGCTACTGCTCGGATATCTATGTTACCATTAACGAGGATAACTCGATATCGGTTCGCGATAACGGTCGAGGCATCCCCACCGACTACCACGAGAAGGAGGGCAAATCGGCTCTCGAAGTGGTGCTTACGGTGTTGCACGCCGGAGGTAAGTTCGATAAGGGTAGCTACAAGGTGTCGGGTGGTTTGCATGGTGTGGGTGTATCGTGCGTGAATGCTCTTTCGACGCTGCTTATAGCCGAGATTCACCGTGGTGGTAAAATCTATCGTCAGACCTATTCGAAGGGTGTTCCCACGTCGAAGGTCGAGATTGTTGGCGACTGCGAGGATCGTGGTACGACCATTACGTTTAAGCCCGACGGCGAGATCTTCACGCTCACTACCGAGTATAAGTACGAGATTTTGGCAAATCGCTTGCGTGAGTTGGCGTTCCTCAACAAGGGTATCCACCTAACGCTCACCGACCACCGTGTAAAGGGCGAGGATGGTGAGCCCCTCTCTAACCACTTCTATTCGGAGCATGGTTTGAGCGAGTTTGTCGAGTATCTCGACGCAACACGTGGTCAGAAGATTATCGACAGCATAATCTATCTCGATACCGAGGAGAGTGGTGTTCCTGTCGAGGTTGCCATGCAGTACAACGACTCTTATTCGGAGAATGTTCACTCATACGTAAACAACATTAACACTATCGAGGGTGGTACTCACCTCACCGGCTTCCGCCATGCCCTGACGCGCACGTTGAAGAAGTATGCCGAGGATAGCGGCATGTTGGCGAAGTTGAAGTTTGACATCAATGGCGACGACTTCCGTGAGGGTCTTACGGCTGTCATCTCCGTAAAGGTTGCCGAGCCGCAGTTCGAGGGTCAGACCAAGACGAAGTTGGGTAACGACGAGGTAGCCGGCGCCGTGAATCGCGCCATGTCGGCGGCGTTGAGCCACTACTTGGAGGAGAATCCAAAGGATGCAAAGGCAATTGTTCAGAAGGTTATCCTTGCAGCGCAGGCACGTCATGCGGCACGTAACGCCCGTGAGGCTGTGCAGCGCAAGACCGTATTGTCGGGTGCGGGTCTGCCGGGCAAGTTGGCAGACTGCACAAGCCGCGACCGCTCGATAGCTGAGATATTCTTCGTCGAGGGTGATTCGGCAGGTGGTACGGCAAAGCAGGGCCGCGACCGAAATTTCCAGGCTATTATGCCTTTGCGTGGTAAGATTCTCAACGTTGAGAAGGCGCAGGAGCACCGCATGTGGGAGAACGAGGAGATTAAGAATATGTTTACGGCGTTAGGCGTGTCGATAGGTACTGCCGAGGATAGCAAGGCACTAAATATCGATAAGTTGCGCTACGACAAGATTATTATCATGACCGATGCCGATGTCGATGGCTCGCACATTGCAACACTCATGCTCACGTTCTTCTTCCGCAAGATGAAGTCGTTGATTGAGAATGGTCACATCTATATTGCTACACCGCCGCTCTACCTTGTTAAGAAGGGCAAGCAGGAGCGTTATTGTTGGACCGATAAGGAGCGTGACGACATAACCATGGAGTTCGGCTCGAAGGGTGTTCATGTCCAGCGATACAAAGGTCTTGGTGAGATGAATGCGCAGCAGTTGTGGGATACTACGATGAATCCCGATACGCGTATCTTGCGTCAGGTTACGGTGGAGAATGCTGCCGAGGCAGACCGCATATTCTCGATGCTTATGGGCGACGAGGTGCCGCCACGTCGCGAGTTTATCGAGAAGAATGCTCACTACGCAAACATCGATGCATAAAAGTATGGGGTTGTGCTTTGGGCGCAACCCCTTATAATAATATTTCAAGCCATGAAAGTTACTGTTATTGGAGTTGCCGGAGGCACGGGTTCCGGAAAATCGACCCTCGTAAAGCGTTTGCAGGATGCCTTCTGTAACGACGACGTGGCGACGCTATGCCACGACTTCTACTACAAGGCGCACCCCGAGCTTACCTACGAGGAGCGCACCAAGCTAAACTATGACCACCCTGCGGCTTTTGACACCGATATGCTTGTGGAGCATATTCGCGCATTGAAGAGCAATGTACCTATCAAGCACCCTGTATATTCGTTCGTCGAGCATAACCGTACGAACGATACGGTAGTAGTCAAGCCCTCGCGCGTCATCATCGTTGATGGCATCCTGATTTTTGAGCACAAGGAGCTTCGTGATTTGATGGATATCAAGGTCTTTGTAGATACCGATGCCGACCTGCGCCTTGCACGTCGCATCTTGCGTGACGTCTGCGAGCGCGGACGCACCATGCAGTCGGTCATCGAGCAATATACCACTACGGTGAAGCCCATGCACGAGGAGTTTGTCGAGCCGTCGAAGAAGTATGCCGATGTCATCATCCCCGAGGGCGGCTTCAACTCGGTGGCTGTGGATATGCTTATCAAGAATATACGTTTGCTTATCGAGGATAAGGCGTAGTAAGTGCATAGCACCAAAAGATACTTTGCTCAATATTGTATCAGCAAATAGAGAACAACCCCAAAAGTCGTAGGATACTTTTGGGGTTGTATTGTTTGTTTTGTAGGATGTGTATTGCCCTACTCTGCTTTTTCGCCACGGCAATACTGGTGCTCCTCTTCTAACTCGGCAAGAACCTTATCTATCCACTCTTGCGCCGACTCTTCGCTGAATCGGCAAACATAGCGATGCAGGTTGGCATCGGGATAGTTTGTACTTATGGCGTCGCTTATGGGAAGTACACCGTGGAATAAAATCTTTTCGCCATCGTAGTAGATGACCGTTGCGCTATACTCATAGTCGTAGTAGTGGCTCTGGAAATAGAGCGTGCATGTCTCGGCATCGTAACGAGCCACACTTTTCTCCTCTTGGGGACCTTCGCATACTTCGTAGGGTATATTCGCACACGCATGAATGATTGTGGATTCATTACCATCGAATGTTATGCCATGTATAGTTGTATTTCCAGGCACATATGTGTAGTCGTCCCACTTATTATCTCTTTCGAGATATCTGAATATCTTATCAATAACCAGAGCTTTTGTTGTGATAAGTTCGGCAATCGCCTCCTTGTCTAACTCTTTGGCACTAACAAAATTGCCAATGTTCTCGGTATTGAGATTATCTATATCCACCAAATCAATTCTGTCCTCCGTTTTGCTACATGCCATCGCTACGATACACATAGCTAAAATAGTTAATTTTCTCATAAACCTACTATGTTTTTATGGATGATAAAATTTATGTCATACGCAAGTTAGAAAAAAAAAATCGGAGTTCGCAAACAAAAATAATATTTTTTTAGCATTTATAACAAAAAAACATTTTATCGCCTATGAGGTAGGTAATTTTTAGGAGATTAGGCATCACGGTTGGTACGGGATGTTAGCACGTGATTAGCTGTGCGGAATATGATTTTTGTGGTCTTTTCTTTGGACGCCCGGCAACGACTGTGCTGCACACAAGCCCACACTCTTCGGCACCGTTATCTTATTGTGACACGGGTATTAAAAATAATACCCGCACACATGTGAAGAGCACCAAAAGGTTTTTTTATCCAAACTTTTTTTTGGGGGGATACTTCAACGACGGAACGGTTTGGTTGATTGCAGGGCGTTGTAATGGCGTGGCAATGCCACTTGACGGTGCGCTGCCGGTTGTTGGCACATGCGTACTCCGATGGCAAAAGCATAGCCTCCCGGGATGGCTCACTTGCGCCCTTTATCTACACACACACTCTCTCTATCTTTGCCAGCAACGCCTTTGATATAGGTGATTGTTATTGTTTTGTTCCAAGCCCCACTTTTGTATCATAGCATAAAAATAACCCCAAAAGTTTTTTGCTTAAACTTTTGGGGTTGTTCTATTCTTATTCGAGATTAGTCTCCGTTATGCTTACGACACAAACTGCAACATTGCAATAAGACACCCAAGTACCCATACCCATTATAGGTCTATACGCATCTATGTCATAATAGCAATCGGAACGAAATGAAAAACCTGCGACGCTAGCCTGATCTTCTCTTAACTCAAGGCTCTTGTATATACACCATGACGACGCCTTTACTCCATATATGTCCATAGAATTGCGACCAATTGACGAGGTGGTTATTCTGACAGGTAAATTCAAGTTCTCATACCCATTGTTTGATTTAAGCTCTGAATTTAACCTATCATACTTATTAGTTATATCTTTCTTGTTTGTTCCTTTGTAATTGCTCTTGCCGACGCCAAATGCAATATACTCAGCATATAAATCAGCTTCGTAGGTGCCGGGAATAAACCAGCCTTCGCCTAATGACTCTGCCCAAACAAATGTGGGGAAATACTTATTCATGTCTATATTGTGCTTGGTGCAATACTCTTTAATAACTTTCATATTATCAGCGCCATAATCACTCGTGGATGAGGCTAATTCTTCAAAATAAGTTTTCATGGAGTTTTCAACTTCCTTCATCTCATTTTTATACACCTTCTTTGCAGCTTTATTCATTAACTTAACCTCCTCCTGCATCTGATACCACTTATCAATATTATCTTTCTCGGAAACAGTGATAGCAAGAGCTTGATCTCCCGACTGATCTACATAGAAAATAACACCTTTTACTCCACCCTTCTCATAGACATCACCAACTTTGTACTGTGCAAAAACGATGTTTGTACAACAAATTAGCGCCAATAGCAAAAATAATTTCTTCATAAATTGATACTTTAATTGGGTTAAACTTATTAAGAGAGATTCTATAAATTCAGCTTTACATCATCAAGTAGTCAGAATCTCATTAAGGGCTATTGTTGACGTAGATTTATTTCTACAAAAATAGCAAAACTTTTTGAATTTTTCAAATGCATCACACTTTTTTCCGGAGAGGATATTGTTTATACCTTACGAGTGATGCTATGTGTTAGTTTTATCATTGCAGCATTTGCTTTGGCGTGGCAATACCACTTGACGGTGCGCTGCCGGTTGTTGGCACATGCGTACTCCGATGGCGAAAGCATAGCCTTTCTTAACAGCTACATCTTTTCACTACCCTTTCGCGACCCTTTAACTACCCTTCTGCTACTCTTTGGCTACTCTTTGGCAGCCAAAGCCCCTAAACAAGTCGTGCTACTTCTGCTTCTCCTCCTGCTCGCGGCGACGATCGTTGGCGCGCATCATCTGGCGTATGGACTGTGCGAGCTTTTGAGGCTCGATATTACGCTTGATGCGTGAGTCGTGAGCAAGAGATATGCCTCCTGTCTCCTCCGATACGGCGATGATGATGGCATCGGATACCTCGCTCATGCCGAGTGCTGCGCGATGGCGCATGCCATATGACTTGGGGACCTCTTGGCGTGTGGTTGGAAGAACACACTTGGCTGCAACTACCCTATTACCGTTGATGATTACGGCGCCATCGTGCAACGGTGCATTCTTGAAAAATATGTTTTCGAGCAACGGCGTGGATACCTTGGCATCGATTGTAATACCGCTCTCGGTGATGATGCCCAAGTCGTTGGACTGCTTGATGATAATAAGCGCGCCGACCTTCTGCTCGCCCATCTCCTGACATGCCGTAACGATAGGTTGAAGGTCGATACCCTCGTCGGATTTGCGGTTACGAAGATTGAAGATGTAGGTTAAGAAGCCGAATCTCTCTCGCTGGCGACCTATGAGCTGCAACATGTGTCGAATCTCGGGCTGGAAGATGATGAGTATGGCGATGATACCCACACTCAATATCTGTTCTATAATCGTGGAGAAGAGTACCAGATTGAAGGTCGTAACAAGAATCCATATCAAATACACGATAAGTATTCCGGTGACGATGATTGTGGCACTCGTACCCTTCATCGCGCGATAGAAGGCGAAGAGGAGTATTGCCACCAGCGTAATATCGATAAGATCGATAAATGTAATAGGTATGAATCCCATATTTGACTTGGGTTACGGTATTGCCATGTTTCGTTTAACGACGCGAAAATAGAAAAAAAAATGCCGACTTGCAAATCGCAAGCCGGCAAATCTTGATTATTCGCCTATTCGGCAGCCTTGTCGGCAGCGTAAAGCTCATCTACCCTGCTTAATACAAGGTTTGAAATGTTGAGCTCCTCGGCAGCGTCCAAGACAGCATCCTTCGTAACAATCATCTTGTAACGCTTGTCGCTGTTGATATCCTCGATAGCGCGATTCATGAGGTCGCTAAACTTGTTCATCAACACCACCTGCTCCTCGTTGAGCTGCTGCTCCTCCTGTGCCATTACCTGTGAGTTTGCCTGCACCTCGCTCTCGAAGGTGGTAATCTGCTGCTGCAAGTTGTTGCCCTTGTTCTGAATCTCGGTCATCTTGTTCTGATACTCCAACGATGTCATCAAGCGACTATCGTATTTCTCCTGTATCTTGGTTGCCTCCTCCTGCAACTTGTTGTAGTCGGTAGCCAACTTCTGCTCCTTCTCGGCCCAACCCTGCTGCAAGTTGTATGCCTTCTGCTGGAAGGCTGTTACCTTCTGCTCCAAAGCTGCAAACTCGTCGGCGTAGAGCTTGCTACGATTCATAACGTCAAGAACATCGACAAATACCAACTCGCCACTTGTGATGTAGTTATCGGTAGCGGCAATAGTATTTGTAGTTGCCGATGCAACCTCCGTAGCCTCGGCATTGTTACCCTCTGCCTTATCCGAGCCACCACATGCCACCATCATCGAAGCTGCGGCAAGTGCGAACATAAACGACTTTTTCATTCTCAATTATGCTTAATTTTAGTTATAAAATCAAATTCGAAATACAAAGATACAAAATTTTATTTACTTTTGTAAAAATTATAAAATATTTTAGTGTAATGTACGAATATATATCGGGTAAGGTAGCCGAGGCAACATCGACATATGCCGTAATTGAGGCGGCAGGCGTAGGCTATTTTCTGAACATATCTCTGAAAACTTACTCCGACATAGAGCATGCTGCGGAGGCGAAACTCTATGTTCACTTTGTAGTTCGCGAGGACCAACAGACGCTATTTGGGTTCTCGACAAAGGTCGAACGCGAGCTGTTCCGTATGCTTATAAGTGTGTCGGGTGTGGGGGGAAACACGGCGCGTGTGATACTCTCGACATATACGGCGCAGGAGTTGCAGAATATAATAGCCACGGAGAACGCCGTATTGCTGAAAAACGTGAAGGGTCTGGGGTTGAAGACGGCACAAAAGATTATCGTTGAGCTGTCGGGCAAGATGTTGGAGCTTGGTGCGAGCGATATGATGATAGCGCGAACAAGTGGCGCACCACGCAACGATGCCTATGACGAGGCTCTTGCGGCACTATCTATGCTTGGCTTCCAGAAGAGTGCATCCGAAAAGGTTGTTGCGGCAATCTTCAAGGAGACACCCCAGATAGGTGTCGAGGAGGCGGTGCGCGCTGCGCTCAAACGAATGTAGGCTGAATGCTTTTTTTTGAATAAAGAGCTGTGGTTACAAAATAATTATTAAATTTGCACGATTATATATTATATGTATAGAGTGAGTAATATAGTGCGAAGCGTATTCGTGGCCTGTGCCGCGATGCTTGTCGCATCGTGCAACAACGATGCCGATACGATTCTTACACAGCAACAGAATGGTATTCAAACCTATCTCAAAGGCTCACATCAGCCAAAACTGATTCCCGAATCGGAGCTCTCGGCATCGCTCGAAGCCAATCCTCCGTTCTACACACAATGGGGCATTGACCTCTTTCGCTACATCTCTACCTACTATGATGAGGGGCGCGATGCGCGCGACGAAATTGTGTGGGGAAGTAGCGTAGATATCGTATATACGGCATATATCTTTACGAGCGGCAAGCCCAACAATAGTGCAATATATGCTACGAACGACCAGGCAACGCTGGATATACTTAAGGCAGAGGGCCTAAATACGGAGTATGAGTGGACCACCGACCCTTATAGGATTGTTATGGGCGATAGCGAGGTTGTCGAGGGATTGGAAACGGCGCTGATTGGTTGCCGCGAGGGTGACAAAATGGAGATATATATGACCTACGAGATGGCATACGGCAAGCAGTATATAGGCATGGTGCCGAGTAAGTCTGCGGTAGTGTGGTATATAGATGTTGTAGGCGTAGAATAAGTAAACGAAGCAAAAAAAGTATGAAGAGTATAGCACGCATAATATGTCTGATGACGGCACTTGTTGTCGCCATGTCGTGTGTTAAGGAGCCACAGATGACCTTCGAGGAGGTGGAGCAAATATCGCTCAAAGCGTGGATAGAGAAGAATAGACCCGACCTACTCGACAACTATCAGGAGGAGGGCGGCTACTATGTCGAAGTGCTGGACGAGGGATGTGCCGACTCGACATCGCTCGTAGGTAAGGATGCGTGGGTATGGTATGACTTTACGGCGCGCGACTTGCGTGGCAACGTTTGCGAAACGCGAAGCAGCGACCTCGCAACACAGCTCGGAACATATACCCCCCACACCCACTACGTTCCCTTGTTCCGTTTCAGTGGAGTGGATAACCACACACTCATGGAGGGTACATACTTGGCAATCTTCAACAAACTGAATATCGATGGCGAGGAGTTTGAGGTGCGCTACGGCACAAAGCTTCGCTTGTGGCTGCCATCGTCGGTGGTTGCGGGCGAGAGTGGCTCGTCGGGTGATGGCGGTTACGAAGGTCAGTATGCGTTGAGTGGCAACAAACCTATGTGTGTTGATATGACGCTCTATGGTCATATTGCCAACCCCGTAGCTTATGAGGGCAACCACGTAAATAGCTTCGCAGAGATTAACGGAGGTTTGTGCGACGAACATAAGAGCGATGTGGAGGATGAGGCAGAGAAGACGAATATCCGACGTCGCAGCGTCACGCGCAATGGCGAGGATGCGGGTGACGAGCCTCTGGATACGCGCCCATTGGAGTTTTATGACGGACGTTGGCACCAGCCTATTGACACCTTGGCACAGCTCTATGTGAATTACTCATATTCGCCGGCACGTCAGTCGTTTAACTACGATGCTATTGGCATCGACACGATGATGTATCCAAACCAAACCGATTATAACAAGGGTAAAATATATGGCACACAGTCGCTTGCGGACATCGATAACCGTATAAATCAGGCTCTTGTAGAGCGCTTTGGTGAGGGTTTGGCACAGGATGCTATCTTGGAGGCAGACTCGGTGGTTTCGAAATCTACGGTCAGCTTGTGGTATATATGTCGTATGCTCGACGGCTTTGTTGTTGATACGAATATCGATGAGGTTAAGGAGATTGTCTATGGCGAAGTGGAGAGTGCTGGTACGGCACTAACATTTCACACCAAAGACCCCATGGAGAATAACTTTGTATTGTCGTGGAACTACGCTATTCCCACGTTGCGTATCGGACAGTGGGCATCGATACTCACGGTTTCGACCTATGCCTATGGCATGTCGGGACAAACCGGTGTGAACGACACGACAACAACGTCGAATAATAACGCCTACTACGACTATATGCAGTACTATAACTACATGAACTACATGAATAGTTACTATGGATATGGTTATGGTAACATGTATAACATGGGATACTACGGTTATAATCCCTACTACTACGGCTACAACTACGACTATTCGGATATGGAGGACGAAACGATAACCACGACGACGACCTCGACCGAGATACCGTCATTCACGCCGCTGTTGTTCCAAATCTTTATACAGTAGGCAGCTGCTCTCCGCGGAGTGTGTTTTGACGAGCCATATCTCCGTAGTAATATAGGTAAAATATGACAACAGCCACGGCATACACCGTGGCTGTTGCTGCTATATCGCTGACTGTGACCTGCTATATGCAACGCTCGCAGGTAGATGCCAATACATCGTCTGCCAACGCTTCGAGTGCACTAATGTCGCTGGGCTTCATGCGCGAAAGTATGGTAACCATAGGCTCAATGATAGACACATCCTTGAAACGGTCGATGATGTTACGCATGGCGCGTCCTGCCGAAGGAGCCCACGAGCCATTCTCTATGATACCTATACGACGCTTGGTGTAGCCCTTCAATGCAAGGTGGTGCAAGAAGTCGTGCATCGGAGGAAAGACGTCAGAGTCGTAGGATGCTGCCGCCACAACCATGCGGCTCAAACGGAAGGCATCATCAACAACCTGCGCCATATCGCTACGGCTCAAATCTCTTACGACAACCTCCTTGGCGCCCTTGGCACGCAGAATCTCGGCGAACTTATGTGCCACCTCTGCCGTATTACCATGAATAGATGCGTAGGCTACGAGTACACCCTCGCTCTCGGGGCGGTAGCTGCTCCACGTATCGTATAAGCCGATGTAGTAGCCGAGGTTCTCGGTAAGTACCGGACCATGCAACGGACATATTATGGCTATGTCGAGCGTGGCAGCTTTCTTCAACAGCGCCTGTACGGGAGCGCCATATTTGCCGCAAATGTTGATATAGTAGCGACGTGCTTCGCCAATCCACTCTTCGTCGTGCGACAAGGCTCCGAACTTGCCAAAGCCGTCGGCCGAGAAGAGAACTTTATCCAGACTATCGTAGGTTACCATAACCTCGGGCCAGTGTACCATGGGCGCCATGGCAAAGTGCAGTGTGCGTCCGCCAAGTGATAGTGTGCCACCCTCCTTAACACCCATAACTCTGCCCTCGAACTTCGTCTCGTTGAAGAATTGGGGCATCATCTTTACGGCCTTGTCCGATGCTACGACCTCCATCTCGGGATACTTCTCCATAACCATGGCAATGCTACCTGCATGGTCGGGTTCGAGGTGCTGTACGACAAGGTAGTCGGGCTTACGACCGTCGAGAGCTGTATCCAAATTCTGTAACCACTCCTCCGCCTTGCGCTTATCAACGGTATCCATAATGGCAACCTTCTCGTCGAGTATCAGGTATGAGTTGTATGATACGCCATTGGGCACCAAATATTGGCTTTCGAAGAGGTCAATATCGGTGTCATCGACGCCGATATATACTATTTTTTCGGTAACGTTCTTAATCATGGTTTAATATATTATAAATGTAGTTTTAAGTTCTGGCGCAAATATCGGAAAAAAACATTGAAAAATCAACATTTGTGCACACTTTTTTATATCTTTGTCACAAATTTAAGTAATTATATGTTAAGAGTAGTAGCGTTTTTTCTATTTAGCGCACTGTGCGCATCGTGCAACATGACAGAGAGTAGCAAGCAGGATGCGACGATATATGTGTCAATAACACCATTAAAGTCAATCGTAGAGGAGATTACGTGCGGCGACTTTGAAGTACGTATTCTCGTGCCGCAGGGCGCAAGCCCCGAGACGTTTGAGCCTACGGCAAAGCAGATTGCCGAGCTTTCGGACTCTCATCTTCTCTTTCAGACAGGTCTTATCGACTTCGAGCAGAGTCTTGTAGGGCGTGTGGCGGAGCAGACCAAGGTTGTGAATTTGTGCGAAGGAGTCGAACTTATGGCGGGTAGTTGTTCGCACCATCACCACTCACACGGCCACGCACATGGCATCGACCCCCATATCTGGACATCGCCCAAGGCGTTGATGACAATGGTGGATAACGTAAGAGATTGCATCATGCGCGAATATCCCGACTCAACAAAATATGACGTTGCCGCAGACAAACTGCAACAGCGCATTGCCGAGTTGGATAGGTATTGTGCATCGCGCATCGACGATGCGGCGCTTCGTGTGATGATGATATACCATCCCGCCTACACCTACTATGCCCGTGACTATGGCATCGAACAGATTGCAATTGAGCACGACGGCAAGGAGCCCTCGCCACGACAACTTACGACGCTCGTTGAGCGAGCAAAGAGCAACGGCATAGGCGCAATTTTGCTCCAACCGCAATATAGCGAGGATAAGGTGCGCTCGATTGCAGAGGAGTGTGGTGCCGAGATTGTGGTGACGGACCCTTTGTGTGAGGATATAATTGCCGAGATAGCTCGTATAACGGATATAATTTGTCGCTAACGATGAGAGAGCGAATAGTTAAAATACGCGACCTTGGAGTGCAATACGATAGTGTCACGGCACTCGAACATGTCGATTTGGATATCTATGCCGACGACTTTTTGGGTATAATCGGGCCCAACGGAGGTGGTAAGAGCTCGCTCGTTAAGGCGCTGATGGGTGTAGTCCCATATAGCGGAAGCATTGAGATTGCCCCGAAACTGATGCGCGGGAAACGAGTACATATAGGCTACCTACCGCAGCTATCATCGTTCGATAAGACGTTTCCGATATCGGTGCGCGAGGTTGTTATGTCGGGATTGCAGGCGAAACATACCCTATTTTCGAGATATAACAAGGATGATAGACGTCGTGTGGATGAACTTTTGGAGCGCATGTCGCTTGCCGAGCTCTCGAATCGCGCCATAGGCGAACTATCCGGGGGACAGCTACAACGTGTTATGCTCTGTCGTGCTGTGATATCCGAGCCCGGAATGTTGGTGCTCGACGAGCCCACGAACTTTGTAGATAATCGCTTCGAGAACGAGCTCTATGCCATGCTTCACCACCTTGCCGAGCGCATGGCAATAGTCATGGTATCGCACGACATAGGTACAATATCGAGCGTCGTGAAGAGCATCGTTTGCGTAAATCGTCACGTACACCGCCACGACTCGAACATAATAACAGAGGAGCAGCTGCTAAACTACAACTGCCCCATACAGATAATATCGCACGGCAACATCCCCCACACCGTACTGGGCGAACATCACCGCTGCCCACATTGCGACGCGAAGGAGTGATAAGATGTTATAGGTCTAATTTGTGCGCATATAAGAAAACAACAAGGGTACCCTGCATTTTGCGGAGTACCCTTGTTCTAAATTCAGGTTTGCAACTCTATCCGAGGAACGAGAGAAGAATACCTGCTGCAACTGCCGAGCCGATAACACCAGCCACATTGGGGCCCATGGCGTGCATCAACAAGAAGTTGCCGGGGTTGTACTTCTGACCCACGGTCTGCGAAACACGTGCAGCCATAGGCACAGCCGATACACCAGCCGAACCAATAAGCGGATTGATCTTCTCCTTCGAGAACTTATTCATAATCTTGGCAAGCACGACACCCGAACCCGAACCAAACGAGAATGCTATGATACCCAATGCAAGGATGCCAAGAGTCTCGAAATTGAGGAAGTTGGCTGCCGTAGCCGTAGCACCTACCGAGATACCGAGGAAGATGGTTACGATGTTCATCAACTCGTTCTGAACAGTCTTCGAAAGACGCTCCGTAACACCGCACTCCTTCATAAGATTACCCAACATCAAACAACCGATAAGCGGAGCTGCCGAGGGCAGAAGCAATGCGATAACAACGGTAATTACGATGGGGAAGATAATCTTCTCCTTCTGCGATACCGAACGCAACTGCTTCATCTCAATCTTACGCTCTGCATCCGTCGTAAGCATCTTCATGATAGGAGGCTGGATGACGGGAACCAATGCCATATATGAATATGCCGCAACAGCGATAGGACCGAGCAAATCCGGAGCGAGCTTCGAGGTGAGGTAAATAGATGTAGGACCATCAGCACCACCGATGATACCAATAGAACCTGCCTCCATGTAGTTGAAGCCCAATGCCAACGCACCAATGAATGTCGCAAAGATACCCAACTGTGCAGCTGCGCCAAGCAACAAGCTCTTGGGGTTAGCAATCAGCGGACCAAAGTCGGTCATGGCACCAACGCCAATGAAAATCAAGCATGGATAGATGCCTAACTTAACACCGAGGTAGAGATAGTCTAAAAGACCTGCTCCGCCATCGGAAAAGGCACTCCAATGCACATGTCCGCCTTCGAAAAGTCCTGCGTGGAACATCTCGGCACCGGGAAGGTTTGTGAGCAACATACCAAAGGCAATAGGCATAAGCAACAGTGGCTCATACTTCTTAACAATTGCCAAGAAGAGAAGCAGGAACGAGATGCAAATCATCACTGCATTCTTCCAGTCCGACTCATTCTGCAATGCTTTGGGACCTGTGGGGTTGGTGACATCACCTGCCATACGGGCAAAACCCGTCTCATCAACAAACTTCTCTATGGTTTTGCCCACATCAAAGTTTTGGTCAATCATCTCGCTGCGAATATCTGTTGCACTCTTCTCCTCCGCAGCCATAGCCTTTGTTGAGCCGGTAGTGAGGATGAATGCCGACATGAGCAGCATCATAAATAGTTTTATACTCTTCATCATTTTTTTTGTTAAAGAGTTAGTACTACTCCAAATCGATAAGAGCCTCGCCCTGCTGCACAGCCTTACCCTCCGATACGTAGATCTTCTTAACCTTGCCTGCTGCGGGGGCCATAATCTCGTTCTCCATCTTCATAGCCTCGATGGTCATAAGAACCTCACCTGCATTTACTGCCTGACCCTCCTTAACCTTAACCTTGGCTACGCTACCAGGAAGCGGTGACTTGATTGAGCCTGCATTGCCAGTGAGGGGCTGTGCGGGAGCATCAACAAAATCGGCAGCCGAGCTCGACGAGGGTTTAACAGCGGCAATCTTGGGAGATACAATAGCCTCCTCCTTCTCTACCTGAACGGTGTAACTCTTGCCATTAAGTTCAACACGCGCTACATTGCGGTCGGTCTCCTCTACAATAGCCTCGTAGCCCTTGCCGTTAATATTGAATTTGAACTTCTGCATAATTTCTAATCTTTATTAAATCGCGTTTGGATTTTATTATAGCTGTTTATGAATATTACGCACCTGCCATGCCGAAACGTCGTGGTTCTGGCGGAAGGTCAATACGTCGCTCTCCTCATCGTGGCGGTTGAAGAAGAGATTGACAGCCATAGCAATGGCTGCCACCTCTTCGTCGCTGATACCGTCAGATTCAGAAGCTACGGCAACGCTCTGTGACACAGTCTTCTTCTTCTCGGCAAAGATAACTCCAAAGAGTTTCAATACGTAGATAAGAAGTACGAGCGTTAAGAACACCAGCACGAAACTGATGAGAGCAATCATTGCCGCATTACCCCAACTTACTGAAAGCATCATCATAACTTACCTCTGTGTTTAATGATTACAACGGAATATTGTTATGACGCTTTGCAGGATTCTCCAAACGCTTGTTGCGCAACGACTCCAAAGCGCGGATTACGCGGAAACGAGTGTTGCGAGGCTCGATAACGTCGTCGATGTAGCCATAACGAGCTGCATTGTACGGGTTCGAGAACTTGTCGCGGTACTCCTGCTCCTTCTCTGCTACGAACTTTGCCTTGTCCTCCTTGTTCTCGAAGGCAGCCAAAGCCTTGGCATGCAATACCTCGACTGCACCACTTGCACCCATAACGGCAATCTCGGCAGTGGGCCATGCGTAGTTCACGTCGCCACGGATGTGCTTCGAAGACATCACGATGTATGCACCACCGTAGGCCTTGCGCAATGTAACCGTAACCTTGGGAACCGTAGCCTCGCAATATGCGAAGAGAAGCTTTGCACCGTGGGTAATAACGCCACCATACTCCTGTGCTGTACCGGGCAAGAAGCCGGGGACATCAACCAACGTTACCAACGGAATGTTGAACGCGTCGCAGAAGCGTACGAAGCGAGCTGCCTTGCGGCTGGCGTTGATATCCAACACACCTGCCATAAATTTGGGCTGGTTGGCAATGATACCTACACTCTGACCATTGAAACGAGCAAAACCTGTGATGATATTCTTTGCATAAGCTGCTGCCGACTCCAAGAACTCGCCATTATCGACAATAGCCTTGATAACCTCCATCATGTCGTAGGGCTTGTTGGGGTTGTCGGGGATAATCTCATTGAGGATATCCTCCTTGCGTGCAATATCGTCGGTGCAAGGCTGGTCGGGAACCAAAGCCGTATAGTTCTGGGGCATGTACGAGAGAAGATCGCGGATGAGTTTCAAACCCTCCTCCTCTGAATCTACTGCGAACTGTGCAACACCCGACTTCGTAGTGTGCATGTTAGCACCACCAAGCTGCTCCTGTGTTACGTCCTCGCCGGTAACGGTCTTTACAACCTTCGGGCCTGTGAGGAACATATTAGATGTCTCGCGACGCATGATGATGAAGTCGGTTAAAGCGGGTGAATATACAGCACCACCTGCGCAAGGGCCGAAGATAGCCGAAATCTGGGGGATAACACCCGAAGCCATCACGTTGCGCTGGAAGATGTTGGCATAACCTGCCAAGGCGTTTACACCCTCCTGGATACGTGCACCACCCGAGTCGTTAAGACCGATGCAGGGAGCACCATTGCGTACAGCCATGTCCATAACCTTGCAAATCTTGTCTGCCAAAGAGATAGACAACGAACCTGCTGTAACGGTGAAATCCTGTGCAAATACGTAAACCAAGCGGCCTGCTATGGTACCATAACCGGTTACAACGCCATCACCAAAGGTATGCTTTGCATCCATGCCGAAGTCGTAGCAGCGGTGAGTAACGAACATGTCAAACTCCTCGAAGCTACCCTCGTCCAACAACATTGCGATACGCTCACGAGCTGTATATTTGCCCTTCTCGTGCTGCTTGTCAATGGCCTTCTGACCGCCGCCCATGCGAGCTGTTTGACGGTTGTCCATCAACTTCTCAATCGCTTTCTGAATTTCGCTCATAGTGATTTTTTGTTATTTATTGATAATCGTTATGTTTAGTGTCGAACTATTTGTTCTTGTTCTCGCAGAGCTCGGTTAGGATACCCTGTGTTGATTTGGGGTGAAGGAACGCAATAGTCAAGCCCTCTGCACCCTTGCGGGGAGTCTTGTCGATAAGACGGATGCCATGTGCCTCGGCGTCGGCGAGCTGCTCCTCGATATTCTCACAAGCAAGAGCCATGTGGTGGATGCCGACACCCTTGTTCTCGATATACTTTGCGATGGTCGATTCGGGTGAAGTGGGCTCCAAAAGCTCAATCTTGGTCTGACCCAACATGAAGAACGCGGTCTTTACCTTCTGGTCTGCTACCTCCTCAATGGCGTAGCACTTCAAACCCAATACATTCTCCCAGTAGGGAATTGCCTCCTCCAAGCTGTTAACGGCGATGCCGAGATGCTCAATGTGTGATACTTTCATAGTGTTTAGTTTTTATAAAGTTTAACTTAATATTTGTTTGTAGTTTCGTTTTCAATCGTTAATCCAAAAAATCATCCAAAGGTACTTCATCTTTTTGAAACGGCGAAATATTTTGACCTCTTTTTTTGATGAATTTTTCAACGCCCCTGTGTTTTTTATCACTTCTTGCCTATTTTGTTGCATAATATCTTTTTTGATGCCGATAAACGATTGGTTTTACGAAAAAAGTTATTAACTTCGCAAAAATATTTGCTACCTACATGGCTTTGAAACGACAAATTGTTAGATATTGCTCGGTGTTGCTGCTTCTGTTCGTGGCATCGATAACAAGCAGCGAGGCGCAGAGTCTGCGTTTGGGCGAGAAGATTCCCGCCATCAACGTTGTGTCGGATATAGATGTCGAGCAGCGAGCAGCAACAAGCAACTACGTCTGCTTGATGTTTGTGCACTCGAAGTCTGCTCCATGTATCGAGTCTATTGCCACCTTCAAAGGGCTTTCGAGCCTCTATCCGGACGATATGCTCACGGTGCTCATAACACCCGAATCAGAGGGTGATGCAACAGAGATGCTACTTGAATTTGCCGACGACAAAACAATCGTAGCATACGACAACGACTATCGAACATACGAAGTGTTCGATATAAAGTATGTGCCATTTGGCATCATATACCGCACCTCTACGCGCAAAATCCTATGGTTTGGCACGGTTGGTCAGCTCAACGATGAATTACTTAAAACGACACTAAAATAATACACAGATAGAGATGTCATTTACGAAGATAGAACACTACGAGAAAGAGTACCTCGATATGCACCACGATAGTGCATTGAACGTAACCGAGGGCGTCGAGGATAAGCCCGTTGTAAATCCCAATTTTGTGCGTCGCAAACGCAGGGTTATTTCTACAGACGAGTATGTCGAGGGCATACTTGCAGGCAACATTACAATTCTTGCCCAAGCGATAACCCTTATCGAGAGCAACAATCCGGCGCATTATGCCCAAGCACAGGAGATTATCGAGCGCTGCCTGCCCCACTCTGGTCGTTCGGTGCGTATCGGTATTACGGGTGTGCCGGGTGCAGGCAAGTCGAGTTTTATAGAGGCGATAGGCAACATGGTCACGGCGCTGCATCACAAGCTTGCGGTGCTTGCTATCGACCCCAGCTCGGAGCGTAGCGGTGGTTCGATTCTGGGAGATAAGACTCGTATGGAGAGCATCTGCCACAACCCCGACATCTTTGTGCGCCCCTCACCTTCGGCGGGCTCGTTGGGAGGTGTGGCGCGTAAGACGCGCGAAACGATTGTGTTGTGCGAGGCTGCGGGTTTCGACGTAATCTTCATCGAGACGGTGGGTGTAGGTCAGTCCGAAACCGCGGTACACTCTATGGTCGATATGTTTATGATGCTTCAAATATCGGGTGCCGGTGATGAGTTGCAAGGCATCAAACGTGGTATCATGGAGATGGCAGATATGATGGTTATCACCAAGGCCGATGGCGAGAATATAACACGCGCCGAGCTTGCCAAGGCGCAGTATCAGGGAGCGTTGCACCTCTTCCCCTTGTCGGAGTCGGAGTGGCGTCCGCAGGTATATACCTGTTCATCGCACATGGGCACCGGATTGGAGGAGGTATGGCAGGGTGTCGAGAAGTATCTCGAACATGTCGAACTCAACGGCTATTTCACCTCGAATCGTAATCGCCAAAATAAGTATTGGATGTACGAGACTATCAACGAGACGTTGAAGAGCAGCTTCTATAACGACCCGGAAATCGAGGCGAAGATTGCCGATGTCGAGCAGCGAGTATTGGATGCAAAGCTGTCCTCGTTTATTGCAGCCAAGGAGCTTCTTGACCTCTATTTCAAGTAGTGGCAGCGGGCGAGTTTGCAAAGTTAAAGAGTGTAGGGAGTTTAGCGATTTAATTCGTTAGACTCCCTACTTCTTAATTGAATATTTCTTTGCTATTCGAATATCTCCATCACTACCCTGCTATGATCTTGCAGAATCCTATCCACTCGTGCGAGCATCTTGCGTGACAGCACCGGGCAGCCGAAACTACCCACCGTAGCGAGGGGGTATATCGGAAACGATGTCGTCTGTTTCCAACCATGGAGCACCACACAGCGTGAGCGAAGGTTTGAGTTCGTTTTGTCCAAGCCATCTAACCTATATGCCACTCCATAGCGTCCCTCGTAGCGTTCGGCGATAAGCGTGCGCCCCAAAGAGGATAGATGCGTGCCTTCATCGTTCGAGAAGCGGGCATGTGCCGAGCGTTGATGCGACTTTGCGGAGCCGCTGCCATGGCTTACGGGGCACACCATAATAGGACGCTGCGTGCCAAAACTCCACACAACAAATCGATTCAGTCCCGAGTGACGACCCATATCCACAAGTATGGCTATCTCTTTGTTGTAGCCACCATCGCGGCAGAAGTCGAGGAGCTTGGTAGCGCGTTGCGATATTCTACTTCGAAAACTCATTGCGAAGCTGCTCTATGAGTTGTGGTACACCAATGGCACCACGCTCGCGGATATGTGTCAGCGGGTTGCGAATCAGTCGTGTGTCGGGGTTGCCGGGATCGACAAGATAGATTGGTACGTCGCGACGCACGTAGTGCACAAGCGAGGCCGCCGGATATACCGCCAACGAGGTGCCAACAACGATAAGAATCTCGGCGGTAGCTACAATCTCACATGCCGCCTCGAACATGGGAACTGACTCTCCGAAAAAGACGATATGCGGGCGCAACAATGCTCCATCTTCGGCTCGTGCATCAAGCTGTTGCTCAACCTCTTCAACATCGTATATAAGGTTGGGGTTTAGCTCCGAGCGAAGCTTCATAAGTTCGCCATGCAGATGTGTTACGTGTGTCGAGCCGGCACGTTCGTGGAGGTTATCCACATTTTGGGTTACGACCCTTACGTCTGCCCACTCCTCCATCTTTGCAATGGCGAGGTGTCCGTCGTTTGGCTCCTTGGTAAGCGACTCTCTGCGCCGCATATTGTAGAACTCTATAACTTGCTGGCGGTTATAACGCAAGGCTTCGGGGGTGCATACATCTTCGATGCGATAGTTTGCCCAAAGTCCGTCGGAGTCGCGGAAGGTCGAGATGCCGCTATCGGCGCTCACTCCCGCACCTGTGAATACAACAATTCGTGGTCTCATATCGACATAATGTTTCTTCAAAGATACAAAAAATATCGATACAATAGCATATTGTAGCGAATATTTGGCATACGTTTTTGTATATATGGAACAAATTACTAACTTTGTATAAATTTAATTTTGCGAGATAGATGAGACGATTACTTAAAAATGTAGGATTTTGGATTATCATCGCAATGCTTATAGGTGTTGTCGTGGGCGTTGCTATGGGTCCGGAGGCTGCTATGTTCAAGCCACTTGGCGACCTCTTTATTCAGCTTATCAAGATGCTTGTCGTGCCTCTTGTATTGGTGTCTATCATCAGCGGTGCTGCGGCGCTCGGCGAGACAAAGTCGGCAGGTCTGGTTGGTGGCATAAGCATTGGATACATGCTCATTACCACAGTTATATCGGTGAGTTTGGCGCTGTTGCTCGGCATAGTATTCGAGCCGGGGGCGGGTATAGACAGGGACAAGATAAATGCCCAGATTGCCCAAAACGAGGGCGCTCCGGAGATTGACATTCGCAATATAGGTGAGCAGACGATAGAGTTCGCTTTCGACGAGGGCGAGGCTGCGTCGGCATCGTGGGTCGTATATTCGGCGTCGGAGGCTGCTCCTACCGATAACTATATCCTGAATACGGGCACCGCTATTGATTTCGATGCCGAGCATATAGCTATCGAAAATCTCGCATCGGGAAGCGATTATATGGTGTCGGTTGTTGCCGTTGTCGATGGCGAGATTGAGCGTTTCGACTCTGCAAAGATTACGACAAACGTGCCACCCATGGGCTTCTGGGATACTATCATCGGCATGATTCCCGACAATCCGATACGGGCATTGGCAAATGGTGACATTCTGCAAATCATTATCTTTGGGCTCTTCTTCGGCTTTGGCGTGTCGGCACTCGCGGCAGAGAAGCGCCGCAAGGTCGTGGGTGGTCTGAATGTGATTTTGGAGGCACTTATATGGTGCATTAGCAAGGTTATGTACGTTGCGCCATTCGGTGTCTTCGGTCTTATTGCCGACGCTGCGGGCACGTTTGGTTTCGATATCCTTATGCAGGTTGCCAATGTCTTGTGGCTCGACCTCTTGGCTGTGGCTATCATAGGTCTGGGTCTCTACCCTCTTACCATATATCTGTTCTCGAAGGTGCCGTTGCGCACCTACTTCCGCGCTATGATTAAGCCACAGGTGGTATCGTTCTCTACGGCATCGTCACTTGCTACACTTCCGGTGAATATGGAGGCGTGCACAGAGATGGGTATCTCGAAGCATACATCGGGCTTTGTGCTTCCGTTGGGTGCTACAATCAACATGTCGGGTAACGCCATCTACTACGCCCTGCTTGCCGTCTTCTTCGCACAGTTCTATGGCATAGAGCTTGGCATGGGCGAGTATATATCTATTGCTGTTGTGTGCACGTTGGGCGCTATTGGTCAAGCGGGGGTCCCCGGTCCTACGCTCCTCGTTGCAGCGGTGTTGGTTGCTGCGGGCATACCTCTCGAAGGACTTCCCCTCTTCTACGCCCTCGACCGTATCTTCGATATGATACGCACGACGCTCAACATTACGGGCGATGCGGCATGTGCTGCTGTGGTCGATAGGTTTGTGAATAAGCCACAGCCCACGGCAGAAAAGTAGGTTTCGAATATCCCCCGAGAATTAACACTATAATTTCGCCTTTCGCATGCTTGCGGAGGGCGATTTTCGTATCTCTTCATGCAATGTCCCCCCGAAAAGTGTTGTTCGTTTCGAAAATTATTTTTAATTTTGTAGTGCTATTTGGATAAAGTAGCAGACATATTGAAAGTGTTTTCGATATCCTAAAATGGAAATGTGGAAGTTTTCAAAACTGAAGGATGGCGAACAGCACTCATTT
>JAFQOR010000009.1 GCA_017403125.1 Alistipes sp. | reverse complement strand
TCCGTCATTGTAGAAACGCACCTTAAACTCGGTGTTAGCCTCGAATGTAGCACCCGTATAATACAAGTATCCATTCTGGTACTCTTCTAACAACAAGTCGTCAGAGCCACCCCAACCATTGAAGCTACCTACCAAGCCATAATCGCCTGTCGGTGTAGGAGTAGGCTCGGGCTCCTCGTTACCGCCACCACCTGTGTTACCACCGGTGATATCCTCCTCCTTGCCGTACTGCATTGTATTGAACTCAATAAAGCCATTCATGGGGTTGAAGTAAACACGGTAGTTGCCTGCTGCAACGGCGATGTTGTCACCACCTACTGCACAGTCAGCACCCCAGTTCAAATCCCATGCGCCATCGGCACGGAACTTCAACTCTGTATCGGACGAAAGCTCGATATCGGCATAGAAGCGTCCCCACTTGGGGTTCCACTGCATTACTACATCAGCACCATCTGCCCAATTGGTAAATCCACCAACGATACCAATCTGGTCAGCGCTCCAAGACTTCTTCAAGGTAGGACCAGACTTGTCGAATGTTGCACCATAGAAGCGCTTTGCTCCCCATGCGTCGATGTTGCTGCCACCACCTGCTACCAATGTGATAGTCGATGCCTCGTCGTCGTGAGGACCTGACATTGAGTGCTCCTCAACGCCCCATGCGCCGGCAGTGAGCTTAAACTCTATAGCTCCGGGTGCACGGAAGTCGATAACGCCAGAGAACTGACCATTGCCCTCGTAGTCGTAGAGGAAGTCGAAGTTCTGCTCAACAGTCGGGTGATCCCAGTTATTGAAAGAACCTACAACATACATCTTACCATACTTCAACGAAGGAATAATCTCCGACAAGAACGGAGTTACGTTAGCCGAAACAATGTTCGACATAACCTCGCTGCTCGAAATGATAGCACCCTTATCGGTTACGAGTGATGAGATAATAGCGAAGTAGGCCTGGGTTGCCTCCTCGGGAGTAGCACCGGCATTGTTGATTGCCGTGTTCAAATCGAGATTCGTAACGGTGATAACACCATCCTCGAATTTTGCATTAACACGTCTCTTCGACGACATATCCTCCGATACCGATACGTAGAGAACGTCAGCCGATACTGCGGGCAAGCCGAAGTCAGCCTTTACATAGTCGATGGTAATATCGCTATTACCCTCTTTGAGTTGCAGGTCGCCAATCTGGCCCAGAATGGGGGCTACGACGTTGCCGGGGACATACTGCACCTCAACGTGCTCCTGTGTACACGATGCCATGGTGACACCGGCAAGAGCCAAAATGCTATATAATAACTTTTTCATCTTCTGTTAGTTTTATTCGTTTTTGGACTAACTGTTTAGTAACCCTCGTTCTGGCTGAGGTTGGGGTTAGCATTGATCTCCGCAGCGGGGATGGGGAAGAGGTTGCGGAATGACTCAACCGCAGCACCCTCCTTAACCGAACCCTTGTACTCCCACACGTAGTCAGCTGTTGTGAACTGACCATAGCGGATAAGGTCCTGACGACGGCAGCCCTCCCACAAGAACTCGCGTGAGCGCTCGTCGAGAACATCCTGCAATGTGTAGCTTGTATGCGCGATAATGTTAGCGCGTGCGCGTACAGCGTTGAGAGCTTTAAGACCCTCTGCCTCGCTTGCACCACCACGCTTTGCGCACTCGGCAAACATAAGGTAGGCATCAGCTACGCGGAACAAGGGGAAGTCGGTATCAACGAAACCGGTAGTCTGTGCAGCACCACCATCGTGATTTACGTTGCGGAACTTGATAGATTTGTAACCACCGGCTGTGAAGTTCTGTGCCTCGGGGTTCTCCTTGCCATAAGCGGTGAAGAACATGTGGCGAGCATCATTCTCGGTGTAACGATCGGCAACCTGCATGGTCACTGACAAACCGCTCCAACCAGATGAGATACCCATCTCGGTAGGGTTCATATCACCACCCGTACCGGCGAAGATAAGGAAGTTGGTACCACCATAAGATGTAGTTCTGATACCATCGTGGGGAACAGCGAAGATAATCTCGTTGGTCGAGCCATGAGTAGTGTTCGCGGTGAAGAGGTGGTTGTCGGCAGCGAACAAGTCAGCGAAGTTGGGGTGGAGCTGATACTTCGACATAAGAATCTCGCACTGCTCGGCACACTTGTCATACATAGCCTCACCCTTGTAAACCTCGGCGTTGAGGTAGAGCTTGGCAAGAATCATGCGGGCAAAACCCTTGTCGCAACGGCCATAGATGTTCTGACCCTCCTCTGCAAGGTCGCTACCATTTACCAAATCCTCGCACTCGGCAACAACCCAGTCGAAGAGCTCGGCGCGGCTGATCTTGCGGGGAGCTGTGAGGCTCACGGGATCATTCTCTGAGGGGAATGCCACGTCGCCAAACATGTCGATAGCGTGGTAGAACGAGAGAGCACGCAATGCACGAGCCTCGGCAATCATGGCAGCGCGGTTGTTGCCGGTGAAGACAACGTTGGTGCTGTTAACCTGACGAATGAACTCGTTGCAAAGGCTGATCTGATAGAATACGCGGTAGTACATAGCGATGATAAACTGGTTAGAAGACTGCCAGTTCATGTTCTGCAAATCGGGCA
Source organism: Alistipes sp. (assembly GCA_017403125.1). GTDB lineage: Bacteria > Bacteroidota > Bacteroidia > Bacteroidales > Rikenellaceae > Alistipes. The sequence goes on along the minus strand of JAFQOR010000009.1, from coordinate 39,358 downwards.
GACCGGTATCGTTCCATGCACAAATAGCCTCATCGGTAGTCAAACAGTTGAGGTTGAAGTAAGCACGAAGGTACTGACCAAAACCACCATCAACGCCCTCGATATCGGGATCGCCATTGGCACCATACGAAGATGAAACTGCCAAACCGGCATAGCACTTTGCAAGCAACTGCTCGAAGCCCTGCTCGCTGTTAAGCGCATCCGAGGGGAAGCGTGTAGAAGGATCGATAGGAGTAACCTCCAAATCCTTAACACATGAGCTCATGCCGAGTGCACATACTGCGGCAAAAGACATCATAAATATTTTTATCTTTTTCATAACGTTTAAGCGACTTTATATTAGAAATTGAACTTCAAGCCAAGGATGTAGGTACGAGGACGTGGATACATGTTGTTGTCGATACCGTTGAAAATCTCGGGATCGATACCCTTGTAACCGGTGATAGTAGCTACATTCTGTACAGTACCAAATACGCTCAATGAGAGAGGACGGTCGCAAGCCTTACCCAAATCGAAGCGGTAGCTCAATGTGATGTTGTCGATCTTCAAGAATGAAGCGTTACGTACATAGTAGTCAGACATGTACTGTGCCGAGCTACGGAAGTTGGTAACAGGAGCTGTGACAACACGGTTGTTGGTAAAGTTGTTAGTCCAGAGGTCGGTAAGAAGCTCGCCGTTTGACGAAATGTTGTCGTAAACGTAGTTGCCGATGTTAGAGTGAGCCGATATAGCGAGTGTAAGAGCACGCCATGAGAGCTGTGTATTGAAACCAATGGTTACATCGGGAGCAGGCTTCTTGTAGATATACTTATCGTTCTCGTTGACTACGCCATCGTTGTTACGATCTACGTACAAGCCCTCGATAGGCATGCCGTTCTCGTCGTAAATCTGCTGATATACGTAGAACGAGCTGGTAGGATGACCGGTCTGGTGTACCTGGATAGTGTTACCTACACCACCAGAGATAACGCCCGTAGTAACGCCCTTGTAGTCGGGGTTCTCATCCTCGTTCGAAAGACGAGTAATCTCGTTGCGGTTCCATGCTACGTTAGCACCAATGTTCCAGTACCAATCCTCGGTATCGATAGCGATAGCGTTGATCTCGAACTCAACACCGATGTTCTTCAAGTCACCGATGTTAGCATCAAGCTGGTTTTTGAGGTTCGAACCTGCGGGAACGGGAAGACGGTTGAGCAAATCCTTGGTCTCGCGATAGTAGAAGTCGGCACTTGCAGTGATGCGACCATCGAGGAAGCCAAAGTCCATACCTGCGTTGTAGGTAGTAGTTGTCTCCCACTTCAAATCGGGGTTGTAGCCTGCGGCTGTGATGGGGTAGAAACCATCGCTGTATGAGCCGAAGGGATAGAGCGAACCGAGTGTATTATCAACATAGGTAGCCAAAGTAGGATAGTAGCCACCTACCTCCTGCTGACCTGTCTGACCGTAGCTCAAACGGAGCTTCAAAGCCGAGATAGCATCGTTATCCTCCAAGAACTGCTCGTTCTTGATGTTCCATGCCAAAGCAACAGAGGGGAACAGACCCCACTTATGGTTCTGGAAGCGTGATGTACCATCGTTACGCAAAGTAGCGGTGATAGAGTAGCGGTTGTCGTATGAGTAGTTTACACGACCAAAGAACGATACGAGGAAGTACTCGCCGCGTGATGTCTTGGGAGCTTTGATGTAGTAGTTGTCTGCATCCTTCGAGATAGGAATGTAGGGAGTGCCGCTATCGGGATCCCAACCGCCATTCCACTCGTCACCCTCCTTACCGTTGTCGATAAGAGCAATGCGATAAGACTCGTTGAATGACTCCTGCCAGAAGTTCTGCCATGAGTAACCTGCCATGATGTCGAATGAGTGCTTGCCCCATGTCTTTGCATAAGCAGCGTAGAACTCCAAAGTCTGGTCGCGACGCTTCTGTGAGTAGTTGGTGTGGTAACCCGAACCAGCCTGATCTGTGGCGTGGCGTGACTGCTCTGCACCGGGAGCTACATCAACAGTACCATGCGACTTGGTGTAGTCCATACCGAGGTTAAGGTTCAAGCGGAGATCCTCCAAACCATGAATCTTATAGTCGATCTGGATGTTACCTACCAAACGCTTTGCGTTAGATACGTCATGCTTATCGTTCAACATAGCAACGGGGTTCTGGTTAGCCATTGTGTTGTGCTTACCATCGGTACCGCGCCATGTGTAGTAGCCATTGATGCCGCCCTCCTCGTTAGCGAGGTAGATAGGCTTGGTGGGGTCGAACTGAACAGCCTGTGATACGGCACCCGCGTCAGCGAAACGGTTGTCCATAATCATACCCTTACCATTTACGTTGATGGTGAGGTGGTTGTCCAAGAGCTGAGGGTTAAGGTTTACAGAGATGGTGTGACGTGACATGTTAGAAGTCTTCAACGTACCATCCTGATTCAAATAACCGTAAGACACACGATAAGGAAGGTTATTCTTCTCACCCATCTTGATGTTACCGCTCAAAGCGATATTACCCTCGTAAGACTGTGCGAGCTGGTAGATCTCGCGCTGCCAATCGGTATTGGTGTTACCATACTTCGTTGCCGAGCGATATGCGTCGTGATCAGTACCGTAGTACCACTCCAAAGTCTGGCGCATCTCGTCGCCTGTCATAACATCAACATACTTTGCGTTCTGGCTCAACGATGCTGTGAAATCAACATCTACGTGAGGAACAGCACCGTCGTACTTCGAACCCTTCTTGGTGGTGATGATGATGACACCGTTAGATGCACGTGAACCGTAGATAGCGGTTGCCGAAGCATCCTTCAATACGGTGAATGACTCGATATCCGAGGGGTTGATAGATGCCAAAGCGTTGGCAGTACCCGCGATATCAGAGTTCGATACGGGAAGACCGTCGATAACTACCAAGGGGTCGTTCGATGCGTTAAGTGATGAACCACCACGGATACGTACGGTAGATGCCGAACCGGGAGCACCGTCGCCCGATGTGATTACCACACCTGCTGACTTACCACGCAAAAGGTCGGTGGGTGAAGTAGCAAGACCCTTGTTGGTCTGATCTGCCTTTACGGTAGATACCGAACCGGTAAGGTCGTTCTTCTTTACAACACCATAACCAATGACTACAACGTCATCGATAAGTGCTGCATCCTCCTCCAAAACAACGTTCTGCAAGAGGCTTGATGAGGCGGCAAGCGCCTGCGTCTTGTAACCAACGTAGCTGATTACAACGATAGACTCTGCACTGTCAACTCTCAGTACATACTGACCATTGACATCGGTGGTGACGCCGTTCGACGTGCCCTGTTCAACAACAGAGGCTCCAATAACCGGCGTTCCGGTAGTATCAACTACCACACCTTTAACCTCGTATTTGCTTTGTGCAAACACTTGGGTGGGCATCGCCAGCGCGAGCAGTACGAGTCCCAAACACATAGTTAAGAATTTTCTCATAGTGTTTTTAGTGTTAGTTAATAAAGAGTTAATAAAATTGTGTGTCTTATATTTTGTTTCGTGTGTTACGCAGCACGTTGCGCAGGGGAGGGGGCTTCATCTCCTCCTCCCGCGCACAAGGATTTTTATGCGTTATGGCGCTTCTCGCTGATGCCGAATACGGCAATGGCACCAAGCAAGAGCGATACGCCTGCAACAACAAGCATGTTAATCTGACCCGTCTGTATGCCACCGGTAACGTCGCCAACCAAACCAAGGATGATGCCACCGATGAGTGATGCTATGATTTGGGGTAGGCAGATTGTGCAGTTGAACAGACCAAGGTATGAGCCGAGCGATTTACCCGATAGTGAGTTAGTAAGCAACGCAAAAGGCAGTGCGAGCATTGCAGCCCAAGCGCAACCAATGAGCAGGAACGAGACAAAGAGCATGTATTGATCGTGGATAAAGGCCGTTGAGATGAAGCCTATGCCACCAAGTATCAAGCTCAACGTGTAGGCAAACTTGGCATTGCGCAACGAAGGTATTACCATAGCCCACAATATCGAACCTATCGCCTGAACGGCAAAGAGTACACCTGTCCAGTCGCCTGCTGCCTGATACTCGGGACTCGATGTGTCTATCGTACCCCAAACAGTCTCACCAATACCACCCGTGGTGTATGTCCACATGTAGAGGAACGCAAACCAGCAGAAGAATTGCACCAAGCCAATCTGCCAGAACGTCTTGGGCGCATGGATGAGTAGTGATACGAGATTTGTCTTCTCGGCCTTCGCCTCCTCCTTGATGTTGTTGAACTTTGCATACTCCTCCGGGGTCCACTCCTTGACTTTAATGCCGGTGTACCATACACAGACGAGAAGTATCGCTGCGCCAATGTAGAAAGACCACGTTACCGTATCGGGAATAGTACCCTCCGGAGCTACGCTGCTCACGCCAAGCCATGTGAAGATGTATGGGAAGAGATAGCCCACCAACGAACCGGCGTTGCACAACAGGCTCTGAATCGAGTATGCTTTGGTCTTTTGCTCCTCGTTCACCATGTCGCCCACCAACATCTTGAAGGGCTGCATAGCCATGTTAATCGAGGTGTCGAGCAACATCAGCATTATAGCACCAAATGCCAACGCCGCCTTTACCGTCATCTCGAAACTTCCGGAGTTGGGCAACAATACCATCACGATGATGGCTGCAATGGCGCCAATGTAGAGATAGGGCTTGCGACGGCCCCACTTGCACCAAGTCTTGTCGCTCATTGAGCCTACAATGGGTTGCACTATCATACCCATAAGCGGTGGAAGTACCCAGAAGAAGCTCAACGAGTGGGGGTCGGCACCCAACGTCGCAAAGATTCGGCTAATGTTTGCGCTCTGCAATGCATAGGCAATCTGAACGCCAAAGAAGCCGAAACTCAGATTCCACATTTGAGCAGTGGTTAAATTAGGTTTTGTCATTATCGTAAAATTTTAAGTTCAATCGGTTTAACTATCTTTCCTTTATGGAAAAGGTGATATTAAATTATTTTAATAACAGACATATCATATCGATACAATGTTACAAAAAAAAATGCAAACTGCCAAGATAATTATGCTCAAATGATAAATTATGGCGACGAATTGTCCGATTTCGATACCGAATGGTATTTGTTGGGATTTTGCGGTGTTTGCAAACATGGTGCCGATGTGTGCAACCTGCAAGGTTAAAGTTTTGATTTTTAGTTCGTGGGTGTAGTCACAAAAGTAGTGGTAGGTGTAGCTCGTTAAGTTGTCGTTGAACGCTGTGCTGCGGTGTTGGTTGCAGCATCGAGGCGTAGCCACGCTACATAGTTATGCACTCTCGGGTTTGCAGTTTGCGAAAAAAAATTATATCTTTGTCGACTATGCTCAATATTGCTCCAAATAGACTTATCGCAAGCAACATCTTCGTAGTGTTGCTCTTTGCTATGTTGCACTTTGCCGTGGCGATGTTGAGCCGCATGTTCGACTACTACGACGATATCCCGCTAACCATCCTGACTATCACCATGGTTATCGTTGTATCAATGCGAAACAATACCCGTATCGAGATTATGGCGATACTGGCTTTGGCAGCTACGCTGTTCGGATTTTTGTTGGGTTCGTGGCTCTGGAAGCCCCTCAGCAATTTGATAGGGAGTGTAGGCTTGGCATCCGCCGTCTCGACATTCCTGATTACGGTTGTTTCGGGCGAGTTGGTAAATCGAATAACGCTACACTCAAAACGTTTTAAGGCGGCGGCAGGCAGCTGGCAAACCTCCTCGCGAAATGTCGTTGTGGTAGCTTTGTCGATACTTGCGTTGCGTATGGCATATATTGTGTTGTTCAGAACCGATGATTACAATGCAACGGATAACAATGCAACGCTTATGCATAACATCGTTACCATACTCTCGAACACGTGGGCAGTGTTGATAGTTGTGGTGGGAAACATTATTCTTTCGATGCGTATGCGTCGTCGTGCAGATTTGCCGCACCGGCTCCAATATCGTTTTAGGGTTATATTCCTATTTTGGTCTATTACTCTAATTCTCGCAGCTGCGTTTGTAGCATACTTTAACATCCCGCATCTGAACAGCGCAAGTTACGACAATATCGAGTTTTTAAGGCTCGTTTCTGCGTCGTTGCTACTCAACTTATTGGTTATCTCGGTCTGCTATATATTGCTCACGTTGCGAAGTTCGAAGCAGGAGCTGCGCATCGAGCGCGAGCAAAAACATCGTGCAGAGTATCAGTATGATAGGCTTAAACAACAGATAAATCCACACTTTCTGTTCAACTCGTTGGGCATCCTCGACTATCTTGTCCAGGAGCACGAGACCGAGCGTGCGAGTGCCTTTATTCGCAAGCTCGCAAACATCTATCGCTACATGCTCAACAACGATCAGAAACCGTTGGTAAAGCTCTCCGAGGAGGTCGATTTTGCAAAGATGTACATCGATTTGTTGCAGGTGAGATTTGTGGATGGGTTGATAATTAACATTAGTATCGACGAGGGGCAAATGTCGCGTTATGTCATCCCCTGTTCACTCCAACTTTTGGTGGAAAACGCCACGAAGCACAACATCGTGTCGGCAGATATGCCCCTTACGATTGATATACGCGCCGAGGGCGACTGTCTGGTGGTGCGAAACAACCTTCAACTGCGCCGTCATGGTCAGCCCTCGACGCGCGTTGGATTGGCAAATATCGGACGTCAATATGTCGATGTTACGCATCGTAGTATCGATGTCCAGCAAACCGAAGATGAATTTATAGTAAAACTTCCGATAGTATGATACGAGTACTTATTGTAGAGGATGAGATTCCTGCGCAGATAACCCTTAAAAAACTTATCGATAAGTGTTGTCCCGATAGCTCCATTGTCATGACACTCACCTCGGTACGATCTACCGTAAAGTGGCTCGAAGAGAATCCCGATGGTGTGGATGTCATCTTTTTGGATGTGGAACTGTCGGACGGCATCGGTTTCGATATCTTCGATAAGGTCGATGTGCGTGCTAATGTCATCGTGACTACTGCCTATGACAACTATGCTATTACGGCGTTCAAGGTCAATAGTATTGATTATCTGCTAAAACCCATTGTCGAGGAGGAGTTGGAGCGTGCATGGGAGCGTTGTCGCGAACGTATAGAGCGTCAAAAGCCTGCCGATGTCGAGGCGCTTATGGATCTTGTGGCGCGGGCTAATGTCGTAACCGGCAGGGAGTACAAAAAGCGATTCATTGTCAAGGCTGGCGACAAGATTGTAATAATTCCCGTAGAGGATATTGCATACTGCTATTCGGAGGATAAGAGCACCTATGCCGTTAGTCGCAACGGTGTGCGGCGTCTTCTTGACTACTCGCTGGATACCATTCAGGAGATGCTCGACCCGCACCTCTTCTTCCGAATTTCGCGCAGCTATATTGTATCTATCAATGCCATCGAGAATATCTCCAAGCATCTCGGTACCCGCCTAAAACTTCAACTTGTCCCTCGTCCCGACGATGAAGTTGTTGTTAGTCGCAGTCGTACATCGGATTTTTTGTCTTGGTTGGATGATAACTAACCCCTTCCCGAACGATTATAAAGGCGAATTGCTGCGTTATGCTCGTGGGTAGGGCAGGGTTAAGGAGTTTAGAGAGTTTAAGGAGTTTAAGGAGAAAATCCGTTATCCCTAACCTCTCCAACTGCTCTCTTCTCATCGCTCCGTATGCGACATCAGAAGGCTGTCCATACCTTAATTATTTAGGGGAAAAACTATATCCTCGAAAAAAAATTGTATATTTGCACGAATTATGCGCATTATACAACGCGCGTTGATTTGTGCAACAGATAACCTTGTAGATAAACAAAAATATAACAACAAGAATATGGCAAAATATTTCAAGCGTTTAGCACTTTGTGTCGCGTTACTCCTCTGTGCGTGTAATGCGCGGCAGCGTGTTCTTTACTTGCAGGATGTCGCCGACGGAGCTGTAATCGAGCTGCCCGAAAACTGTATCATACGTTTAAAGCCCTATGATCAGATAAAGATTGTGGTAAACAGCATGAATCCCGAGTTGGCGAAACCCTTCAACTCGTCGTCGAATTACAGTGCACTTATTGGCACAAACACCATAACCACGGCGACGGAGGATAGCGTGCAGGTCTTTACTGTCGATAGAGATGGTTGTATCGATTTCCCGGTGCTGGGTAAGATACGTTGTGGCGGCATGACGCGCCAGGAGCTTGCTGCCGACATCGAGCGTCGCATTATCGAGGGTGGCTACATCGCTGATGCCAAGGTAAATGTTAGTTTTGCTAACCTTGCCATATCTATTGTGGGTGAGGTGAACAAACCCGGACGCTACAATATCGAGCGTGATAAGGTTTCGATATTCGATGCTTTGGCGTTGGCTGGCGACCTCACGATTTATGCCGACCGTGAAAATATAGCTGTCGTACGCGAAAAGGGGGGCAAGAATGTGGTTACAAAACTCGACCTGCGTTCGAAGGATATATTCCTCTCTCCCTGCTTCTACCTCGAACAGAACGACGTGCTTATAGTGAGTCCAAATAAGTATCGTGCAGCCACGGCAGAGATAAATCAGAATCGCTCGTTCTGGATCTCGATTGCCAGCACGGCGGTATCGTTGGCAACGTTGGTCGTAACAATATTCAGCATATCAAAGTAGTACTTCAATAAATTAACTCTGCGAAAATGTCGAAAAGTAGTGAGAAAAGCGATAAGAAGATCTCTACAAGTCGCAAGTTTACGTTCTACGATATTCTAAACCTTATACTATCCAATTGGTATTGGTTTGTCCTCTCGTTTCTTCTGTTTGTTCTCTGTGCCGAGTTCTATATTCGTCGCACCCCTCCCGTATATCAGCGTACGGCATCGGTGTTGGTCAAGGACTCGCGTAAGGGTGGCAGTGCCGAGTTTTCGGCATTTAGCGACATTACGGGCGTCATGGGTCGTCGCTCGGTAGATAACGAGATTTACATCTTCAAGTCCTACAAACTGATGGAGCAGGTCGTACGTCGTTACGACTTGGCTACGCGCTATACGACCAAGGGTCGCATACGCACCACCGACCTCTATGGTCGTGCTCCTATCGAGGTTAAGTTTCTCGATGCGGGCGACAACCTGTCGGGTGCGTTCAATTATGTTGTCTCGGGTGGCGAGAGTGTCAATCTCTACAACTTTTCGCGTGGGGAATTTCAGGCATCGGTTGTGCCGGGCGACACCGTAACAACGCCTATGGGTAGGGTAGCGATTTTGCCTACGCCCTATATCAATCGCTACAACGACCAAGAAATTCTGGTTAGCCGTATGCCGCTCAATACGACTGTGGAGCAGTATCGCAATAAGCTAAAATGCGAGATTACGGATAAGCAGGCGTCGGTCATCAAACTTACGATGAACGACGAGGTTATACTGCGTGCCGAGCAGGTGATAAATGGTATTATCGATGCCTACAATGCCGATGCTATCGAGGATAAGCGCACGATATCGAATCTTACCGAGGAGTTTATCATCGAGCGTCTTGCGACACTTGGCAACGAGTTGGGTATTGCCGATGATAATGTCGCGGAGTTCAAGCGCGACAACCAAATCTACAACCCCGCGGAGGAGGCTGCGATGGGTGCCGACGAGATTATGCGTTTGAAGAAGGAGGCTATGGAGCTTGCCGTAAACCTCGAAATGGCGCAGTATATCCTCGACTATATCGGTGAAACCGACGGTGTTGGAGGTCTGATACCAGCGTCGGTGGTAACCATGAGTGGCGCATCTACGGCGTTAGCGTCGCAGATCGAGGTCTATAACGAAAATCTGCTGTTGTACAATCGTCTTGTTTCGGAGTCGTCGGACAACAACCCCTTCGTTCTCGACCTCGGCGCAAGCATCATCACCGTGCGCGGCTCTATTGTAGCGTCGTTGGAGTCGCATATCGAGGGCCTAAAACTCCATATCGAGAATATCGAGAGGGAGCAACGTATGGCAGATAGCCAGATGAATAACTCTCCTACGAAGGAGAAGGAGCTGCTCTCGATAATGCGTCAGCAGAAGGTGAAGGAGGAGCTATATATCTACCTTCTTACCAAGCTCGAAGAGAATGCTCTAACGGGAGCCACGGCCGAGAGTAACGCCCGCGTAATAGATTGGGCGCATGGTAGCAATAATCCGGTGAGCCCGCGCAAGATGCTTATCTACGTCGTGGCGCTATGTTTGGGTTTCGTCGTACCGCTTCTTATTATCTATATGCGTGAGAAATTCAATACGAAGGTACGCAGTCGCAAGGATATCGAGGAGTATGTTTCGGCGCCGATGCTTGGCGAGATACCGCGCTACACAGGCAGAGCGGAGAGGGGTATTGTGGTTAGGGATGATGGTCGCGATGCTGTGTCGGAGGCGTTCCGCATGCTGCGTACCAATATAAATTATATGACGTTGGATCGCAACATTCAGGTCGTCATGCTCACCTCGTCGGTGCCGCATAGTGGTAAGACCTTTGTGTCGCTCAACCTCGCTCTGACCTATGCAATATCGGGCAAGCGAGTGCTTATCATGGATCTTGATCTTCGTCGTCGCACACTCACCAAGCTTATGGGACATCGTAACGACCGACGTGGCATAACGACATTGCTTGCGGGTGGCATAGGCTCTACGGCGGAGGCTATAACCAAGGGAGAGCTTAGCCCTAATATAGATATAATGTATGCAGGTCCCCAGCCACCTAATCCTGCCGAGATGCTTATGTCGTCGCGCATGGAGGATATTGTCAAGGAACTGCGCGAGAGCTACGATATTATTATAGTGGATAATGTTCCCGCTATGGCTGTTGCCGATGCCTTTATCGTGGGTCGTTTGGTCGATATAACCATTTATGTGGTGCGTCAAAACTACCTCGACCGTAGTCAGTTGCCCGATATTGAGCGTATGTACGAGGATAAGAAGTTCGATAGTATGGCAGTTGTCTTCAATGGCGTAACCCACAGCAAGGGGACCTATGGTTATGGCTATGGCTACGGCTACTATACCGACGATGACGACATGAATGCGTGGCGTCGTTATTGGCATAAGTTTAGAAGATTATTCAAAAAGCGTAGATAATGGGCAAACGTGAGGGTATTGTCATAGCTATCGATTTCGATGGCACGTGTGTCGAGCACGATTATCCGTCGGTGGGCATGGATGTCGAGGGCGCTGTCGATGTGCTGCGTGCTCTGAATAGGCGTGGACATAGGCTCATACTCTACACCATGCGTTCGGGTGATAAGCTTGCGGCGGCAGTGCGCTGGTTCAAGGAGCGTAAGATCGATTTGTGGGGTGTCAATCACAACCCCGAGCAGCACGAGTGGACCGAGTCGGTTAAGGTCTATGCCGACCTCTATATCGACGATTCGGCGTTGGGTTGCCCCATTCGTTTTATTGACGGTGTGCGCCGCCCGGTTGTTCATTGGGCAAAGGTGCGCGAGAGGTTGGAGTACGACGAGATGTTGTAGTATGTCGTCCTAACATATATAGTGGGCTAAAACTCGCTCTGTCAGGTATATCGTGGCAGGGCGAGTTGGTTTTTATATCACAATTTGTAGGTGTGATGATAGATATGATGCGGTTGCCACCTCTATATATTCAGAAGTCTAACAAATTAAAAACTTAATATTATGGATATTTTGAATCTTTCATCAAAGGCTGGTTATTTGGCATCACAAGTAGATCGTCAGACGGGTGCATCAGACACCATATTCGGTTTTTTGGCAGAATGGTGGTGGGTGTTACTTATTATCGGAGTCGTAATCATTGGTATAAGCGCAAGCAGTAGTAGCGTGACAAAATCTAAATAACCATCCCGGGCGATTAGTGTATAATCGCTCGGTTGCTTTTTTTGGGGGGCTATGGAGTTTAAGAAGTTTAGAAAATTTAGAGAGTTAAAGGGGAACGAAATATTATATCTCCCTACCTTCCCCACCTCTCTATCTCACGATGATGGCATTGATTAGGCGGATGCCGGCACGCTCGTTCATGCGTTGCATAAGCTCTTCGCGACGATAGAAGAGCTCGTGGCGTGCAACACTCGACATCACACCCACGTATAATATGTGGTTTTCGAGTTTTAGATAGGTTGTGAGGTTTGCTATGTGCTCGCCCACAATCTCGCGCCAAAAGTCTGGAAGTTTGCCCTCGGCGATCTTTGCTGCAACATAGGGTCGCTCGAAAAACTCCTTCAAGATGTCGCCTACGAGTACCGGATTCGAACGTCTCATAGTGCTATCTTGCCCTCGGCAATATTAAACAGTTTGTATTCTACACCTGCCTCATCCAGCGTGCGTTGCAAGCGTAGCTTGTTGCAGTCGGTGATAAGTATCTGTCCAAACATTGCGCCACCGACAAGGCGCAACAGATGTGCCACGCGACCTATATCCAACTTGTCGAATAGGTCGTCGAGAAGCAGTATCGGTCGCTCCTCCATATGGCCGGCAAGGATCCTATACTCTGCGAGTTTAAGCGCTACAAGGAACGACTTCTGTTGCCCCTGTGAGCCGAACTTGCGCAAGGGGTAACCATCTATTGTGAGCACCACCTCATCGCGGTGTATGCCGCATGTCGTATGTTCGTTCAGAAAGTCGCGACGTCGTGACGATAGTAGCAGATCGGCAAGGGGGCTGCTCTCCAACTCCGAGCGATACTCCATGCCCACGCTCTCGCGCCCTCCGCTCAACTCCGAGTAGTAGTCGGCGACCAAGGGTAACATGCGTTCTACGACCTCCTTGCGACGACGATATATGGCCGAGGCTGCGCCGTCGAGCATCATGTCGTATATGAGGAGCATCTCCTCTGATGGGTTGGTTTTCAGTAGCTTATTACGTTCGGCAAGAGCCGAGTTGTAGCGAATGAGCGAGGCGAGATAGCCTCGGTCTATCTGTGATATGAGGCGGTTGAAGTAGCGACGACGCTCCTCTGCCGAGTCGCTGATAAGTATGGTGTCGGCGGGCGATACTACAACAATCGGAAAGTGCCCCACGTGGTCCGAGAGTTTGTCATACTCCTTGCCGTTGCGTTTCAGCATCTTGCCTCCGCGCGTGGTGTAGGAGCATACCACCTGCTCGTGGCGGTTGTCGTCGTGGCGAAAGGCTCCGTCGAGCATAAAACTCTCCTCGCCATGGCGCATACTCTGTTTGTCGCTTATGGTGTGCATCGAGCGGGCAAGCGAGAGGTAGTGTACGGCATCCAGAATGTTGGTCTTGCCCGCGCCATTATCTCCCACAAAGCAGTTTATGCCCTCGGAGAGGACTATGCGCTCGTCGCCGATGTTCTTGAAGTTGAGGATAGATATGCTGTCGAGTTTCATCGTCGGGTTGTGTGTCTAATCTTTATGGTGCAAAGATAGTTAAAAAATAGTTTATCGCAGCCATCGGGAGTGCTGCAATGGCTTGACCTATGCTTTGAGCCACTTATGCTTTGCTACGCTGTATATGGGTACAAGCGGAATGAGCAGTGGCGTACGCTTGACGTAGGCTCGAAATTCCGGGTCGTTGCCATAGCTCTCTGCCTGACGCATTTCGAGGCGTCGTGCTCCGCTAAACATAACATAGATGATGCCTATGTAACCCAACGATGCAATTATCCATTGACCCGCGGTGCAGCTGCATCCAAAGCATACGATAAAACAGCCGGTCCACATCAGAATCTCGCCAAAATAGTTCGGGCAGCGTACAATGCGGTATAGTCCCGTATCGACAAAGCGGTTGCTCAGCTTGCGTTTTGCAGCGCTCTTCTGTGCATCGGCAATGCTCTCTATCGCTACGCCGAGCATTGTGATTATGGCTCCTACCCATGCCCAAGTCGAGTTTACGGCGATGCCATGTTGTGCATTGTAGAGGTAGAATGTTGCGGGGCTTATCTGACCTATGTAGAGCAGTGCACACGAGAACCATATCATGAACATGGCAAACAGCGGGCGACGCTTGGTGTTGTCGGGCTGATAGAGTATCTTCTTGTAGGATGCCGACCTGCGTTCACGCAGGAAGAGGTAGGTGGCGAGTCTGATACCATAGACTATGAGTGTTGCAAGCAGTAGCGTCATTGGCAAACTCAATGCGTTGCTGAAGATGATAAGCGATGCGGTGGCGAGAGCAGCTATCGATAGTCCGTATCCGATGCTGAAAAAGTATATGAAGTATAACCATCCGACAGCCGATACGGCGAGCGATATGCCGAGAAGTAACCAAAGGTATGTCATGTGCGTATAGTTTTGAATATGTTTGACCAACAACCATTCCAATACAAAGATACGAAACTTTCGGCAAAAAGTGCGGATTTGGGGCATCTTTTACAAAAATGATTGATTTTTTAGCTCTACCGCTATGATATTCGAACTATTTGTTGTATCTTTGTAGGTTGAATTTTAGAAATTATAACAAAATTAAAAAATAAACACTTTTATGGCACACAAGACACAGAACACCCAGACTGACATTATGGTTGAAACCAAGGGTAAGTTGGAGCTATTTTTCGACAAGTATGGTAACAAGATTCTTTGGACACTTGCTATCGTAGCTATCGCTTTCGGTGCTTACTTCATCTACAAGAGCTATGCCGATGGCAAGGAGCGTGAGAAGGCACAGAAGGCAGATGTTGCCTTGGCAAACGCCTTGGTTGAGGATACGGCAGAGGCTTATGCAGGCGTTGTTGCCGAGTATGCAGAGAGCGCAGCTGCTAACACCGCAGCATGGATGGCGGGTGCACGTTACCTCGAAGTAAACGACTTGGAGAACGCAAAGACCTACCTTGCAATGTATAACAACGTGGGCGGCGTTGCCGGCACTGTTGTTGATGCAAAGGTTGCCATCGCCCTCGGCGACATTGCTGTTGAGGAGGATCGCATGGAGGATGCTATTGCACACTTCCGCTCGGCAGTCGATGGTTGCGAGAATGCCAACGTCTATGGTATGGCGGTTGAGGAGCTCGCACGTGTTTATGAGCACCTTGGCATGGATGCCGAGGCACAGGCTCTCTACAAGGAGGCTTCTGCCAAGTTCGACTCGTGCAAGGCCATGTTCGAGAATCGTATTCGCGAGTAGGTGACTGCGCAGTTTGGTTTGATAATTGGTCGAAAGTAGCAATATGGGGTACGAGGCAGAGCAGCGTTTGGATGCGTCGAACATGAAGTTCGGCGTCCTCGTTGTGCGTGAGTTTGAGGAGTTTGTTATGTTGGAGCTTCCGGCTCTCATCGACTCCCTGGCAAGCGCAGGATGTATGCCCCAGAATATCGAGGTTAGGGAGGTTGCAACTACCTCCGACGTGGTTATGGCGACACACTTCTTCGCCGAATATACCGATGTCGATGGCGTTGTTATCCTGGCGCCCGAGAATCGTCTCATGAGTTCAATACCGGTGATGAATGGTATTGTGCAGCTCCAAGTTCAGTGGAATATGGTTATTGTGGCTGGCGACAGCAAACGTGCTATGCATGCTGTTGAGTTGGTTACAATGCAGAATGAGATGGAGGTTGAGGCGGCAGAGCGCGGACAGGGACAACGTGGTATCTCCTAACCCTCAAAAGGCTCTTTCGTCGTGGGGCTTGACTCCATGTGGCGTAGGCGACCGATTGTCTGAACAAAAGACGAGTATTCGATGTAGTTCGAGTGCTCGTCTTTTTTTTATATCGTAGGATGTGTTGCAGAGGAGGAACTTCTCCTATAATGCCGCTATTGAACTAAAAATCTCGTTGTATTATTGTTGCGTGTTCATCTTTTTTTTGTATCTTTGCGTCTATGGACGCACGTTATAAATATGATGGTGTAGAGCTTGCCTATTCTATTGAAGGTCAGGGCGATGTAGTTGTGCTTTTGCACGGCTGGGGTTGCGACCGCACGATATGGCGCGCAACGCGTGAGTTGCTGTCGGGTAGTTGTTGTGTGGTGTCGGTAGATTTTGCAGGCTTTGGCGAGAGTGCCGAGCCACATGAGGTATGGGGTGTCGAGGAGTACACGCGCTCTGTCGAGGCTCTTATGAATGAGCTCGGTGTTGAGCGTCCGACACTCGTGGGACACTCGTTTGGTGGTCGTGTGGCCATAGTCTATGCCTCGCGCAATAGTGTAGAGAGGGTGGTTCTCACCGATGCTGCGGGCGTCAAACCTCGTCGTTCGTGGGGCTACTATCGCAAGGTATATAGCTACAAACTTTTGAAACGCATGTTGCCACTGCTTGTTGGTCGCACCAAGGCAAATATGCTTTTGGAGCAGCGTCGTGCGAAGTCGGGCTCGGCAGACTACAATCGGGCAACACCCATGATGCGTGCCATACTCTCGAAGTGCGTAAACGAGGATTTGTGTCATCTTATGCCCGGGGTCAAGGCTCCGGTACTACTCTTCTGGGGCGATAGAGATACGGCAACACCCATTGCCGATGCCCACAGAATGGAGCGCCTTATGCCCAATGCTGCTCTTGTCGTGGCGGAGGGTGCAGGGCACTTTGCGTGGTTGGAGCAACCCGACATGTGGCAAGCAACGCTTAAATCGTTCTTAAACTTGAAATAGGGTTATGGCTGTGGCAATACACATATTCTCGGTCGTGTGGCTCCTCTTCCTTTGGAGTTCGATGCGCTACTCGGTGCAGATGTTTCAGCAGAACTCCTATCGTGTCGAGCGCTATAATCGATGGCTACGTGCTACGGGCGAGTGGCTGTCGAGGAGCAATCTTTTGGCGGTTACGTCGGCGCTTGTCTTTATCTTTACGTCACATTGGGCGGTGCTACTCATCTTTGGCCTATGGATGGTGGTTATCTCCATTGCCGAGTTTGCGATACGCTACAAGATAGGGCTGGCATACACCATGCGTGTCAAGCGCATGATTTGCACGCGCCTACTACTCACCGCTGTGGGCGTTGCACTTGTTCACATCTTTGCTCCTCGCTTTACGCTTGTTGCGATGATGCTCTTCGTACCGGACTATTGGACCATTGTTGCCAACCTCATAAATCGACCTATGGAGCGCGCTATCACGCGCTGGTACTACAACGATGCAAAGCGTATTTTGCGCAGTATGCCCCACTTGAAGGTAATAGGCATCACAGGAAGTTTTGGCAAGACCTCTACCAAGCACTTCCTTTATAGAGTTCTCTCCGAGAAGTATAACGTTGTTATGACTCCCGGTAACTTCAACACTACGTTGGGCGTTGTCCGTACCATACGCGAGCATGTCAAGCCACACCACGAGGTCTTTATCGTGGAGATGGGAGCCAAGCAGGTGGGTGACATACGCGAGATATGCGACTTGGTTGAACCACATATGGGTATCGTGACGTCGGTAGGTGAGATGCACCTCGAAACCTTTGGTTCGGTGGAGAGTGTTGCACGCACGAAGTTCGAACTTATCGAGGCGTTGCCCGAGTGCGGCATAGGCTTCGTCAATATCGATTCGGAGGCAGCCCTTGCGCATCTTGCCAACGTGCGACGAAATGTCGTAAGCTATGGCGTGGACAACAAAGATGCAGACTATCGCGCCGTAAACATACGTTACGAAGCTACGCAAACGGTTTTCGACGTCGAGCATGGCAACGAGGCCGACAAGGGGTTTGTAGCCCACCTTTTGGGTCGTGGTAATATCCTGAATATCACTGCTGCATTGGCTGTTGCCGATGCTATGGGCATCGACTCTGTAAGGGCGCACCGTGCTGTGCGTCAAATCGAGCAGGTTGAGCACCGTTTGAGTATGCGCCATCAGGGAGGAATAACAATCCTCGACGATGCCTATAATTCAAATCCTGTGGGTGCCCGCATGGCGTTGGAGGTCTTGGGTGACTTCATTACCGAGGGGGCGCGCTATGTCATAACCCCCGGCTTTGTGGAGATGGGCGCGAAGCAGTATGCCAATAATCGAGCCTTCGGACGAGATATTGCACAGTCGCGCGCCGATAGGGTATATGTTGTAAATGAGGTAAACCGTCAGGCAATTGTCGAGGGGCTCAACGATGGTGGCTATCCTGCATCGCAGATTAGCTGTGTGGCGTCGTTTGCCGAGGCGATGTCCGAGTTGCAACCACGCTTGAAGAGGGGCGATGTGGTTTTGTACGAGAACGACCTGCCCGACTCGTTTAAGTAGATGAAAAACAAAGTGATAAGAAGATGAAAATAAATGTAGGTGTAATTTTTGGAGGTCGTTCCGTCGAGAACGAGATTTCGGTTATCACAGCTGCGCAGACCATGGCTGCGATGAATACCGAGAAGTATAACATTGTGCCAATATACATCTCGAAAGAGGGGCACTGGTACACGGGCGATAAACTGTTATCTACGGATAACTATCGCGATATGAAGCAGTTGCTTAATTCGGTCGAGGAGGTGTATTTGCGTCCCGTGTATGGCGATAACAGGCTCTATAAGGTGCGTAAACCCATGTTCGGAAGCGATGTTGTTACCACCCTCGATGTTATACTTCCCGCGTTGCACGGCACGTCGGGCGAGGATGGCTCGTTCCAGGGTCTTGTCGAGATGACGGGTATCCCCTACGCATGCCCCAATCCGTTGGCATCGGCAAATGGCATGGATAAGATTACGATGAAGATGATTCTTCGCGAGAGTGGTATTCCCGTTGTGGACTATGCGTGGTTCTCGGATAAGGAGTGGCTCTCGGAGCAGGAGGCTACCATCCTGCGATGTGAGGCGTTGAGCTATCCACTTATCGTCAAGCCCGCAAATCTCGGCTCGTCGGTGGGTATCAAGGCTGTACACAACCGCGAGGAGCTCGTTGCGGCTGTCGATAATGCCATAAAGTATTCGAAGCGTATCATCGTAGAGCGCTTGGTAGAGAGGTTGAAGGAGATAAACTGCTCGGTTTTGGGTGACTACTACGACTGCGAGGCTTCGGTGTGCGAGGCTCCGGTGCGCAGTGGCGAGATATTGAGCTACGAGGATAAGTATCTCGGCGGCGGGAAGAATCGTCCCTCCGAGGGTATGCACTCTACCGTTCGCGAGATACCGGCAAACCTCCCCGATGGTGTTACGCGCTTCATACGCGAGACGGCTTGTCGCACCTTCCGCGTCTTGGCATGTGATGGCGTATCGCGTATCGACTTCATGATTGACGAGGCTACGGGCGATATCTTCGTAAACGAGATTAACACCATCCCCGGCTCGTTGTCATTCTATCTGTGGGAGGCTACGGGCGTGCGCTTCGACGAGCTTGTCGATAGGCTTATCGCCATAGCGTTTCGCCGCAAGCGTGACTCGGAGTTCAAGATTACGAGCTACTCGGACAACATCTTTGCATATCAGGCAAAGCATGGTGCGAAGCTCGGCGGTGCAAAGGGTGCGAAGAGGTAGAATCGTGCCGAAATCGGCCCCAAGGCGATAGGAATAGAGTTTCGCGGAATAAATAACTTATTTACTAACTTATAATAGAACATACCTTAAAACAACAATAAAATGACTTCACTATACAATAACATAATTTTTGGGCCTATACGTTCACGACGTTTGGGATTATCGCTCGGAGTGAACCTTCTGCCCATCGAGTCGAAGTTGTGTAGCTTCGACTGTATCTATTGCGAGTGTGGCTGGAATGGTGACCATCCCGGTAAGCGACGTTTCAACTCACGTGAAGATGTTCGTGCGATGCTCGATGAGACACTTGCGCGTATGGTCAAGGAGGGTACGCCCCCCGATGTTATCACCTTTGCCGGCAATGGCGAACCAACGATGCATCCCGACTTCGAGCAGATTATCGACGATACTATTGCTCTGCGCGATAAACATTGCCCCACAGCGCGAGTTTCGGTGCTGTCGAACGCCACGCAGATACATCGTGAGGATGTGCGCCGTGCGCTGTTGCGTGTCGATAACAACATCCTTAAACTCGACTCGGCGTTCGATGCTACGGTGCAGCTTATGAATAAGCCACAGGGAAGCTATACGGTGCGTGGCATCGTTGAGCTCATGAAGCTCTTCGAGGGTAGGCTCATCGTGCAGACCATGTTTCTTCGTGGCGAGTACCTCGGTCAGAAGGTTGATAATACCACCGACGAGGAGGTTACGGCGTGGTTGGAGCTTGTTAAGGAGATTGCACCGCGTCAGGTTATGGTCTATTCTCTCGACCGCGACACTCCGTGCCAAACCATTAGCAAGGTCGATAAGGATGAGTTGCGCGAGATAGCCAAGCGTGTCGAGGCACTCGGAATAGAGTGCTCGGTAGCATAGGAAGCCCTTTTTAGTGGAACAATAAAAACTTAATTATATGGAATTTGAAGGAAGAGTATTGGAGATTCTACCTCCTGTGTCGGGACAGAGTAGCAGAGGCACATGGGAGCGTCAGACGGTGGTCTTTGAGCAACCCAACAAGCAGTATGGCAAGGAGATAGCCGTAACATTTATGAATAAAGCGCAGGAGGTTGCAACCCTCCGTGTTGGTGAGAGCTATACGGTGTCGTTTGACATAGAGTCACGCAAATATCAAGACCGTTGGTACACCGATGTTCGTGCATGGCGCGTACAGCCTTTGCAGCCTGCGGCACAGCCTCCCGTGCAGGAGATGCCTCCCTTTGTTGAGGAGCCTACATATACTCCCGCAGCAGGAGTGGTGGATGATATGCCCTTCTAACCCATCAGAGTGATTATAATAGGGGTATTTTGTCGTTGCACTTGTACTCAAAATCCTCACATACGCCAAGTATGCTGCGGTTTTTCGTACTACGCGCGCCTAAAACTACCCATATTATAATCACTCTGCTTCTCTCTACGCACGGCAATACATCTTTACGCTGTTGGCGGTGATACGCTCATCGCTCAAAATAATTAGTCGTTCGACGACATTGTGCAACTCGCGAATATTGCCGCTCCAACGACGTGTGCGTAATATATCTATCGCATCGCTATCGATACTCTTTGCCGAAATATCGCGGCGCGAGCATATCTCCTCGATAAAGTGAGTTACAAGCAGCTCTATATCTCCGCGGCGTTCGCGTAGCGGAGGAACGTCTATCTCAATGACACTCAACCTATGATACAGGTCCTCACGGAAGTGACCTACCTCTATCTCGTGACGTATATCTTTGTTCGTGGCTGCCACAACACGCACATCTACGGGTATGTCGCGGTCGCCGCCTACGCGCGTAATCTTGCACTCTTGCAGTGCGCGCAGCACCTTTGCCTGTGCCGCCAACGACATATCTCCAATCTCGTCCATGAAGAGTGTACCTCCGTCGGCAAGTTCGAACTTCCCCTTGCGCTGCTTTATGGCGGATGTAAAGGAGCCCTTCTCATGTCCGAAGAGTTCGCTCTCGATGAGTTCGGCAGGAATGGCTGCGCAGTTTACCTCGACAAAGGGTGACGACGAACGGTAGCTCTTTGTGTGTATCCATCGTGCCACAAGCTCCTTGCCCGTGCCATTCTCGCCCAAGATAAGTACGCGTGCGTCTGACGGTGCAACGCGGCGTATCATCTTACGCACGTGCTCTATGGCATCGGACTCGCCGATGATGGGCTGTGTGGCACAATTAGTGCGTCGGGGTGTGTGGCGCACAACACTCTGTGCACTCTGTGGGGTATCATCCTTTGCGCCGTTGTCGATACGTCGCAGGGTGCCGAGAAGTTGGTTCATGTCGATGGGGGCGGAGAGGTAGTCAATGGCTCCATGGCGCATGGCATCTACGGCAGAGTCGATATTGGGCTGCTGTGTGACAACGATAAAGGGTAAGTTGAGCTCTTGGGTCGAAATATCGTCGCCAACGATGGCGGTGTCGATATGAGACGTACGGCATATTTCGCGTGCCGAGCCCTCATCTTCGGCCTCGAAGGTAGTGAATTGCTCGAAGCGCAATCGCTCAGTGAGTGAATGGAGCATCTTTTTTGAGTGAAAAACAAGTAAAATTTTGACCATAGTTTGCTTATGTGAATAATTTGCATTTACTTTGTACAATTAAATACGTATCATCCGGTTGGTGTGAGGCGATAAATAATTTGATAAAGGTCTATCATTTTATTGAGGCGTGCAACCACCAATCCAACATTGACCCGATAACGACTGCACAACGAGCTGCATGCGTTATCATTCGGTAAGAAAATAATAAAACAATGAGAAAAAATTATAACTACAAACGTCGTAAACTCTTTCTTCCGGAGTATGGACGACATATTCAGGAGATGGTGGATTCGTTGCTCGAAATAGAGGACCGTCAGGAGCGCACACGTCAGGCGAAGGCTGTCATTGCCGTGATGGGCAATCTCAACCCTCTGTTGCGCGATACCAACGGTTTTAAGCATAAGTTGTGGGATCATCTCTTTATCATGTCCGATTTTCAACTCGATGTCGATTCGCCATACCCACAACCTTCACGCCAAGATTTGATGGTTGTGCCTCAAAAGTTGCGCTATCCACAGTCGAACATAGCCTTTAAGCACTATGGTAAATATACGCAGCAGTTGGTTCGTGCCGTGGCAGCGGCGCAAGGCGATAACAACGCTTCGGACGAGCTTATCAACATTGCGCGATATATGCGCGTCAAGAGCTATGAATTTAACAATGACCATCCCAATAACGAGGTTATAATTCGCGATATTCGTGCTATGGCGGGCAACGATATGCAGATTGATATGTCGGCGATAAGTGCCTTGCGTTGCGATTATAGACATGGTACGCAGCAGCGTAATAATATCAAGAATCGCAAGCAGAATAAGCCGCAGCAGCGTAGCAACAACGCCAACAATGCACGTCGCACGCAGAAGAGTGGCTCAAAGGGTGCACAGCACCACAGCGTGCACAAATAGCGTGGCATAGGTGTGAGCATTATCGCACGCTATCTATGGCTTGGGGCGATAGTGTTAGAGTATAAGATTTTAGTTAAGTGAAGATAGATGAAGAGATTGTTTTTTGTAATGTTGCTTGCAGCAGGCTTAGTAGCCTGTGGAGGCAATGCCGATAAGAGCGAGAATGTTGGTGTCGCAACTACCATAAAGGGCGAATTTAGGGCGTGCGATGCCGAGGAACTCTACCTCGAACGTTTCGACGATGACCTAACCTCTGTCGAGCGCATAGCCAGCGTAGAACTTACCGAGGAGGGTGAGTTTGAGCTATGCTTCGATGTGGCGCAGGAGGGATTCTACCGTTTGTCATTCAGCAACGAGGCGCGTCCTGTGGTGCTTGTTGTGGCGCCGGGCGATAATCTTACGGTAGCAGCCGAGGGTGATGTATTCAATAGTTATAGCGTCGAGGGCTCGGCAGAGTCGGCACTTATCTGCGAGTTCAACCATGCCTACTTTGGTTACTGTGACGAGCTTGCAACGAAGTTTATCGGTGTCGACGATATGGATAAGGAGTTGGCACAGGAGCTCTACGACTTGGCAACTGCTGCCATGCAGTATCAGGTTAAGTTTATAGGCACGCATAGCGATAGACTTGCCTCGTTTTATGCTATAAATCATGCGAATGTCGAGGCTCTGATACCTACTCTATATGGTAAGGGCATTAGTGCCGTACATCGTCGTGCACTGCTCGAAGGTTTGCGTACTGCGTATCCCGACTCACCGGTTGTCGGAGTCTTGGAGCAGCGCGTAGCAGACGATGATGCTATTGTTCGCCTCGAAGAGTCTGTGAAAGAGGTATCTTATCCGGACCTCTACCTCGAAGATATATATCGTCGTTCGCATCGTCTGTCGGACCTTGCGGGCAACGTTGTGCTTCTCTACTTCTGGTCGTCGGAGATTAACCCCTGCCTCGACCTTAACGAGGAGCTTAAACCGCTCTACGAGAAGTATCATAACCGTGGTTTCGAGATATACCATGTGGCTGCCGACCTCGATCGCTCACTGTGGATTCAGACGGTGCGTCAGCAGAAATTGCCATGGATTTCGCTCTTTGGTGGCGAGAACTTTTCTACGTTCGCTACCTACAACGTGCAGACTCTTCCGATGTGCTATCTCATCGACCGTAATGGCGACATCGAGCCTTGTGGAGCGTCGGTAGAGGAGATTGAGCGAGCTGTCGTTAAGCAACTTTAAGGTGTGGTATGATATATTTTGTATCGGATACACACCTTGGTGCAGGTAGCCCCGATGAGGCTCGTCGCACGGAGCAGGCGCTATGTCGTTGGTTGGATAGCATTGCCGACGACGCAAGTGCCCTATATCTCATGGGCGACATTTTCGATTTTTGGTTCGAGTATAACCGTGTTGTCCCCGAGGGCTTTACGCGCGTGTTGGGTCGTTTGGCAACGATGCACGACAGGGGCGTGGAGCTCCACTTCTTTGTGGGCAACCACGACATGTGGGCACGAAGCTATCTCGAAGCAGAGTGTGGAGTCAGGATGCACTACACGCCCGAGGTGGTGACTCTCGCAGGACGCAGGGTGCACCTCGCGCATGGCGACAATATGAATATCAAGGGGCAGCCCATGCTGCGCCTTATGAATGGCTTCTTCCGTTCGGGTGTGGCGCGTTGGCTCTTCCGCTGGCTTATCCACCCCGACTTGGCGATGAAGTTTGGTCACTGGTGGAGCGGCAAGTCGCGTAAGTCGCATAGCAAGGAGGGTATCACGCCCCAGAACCTGAACTTCCTCATAGATTATGCTCGCGAGCACCATTCATCGGCAGAGGGCACCGATACCTACATCTTCGGGCACATGCACCTTGCGCATGACCATCGCGAGGAGGAATTGCGTGTCTTATTTATGAGTGACTGGTCGGGCGAAACGGCTACATACGCACGTATGGATGACGAGGGACATGTTGAACTTAAAACATTCACTATTGGATGAAACAATATCTCGAACTACTTGCAAAGATTCGCCACGAAGGCGTAGTGCGCGACGATCGCACGGGTACGGGTACCATGGGTATCTTCGGCTATCAGATGCGTTTCGATCTCGGCAAGGGCTTCCCGCTGCTTACCACCAAGCGCGTATTTATGAAGGGGGTTATCCACGAGCTGTTGTGGTTCCTAAAAGGCGATACCAATATCAAATATTTGGTTGATAATGGCGTTCATATTTGGGATAGCGATGCCTATCGCTACTACAACGAACTATGTATCAAACATGGAGTGTTGCCCGTGGATATGGATACGTTCCTTGCTGCTGCGGGTGTCGAGTCGCCTATTGAGGGCTATCGCTTTGGCGACCTTAACCATGTCTATGGCTACCAATGGCGTAGCTGGCGTAGCTATCAGGGCGAGAGTATCGACCAAATAAAGCAGGTTATCGACACCATAAAGCATAACCCCTCGTCGAGGCGTATGATTGTCTCGGCATGGAACGTGGCAGAGGTGGGCGAGATGGCTCTGCCACCTTGCCATACGATGTTTCAGTTCTTTGTTGCAGAGGGTAAACTCTCGTGCCAACTCTATCAGCGCAGTGGCGATAGTTTCCTTGGTGTGCCGTTCAATATTGCGTCGTATGCTCTGCTTACGATGATGATAGCCAAGGAGTGTGGTTTGCAACCCGGTGACTTTGTACATACGTTGGGCGATGCGCACCTCTATCTGAACCACATTGAGCAGGCTGACGAGCAGCTTTCGCGTGAGCCGCGTCAGCTTCCTACGTTGAGGCTCAACCCCGATGTGAAGTCTATATTTGACTATACCTACGACGATATAGAACTTTTAGGCTACGATCCACATCCGGCTATCAAGGCGCCATTATCCTTCTAAGGGCAGTTTCATAGATTCAGAAGCGACCGAATTTTAGGCTCCCGACAACTAATTATTTTTTACACTCATTTGCAGAACAGCTCTTAATACTATGGTAAGCATCATTGTCGCCATCGCACAGAATGGTACTATCGGAGATAAGAACTCACTTTTGTGGCATATTAAAGAGGATATGCGATTCTTTCGCACCACAACATCGGGTCATGCCGTTATCATGGGACGCAAGACCTTCGAGTCGCTGGGGTCGAAGCCTCTGCCCAAGCGAACGAATATAGTCATTACTCGCTCCGAGCGCAGCTTTGAAGGTGCTCTTACTGCCCACTCGTTGCAGGAGGCGATACGTATGGCGGGCGACGACGAGGAGATATTCATAATCGGTGGAGCACAGATCTATGCCGAGGCGCTGACTGTGGCTGATAGGATGTATATCACGCGTGTCGAGCGTGATTATGAGGGTGATACCTCGTTCCCGAAGATAGATTATAGCGTGTGGAAACTCCTATCGGAGCAGCGTTTCGAGCGTGGTGAGGAGTATGAGTCGCCATTTGCGTTTATGACCTACGAGCGAAGATAGTAGGGTAATACCTGAAAAGCAGGGAGAGCATAGACATCATAAAGATGAGGTCTATGCTCTCTCAATTTATACTTCGCTGCTTGCTACCGTATCTACTTTTGCTTCTTGCGTAGCTTCGTTATGCCGTCGATAAAGCACAACGGGTGTGTCGGTGTGCCCGGAAGCCATAAATCGACATGGTAGCGATTTAGGAACGAGCGCTCAACAGCCGGGCTCTCGGCAAACAAACCTCCCGAGATTGCCTCCGAACCGCACACAACCAGAATCTTGGGCTCGGCAATTGAGTTGTAGCATATATCGAGTGCCTCTGCCATATTTTCGCTTATAGGACCCGTAAGCACCAAACCATCGGCATGGCGCGGCGAGGCGGTGAAGCCTACGCCATAGCGTCCGAAGTCGAAGTTTACGTTGCCCGTAGCACCAAGTTCCATCTCTATCGAGGCATCGCCACCTGCCGACACCTCGCGTAGCTGCAATGCCTTACCAAAAAATTTAGATATTTCGGGACGTATGACCTCGCGATTGAAACAAGGCTTGGTCTGTCCAGCCATGACTATAAGGTCTTCGCGGCGCGTGGCTGCAAGGCGATGCTCGTTAGTGAACTTTATGTTCTTCGGGGCACAACATGCACACTCGCCACAAAACAGACACCTACCCATGTCGAGTGTGAAGGGTGAGACGTTGATGGCGTGCGTGGGACATATTGCTGCGGCACGCTTAATGGCGCTCTTATCTTCGCTGTCGGTAAGTAGCGGGAAGCCGCGGAACTCCTCGGTCAGGGTCACGCCATCCAAATCGGGGATATACTGCCAGCCATGGCTACGCAGAATCTTTGCTTTTCCAATAATCATACTCTTCTCCTCTTATAAGTCGTGACCGCAGTACGACAGGTTAAAACTCTTGTTGTTGATGGGGAAGTCCGAGATGCCCTCCGAGCGAACAGCGATTGCCAAGCCAAGCCAGTTGTGTAGGCTGGGGTCCTTAATCTTGTACTTCTTGATGTCGCCACTATCGTTTGTTAGAGCCACATGGCATATCTCGCCACGCCAGCCCTCTACAATTGAGAATGATAGGGCATTAGTCTTTAACTTAACATCGTAATCCGGGGTCGGAATCTTGCCTGTGGGGGTGTAGTTGGCGAGCATCTGTTCAACGTAGGTGGCACTCTGCAACACCTCGTCCATGCGTGTCATAAGGCGTGACATAACATCGCCATCGTCATGCATTACGGGCTCGTGTACAAGCTCCTCGCCATAGAATCCCCATGGGTGTGTTGCGCGTATATCGCGGCGCACGTTGCTCGAACGTGCTGCCATGCCCACACCGCCAATGCGCTTCATCTCGGCTGTTGGCACCAAGCCACACTGTTCGAAACGCGAGAGGAGTGTAGGTGCCTCCAATATGTCGCAGCGCACCTCGTTGTAGCGACGACGTATCTCCTTAACATTGTTGCGTATCATCGCTATCTTCTCGGTCGTAAGCGGATGATTTGTGCCGAAGGGACGAATTAGGCTCTTGCCGAAGCGGTTGCCACACCACGCCTGTGTTGTGTTGATAGTCATCGTACGCAAAGCCTCACACGCTACCTGATAGAGCTGGAAGCCAATGTCGGTAGCCAAGGCTCCCGTATCGGCGATGTGCATCGCTATGCGCTCCAACTCAATTGCTACGGCGCGCTCGCGATTCAAATCCTGGTCAATACCCTTTTCGCCGAGTTTCTCGATAAGTTCGACATATGCCGTAGAGTGTGATATGGCGCTATCTCCTGCAATGGACTCCGAGAGAAGTGTCTGGCGCAGGCGACTCTGGTTGCGTAGCATCTCACTCTCGACGCCACGGTGTTGGTAGCCGAGGGCTATTTCCAGATGCAACACCTGTTCGCCGTTACAGATAAAGCGGAAGGCGCCCGGCTCGATGATGCCGGCATGTATGGGACCCACGTTCACCTCATGTAGCTCGTCACCCTCGATTTGGTAGAAGGGGTAGTTATCCATCGACGACTCGCGGTTGCGTCTGTCGTGCGAGAAACGCAGAGGTTTGAGCCATGGGTGGTGGTTGAAGTTGATGCCATAGAGTTCGTGCATCTCACGCTCGAAGGGGTGGAACTGTGGATGCAGCGCAGTGAGCGATGCCAAGCCCTCTTCGGAGTAGTAGTCGGGAGCAAATGACGAGATAAGTACCTCCGACGTTTGGTCGTCGAGGATAAGTATGAAGAATCGCAATCCGCTCTCAACCTCCGTAGCGAAGTAGTGTGCTACGTGGTATCGGCTATCCGTCATACGCTCTTTAAGGTCGTTGTAGAGCGCAACGTAATCTACAACGGGGATGTTCGAAAGCTCTATTGCCGACGAGTTGTTGTTGCTTCTTATATATAGTTCCATAGTTAGCCAAGATTTACGATGTTGTCAATAGCGTCGGTCAGGAATTCGGGTTGCCACAAGCCAAGTGCAATGGCTACGAGCAGAAGCACGGCAGCCGAGTACGAAAGACGACGATTTACGGCTGATAGGTGTAACTCATCCTGATTCGAGTGGTAGCTTAAACGTAGTGTACGCGACCATATAGCGTAGAGTACCATACACATCAACAGAAGCATAAGCACCAACAGCCACCAGCTCTCGACTGCGATAATCTCGGAGAATATCATAATCTCGGTGATGAAGAGTGGCGAGGGCGGGAAGGCGAGTAATACGAGCGTGCCTATGATGATGCCTATTGCGCCTATGTGGTTAATGTTCATGTAGTTACCTATGCGGTTGATGCTGTAACTGTCGTAGATGTGGCGCACGATACCCACTTGGAAGAACATCGAGCTCTTGACAAAGGTGTGACATATTACGTGGAATACGGCAGCCCACAATGCCAAGCCTCCTATGCCCATACCTATGGCAACTATACCCATGTTCTCGACCGTTGAGTATGACAAGAAGCGCTTGTAGTTGTTGGTACGGCGTAGGAACATGGCACCCACGGCCAACGAGAGTACGCCGATGAGGATAAGAACATGACGCGCCCACTCAAAGACTTCGCCTGTCGAGGAGTAGAGCATGTAGATGCGAAGTATCGACACAAAGCCTGCGTTTACCAACGCCGTAGATATGAATGCCGAGGCGGGAGCCGGAGCGGCGTAGTTGGCATCGACACCCACGGTATAGAGAGGGAATATCTCCATCTTACAACTATAACCCACCACGATAAAGAGAAATGCAACCTTCAAGTAGAGGGGATTGCCCTCGGCGATGACGTTGCTCAAATCGCTATACGCCAGCGACCCCTCGGTAGCTACGGTCGAGAGAAGCAATATGCCCAAGTATGCCATGGCGATACCTGTCGAGCAAACGAAGATATACTTCCACGTAGCCTCCAACGATTGACGGAACTCCCGGTGGTAGATGATACCTGCCGAGCAGATGGTCGTTGCTTCGAGGAACACCCACGTCATAGCGAGGTTGTTTGAGTAATATACCAGCGTCACGGCTATGGCGAGCAGCATAAGTATCGTGTAGTAGGCCTTGTAGGAGCGTCGGCTGATGCCCTCGGCTTTCAGATACGATGACGAGTGCAGAAGCGCAAAACCCAGCACGCAGGTCATGAGAATATGGAATACCACGGCGGTGGTGTCGGCCGTGAATATCGATAGCAGCGTGCTGTCGATAAGGTCGAAGTGGAATATTGCCGCTATGGCCGCAACCTGCACCATGAAGAATGTCGCGGCGATGATGTTCGTGCTACGCTCCGAACGAACAATGAGAGGTGCTACGGCAAGAAGTACCGATATTATTATATACGTAAGCATGGCGTTAGTCTTTTATCGAGGTTAGAGCATCCGTCTCGTCGGTATGAATGTCGTTATCCATACGGCGCAGGAACATGCCGAGGATGAGTATTGAGATAAGGATGTCGAGCATGATTGCGAGGTTGATAAGCATCGGGAGCTCGACACCTATTGCCATCGAAAAGAGAAAGACTCCGTTCTCGATAACAAGGAAGCCTATCAGGTGGGCAAAGATACGCTTACGCATCACAATAAGGATAAGTCCCGATAGCAGAGCGTAGAGTGCCACACCAAAGAATATCATGTCGGTGTTTTGGTCGGCCATATATACCGTTATAGTACAGCTTGCTATGAGTGCTGCAAGCGACATGGCGAGCGAGCCGAATTGCGACGATGAGGAGTGTATGCGGTTAATCTTTGTCTTGCGTATGACGTGCATAAGTATTGCCGGTATGACAATAGCCTTGAATACGAGCGTCTCGACGATAATGAAACTCATCTCGACGGGGTGGAACGAGTGTAGGCGCAACATGGCAATGCCAAAGAGCAGCAGACCCTGAATGGCAAGTATTGTTGTGTGGTTGCGGAAGCGCTCTGCCATCGACAGATAGATGAGCGTCAGTACATATAGTATTATCAGCGATAGTGTCATGACCTAAATTTCGATATTTTGGGTTAGAAGGAAGCCTATGAGAAGTACAAGTGCCGAGAGGGCAACAATGGTGAGGATGTAGGTTACGTTGCGCGAAAGTTTGTTGCGAGCGCGGAGCGACTCCACAACGCCCACGGCAACACCCGTGGCGATGATGGCCAGAGGCGTAGCAAACCACCAATGGAAGCAGAAGGCTACTGCGATGGCATTTGCTGCAATCATTGCAAAGATAGCGTTCTTCAACCAGCCGGCAATCTGAATCATAGCCATGTCGATGCCCGAGTAGTCGAGGCACATAACCTCGTGTATCATCGTAAGTTCGAGGTGTGTCTTCGGGTCATCTACGGGTACGCGTCCCGCCTCGATGAAGAGTATGACGACAAAGACGTAGGCTACCAATAGCATGATAACCGTGAGGTTCATATCCAACTGCTGTGCATCAGCAAAGATGTCGGCAAACGACGAGTAGCCACAGAAGAGTGCCAACGTTGCCAATCCCATCATAAGTGCCGGCTCGACAAGAGCTCCATAGAGTGCCTCACGCGAGGCTCCCATGCCCTCGAACGAGCTACCCGTATCCAAAGCGGCGAGTATCAGAGCCATGCGCGACAAGGCGAGCAGGTATGCCACCAGCACAATGTCACCATGGAACGAGAACAGAGGCCATAGGTCTGCAACGGGAATGAAGAGAAATGCCATGAGCGTTGCTCCGAGATATATGCAGGGGGCGATGCGGAAGAGAATGCTTGTAGTAGATGAATAGACAGCACCCTTGCGCATGAGCAATCGAACGTTGTAGATGTGTTGTGCAAAGCGTATGCCTTTGCGCCCGGCAAGCAGGGCGCGTGTGCGGTTGATAACACCCGTAATCGAGAGTGCTACAACAACCATTAGAAGTGTATTGCAGAGTTGTACTAACATTTTCGGATTAAATTTGGGTGTTAGACTACATTAGGTTAAACAGCGTAAGCAGTAATACTGCAACGAGGAATACCAAGGCAAAGGTGATATAGTTGTTCACACGTCCGGTACGCAGACGCATCACATACTCGTTGATACGGTGCATAAGACGCACCCACCATCTGCCAAGCAACGAATCTACCTTATCCTTATGGCGAATGTTGTAGCTGTGCTTCGTGGGGAATATCTCGCTCTTGTCGATTGTGCGACCATCGACATGCTCCTTGGTCATGGCCTTTGCAAGGATGCTCTCCACACCCTCGGCATACGACTCTCCGGTATATTGCATGCGCGTATTCGTAGCCGTGAAGCCACAACCCCACGTGGGCCCCACCTCAATCTTACGACGTCGTTGTGCGCGGTATTTCAGCGTGTAGAGTAGTGCAATCAGAATGATAAGTGTCCATCCGGCGATGCTCACAGCCTGCAACGTAGGTGTGAAGTGCTCGATGGTAATGCTCTTATCGCCACCAGTCACGCCACCGGCAACGGTCGATATAGGCTCGATGATAAACTGCGGGAAGAGACCTATGAGGAGCATGAACGTGGCGGGTATCGCCATAGCAGCAATGCGCAAGCCATCCACCTCCTCGCTCTCGGCAACGTGTGTCGTGCGTGGTGAGCCGAGGAACACAATGCCATAGAGTTTGGTAAATGCCAATACCACCATGCCTCCGATAAGCGAGAGGGCGATGATGCCTCCAACCGAGTAGAGAAGCTCGTGACCGTCACTTACACCGTTGAACATTCCTATGTATATGAGCAACTCCGAAACAAAACCATTCAGTGGCGGTAGTGCACAAATAGCCACCGTTGCAATCATCATCATGATGGCCGTAAGAGGCATGTACTTTGCCAAGCCACCCATCTGGTTCATCGATGTCGTGTGGAGCTTCGAGTAGATGTTGCCAGCGCCAAAGAAGAGCATTGTCTTGAAGAGCGAGTGGTTGAGTGTGTGGAGTAGCGCTCCACACATACCGCACATACCTATAAGGTTGCTACCTGCTGCGTGACCTACGGCTGCAATGCCCAAGCCTATGAGTATCACTCCTATGTTCTCGATACTCGAATACGCCAGCAGACGCTTTATGTCGTTCTGCATCGAGGCGAGGATAATGCCCCACAGACCCGTTACGATGCCTGAAAGCAGGATGATAAGTCCTATGTTGTAGAGCAGGTTGATATCGTGGTCGATGGCCTGCATAAGGCGCAGAATACCGTAGATACCCGTCTTAATCATCACGCCAGACATGATTGCCGAGACGTGTGAAGGTGCTGCGGGGTGGGCCTCCGGAAGCCAGATGTGCATGGGGAAGACGCCCGACTTCATGCCGAAACCTATGAAGAAGATTATGAATATAGGTAACGGGTTGCACTCCTTGAAATAGATGGTCAGTGCCTCAAAGTTTGCCGAGCCTGTATGGTTTGCCAGAAGCACGAATCCGGCAACGAGGAACATGAAGCCTATGTGCATCATCACCAGATAGTTCAGAGCTGCGCGACGTACCTCCTGACGGTCGGCCTCAAACAGGATGAGGATAAACGATGAGATGGTCATAAGCTCCCATGCAAACAGGAACGAGAAGCCTCCGCTCGACATCACAACGAACATCATCGAGATGACCAGCGCTACCAACGCCGTGTAGTGCATAGAGATATGCGCCGGCGAGAAGCGTTTGAGGTAGTTGGCAACATAGCCTCTCGAATAGAGCACTGTGGCTATCGAAGCTATGGCAATTATACATAGGAAGAGCGACGATAGTATATCTACCGAGAGGCGTTCAACGCCAAATAGCGACGTCGCAAACTCGGTAAGCTCAACCTTCCCGTTGCAAAACGCCATTACCGAGAGTGCTATTGCGCCTATGGCAGCCATGCCGATGAAGGCGGTAGCGACCCACACCTTGCGTTTTACGGGTGTTAGGAATATGGCGGCTATGATAAGTGCCACCACAAGTAGTGAATAGAGATACATAACCAATCAGTTATTTGGGTCGTAATTCTGTGTTTTATAGCATGTTGATTGTGGATACAATAACCGTTGCCACCGTCGCTGCCGTCTCGGTACGCAGACGTTGGTTGCCAAGCGATATTGCCTTAAATCCGTTTTGTAGTGCAAAGGTAATCTCTTCTGGCGAAAAATCACCCTCCGGACCTATTAAAATTTGCACATTCTCGCCCTTTTTTATCAGCGAGCCGAGATAGTGCCTCTCGCCAATCGACGAATTGCAGTGTGCAATATATCGTTTTCCGTCGAAAGGCTGCTGCACCAAAGCCTTGAACGTGGTCATCGGGTGGAGTGTGGGGTGGTAGGCTTTGAGCGACTGCTTGACGGCTGCGGTTATCACCTTCTCCTCGCGTTCGGGCTTTATCTGTCGGCGCTCGCTGTGGGCACTCTCTAATGGATATATCTCGCTGACGCCTATCTCGGTAGCCTTCTCCAAGAACCACTCGAATCGGTCTATGTTTTTGGTTGGAGCCACAGCCATCGAGAGCGTGTAGGGTAGCTTTTCGTACTCCTCTATGCTCTCCACAACCTCCACTACGCATCGCTTGGCGTTGTCGTCGATGATTTTGCAGCGGTGCATCGTGCCACGTCCGTCGGTTATGTGAAGCTCGTCGCCGACACCCATTCTCAGCACTCTGACACAGTGTTTCGACTCCTCTTCGGGTAAAGTATAGCACGGAATTGAAAATTCCGGGGCATAAAATAGTTGCATTGTCGATAATTTATTTAACTTTGCAAAGTTAATTAAAAAAAGCTATCAATGAAACGACTTTTGCTATTATCATCACTAATCATGACAATGACTATGAACAGTGCATGTACCAAGGAGAGTGCCGAGCCCGAAGCAAACCCATTGCTCACGGAGTGGAATACGGAGTTTGGGGTGCCTCCTTTCGATAAGATTCGCACCGAACATTTCGAGCCCGCCTTCGAGGAGGCTATGAAGATGCATAACGAGGAGATTGAGGCTATCGCCAGCTCTACCGAGGAGCCCACGTTCGAGAACGTAATCCTCGCCTTCGATAATTCGGGCATGAAGCTTACGGATATAAATCTGCTCTTTGGCATGCTCTCGGGTTCGGACCTCACGCCCGAGATGCAGAGTGTTCAGGAGCGCGTTATGCCCATCGTCGATGAGCACTACAATGCCATAAAGCTCAACGAGCCGCTTTTCGAGCGCATCAAGGCGGTCTATGATAAGCGCCATAAACTCGGTCTCGACGAGTTGCAGATGCGACTTACCGAAAAGACCTATAATAACTTCGTGCGTTCGGGTGCGTTGCTGAACAAGGAGGATAAGGAGCGTCTGATGCAAATTAACTCGGAGCTTACGAAGCTCTCGATTCGTTTTGGTAACAACATGCTTGCCGAGAATGCAAACTATGCGTTGGAGCTTAATATGCAGCAGGTAGCCGAGCTCCCGGAGAGTGTACGCAATCAGGCACAGGAGGAGGCAAAGAGGGCCGGTAAGACGGGTAGCTATCTCTTTACCCTCGATAAGTCGAGCATGATACCCTTCCTTACCTACTCATCGAACCGAGATCTCCGTCGCGAGATATATGATGCCTATCTGAATCGTTGCAACAACAACGACGAGTATGACAACAAGCAGATTGTAGAGGATATGACACGTCTGCGCGTCGAGAAGGCAAAGTTGCTCGGCTTCGACTCATATTCACACTACGTTACCGCCGACCAGATGGCATCTACGCCCGAGGCGGTGTACGAGCTTCTGGATGAGATTTGGGAGCCTGCGTTGGAGTCTGCCAAGGCAGAGTTGGAGGCTATGGAGGAGTTGTTCCACGACGAGTATCCCGATGCCGAATTTGAGCGTTCGGATTGGTGGTACTATGCCGAGAGAGTGCGCAAGCAGAAGTATCAGTTGGATGAGGCTGCCGTGAGCCAATACCTCTCGTTCGAGAATGTTCGTCAGGGTATGTTCAACCTTGCAAATCGCCTCTACAAGATCGATTTTTATCCCTTGACTACGGTGTCGAGCTATCACAGCGAGTGCTCGGTATGGAAGGTTGTAGATAGCGATAACACGGTGCTTGGTGTCCTCTATATCGACCCCTATCCACGTCCTACGAAGGGTGTTGGTGCATGGTGTGGCTACTTCACGGAGCAGCGCTATCGCGATGGTGAGCGCGTAGCCCCCGTCATCGGCATCGTATGCAACTTTACACCTCCCGTTGGTGACACCCCGTCGTTGCTTACTATGGACGAGGCCGAGACCCTGTTCCACGAGTTTGGTCATGCTCTGCACTTCCTCTTTGGCGATG
This sequence comes from Alistipes sp., assembly GCA_017403125.1. GTDB lineage: Bacteria > Bacteroidota > Bacteroidia > Bacteroidales > Rikenellaceae > Alistipes. The sequence continues at coordinate 3,541 of JAFQOR010000009.1, read as the reverse complement.
TTAAGTATCGCGGTTTGGCGGAGGTCGAGGGCGACTTTGTGGAGCTGCCATCACAGATTATGGAGAATTGGGCGTTCGAGCCTGAGATTTTGCGTGGTTATGCAACACACTATCGCACGAAGGAGGTTATTCCCGATCCGCTTATTCGCAAGATGCAGAATGCTGCACTCTTCAATCAGGGCTTTATCACTACCGAGCTTGCAGCTGCCGCACTCATCGATATGGATATTCACTCTATCGAGAGCTTTGCCGATATGGATGTCGAGGCCTTCGAGGAGTATAACCTTGCCACACGTCGTGGTCTTATCGAGCAGATAGCACCCCGCTACCGCTACACCTATTTCGGCCACATCTTCAATGGCGGTTACTCGTCGGGCTACTACTTCTACCTCTGGGCCGAGGTGTTGGATCAGGATGCCTTCGAGGCGTTCCGCGAGAGTCGTGATTTGTGCGACCCGGAGCTTGCACATAGCTTCCGCTACGATATTTTGGCGCAAGGTGGTCAGAAACCCGGCATGGAGATGTATCGTAAGTTCCGTGGTGCCGACCCCGACAAGACGGCTATGTTGAAGGCCCGTGGTTTGTGGCGTGAGCCGGAGCCTGTGGTTGATACGTTGACGGATGATATGCTAATCGACATATCGAAACTCGATACTACGGTAGAGCGTCCAAAGCCCGGATTACCCGTGCGCCCCGTAATTTCGCCCAAAGACATCAAGTCCAAGGTGAGGTAGGCTGTGAGATGTCGCCCCCAAATTTGAGAGAATAAACCTAATGTATAATTAAACTCTATTTATGACAACAACATCAATTATTATGTCAGCATTGACACTCGCCTCTGCGGGAGGCGCGCAGATGGGTAGCGTAGATGTGCCCATGCCCGAGACTCTCGTAGGCAATCCGTTGGTTGAGGAGTGGAATACTCCCTATGATACACCCCCCTTTGCCGAGATTGAGTTAGCTCACTACGAGCCGGCGATCGACTACGCCATTGCAGTAAACCGTGCCGAGATCGACGCCATCATCAACAACGAGGAGCCTGCGACCTTCGATAATACGATTGTCGCTATGGAGCAGGCAGGTTCGCTTTTGAGCCGCGTGTCGGGCGTATTCTTCGTATTGAACAACTGTATGACATCGCCCGAGATGCAGCAGATTGCAATGAACGTTACGCCGAAGCTCACCGAGCTTTCGAACGATGTATCGCTCAACCCCGAGCTCTTTGCACGTGTTAAGAGCGTTTATGAAAATCGCAAGAAGTTTAAGCTCGATACCGAGGATATGCAGCTTTTGGAGGATACCTACAAGAGCTTTGCGCGTTCGGGTGCCTTGCTCGAAGGTGAGGCTCGCGAGCTCTATCGTCAGTACACCACCGAGCTTTCGCAGCTCACGTTGGAGTTTGGTCAGAACGCTTTGGCTGCAACCAACCACTTCTCGTTGAATATTACCGACGAGAAGAAGGTCGAGGAGTTGCCCGACTTTGTTAAGGATGGCATGGCTGCCGAGGCCAAGGCGCGTGGCGAGCAGGGTTGGACCCTTACGCTACATGCACCGAGCTATGTCCCCTTCATGACCTACTCGTCGCAGCGCAACATCAAGGAGCAGATCTATCGTGCATATAACAGCCGTGGCATAGGTGGCGAGTACGACAATATGGAGAATATTCGTCGCATTGCCGAGTTGCGCTTGAAGATTGCCAACCTCTTGGGTTACGATTGCTATGCCGACTATGTGTTGGAGGATCGTATGGCGGAGAGCACCAAGATTGTAAACAACTTCCTTCGTGAGTTGTTGGATGCTACTATCGACTATGCACACAAGGATGTTAAGGCTATCGAGGAGTATGCCCACACGTTGGGCTTCGAGGGCGAGATTATGCCTTGGGATTGGGCATATTATAGCGAGAAGTACAAGGAGGAGAAGTATGCTATCAACGATGAGCAGATTAAGCCCTATCTTCGTCTCGAAAATGCCAAGGAGGCTGTCTTCATGCTCGCATCGAAGCTCTATGGTTTGAGCTTCGAGCAGGTTCACAACATCGACATCTATCACGACGAGGTTACCGTATATGAGGTTAAGGACTCTACGGGCGAGGTTTTGGCTATTCTCTACCTTGATTTCTTCCCTCGCGAGTCGAAGAATCAGGGTGCTTGGATGACCGAGTTCCGCGGTGTTAAGACCGTGAACGGTGTTGAGGAGCGTCCTTTGGTGCAGCTCGTTATGAACTTCACGAAGCCTACGGAGAATACCCCATCGTTGCTCACTTTCGACGAGTTCACAACGTTCTTGCATGAGTTTGGTCATGGCTTGCACGGTATCCTTGCACGTGGTAAGTACGAGTCTATCAATGGCACCTCTGTTAAGCGCGATTTCGTGGAGCTTCCGTCGCAGATTATGGAGAATTGGGCTACCGAGAAGGAGTACCTCGATCTCTGGGCGAAGCACTACCAGACGGGTGAGCCTATGCCTGCCGAGCTTATCGAGAAGATTGTAGCTGCAAAGAACTATCTTGCTGCTTACTACAACGTACGTCAGCTCTCGTTCGGTATGCTCGATATGGCATACCACGTTATCGAGTCGCCTATCGAGGGTGATATACGCGAGTTTGAGCTTCGCGCTATTGCTCCCACGAAGGTTGTTCCCATTGTTGATGGCATGGCTATGAGCCCTGCGTTCACACACGTGTTTAGCGGTGGTTATGCTACGGGCTACTATGGCTATAAGTGGGCAGAGGTTCTTGCTGCCGATGCATTCTCATACTTCAAGGAGGAGGGCATCTTCAACGAGAAGGTAGCTTCGAAGTTCCGTCACGAGGTTTTGGAGAAGGGTGGTCACGAGCATCCTATGACACTCTACAAGAACTTCCGTGGTCACAAGCCCAAGACACAGGCGCTTATCGACCAGATGAATTTGGAGTAGGGTAGTCCCTCTTGAAATGGTGTGCGGAGCATCTGCGGCGTGTGTGCCGCGGGTGCTCCGCCTTGTTTGTGATGCGTAGGTGTTGAGGGGTGCGGGGTGCAGAATAGATAGGTATCATTTTTTTAGGCGCGTAAAGCCGATAACGACGTTCCGAGCTATCGAAAGTGAGCGTGACAATCTCGGCGAAACCCTAAATCAAGTTCGAAGCCTACCTCTCAACTCCGCACCATGCGTAGCAAAAGCGCATGCCCCACTGCACGGGTATTAAAAATAGTACCCGCATACAAGCGGGTAAAGATTACTACGAGCCTCACATCTTTTGCAATGCCCCCATCCACATACACAAAAATAATGAATAAAATCTTGCTAATTTAGAATATTATTTATAACTTGCAACGAGGAAGATGGTTAAACCGATTAAATTTACAGTGAGCTATGCGAAAGATTTATCTATTTTATTTGATGTCGCTACTCGCTGTGGGGGCATGTCGGCACGATGACGTATATATGGCATCGCCAATGTCGTTAAATGAGAGTGAACAGCGAGAGGTTAGTGTTATCTCTGTAAGTGCAGCAGAGAGGGGGCTAAATCTTGTCCTTGGCGACCTATATGCCGACACGC
>JAFQOR010000008.1 GCA_017403125.1 Alistipes sp. | reverse complement strand
GGTGGATGCCCCGAATAAATGGAGCATCCACCTCTCTTTTTATACATACACCCATTATTCGCTCTACTCATCATCCTCGACGGGGTTGAGAGCTTGCTGGTGTATATAAGCACCTATCAAACCCTTTGATTTGCATAGATCAGTTCCGATAATTAACGTCCTATCGTATCCGGTGTTATTATCCTCGACTATTGCAACAATCGTTCGGTTATCTATTTGTTCTATCGTAAACCATTCGCTCTCTACTTTTTTCTCTATGTAAAACGTGAGGCTGCGCACATACCTACCTTTTTTGGCATCATATGCGATTGTTGAATAACTCACATCAGTTATATCATCAGCATTGGGATCCTCCACGCAAAATGTGTATTGTGCTGCCGTACCATCATTCTCTACTGTTTCCGGACTTAATCTTGTATGAGAGAAGTGATCAGAACATCCACCATCTATGTATTCTTTACAATCCACAAATAAGAGTGATACAATTATTATGGCAATATAGCAAACTCTTTTCATAATGTGTATGTTATCATTTTGTTATTCTTTGAAAAATCATCGTCCATGTTACATGTGCGAGTGTCATCAGGATCAACATCTGGACCTGGATGAATTCCTTTTTTTATATCAAAAGCCCGGTAACAATAATAACCATCACTCGCACCGCCCCAACCCATATTGCAGTGCAATAATGTTACAATTCCATTATTGACAACCTCTTCAGTTACCGTTTGTGTCCCATTAGAATGAGTTTCGGTTTTTATAGTTGTAACTATATCCTCATATTGATAGAAGCCATCCATAACCCATGCATGACCATCTCCACATTTTGTACATGTCCCACGAACATATATGGGCAAACCGCGTTCGCCTATCATTGTATAAATCCAATCACCATCGTAGTTCCAATCGTGCACATTATTATAGCCATAATCTTCTAAAAACTTCTCAACCTTCGATATATTCGTACTTGTTGTGGTTGTTGTATAGTCTGTAATGATCAGATCTCCAATACTTTTACACAGAATTGCCAATGCATGACTTTCAATTATGGTGTAACTATGTTCAGGATTATTATATTTATTTTCAATCGCAGATTCTACACGTGCCCAATCAATAGTATATGCCCCAATTCTATCAGGTCCTATACCATAAGTTAGTTTATTGTAAGCAAGAATTTGAGCAGTAGCTATAATACCACAGCCAGCAACGTAATGTTCACTGGTGCCTGGTATAACACCATAGTAATTATTAAATGGCGCCCACTGACTAAACTTGCTTTTAAGCATCGGAAGAATATTGTAATGAATACGCGGCGTGTTAATTACTTCATATTGGGTATCTATTACCGGATTAGGATTAGACGGTGTGCCAATAATCAATCCAATAACATCATCCGACGGAGGTGTAAAAGGTAGAGGTCCATTCGTGGGGTCGATAATCGTGCCACGTGTGTCATCCTCGTAGCTTACACCATATTCAGAACAGATATTTAGCCATGCAGCACGACAATCCTCCAACGTGAACTCCGTATTGTTGATAATAGCAAGAATAGATGGCAGATTTGGCGTAGCACCCATTATGGCTGTACCATACACTCCACCACCCTCGTCAATTTTTGCCAAGTAGAACTTGTTATCGTAGCCCGGAACATTATCGCGATACTCCTCCTCAATAAAATCCGAAACACTGATTAGCTCTGTTTGAATAATTGTTGGTATCGCACCGCTGCGCGTGTCGGCATATAGGTCGCCAAGGACAAGATTTAGCCCCCTCTCTGCTGCACTTACAGAGATAACACTAACTTCTCGCTGTTCACTCTCATTTAACGACATTTGCGATGCCATATATACATCATCGCGCTGACATGCCCCTAAAACGAGTAGCGACATCAAATAAAATAGATAAATCTTTCGCATAGCTCACTGTAAATTTAATCGGTTTAACCATCTTCCTCGTTGCAAGTTATAAATAATATTCTAAATTATCAAGATTTTATTCATTCTTTTTAAGGATGTTCCTTTTGAAGGATGACGCGCTCTGTGCTTTGTAGCGTTCGTGGTGCGGCATGGAAGGCGGTAGTAAGGGCGTTTTAAGGCGGGATAAGTGCCACTTGTAAGGCGCTTGTTTATAGCGTCATACGCAACTGTCCGTCGTGGTAGAGGTTTATAAGTCGGGCGCCCTGTTGCAATGCTCTGCGTATGGTATATTGCGTGCCTCCCTTTGTGCCGTTGTACCACGCGACAACAGCCTCCGTACCCTCAATAAGCATATCGTTGCGTCTGTGGAACACACCGGGGTAGTATCTTTCGGATGCGTACTCTACTCTTTGCGCATGCTGCAATATCAACTCGTAGCGCTGTTGGTCACCCATGCCCATGTGCCGTGGGAACGAGGGGTAGGGTATGAAGGCCTCTATCGCAATGTCGTTGCAGACCCTCTGCAACTCAACAACTGCCTCGCCAGCTGCAATATCGAAGCCCTCGGCCATGCCCACACGAAAGCGTCGTGCGCCACGCCGATAGAGCTCTGCGATGGTCGTGCGTAGCTCGCTGTCGGCGCTGCCGGCATAAGTGCGGTGCCCCGTGAAGGCTACAGTGAGTATGGGTGCTCGGTCAATCATGATACAAAGATAGTGAAAAAGGGTCATCGTAGCACCTTTTTGGCTTGGACTTTGCTCTTATGGGGGTGTACAATTCTAAAATTCGGTTTGTTATGAAAAATTCAACAATGTGTCTTCTTTCGGCATTGGGCGGTGCTCTGGTGGGTGCTGCCGTAGCCATGCTCATTACGCCGCAGTCGGGCAAGGAGCTGCGAGGTAAGATTCGCAAAGCCTTCAACGGAGCATCGTGCGAGTGCGGCTCCGAGTCGTGTGACTGCGATAGAGATTAGCGCCCATGTTGTCGATAGTGTTTTGTTAAGGTATGGCGCCTATTCTCTTTCTACTGCTTCTGCTCCTCGCCTTCATGTCGCTCAATGCCGCGTTGGTGCTCTGGCTCGCGCCAATCATGGGAGGCATAGTGCTGCCGCTACTCGCGGTAGGTATCATCTACCTTGCGTTGGCTGTGGTTATATACCTTACCGCCGTGCGTCCATCACTTGCCACATTGCAGCAGCGCCTCGGCACCATCTACGCAGCGAGTGCAACAATCGAGGGCGTGGTGCGGCAAGTTGTAGGTATAGTAAAAAAGATAGTGGGGTAATCCACTATCTTTTTCTATTTCATTGCATTGACCTATGCCTCCGTCGTTAGGTACTCCGCGAGTTTTGTGCGCCACTCCTCGGGTATTGCTACCGTTGTCTGCTGCTCGAAGTCGAAGGCCACCATCACCGACGAACTCTCGGTAAGGCATCTGTCGCCCGTCATTATGCGCTGATGCAGCGTCATGCTCTTGTTGCCAAGGCGCGACACGTCGGTCGTCACGTAGATGTCGTCGTGGAGCCTCACCTGACCAAAGTAGTCGGTGTGTGTCGAGGCGGTGATTATGCGGAGCTTGTCAAATACGCCCGTGATGCCCAAAACCTTCGTGTAGAACTCCGTCTTGCCCAAGTCGAAGTAGGTCTGCTGCCATATATTATTGACGTGCATAAACGAATCAACGTCCGAGAACCGCTTCTGTATGGGTGTTGTAAGTTGCTTTGCCATAGTGTTTTAGTTTCTTATGATGCTTACTTCGCCACTCTCGCCAAAGGCAATTATGGCACTTGGCTTCAACGTGGGCTTGCCCTCGAAGCGCGGGTGTACGACATAATCTACGCCGTCGATAATCTCGCGTGCCACATCTTTGAGGCGTGGTGCTGTTGCCTCCCCCGAGATATTTGCCGAGGTAGATACTATCGGCTTACCAAACTTGCGGAGCAGGGCTTGGCAGAAGTCGTGCTGCGGGATGCGTACCCCCAGCGTTCCCTCGTCGGGTATCAGACTATCGGCTACACCTACGGCACCCGGCAATATCGCCGTGAGGGGTTTGTCCGAGAGCTCCATAACCTCAAATGCTATGCCCGGAGCGCGGTTTACGTAGCGCACCACCATGTCGGCATTGTAGCACAGACAGAGCATCGAGCGCTTATCCTCACTGCGTTTCAGCTTATATACCTTCTGCACGGCCTCTTCGTTTGTCGCGTCGCATCCGATGCCCCATACCGTGTCGGTGGGGTAGAGTATTATGCCCCCCTCGCGCAATACCTCTATGCACTTATCTACTGTCTTCTGCATGGCTACTCCTCCTTACGGTTGCGCATCAACTCCTTGAAGCAGTGGCGACAGATGGGTTGATAGGTGTCGTGGGCACCCAGCAGCACCTGCTTGTCATCGGCAGTAAGGCGGTGAGAGTGGTGTGCCAGGTCACCGCAACGGACACATATAGCGTGTACTTTGGTAACATACTCTGCTGTTGCCATAAGTGCGGGCATGGGGCCAAACGGAACACCCATATAGTCCATGTCGAGACCTGCGACGATGACTCTCACGCCACTATCGGCGAGCTGTCGGCACACATCAACAATGCTGCTATCGAAGAATTGTGCCTCGTCGATGCCTACCACATCCACGTCCGACGACATGAGCAGAATGTTCTGCGGCGACTCCACGGGTGTTGAGTGTATGGCGTGCGAGTCGTGCGACACGACATCCTCCTCGGAGTAGCGAACATCTATCGAGGGCTTGAAAATCTCTACTTTGAGGTTGGCAAACTGTGCGCGTTTCATGCGACGTATAAGCTCCTCGGTCTTTCCCGAGAACATCGAGCCACAGATGACCTCAATCCATCCCTTATTCTTGTTATTCTCTAAAAACATTTTTTGCTATCTTACTATTCTAAATCTGTTACTATCAGCTCAATGGTGCGAGCAAACATCTTGCTCTCCTCGCCTCTCGTATCCTACTCGTCGAGACGCATAATGCGAGCTCCCAGAGCATTCAGGCGCTTGTCAATATCGCGGTATCCGCGGTCTATCTGCTCGATATTTTGTATGGTGCTTGTGCCCTCGGCGCTCATCGCAGCTATGAGCAGTGCTACGCCGGCGCGGATGTCGGGCGAGGTCATGTTGGCTGCGCGCAGAGGCAAGCGGTGGTCCAGACCTATAACCGTTGCACGGTGTGGGTCGCAGAGTATTATTTGTGCCCCCATGTCAATAAGTTTGTCCACAAAGAAGAGGCGGCTTTCGAACATCTTTTGGTGGATAAGTACCGAGCCCTTTGCCTGTGTTGCCACCACAAGGAAAATCGATAGTAGGTCGGGCGTAAGGCCGGGCCACGGAGCATCGGCAATGGTCATAATCGAGCCATCGATGAAGGTGTCGATGCTGTAATTGTCCTGTTGCGGGATGTAGATGTCGTCGCCTCGTTGCTCGAAGCGTATGCCCATACGTGCGAACTGTGCAGGTATGATGCCGAGGTTGTCGTACGACACATTCTTAATCGTGAGCTCCGAGCGGTTCATGGCTGCCATACCTATGAAGCTACCCACCTCAATCATGTCGGGAAGCATCGTGTGCTCCGTGCCTCCCAGCGACTCTACGCCATCGATTGTCAGCAGGTTAGAGGCGATGCCCGAGATGCGTGCTCCCATGCGGTTAAGCATCTTGCAGAGCTGTTGCAGATAGGGCTCACATGCTGCGTTATATATTGTTGTGCGCCCCTCGGCGAGTACTGCCGCCATGACGATATTTGCTGTTCCTGTCACCGATGCTTCGTCCAGAAGCATGTACGCACCTTTCAGGCGCTTCGCCTCCACGGTGTAGAACTCGTCGCTGATGTCGAAGTTGAACTCGGCGCCAAGCTTCTGAAATCCAATGAAGTGTGTGTCGAGTCGGCGGCGGCCAATTTTATCGCCTCCCGGCTTGGGCATGAAGCCTACGCCAAAGCGTGTGAGCAGCGGACCAATCATCATCACCGAGCCACGCAGACGGCGACAACGCTTGTGGTAGTCTGCCGTGCGTAGGTAGTCGAGGTTGATGTCGTCAGCTTGCAGTGCGAAGCAGTCATCCGATAAGCGCTCCACCTTGACGCCCATCGATGCCAATAGGTCGAGAAGCTGCATGACATCCGAGATTATGGGTACGTTGTGCAATACCACACGCTCGGGTGTTAGAAGTGCTGCGCATATAATTTGAAGTGCCTCATTTTTAGCACCTTGTGGCATAATTTCGCCTTTGAGGCGGTGACCGCCTTCTACCTTAAATAGAGCCATAGTTGCAAAATTTTATCAAAGATACTAAAAAAGTAGGATGTAAGCAATAGTTCATCGATTAAGTTATTGCGATTTGCCTAACAAACAGTTGATGTATATGCGATTATATATTTACGCGACTTCCAATTTTTGAAGGGCGCGATTAGGGAATTTAGTGAACGTAGAGTGGTTAGTGATGGGATTGTGAGATTGTGGAGATTGGAGGCAGAAGGATAGGATAATGGGGTTTAGTGCGCGTAGTGAGGTCGGTGTGCCGCATCAACTACAATAGACAAAAAAAAGCCGCGCGGAATTGTCCGCGCGGCTCGGAGCCTTGAGGGGGACTCGAACCCCCGACCCCTTCATTACGAATGAAGTGCTCTACCGACTGAGCTATTAAGGCAACCTAATGGCCAATAATTGTTATTGACGGTGCAAATATCGCAATTTTTTATTAAATTCGCATCATCAATTGATAATTTTTTTGACTATGATAACATTTTTCATCTGTCTTGTGGCTCTTGTAGCTGCCTATTTTCTCTACGGCCGCTTCTTGGAGAGGGTAGCTAACATAGATTCAAAGGCAAAAGTGCCCTCGGAGACAAGCTACGATGGCGTTGATTACATCCCTCTTCCTCGTTGGCGCGTATTTCTCATACAGTTGCTCAATATCGCCGGCACGGGACCTATCTTCGGCGCTATTCTCGGCGCATGCTATGGCCCTGTTGCCTTTTTGTGGATTACGCTTGGCGGTATCTTTATGGGCGCCATGCACGACTTTTTGTCGGGCGTTATATCGTTGCGTAACAACGGACAGAGCCTGCCCGAAACCATAGGCAAGTACCTTGGTTCGGGAACGCGACGTCTTGCAATCACCTTCACGCCTGTAATCATGCTTCTGGTGGGTGCGGTGTTTATCGTTACGCCGTCGAACATCCTTACCGAAATGACAGGTCTGCCCTATACAGTGTGGCTTGTGATTATCATCGTCTATTACTTTATAGCAACCATTCTTCCCGTAGATAAGATTATCGCGAGGGTATATCCCATCTTTGGTGCAGCGTTGATATTTATGGTTGTTTCGCTCTTCGGGGTATTGCTCTTTGGTGGTTATGAGATTCCCGAACTAACGAGCGTAGAAAACATGCACGCCAAGTCTGATACGTTGCCCATCATCCCCACGCTCTGCATAAGCATCGCCTGTGGAGCTATCTCTGGTTTTCACGCCACGCAGTCGCCACTAATGGCGCGCTGTATCAAGAACGAGAGAGAGTGTCGGTCGGTATTCTTTGGGGCGATGATTACCGAGTCGATAATTGCGCTTATCTGGGCTGCCATAGCCATGGCATTCTTTGGTGGTGTCGAGGGGCTGAATGGGGCGTTGGGCGAGGTGAATGGCGATGCTGGCTCTGTTGTATCGCAAATAACATCTACGACGTTGGGTATCGTTGGCAGCATCCTTGCCCTGCTGGGTCTTGTTGCAGCGCCCATAACATCGGGTGATACGGCATTCCGCTCGGCGCGACTCATCATTGCCGATACGTTGCATATCGATCAGCGTTCGGTGGCGAAGCGCCTTATGGTCAGCATCCCGCTCTTCGCCATAGGCATAAGCATCGCCTTTATCGACTTCGACGTTATCTGGCGATATTTTGCATGGGCAAACCAAACGTTGGCGGTATTTGTGTTGTGGATGATAACCTCGTGGTTGTATCGTCGCAGAAGCCGGTTCAGCTTCATAGCCCTTATCCCTGCGCTATTTATGACCTACGTATGCGTGTCATTCGTATTCATCTCGGAGCAGTTTGTGGGGCTTGGGGTCTGTGATGCAGCCTATGTCTATGGTGGTGCGGCAACTGCTATTATCGCGGGTCTGGCAATGATTAAGATTAGAAGAGACGTACGCCATGGAGCCGAGATTTAATCCCACTGCCGAACAGTTGTTCGAGTTGGAGCCCGACCATGGCTTCAACTTCATAAGACGCAAGGAGCGTATTGATGCGTTAGTTGCCGAGGGGCGATTCAGCGAGGCGTGTGAGGCGCGTTACGATGCCTTCATGCTACTTGCCGAGGCACTTCCCGACGACGAGCCTATGCCCCTACGCTGGGAGCACGCCAATAGCCGTGCTGCAATTAGCATCCTATATGGTTCGGCTATGGACCACTTCCGCATTGGTGACTTGGAGATGTGTATGGCGCAGTTGGAGTTGCTTCTCGACATCGACCCCGAGGACCACTTCGAGAGCATTAACCTCTTGGCGCTATGCTATGTTGCCTACGAAGAGTGGGAGTCGTTCGACGACCTTGCTCTGGATTTGAGTGATAAGTCTGCCGAGGCTGTTGTAGCCAAGTTGTGGGCGTCGCAGCGTCGTGATGGCAAGGTGGATAGAGCCACGCTGGCGATACTCAGACGCAGCCACGTGGCCTACTACGACGAGTTACGCATGACGGAGCACCCCGCAGATGATAATTTCAAACGAGATATAGCCTCCGAGCGACCTTCGCAGCGTGCTCTTGCTCGTGAGTGGTGGCTTATGACCGAGCCCTTGTGGCAGGAGTACTCCGACTTTGTTGAGGCACTGCGCGCCAACTAAATAGTTCAGATAGTAGTTGGTGCCTGCGAGACATCCTAATGCTGCCGATACTGCTTGGGTGACATCCCCGTTGCGCGCTTGAAATACTTGCCAAAGAAGGATTGATTTGGGAAGTTGAGCGACTGTGCAATCTGCTGTATCGTCATATCCGAATTTTGCAACATTGCCCTCGCCTCCAATATGATGTAGTTCTCGATCCACTCGCTTGCCGGGCGTCCGGTGTTGTCCTTAACGATTTTCGATAGATACTTGGGCGTGAGGCACATGCGGTCGGCATAGTAGCTTATCATTCGCTCCTCGCGATAGTGCTCATGCACAAGTTCGAGGAAGCGCTCCACAACACTATTTTTGTTCGTAGCCCCAGTCATTTGTCGATGCTCCTCGCTCACACCCCCGTAGTAGAATACGCGAATAAGGTTCTCGATAACCTGCAAGCGGAAGGGGTTGTCCGTATTGGATGCTGCGCGGTAGAGTATCGAGAAGAATATGCGCAACGCCATAAGTGAGTCGCTATTAAGTGGCAATATGGGGTTGTTGTACATCGTCACATACTTCTGCTGCCACCCCGGAATATTTATCATGTCGATAAAGCGCTTCGAGGTGATGATAGTGTATGCACAGAAGTTGGCACTCACATCTCCCACCTCTATGAATTGCCCCGGCAGCAGTGTGACAAGCATCGGGCTCTCAACTTCGTACTCTGCCAAATTTATCTTGACACTGCAACAGCCCGAGGTACACACCGTAATCATTGCCTTCTCAATCTTTATAGGCTCGTGGCTAATTTTGAGGTTTTTTGCATCATGGGCAATGATTGCCAAGTCATCTCCCACGACAATATTGTCGATGGGTAGGTGTTCGAAGTCGATGTTGATTTTTGAAATGAAGTTCTTCATATGCTCACTCTCTGAATCTGTTTTACGTGTTGCAAAGTAACAAATATTATTTGACATCTCAAAAGTCAATAGCTCCTTTTGACCAATATATGTGGCATAAGGGAGCTAAATTGAGTGAATATTGCACGAATAAGCCAAAATATTCAACAAAACGGCGCTTGATTAGAACGTGGGTTTTTTACTATGAACGTATCCACGCCCCTTCGTTTCGCCTCACAACTCATCCTATTTCCCCTAACATCTCAAACTTCATTAGCTGCCCAAACCTTATTAGCTTCTCAATGCTCTTTAACCCCTAAAACTCGTTAGCCTCCCAAGCCTCTTTAATAACGCATAGCTTATTACCTCCCCTACCTATCGCCTGCTCCCACCCTCCACAAAAAAGACGATGCGCAGTCCCCAAGGACCACGCATCGTGCAATATAGAGTTTAAGACAAATTACTGATTGTCTTTGGTTCGGGCAGCATACGATATTGTAAGCGCATCTGCCTTACGCAACTCCTGCTTAACGTCGGTAAGCAAACCTACGGTTGCCTCCTTATCTACGCGGAGGTTGATAGTAAGAGTTTTAAGGTCATCAACCTGCTTTGTAGCAGCTGCCTCCTTAACAAACTCCTGTACCATGTTTACCTCACCAGTCTTGTCGTTAAGCTGGATTTTCAAAGCGTCCTCACCCTCTTTGGCGTTGAGAGGCATACCTACCCAGATATTAACAAGATCCTTCTTGTCAAGCTGGGTTACCTCATGCGCCTCGGGAAGAGCTACTGATACCTCAGGATCTACCTCTCGCATGGTCGTTGCCGCCATGAAGAAGAAGAGGAGCATAAACACGATGTCAGGTAGTGACGACGTGGACATTGCGGGCACCTCTTTCTTGCCCTTTTTTGCCATTACTGCCATAATTACTTCTTACTTTCCTTTGGTTCAGCCTCCGAAATACTATAACGTACAGCGTCGGCAATAATATTATGCTCGTTATCAGATAGTTCTGAGAAACTCTTCTGGTAAACCTGCTGTGCGATAAGATCGCGGTAGATGTTAAACGCATGTACGAGCTCATCCTGCACCTGCAAGTAGATAGCGTACTTGGTCTCGTCATCAGCCTGCAATGATACCACGCCCTGGCTGATGTCATACATACCACCGTTAATCTCCTTCGCCTCCTTTGACGAACGGTCAACATTTACGAGGAAGTCCAATACCTCGCGTGAGAGGTGTGAGTGGTCGCCATGACGCTCCAAGTCATGAGCCTTGTACTCATCCGTGCCCACCATGATGTTACCGCCACGCGATACGTTGATTTTAAGTACGTTGCGCTCGTTTACCTCTGCATCCTGCTTCTGCTGCTCGGCATTAACCCAGGGAGGAAGCACGCGCTTGATACCAGTATCAACATCCATTGTAGTGGTTACCAAGAAGAATATCAACAGCAAGAATGCAATATCCGCCATTGAGCTGGAATTGATTTCGCCAGCCTTTCTTTTCTTCTTTGCCATACTCGATTACGATTTGAATGAGCCGCGTATCCAAGAGAATACAGCTGCCAAAGCAGCACCGGCAAATGCAATATAAGTTACCAAAATACTTACGTCAGCGGTCATGTAGTGCCACTTCTCGAAGAACTTATGCTGGTCGCCGCTACCCGTGCCGAGAGGCTCGCCCGTTACATCGTGAAGTACCTTGCCTACCTCATCGCCATTCTCGTTTACGAAGCCCCAACCGTTAGCGTCGGCTACTAACCATGCACCAACAACCACGATTGCAACAACAGCCATGTAAACGCATGTCTTCCAGATGCTGCCGGGGTTCTGAATCATACCGAGCAACCATGCGAAGATTACGAAGCAGATAGCAAATACCATAAGACCATAGAACCAGTAGAGGTTCACGCTAACGGCCTGTGCCAAAGCTGCGATAGCCTCACCATCGGCCTTGCTCTTTGCTACGCTCTCCTGCAAACGAGAGATGTTCTCGCTCCATGTATCGAGGTTCTCCTTCTCGGTCTTGATGTCGCTGTTGAGCTTTGCTACGCTCTCTTCGTAAGCCTTAAC
This sequence comes from Alistipes sp., assembly GCA_017403125.1. Lineage (GTDB taxonomy): Bacteria > Bacteroidota > Bacteroidia > Bacteroidales > Rikenellaceae > Alistipes. Next base: position 17,005 of record JAFQOR010000008.1, on the reverse strand, counting down.
AGCAGCCTCGGCTGTCTCCAACTCCTTCTGCTCGGCCTTCGAAAGCTTCTTTGTCTCGCTCTGTGCTTTGAGCTCGGCGATACGAGCTACGTTAGCATCGTTTGCAACAATCTTCTCCTCGTTTGCGAGCTCTGCCTCCAACGCTGCAATACGCTCCTCGCACTGCTTCTTGCTACCCTCTGCGAAGTAGAGCACCTGTGCTACATCATCAGCCTCGGCATCGGGGTTGATAAGAGCCTGAAGCTTCTTTGCCTCCTTTGCGAGGTTGTCGTAAGTTTCAACGCGTGCAACAAGCTCGTCGCGCTCCTTCTTATCCTTCTGTGACTTTGCACCCTCCAACTCGGCGATGCGTGCCACAGCCTGCTCGTAGTTCATTACAGTATCCTGCTCGAATGCTGCCATATCGGCAAGATATGATTCGAGAGATACTCTCTTGTTAGAGAGGTCTGCAACATAGCCGGTGTAAACATCATCGGCACGATACTGATAGGTGAATACCACCTCTGCTGCCTTGATACCCTCCTCTGTGCTCTTCACGGGAACAGGTACCTGCTTATCATCCAGTACTATCTCATCACCAGCCTCGTTCACCTGTCCGACCAATGCCATGCTCTTGGCAATATCGCTTGACTCGGGAGCAGCAGCACCCTTCGCGATAGCCCAAGCCATTAGTCCAACAGATACTAGCGCTATAATGAGAAATACTAGTCTGCTGATTTTTATTTTTTTCATAAGTGTGTTTCTCTTAAAAAACGTTGTTTGGTCTTTAATTAGCGCTTGTTGTATGCGGTAAGCATATCAACCAAGGTGATAGATGTATCCTCCATCTTAACTACCTGTGACTCGATCTTCGAGAGGATGTAGTTGAAGAAAATCTGGAGAATAACGGCAGAAATAAGACCCATCAAAGTTGTCAAAAGAGCCACCTTGATACCACCTGCTACGACTGTGGGAGAGATGGTAGCCTGTGCCTGGATATCATCGAATGCCTGGATCATACCAACAACGGTACCCATGAAACCCAATGAAGGAGACAACGAGATGAACAACGAGATCCATGAAAGACCCGACTCCATGTGACCCTGCTGAACCGAACCGTAAGAAACAACGGCCTTCTCAACAGCCTCGATGCCCTGCTCGTAACGCATAAGACCCTGATAGTAGATCGATGCGATAGGACCACGTGTGTTGCGGCAGTACTCCTTGGCAGCCTCAACGCCCTCGGTGTTAAGAATCTCCTCTACGCGAGCAACGAACTTCTTGGTGTTAATCTGTGCAAAGGTCAAGTAAAGGATACGCTCGATTGCGATAGCCAAACCAAGAACCAAGCAGACAAGCACCGGAAGCATCCACTCCCAACCACCTTCCAAGAACTTCTTCATCAAGGCGAAGTGCATAGGCTCACCCTCTACCTCAGCATTCTCCTCGGCAGCAACCTCCTCTACGGGAGCAACAGCCTCATCAGCCTCGGCAACATTCTCTACTGCCTGTGTCTCCTGTGCAGCAGCCTCATCCTGTTGTGCATAAGCAGCGCCGAAAGAGAGAGTGGCAGCTGCCAAAACCAAAAATAATTTTTTCATAGTGTTTTGTTAAGTTAAAATTTGTAATTTTTTAGTAGTTATAATCCTTATTTTTCTAACGTTCATTCAGCCTTCATGTCGCGCACGCATCTTAATATGTAACGCGACTACGATACCAAAGTCTTGCTGCCTTTAATACCAAAGTCAATATCAATCAAACCATTACGTCGCAAAAAGCACACTTCGCCCAATGCGAAAGGCTCTTTTTTCGACATTTTACAGTGCGAAATATACGCATAATTTTTGAAAAGTGCAATCTCTTACAACGTAAATTCACCTCGTAGCGGACGACGCATCAGGGATAATGTTTCCGATAAGGGCAATTTTTTGCCTAAAACGTACATTAGTTTTGTCGTTGCTGCCTCGATTGTCATATCGTGACCCGACACCACGCCAGCCTCTTGCAGCGCCAATCCGGTCTCGTATAGGTGCATCTGCACGGCGCCATCCTTGCACTGCGAGACATTCACGACAACCACTTCGCGCTCGATGGCCTCCTTGACAATGTTTACGAACCACTCCGACGTTGGGGCATTTCCTGCGCCGTAGGTCTCCAACACCACGCCGCGTGCCCCGCTATCCAGAATCATGGCACGCAGTGTTTCGGGACGTATGCCGGGGAAGAGTTTTACCACTACAACCTCGTCGGACATCGACTCGCTGATGCGGAACTCGTCTGAGAAGTCGGGGGCGTAGGGGGCTATTGCCGAGCTGTTGTACTGTATGTTTACGCCTACATCTGCCAGTGCTGCATAGTTGAATGATGCAAAGGCGTTTAGTGCCTCTGCGCTGAGCTTCGTGGTGCGATTGCCGCGGAAGAGTCGGTTTTGAAAGTATAGAGCCACCTCCGGGACAAGTGGTGCGCCATCCTCGGTGCGTGCGCCGGCAATCTCTATGGCGGTGATAAGATTCTCGCGCCCATCGGTGCGCAGAATACCTATCGGAATCTGGCTGCCGGTGAAGACTACGGGCTTGGCGAGATTTTCGAGCATAAAGCTCAATGCCGATGCCGAGTAGGACATGGTATCGGTGCCGTGAAGAATCACAAAGCCGTCGTAGCGTGCATAGTTGTCGCGGATGATACGAGCCATGTTTGCCCAGTTCTCTATCGAGACGTTTGATGAGTCGATGGGGGGCGTGATGGTCATAACCTCTATATCGACGTTGAGTCGTTTTAGTGAGGGAAACTCGTCGTATATGCCGCTGAAATCGAAGGGGACAAGGGCACCTGTTGCCTCGTCGGTCTTCATGCCGATGGTGCCACCCGTGTAGATGATAAGTATCGATGATCGCTTCATAGACCTATGATGCAGGCGTTAGTGCATGCACCAAATCATACAAAGGTACAAAAAAAATATGAAAGCGTACCTATCGACGTCTATTTTTTTGTGAATTATGCACTCTGCTGGCGATTTGGCGATGGGGGTGAAGGGAGTTTAGGGCGATTAGAGAGTTTAGGAAATTTAGAAAATTTAGAGAATTTAATGAATCTAATGAATTTAGGGAAGTTAAGGTGTTGTCCCCTATCTTCCCTACACTCCCTACACTCCCTAAATCCCTTAATCTTGCCGTCCCCAAGCGTTTTGCACTTGCCGTCCCCACACGTTTCACACTTGCCGTCCCCACACGTTTCACACTTGCCGTCCCCAAGCGTTTCACACTTGCCGTCCCCACACGTTTCACCACAGGCTTCCGCGCTCTGCTTTATATGCCGAATATGAGTTTTGCCGTGTGGTCGGTTATTCGTTCAACCTCCTGTGGTGTAGTGTGATGCAACTCGGCTACCTTGCGACATACATGCTCTACGTAGGCAGGCTCGTTGCGCTTGCCGCGATGTGGCACGGGCGTAAGATAGGGGCAGTCGGTTTCGAGAATGAGCCTCTCCAAGGGCATCTGTTCCACTATCTTATCGAGTCCCGAGTTTTTGAATGTCACAACGCCTCCTATGCCAAACACAAAGTCGCCCATCTTTGCAAGGTGTTGGTATGTATCGATGCTGTCGGCATAGGCGTGGAAGACACCACGTAGCGAGCGTCCTCTGTATGTCGCTATTGCATCCTCCATTTGGCGATATGCCGAGCGTGTGTGTATTGCTACGGGGAGGTTATATGCCAAAGCAAGCTCCAACTGTGCATGCAGCGCCTCGCGTTGTTCGCCGTAGAAGTCAGCACTCCAATATAGGTCGAGACCTATCTCTCCCACGCCATAGAGGCGCATCGAGGGGTTGCGTAGTGCGTTTTCGACCATATCCACCTCATCGCGCCAATGCGGGTTGTCATTTACTGATGTGGGGTGAAAGCCAATCATAGGTAGGCAACGTGATGAGGCTTTTGCGGCGAGGCTGAACATCCTGTCGCGACTCTCGGAGTCGATGTCGGGCATGAGCATATACTCTATGCCGGCGTCCCATGCGCGTTGCAGTGCCTCGTCGCGGTCGGCGTCGAACTCCTCGACATAGATATGTGAGTGGCTATCAATCATCTTGCTAAATTATTATCCGTTAAACCCTTTCGTAGCGTTTGCCGGGTAAGCAGCGTACGTAACCCTCCATTTCGAGGTCGAGTATTGTCATCGACAACTCGCCCAGGGTCATGCTTGTGCAGGCGAGAAGTTCCTCCAAGCTGATTGTTGTCGAGGAGCTTATGGCGTCGAGTACGGTGCGTTGTTGTGGCGTTAGCTCGGCTATTTTGTTATCCTCGGTTGCGTGGTTGTTACCCTGATGTGGTTGCAGAACACACCAATCCATATCCTCTATTATGTCGTTGGCTGTAAGCACCAGGCGTGCCTTGCCCGAACGAATGAGGTTGTTTGTGCCAAACGATGTGGGGTCGCTGATGCGTCCCGGCACAGCCATTACCGTGCGGTTGTAGCCGTCGGCGAGGTTTGCCGTCGATAGTGAGCCTCCCGTGGCGGGTGACTCCACTATGACGATGCCCATGCTCATGCCGGCTATTATGCGGTTGCGGGCTATGAAGAGCTTGCCGTTATGTGGCGACTGCGAGGGTAGCTCGCTTACGATGGCGCCACCATGTTTTATTATATCTTCGGCGAGTTGTCTGTGGGGTGCAGGGCTGATGTTTGGTAGCGGCTGTGCTACGACACCTATTGTTGCCACGTTGTGGCGCAGTGCCGAGCGATGACACGCGCCGTCGATGCCGTATGCCAAGCCGCTTACGATGCATAGCTTGTCTATGTTGCGTGCAAGACCCGATATAAGCGTGTCGCATACGTGTTCTGCGGAGGGTGACATCTCGCGTGTCCCAACCATCGACAGCGTGCGCATATTGAGCGACTCGATACTCCCCTTTACAAAGAGTACGTGGGGACGGTCTGTTATTTCGCGCAGTGGAGCGGGGTACTCCTTGTCGGTAGCGGCTATCGCCATGATGTTGTGTTTGCGGCAGTATGCTATCTCGCGCTTTGCCTGCTCCATGCCCTCCATAGCCAGAATACGGTTGGCATACTCCTCGCTGAGTCCTACGTCGTTAAGAAGTGTGGAGCGCGAGGCGGCGAAGAGCGCCTCGGCAGAGCCAAAATACTCTACGAGTTGTGCTGCGCCACGACTGCCAATGCCGCGCGTGAAGAGTAGTGCCAAATCCTCAATAGTCATTGCAGATAAGCCATTTAGCGTTGTGACGAGTACCTGCCAAAGAGCGTATCACGTTCCATGCGTCGCAGTTTGCGTATCTGAATCATAAGCAGTATGCCTGCAACAAATACCGCAGCTGCATCGGCAATTGGCATCGCCATCCATGCGCCCATAGCTCCATACTTGGGCGTGAGGATTAGTAGCAGCGGCAGAAGGAAGAGTAGCTGGCGTGTTGTCGATAGGAACATCGCCATAGGCGCACGTCCGATATATTGGAAGAAACCTCCGGCAACAACCTGAAAGCCCACAAACGGGAAAAGAAGAAGTGTGATGCCCAAGCCCTGTGCCACAACCTCGACCATTGCCTGGTCTGTTGCGCCGCTCGACGAATCGACGAATAGGGCTGCCACCTCGTGCGGGAAGAAGAAGCCGATGAGGAAGGCTATGGTTGTTACGACCGTAGCGCAATATATGGTGTATTTCAGTGTTTTAAGCACTCTGCCGTACTGCTTGGCTCCGTAGTTGTAGCCCACGATGGGCTGCATGCCCTGATTGAAACCCTGTGCCACCATGATAAAGAGTAGCAACACGCGGTTCATGATGCCATAGGCGCCGACATATACGTCGCCTGTGCTTACCTCCTCGCCCAACGTTGCGAGCGACTCGGTGGTGATTACGTCGTCTGCTCCGCTGCCGCCGTACTTCAAGAGTGCCGTATTCATGAAGCGTGTGACGAGCGAGGCGCAAAGATTTAGCAGGAATGGCGCCATGCCAATAGAGATTATGGCTCCTACTATCGAACGTTTCAGGCGGAAGCTGTGGCGCTTGAATCTAAGGAAATTGTTTGGTGACGTGTAGTGCTTTATCTGTACGATGAGAGCTATGAATTGGGCTGTGACCGTGGCGAGTGCCGAGCCTGCAACGCCCCACTTAAATACGAATATAAAGAGTGGGTTGAGGATGGTACAGAGAAGCATTGCAAGGAGCATGATGTACATTGCCTTGCGCGGATAGCCCGAAGCTCGAAGTTGCTCATTAAGACCCAGATATAGGTGCGTAATGATGTTACCGAACATTATGACCTGCATAAACTCTCGGGCATAGCGCAGCGTCTCGGCGCTGGCGTCGCCTCCCGAGAAGAAGATGAGTATCGGGTCCATGAATAGCAGGAAGATGAGCATGATGCTCACGCCAAGTATCAGATTAAGCATCACCGCATTTCCCAATATTCGCTCTGCGGCGCGTTTGTTGCCCTCGCCCAATCGTATCGATATGCGCGCTGCGGCACCCACGCCCACCATGGCACCAAAGGCAGAGGCGATGTTCATTATGGGCAGAGTTACCGCCATACCCGATATTGCGGCGCCCCCCACACCATGACCTATGAAGATGCTGTCGATGATGTGATAGAGCGACGACGAGGCCATGGCAATGATTGCCGGTATGGCATATCGCATGAGCAACTTACCTATGGGGTCGGTGCCAAGCGATATGGTGTTATTTTGTGTCTGCGAGCTCATCCTTCAAAATACAAAACTGCGACAAAGGTAGTAGTTATTTACTCCGTAATGGTGTGTGCCACGATATATTTCTCGTCGTGAAGCGATATTTCGACCTCAACCGACGACGAATCTTCGAATCGTACGCCTATACGTCGTGTTGTTGGGTTGTAGTACTCAATTCTAATATCATCGAGGAGGTCTATGCCGCGCTTGCCATGGTATTTGTAGCAAGCCTCCTTTGTGCACCACACCATCGCTGCCCAATCCTCATCGTGGCAAAGAGCTCTCTCCTCCTTGCTCATAAAGCGACTTGCTGCGGCGAGGAAGTTACGCTCTCTGGACTCTATGTCCACGCCTATGCGCTCCTCGGCTATGGCCACAGCTACACGCTCGGGGCAGTGTGCTATACTTATATATATATTAGGGGTATCTACACATGGTGCACCTGTGTCATCGTAGTCGATGACAACTTCGCGCCCCAACTCGCGGCGTACTATGCGGCGCCATGCTAAATGCTCGTTGCGACGTCTCTCATTCTGAAAGCGTGATGCCGAGGCTATGTCTTGTGCTGTGAGCAACGTGTCGCAACAGAGGTAGAGCGGAGGTACCTCCTCCACAATGAGCCTAACCATCGATTTCGACCTTGATTTTATCTACTCGTCTGCCATCCATCGTGGCGATGAAGAACTTCACTCCGTGCGACTTTAACTCGTCACCGCGTCGTGGCAGGTCGCGTTTGAGCTCCATCATAAGTCCTGCCAACGTCTCGGCATGACCCTCGACATCGGCGAATGTCTCCTCCTCGAAGCCTATTATGCGCTCGAACTCACCGATATGAATCTTGCCATCGAAGATGTAGCTGCCGTCGCCCAGCCGCTCGTAGAGGCGCTCTTCCTCGTCGTCGCTCTCATCCGAAATCTCGCCTACGACCTCTTCCAATATATCCTCCAACGATACCAAGCCCTGTGTTGCGCCATACTCATCTACGACGATGGCGATATGTATCTTCTTCTTTTGGAACTCTTTCAGCAGGTCGTCAATCATCATGTGCTCGGGCACGAAATAGGGTTTGCGCAGCAGCTCCTGCCACTTGAAGTCGCTGGAGCGGTTGATGTAGGGTAGGAGATCCTTGACGTAGAGCACACCCTTGATGTCGTCCAAGTCCTCGCCATATACGGGTATGCGCGAGTATCCCGTCTCAACAATTATCTTGCGCACCTCCTCATAGTTCGCCTCATACTCCAAGCCGGTGATATCCACGCGCGAGCACATTATCTCCACCACCTCGGTCTGACCAAAGGTTATGATGCCCGACAGCATCTTCTGCTCCTCCTCCGAGCCCGCCTCGGCAAGGTCCACAGCGTCGGCAAGCTCCTCGATAGATATTTCGGCGCTCTTGCTGGCTATGCGACTTACATGGCTGCTCGTGCGCATGAGTATCGTTGCAAAGGGATATACAACCCAGCGGGCAACCTTCATCGGCATCGATAGGAAGAGTGACATGCGCATAGGGTTTGTCTGTGATAACACCTTGGGCATAATCTCTCCAAACAGAAGCAGCAGGAAGGTTACGACAACGGTCTTGAACAGGAAGTCGTAGATGCCGCTGAATATGAATATCATATCGATAAACTGCGTGGCAAGGATTACCAGACAGATGTTTACCAAGTTGTTGGTCACCAATATTGTTGCCAGCAACCTATCGGAATTTTCGAGTAGCTCCAATACGCGCCTTGCACCTGCATCCGAGCGACTCTCCAACTTGTCGATGTCGTTATGCGTAAGCGAGAAGAAGGCGACCTCGGAGCCCGAAGCCATTGCCGACATGATGATTAGTATCAGGGCTATGCCACCCGTTACAAGTAGCTCGCCGAGGTCGATATACTCCCTAATGGTTATAGCATCCATTCACTATGCATCTAAAATTATACCTCTTACGCTGCGCATTACTCCTCGTTGAACAGCGAAATTGTACCACTCTCGCTCTTTGGCTCGGGGTTCTCGTTGCGCACTATCGAGTTATACATCACTCGTGCCTTTGTCTCGCTACTCTCGTAGAAGGCTGTGTTGCGACGAGTATATGCCGGACTTGTAAGTTGTCCGCGTATCGCGCTATAACGGTCCTGTGACGGAGTTATCGTCAGCGTCTTGGGCTGCGGGGGCATTATGCCCTTGTTCTTGGGTTTCGCAGGTTCGGGCACCACGGGCTTTATGGGCTCGTTCTCCTCGTTCTCCATCTCCTCCAATGCCTCGGCAAACGAGCTCTTGATTTTCAGTTTGTTGCCATCAGCAAATCCTGTGGCTATTACCACCAATTCCAGCTCGTCGTCCGATAGCGACGACTTCTCGCTCGCACCCCATATTATGTCGGCAGTATGTACTACGTTGTCCTCGTCGGTGTAGCTTGCATGCTCCTGAATATAGCGCATTGCCGTGGCTACGTCGTCCTGTGTCAGGAAGTCTATGTCTGACACCGAGAAGCTCAACAGAATGTTCTTTGCCCCTTTTATGATGTTGTCGTCGAGTAGCGATGACGATAGCGACCTCTCGGCAATTTCGAGTGCGCGGTTCTCGCCGGCGCCCGTCACTACCGACATGTGTGCACGACCGCTGCCACGCATCACCTTCTCGACATCGGCGAAATCGACACGTACCAGCGCAAACTCCACCGTTATAAGTTCGGCTATGCCCTTTGTCGCCATTCCCAGCACGTCATCAGCCTTGCCGAAAGCCTCCTTTATGGGCAGCTTGCCATACATCTGCAACAGCTTCTCGTTGTCGATGATGAGTAGCGAGTCCACCCACTTGTTCAGCTCCTCGACGCCACGTACCGCCTGCTCGTAGCGCAGCTGTCCCTCCAATCTTAGGGGCATGGTTACTACCGCCACGGTGAGTATCCCCAACTCGTGTGCGAGTTTGGCAATTACGGGCGAGGCTCCTGTTCCGGTGCCGCCACCCATACCTGCGGCTATGAATAGCATCTTGGCTCCCGACGTTGTGAGGAGGCTACGCAGCACCTCCTCGCTCTCGATGGCGAGCTCACGTCCCTTGTTCGGGTCGTTACCTGCTCCCAAACCGGGGCCCATCTTTATCTTGTTCTCGACCTGACAGTTGTTCAGTGCCTGAAAATCGGTGTTACACACCACGAAGTTTACGCCCGTGATACCCATCTTGTGCATGTGGTTTACGGCATTACCTCCCGCGCCACCTACACCGGCAACCATGATTATCGACGTTGGGTCGAGCACAAGGTTCGATAACTCGTCTCCTCCTACTGCCGTTACCAACTCGTCGTCTATTCTTTCCGTCTTGTTGTTCATCTATGTTCTTTTTTTATTATTCGCACTTTTACCTTGCCGACTATATCGTCTCCTCGTCGTCGGTGCTCGTAAACTGATCCTTCATCTTTGTGAATATGCCACCCACCCACGATGTCAGTTTGTGAGGTCTCTTTGGAGGTAGGTCCTCGCCGCCGAATGTTTCGTCGTTGTCCTCGTCCTCATCCTTTACGTCGCTTGGCTTTATGCTCTGCTTCGAGTGCTCTGTCGTCAGTGGCGTGCGGCTCACCTTTTCGCTCTCTATTGTTGTGCTCTTTGTGCTCTTTGTTGCCGAGCGTATCTCTTCGACACGAGCCGGTGTTATAGCCACCGAGCACGAGCCCTGCTTTGCGCCATGTATCAATATGTTCATTGCAGTGGTATATGCCGGTGTTGTCACATGCTCGTAGAGCGACTCGCTTGTGATGCCGTATTCGGGGTGTACGGCGCGCACATCCTCATAGCCGAGCTCGCGCTTGAAGAGCTCCTCGATGTGGCGTAGCTCCGAGCCACCACCCGTGATAAGTATCGAGGGGTTGAACTTCGAACCGCATCCCGCCTCCTTTATTTCGCGCGCTATCCACTCTATAATCTCGCATAGGCGTGCCTCGATTATAGCCACGAGGTTTCGGCGCAGTACATCCTTGGGTATGCCCTTGCGTGGCGGGAAACCTATGATATCGTCATCGGCAAGCTCCGCTACTGCCGAGCCAAACTGCACTTTCAGGTTTTCGACATATGTTGCGGGTATTCCCCACGAGCGTATATCCTCGTTTATGGCGCTCATGCCAATAGGTATCGACGCTATGTGTCGCACCTTGTTGTTCGCTATTACCGTCACATCCGTAACGCCACCTCCGAGATCCACTATTACGGCGCCCTCCTGCATATCCTCGGTTGTTGCTACGGCGTAGTGTGCTATCTCGGTGTTTGCCACAAACTCCTTTACCGTTATGCCCTGATTCTGCAAGCATAGGCGCAGTCTGTCGCGCATGGTCTTGTCGCATAGTATGAAGTTGTATGTCGCCGTAAGCACATGACCATAGGCCCCCACGGGTACCTCCACCTCTCGTTCGTCAATCTTGTAGGTCAGAGGCTTTATCGACATTATAGTCTCGCGGTCGTCGGGGAGCTTCACGCTATTCATTCTGCGGTCCAACTCGTCGAGGTCGTGCTGTGTAAGCTGGTTGCTACCATTGCGCAACTCATCCTGCACATACACGTAGTCTGTAACCTTTCCGCAACGTATGTAGTCGCCCGACATGCCGGCATAGGCCTCGGTTATACGCACGTTGAGTTGCTTTTCGAGGCGCTGTTTTGCACGGTTTATCGCCTTGCCTACCATATCGCTATTATCGATACGTCCGGCATATACTCCTCCGGTCAAGGGCTCGGACACCACGCCCTCGATATTTATGTATCCATCCTCTTCGACACTTGCTATGGCCATGACAACCGATGTCGAGCCAACATCAACAGCTACTATTCGCTTCCCTTTCATTTTGTTCTATCTCTTTGTTTTATTTTTTTCTACTCTTAAATTCTGCCTGCCGCCCCCTCATGCGTACCCCTCACACACAGCTCCTTCCCTCTGCCTACGCACCTCTTATTCTCCCTCGCAAACGCTCCCTCGGCACACTCCCTCACACTTTCTCTCTCAACTCCCTTTCACAATCTCTCTCAACTCGCGCCTCGGTTTTTTCGCACCTTTATTTGCAGACTATTTGGTTTTTGTAGCGGAGACTTATGTGCGAGTACTTGTCCCAACCTATGTTGCGCAACCCCTGCTCATAGAATAGCGTGAGGTCGCGTAGCTTACCTTCGAGGTTGTCGCAGTACCCCATATCCACGATGAAGTCTGCCGAGCGTGGTACCAGAGCTATCTGCATCGCCCCCTCGTAGCCCTCGCTCAATACTATCTGCACTATCTCCGAGCTCCAAAAATCGTCGTGTGCAACAATCTCCACAAAGTTAGTCAGTTTCGAGAAATCATCAGCAATTTTTTCTAACTTTTTTTGTGTCGTTAGGTTGTTTTTTTGTTGTAGCTCTATGGCGGCAATTTCGGCATCTATGCGTTTGTGCTCTTCGATATTGTTGCGTCGTGCCTGCTCCTTTACTATTTTCAGCTCTTCGCACTTGCGGTCGTACTCATATCCCGACATGAATATTCCGCGTCGCACGCTACGGTTTGTTATCTTTCGGAGCTCGGCATCGGCGCTCTGTCGCATCTTGAAGTGGGGTATCTTCTGCTCCTGCAATGCTGCAATGTCGCGCGTTATGCTCGCTATCGAGTCGTTTACCACGTCGCTCACATACCCCGAGAAGTCGCTGCTAAATATGGTGCGGTATTCGCCCGTTATCACCGGCACGCGTACGGGATATACATCCTTTGCGGGGAATATGTATCCATCTTCCATGAGGTACATGTCGTAGTTGTCGATGCGCAGGCGCGCACTCGGCCTACGTTGCGCCACCTCCAAAAGTATCTCGCCGGTGTGTGTGGCATAGGCATTTACGCTCTCTACGGCATGGTGCATGGCTATCGTGTGCTCCAAGGCTCCAAGGTCCACCTCCGCAAGGCTGCGCCCCAGCGGGTTTACATCATGCTCTGTGGTCCACTTGACTAACGATGCCTCGTCGAGCATGGCATTGTCGCCCGATGTCGCAATGTCGATGTCGAAAAGCACCACCTCCTGCTCGGCACGATGGTTCGCAAGGCTGCGATATGCCCACGACGCTATGACCCATATCGTAAGCCATATCGCCGCATACCCCAAATATCTGCCTATTCTGTTCGCCATCTATATATCTCTCTCTTTTGTTCGCCTTGCCGTTTTCTCTTTGAAGTCTATGCTTCTACCTCGCCTCCTCTGCCTTCTTGGCTATGCAACGTGCTATGTCCTGACATACGACGTCGATGTTGCCTGCGCCAAAGCTCACCACGATGTCGGTATGCATTGTCGATAGACGCTGTGCCAGCTCTTCGCGCTCGGCTATCAGCCACTCTACGCCTATGCTGCGACCTATAAGCTCGGAACAAACCCCCTCTATGGGCTCTTCGCGTGCCGGATATATGGGCACGAGTATCACCTCGTCGGCAAGCGACAACGACTTGGCAAACTCTGCGTGGAAGTCGCGTGTGCGGGTGTAGAGGTGTGGCTGGAATATCGCCGTGAGCCTTCTGCCGGGGAATATGCCGCGCAGCGACTCCAACGTGGCGCGTAGCTCGGCAGGGTGGTGGGCATAGTCGTCGATATAGACGTTGTGAGGGGTGTTTACATAGACCTCCATGCGGCGTTTCACACCCTCGAAGCTTTGCAGCGCTCGACGTACGGCATCGCTGTCGAGAGCCTTCCCCTCCATCTTTGCCGCACACCACAACATGGCTACTGCCGCTACCGAGTTCTCGATATGCACCTTGCCAAGTATGCCCAGACGGCAGTCACGTATGGTGGCATCGGGCATTACGATGTCGTAGCGATAGTATCCTCCCTCTTCGAGACGTATGTTCTCGGCACGAAAGTCGCCTCCCATGTCGCACGAGTAGCGATAGAGCGTGCGTCGCGAGGTATCGAAGTGCAACTCCACGCCACTCTTCAATATCAGCACTCCGCCGTCGCGTATCTGCGATGCAAACTCCTCGAATGCCTCGACCACAGCCTCTGCCGTGCCGTAGATGTCGAGGTGGTCGGCATCGGCAGATGTTATCACCGCGATGTCGGGATGAAGGCGTAGGAATGAGCGGTCGTACTCGTCGGCTTCGAGGACCATACGACGTCCGCTGCCGAGTACGAGGTTCGACTCGAAGTTGCGCGATATGCCCCCGAGGAAGGCGCTTCCCTCACCCGCTGCAGCATAGTTCAGCCACGCTGCGAGTGTCGATGTTGTGGTCTTGCCGTGGGAGCCGGCAACTGCCATGCCGAGCTTATCCATCGACAGGTATCCGAGCATCTCCGAGCGCTTCTCGATGTGGAAGCCGTGCTCGCGCAGCCACGCCCACTCTTCGTGGTCGGCAGGTATGGCGGGTGTCAATACCACTAATGTGCTCTCGGGGGAGCGCATCGATGGTGGTATAAGCTCCACATCGTCAGTGTAGTGTATCGCTGCACCCTCCTCTTCGAGGCGTCGCGTGAGGGGTGTCGCCGTGCGGTCGTAGCCCGCTACGCGGTAGCCCTCGTGCAGGAAGTAGCGCGCTATGGCGCTCATGCCTATGCCGCCTATGCCGAGGAAGTATATGTTTTCTATCTTTGCGTTCATCGCTGTTACTCTTTTTTCGAAAGCTCGCGCTCGATTTCTGCTACTACGCGCTCCGCCGAGTCACCTATGGCGAGCTTGGCGATGTTTCGACGCAGCTCTTCGCGTAGCTCTACATCTTGTGCAAGTGTCACCGCCTGCTTCATGCCCTGCTCCACAGCCTCGCTGTCGCGAATAATCTGTGCGGCACCTCTCTGCGCAAGTGCCATGGCGTTCTTTGTCTGATGGTCTTCGGCAACATTGGGCGAGGGCACAAAGATTACGGGCTTTGCCACCAGACACAACTCCGATACGGTGCATGCTCCACTTCGCGATAGTACGACGTCGGCTGCGGCGTAGGCGTAGTCCATGCGGTCGATAAACGCCCCCTGCCATATATTCTCGGTAGGGTGCTCCGCGAGGAACGCCTGCATCTCCTTCTCGTAGTACTTGCCTGTCTGCCAAATAACCTGCACCGGAGCCTTGCCGTCGAGGGTCACTATCCACTTTTTCATCATCTCGTTCAGCGTGCGTGTGCCGAGCGAGCCCCCCACAACCAAAATCGTGGGCATCTCATCTTTGAGTCCATAATATTTCAGCGCCTCTGCCCTGTTCTCGTCGTTGGCGCCAAAGCGACCGCGCAACGGATTTCCGGTCATCACTATGCGCTCCTTATGTTTGAAGAAGCGCTCCATGCCGTCGTAGGCAACGCATATACGCTTGGCGCGCTTTGCCAAGACCTTGTTCGTAAGTCCGGCATAGGAGTTCTGCTCCTGTATGATTGTCGGTATGCCGAGCCTCTGTGCTGCCCAGAGTACCGGTGCCGAGGCATAGCCTCCAAAGCCAACAACGATGTCGGCATCGAACTCGCGTATAATGCGCTTGGCGCGACGTATGCTCGACGCAATCTTGAAGGGTAGCGCAAAGTTCTTGAACGAGAACTTACGCTGCAATCCCGCTACGGGAAGACCCTCGATGCGATAGCCCAAGGCGGGGACCTTCTCCATCTCCATCTTGCCTTCGGCACCCACGAAGAGTATCTCGACGTCGTTACCCCATTTGCGACGTAGGGCCTCGGCCACGGCAACTGCCGGATATATGTGTCCTCCGGTACCACCGCCCGAAAGAATGATGCGTCTCATTATGATGCTTGTTTTGAAACCGTATTTATTGCTCTAAAATAGTGATACACTGCATCGTATGTCGCAGCCCGCAGGGCGTGCAACACACTGTGCAGTTTCGCCATACAAAAGTACACAATCTACCCGTAAAATACAAACTCTCCGAGCGAGTTTTTTTATCATTTTCGAAAAAAGATGGGGACGACTAAAATTATTCGCAGCTACGAATTGCGCATTATGAATTGTTTACTATCTTTGTGGGCAAACTTTATATGACCAATAAACTGTTAGGTATGAAGAAATTTTTTGGAATTGTGGCGTTAGCGCTGTTTCTTGGTGCTGTTGAGGCGCCGCTTTGTTCGGGCGCAGAGCCACACTCTTGCAGCAACGAGAAGATAATCCGCGTGGAGGATGGTCAGTTTATCCGTGATGGTAGGCCATACTACTTCGTGGGTACCAACTTTTGGTATGGAGCCATTCTTGGTTCTACGGGCGAAGGCGGTAATAGAGAGCGTCTTACGCGCGAGCTTGACTTTATGAAGGAGCAGGGTATCGAGAACCTGCGCATACTCATTGGTGGCGAGGGCGAGAATGGTTTGTTGGGCAAGATTGAGCCTAATTTGCAGCCTCTGCCGGGGGAGTATAACGACGATATTTTGGCGGGTTTAGACTACCTTATGATGGAGCTCGGACGTCGCGAAATGACCGCCGTGCTCTACTTCAATAACGCTTGGGAGTGGAGTGGTGGCTATACGCAGTATGTGGCGTGGGCAAACGATACGCCGGTGCTTGTTCCGCGTGTCGATGGCTGGTTCTCGTACAACACCTTTGCCGGCGAGTTCGTGAATAACGAGCGTGCCAAGCAGCTCTTCTATGACCACGTGGAGTTCATCGTGACCCGCACGAATCGCTATACGGGTGTGAAGTATGTCGATGACCCTGCAATCTTTTCATGGCAGATATGCAACGAGCCGCGTGCGTTTAGCAGCAAGGAGCAGGATAACAAGGCTGCCTTTGCCGATTGGATTGCCACCTCGGCACGCCTTATACGCTCGCTTGACCCAAATCACATGATATCGACAGGCTCGGAGGGCTACTACGGTTGCGAGTGGGATATGGAGCTGTGCGAGAAGATACACGCCATCGACGAGGTGTCGTATATCAACTGCCATGTGTGGCCCTACAATTGGAAGTGGATAAATGGCGATAACATGCGCGAGAAGTTGGATGTGGCGTGCGAAAATACGGCAGAGTATATCGATATGCATGTTGTTCTGGCAGAGAAGATTGGCAAGCCTTTGGTTGTCGAGGAGTTTGGCATGCCGCGCGACGATTTGGACTTCCGTAAGAGTGCTACTACCACATGTCGCGATGCCTACTATCGCTTTGTGTTCGACCTTGTTGAGGAGGCGTATAAGAGTGGCGGCAAGCTCGCCGGATGCAACTTTTGGAGTTGGGGTGGCTATGCCGTAACGCATGTCGAAGGCCACGAGTATTGGGCAAAGGGCGACGACTATACGGGCGACCCGGCGCAGGAGCAGCAGGGCTTGAACTCGATATTTGTCGAGGACGAGGCTACGTTGGAGATTATTCGTGAGACAAATCGAGAGCTCGGCATCATTGAGTAGTTGAGCGGTAAGTGAAGATAGAGAGTTGGGGGGGG